>NZ_JPGL01000006.1 GCF_000732615.1 Burkholderia paludis
GACCTGCCGGGGCGCCGGGGGCGGGCGGCCCGCGGCCGCCCGTGCAACGGCGAGCCGGTCAGCGCAACTGCACGGCCGCGAGAAACAGCACCATGCTGCCGATCGCGCCGTCCAGCACGCGCCACGCAAGCGCCTTGCGGAACCACGGCGCGAGCAGTCGCGCACCATAGCCGAGCCCGAGGAACCACACGACGCTGACGGTCATCGCGCCGATCGCGAACGCGAACCGCGCTCCTTCCGGTTCGCGTGCGCCGGCCGTGCCGATCAGCAGGAACGTGTCGAGGTACACGTGCGGGTTGAGCCACGTGAACGCGAGCGTCATCAGCACGACCGCCATCGCGCTTTGCGGCGGCGGCGCGACCGCGTCGCCGCGCACGTCGAGCGTGGCGTGGCCCGGCTTGAACGCGCGGCGCAGCGCGTTGATGCCGAACCACGCGAGATACGCGAGGCCGACGTACAGCACCGCATGGACGAAGGTCGGATAGCGTTCGACGAGCACCGAAGCGCCGCCGACGCCCGCGCCGATCAGGATCATGTCGGACAGCGCGCACAGCAGGACGATCTTGCCGACGTGCGAGCGCATGATGCCTTGCCGGAGCACGAACGCGTTCTGCGCGCCGATGGTGACGATGAGCGATGCACACAGCGCGAGGCCGTGGGAAAAAGCGAGCCAGTTCATGGTGGGGAAGCGGTAGCAGCAGTAGACGGGTGAATCGGGTAGCGCTAGTCTGCGGTCGGCATGAGAATAAGAGAAGCTAAATCACCTAATGCAGATTAAGGAAATCTAATGCTCGACTACGCGTTGCTCGATGCCCTCGCGGCCGTCATCCGCCACGGCTCGTTCGAGCGTGCGGCCAAGGAGCTGAACGTCACGCCGTCGGCCGTGTCGCAGCGCGTGAAACTGCTGGAGGAGCGGGTCGGCAGCGTGCTCGTCAGGCGCGGGCAGCCGTGCGTCGCGACGACCTCGGGCGCGCTGCTGTGTCGGCACACCGAGCGCGTGCAATTGCTGGAGGCCGAGCTGGGCGGCCGGATGCCGGCACTGCCGGGCCAGATCGCGAGCGCGTGGCCGACGCTGCGCGTGGCCGTCAACGACGACAGCGTCGCGACGTGGTTCATCGACGCGGTCGGGCCGTTCTGCACGGAGCGCGAGACGTTGCTCGACCTCGTGATCGACGACCAGGACTACACGGCCTCGCGCATTCGCGACGGAAGCGTGCAGGGCGCCGTGACCGCGCAGGCCGAGCCGATCCAGGGGTGCCGTTCGGAGCGGCTCGGGCGCATCCGCTATCGCGCGGTGTGCTCGCCGGCGTTTTACGAACGCTACTTCGGCGCGGGCATCACGCGCGATGCGCTGCGCCGCGCGCCGTGCGTGATGTTCAATCCGAAGGACGGGCTGCAGGCGCGTTTCATCCGGCGCGTGACGCGCGCGGATCTCGATCCGCCGCAGCACTGGATCCCGCACGTCGCGGGCTACCTGCGCGCGTGCGAAACGGGGCTGGGATGGGGAATGTGTCCGGACCGGATGGTCGATCGCCAGCTGGACGCGGGCGAACTGGTCGACATGTCGCGCGGGCGCACCGTCGACATCGACCTGTACTGGCAGAGCTGGCGCCTGTCGATCGGCTGGCTCGACGATTTCAGCGCGGCGCTGAAGGCGCGCGCCGCGCTGTTTCTCGATTGATCGGCGGCGCGACGGGGGCGGCGCGCGAGAGGCGCGCGCCGGGCGGCGTCAGACGTGCTGCAGGCCGTCGAAATCGATGATCTGCACGTGGCGGCCCTGCATGCCGATCAGGCCGCGCTTCTGGAATTTGGACAGCGTGCGGCTGACCGTTTCGAGCGTCATGCCGAGGTAGCTGCCGATGTCTTCGCGCGTCATCCGCAGGTTGAATTCCGACGGCGAGTAACCGCGCTTCAGGTAGCGCGACGATACGTCGAGCAGGAAGGCGGCGACCCGCTCTTCGGCATTCAGCGAACCGAGCAGCATCGTTTGCGACGTTTCGCGCACGATCTGTTCGCTCATCAGCTTGTGCATGCGCAACTGCATCGAACCGGCTTCCGAGCACAACGCCTTCAGCGCGCTGTACGGAATCACGCAGACGGAGCTGTCTTCCAGCGCGACCGCGGTGCGCGGATGCGTGTCGTCGCAGATGCCGTCGAGGCCGAGCGCCTCGCCCGCGAGATGCAGCCCGGTGACCTGCTCGCGGCCGTCATGGCGCGTGGCGACGGTTTTCAGCGAACCCGAGCGCACCGCGTACAGGTTGTCGAATGCGTCGCCTTCGCGGAACAGCGCTTCGCCGCGCTTCACGGGGCGCGCCGCGCAGATGACCGACTCGAGGCGACTGAGCGCTTCGGGCGCCAGGCCCTGCGGCATGCACAGGTGCCGCATTGCGCATGTCGAGCAGTGCGCGGCCTGGCGAGGAGCCCAGCTGCCGGCGTGAGGCGAGGCGGCGGGACGTGTAGCGACGGGCGTCAGCATGATCGTTTACTCCGGCGTTGAATCGACTGAATCATTGTCCCACCGCAAGTTGCCGCTGTCGGGTGACAAAACGTCGCGACGGGCCGCGCATGCCGCACACCGCTCAGGCGGCCGGTGCGTGGTCGTTGGCGGCCGCCGGAATCAGCAGCACGGGCAGCGTCGCATGCCGCACGCATTGTTCCGCGATGCTGCCGAGCACGAGGCGGCGGAAGCCGCGGCGGCCGTGCGTGCCGAGCACGAGCAGATCGGCGCCGAACGCCTTCGCGCCTTCGAGGATCAGCGACGACACGTCGTTGAGCGACGTCGCCTCGTTCAGCCGCGTTTCGCCCTGCACGCCCGCGGCCTGCATCTGTTTCGTGAATTCCTTCGCGAGTTCGTTGCCTTGCGCGACGAGCTGATCGCGCAGCACGGACGGATCGTAGCCGGGCACGTTGTAGTAGATCGCGGCGTTCTCGACGACGTAGAACGGCTGCAGCTCGGCGCCGTGCGCTTTCGCGAGCGCCAGTGCGGCATCGAACGCATGGCGGGACGTGTCGCTGCCGTCGACGGCAACCAGAATACGCTTGTACATAGTGTCTCCGAGTGGCGGGTTGAAACGAAGCCGGCCGGATGGCCGATCGGGTCGGGCAATGCTGCGAGGCAGAGTAAACCAACGGCGGGGACTTTGCAGCGAGGCGCCGCGCGGCGCTGAACTGCACGCGCCGCACGATTCGAGCACGGTCGTTGCGCGCGTCGCCTGCGAGAACGCATGCGCGGCCATCGAAGGCGCGCATCGCGCGGGTAGGCGGGCACGCCGATCGCGCCGCACGCCGATCGCATCGCCATGGCGCGATCGTCACGGACGCACGCATCGCATGTCTTGCATGTATCGCACGCGTCACGCGCATCGCACGCATCGCCAGCCGCCATTCAATCGCAGCCGCGCCGTCTCGCCATGACTTCGATCAATGCAGGTGCATCCACGCGATCCGCGCCCGCATGAAACCGCCGATGCCGCCGCGCGGAATCGTTCGCCTGGACGGCGTGCGTGCGCCGGCGCGCGGTGCGGGCGCACCGATCCGCGGCCATCGGGCAGCGACCCGTGCCGGCATGCAAACGAACGACCGATTCAAACGCCGCGCCGGCTACCTCGGCACGACCGTCAGTTCGAAGACGCGTTCCGGCCGCGGCTGGTGGCCGGGCCAGTAGGCGCTGCCGTACATCCGGTGGACGGGGCCGAACGGCGCGTCGCCGGCGGGCGGCGGCGTGTCGAAGCCTTTCTCGATCACCATGTAGCCGGCCCGCAGCGCGAACGCCGGATGATTGCCGCCCGGGCGGCTGTCGAAGCCGGCGAAGCCGTCACCGGCTTCCGGCATCGCATTGACGAGCGACGCGTTGCTGCGCGTGATCTGGTCGGGCGAGATCGGCCCGCCGCCGGCGAGGCGCGACGCCTCGCGGTTCTTGCCGTCGGTGTCGACCGTGCTGTCGTGCGTGTCGTCGTTGTCGAGCTCGATGCTGCGCGGTTGCGAACGACCGGTTTGACCGGATGATTCCATCGCGGCTCTCCTCGCGGCGAAGCACTCCGGATCGAAGCAAATCCCGTTCCGGGCATGACGGGAAAGGGCGCGCGGGCGATCGCCGCGGTCGCGTGACGCGCACTGATTTGTCGTGATTTATTTCAGCTAGAAGACCCATTTTCTACAGAGTATGATTCTTTTCCTGCGACGCGGCGACAGGGATTCGGTCGTGCCGCCTCTGCCCGCGCCGGGGGCGCCGCAGCACCCTCAAGACGGGTAGTGAACAACAAGGCAAGGGACTAGAGGTGGCGGATTCATGCAAGCGACTACTGCCTTCACGCACCGCGGTTATCTGTTGAACTGCGCGCCCGCGCGCGCCAGTGACGGTTCGTTCAAGCCCTACGTCGTGATCTCCCGATCGAGCGACGGGGAACTCGTCGCGAACCGTTTCTTCCCGATCGAACTCCAGTTCAACGACGAAGACGCCGCGATCGCGCACGCGCGCGACTGGGCCGTGCGATGGATCGACGCGAGCACCATCTCGATATGACGCCGCCGCGATCCGGCGCCCTCGGCCGTTCGGCCGATCCCCGGTGCGCCGCTTCCGCACGAAAAACGCGGTAATCTTGCGGAACCCGTCACTTTATTAGCGGCCGTGCGACCGAGCGCAGCCGCCTGCATTGACATATGTCGACATCACCCGCCCGTCAATGGGGCCTTGAAGCCATCGTCGCCGGCTTGCGCGAGTCGCGCGAGGAACTCCACCGCACGCGTCATCCGCGCGGCATCCGCGAACTGCCGTCGCGCGATGCGATCTGCAAGATTGTGACCGGCCTGCGCGCGTCGATGTTTCCGACGCACTACGGCGCGCCGGACCTGACCGACGAAAGCGTCGATTTCTACGTCGGCCACACGCTCGAAAGCACGTTGCGCATTCTGTCCGAGCAGATCCGCCGCGCGTTGCCGTTCCTGCCCGAACACGCGGATACGCCGTTCGCCGAGCTGGACGAACGCGCGTTCGAGATCGCGCGCGAATTCGGCCGGCAGTTGCCGGAGATTCGCGCGCTGCTTGTCAGCGACATCCAGGCCGCGTATGCGGGCGATCCGGCCGCGCAGCACGTCACCGAGATCCTGCTGTGCTATCCCGGCGTGCTGGCGATGATGCACCACCGGCTCGCGCACGCGCTGCACCGGCTCGGCGTGCCGCTGCTCGCGCGGTTCATCAACGAAATCGCGCACTCGGCCACCGGCATCGACATCCACCCGGGCGCACGGATCGGCCCGAGCTTCTTCATCGACCACGGCACGGGCGTCGTGATCGGCGAGACGGCGATCATCGGCGAGCGCGTGCGCGTGTACCAGGCCGTCACGCTCGGCGCGAAGAGCTTCCCGGCCGACGGCGAGGGCGCGCTGGTCAAGGGCAACGCCCGGCATCCGATCGTCGAGGACGACGTGGTGATCTATGCGGGCGCGACGATCCTCGGCCGCGTGACGATCGGGCGCGGCTCGGTGATCGGCGGCAACGTGTGGCTCACGCACAGCGTGCCGCCCGGCACGAGCGTCGCGCAGGGCAAGGTGCGCGAAGGCGGGAGCGCCGAGAAGCCGTAACGCGGCGCGCGGCGTGCGGCCGAGGGCCGCCGCCCCGCGTGCGGTCAGTGCTTGCCGGCGGGCGAGCGGTGCTTGTACAGCACGTCCTGGTCGACGCGGATCAGGTTCTGCCCCGCGTCGACGACGAAATCCACGCCGTTGTAGGCGTTGCCCGTGAGCAGCAGGATCGCGCTCGCGACGTCGTCGGGGCCGGCGATGCGCGCGAGCGGCGTCGACGCGCGGCTCGCGTGCTCGAAATCGGCCTGCGTCTGGTCGTCGCTCGGCAGCATCAGCCCCGGGAACACCGCGTTCACCCGCAGCACGGGGGCGGACGACAGCGCGAGCATCTGCGTGAGGTTGCCGAGCGCGGCCTTCGCGACCGTGTAGCTGAAATGGTCGCGGTGAAAGTTTTCCTTGATCTTCTGGTCGACCACGTTCACGACCACCCCTTGCGCGCCGGCCGCGCGGGCCCGTTCGTAGAACGCGCGGGTGAGCAGGATCGGCGCGCGGCAGTTCACGGCCCACGCCTGGTCGAATGCCGCGAGGTCGAAGCGCGGGAAGTGGTCCTGCCAGAACACCGACGCGTTGTTGACGAGCACGTCGAGGCGCCCGAAGCGCGCATAGACCTGGTCGATCAGCGCGGTGATCTGCTCGGCGTCCGACAGGTCGGCCTGCAGCGCCGCCGAATCCTGCCCGCGTTCGGCGATCGCGCGGGCCGTGGCCTGCGCGGCATCGGCCGAACGGTCGTAATGCACCGCGGTGCGATAGCCGTGCGCGGCGAAATACTCGGCGAACGCGCGCCCGGCCCGGCGCGCGGCGCCGGTCACGAGCACGACGGGCGCGGGCGCCGCTTGCTTCGTCGGCTCCATTACGTGTTCGTCAGGTTGACTGAGGACGGGTTGGCGACGATCGACAGGAATTCGCGCCGCGTCGACGGATCGGTACGGAACGTACCCAGCATGCGCGACGTGACCATCTCGACGCCCGGCTTGTGCACGCCGCGCGTCGAGATGCACTGGTGCGCGGCCTCGAGGATCACGCCCACGCCCTTCGGCTGCAGCACGTCGAACAGCGTGTCGGCGATCTGCACGGTCATCTTTTCCTGGATCTGCAGGCGCTTCGCGAACGCGTCGACGAGGCGCGCGAGCTTCGAGATGCCGACCACGCGATGGTTCGGCAGATACGCGACGTGCGCGCGGCCGATGATCGGCACCATGTGGTGCTCGCAGTAGCTCTCGAAGCGGATGTCCTTCAGCACGATCATTTCGTCGTAGCCGTCGACTTCGCTGAACGTGCGCGCGAGGATGTCGCGCGGCTCCAGCGCATAGCCGGCGAAGAACTGCTCGTACGCGCGCACGACGCGTGCGGGCGTGTCGATCAGGCCTTCGCGCGCGGGATCATCGCCGGCCCAGCGCAACAGCACGCGGACCGCGTCTTCGGCTTCTTCGCGGCTCGGCCGGGTGGCGGCCGGTTCAGGCCGTGCGGACTTCTTTTTACCCATCTATCTGCTCCGTTGAATGCGGCCGCCGGGGCGGCGCGTGATCCGGGCATTGTTTCATGCTTTCGGGGCGCGTGTGTGGGGCCCGGCGCTCACTTCGGCCATTCGTCCTGTTCGTCGTTGAACAGCGACGCGACGACCCCGCGCAGCCACGCGGTGCGCGGATCGTTGTGGTACTTGCGATGCCAGTGCTGCTTCAGGTCGAAGCGCGGCAACGCGAGCGGCGGCTCGACGGGCACGATGAACGCGTGCTCGGCCGCATACGCATAGCCGATCGCATGCGGCACCGTCGCGATCAGGTCGGTGCGGCTCAGGATGAACGGCAGGCTCATGAAGTGCGGCGTCTCGAGCACCGCGCGGCGCTGCATGCGCTGCTTCGCGAGATATTTCTCGAGCACCTCCTGGCTGCGGCCTTCGGCGCGCACCACCGCATGCCCGCACGCGAGGAACTGCCCGACCGTGAACGGCGGCGTCCGCTCGAGCGGATGGCCGCGCCGCATCAGGCAGACGAACCGGTGCGTGAACAGACGCTGCTGGAAGAAGTTGTTGCCGTCGAGATCGGGGAAGTAGCCGACCGCGAGATCGATCGACCCGGCTTCGAGGCCGCGCCCGACTTCGTCGTGCGCCAGCGAGACCGAACGCAGGTTCGCGTGCGGCGCGCGCGTCGCGAACGCCTGCAGCAGCTTCGGCAGGAACACGATCTCGCCGACGTCCGACAGCGCGATCGAGAACGTATGCGTGCTCGCGGCCGGGTCGAAGTCGTGCGGCGCGACGAGGCCGCGCTCGATCTGCGCGAGCGCGTCGCGTGCGGCCGGCAGCAGCGCGAGCGCGCGCGGCGTCGGCTCCATCCCGCGCGACGTGCGCACGAACAGCGGATCGCCGAAGTAGTCGCGCAGGCGGCCGAGCGCCGTGCTCACGCGCGGCTGGCTCACGCCGAGCAGGTCGCCGGCGCGGCTCACGTTGCGCGTGTCGTCGAGCGCGACGAGATAGGGAATCAGGTTCAGATCGAGCGTATCCATCGCCGGGCCAGTATCTTCAAAACGTATACAACATATCTCCTGAATCGCGTTGCCGCATAGTCGGGAAAGCGCTCAAATGTGTTCCATTATTCGAACCAATGTTCAGGAGACGAACAATGCGCACCCAAGTCGCGATCATCGGCGCCGGTCCGTCCGGCCTTCTGCTGTCCCATCTGCTGCGCCTGCAGGGCATCGATTCCATCCTCGTCGAAGCGCGTTCGCGCGAGTACTGCGAGAACCGCATCCGCGCCGGCGTGCTGGAGCAGGGGACGGTCGACACGCTGAACGAAGCCGGCCTCGGCGACCGGATGCGCCGCGAGGGGCTCGAGCATCACGGCATCGAGCTGCTGTTCGACGGCCGGCGCCACCGCATCGACCTGTCCGCGCTCACCGGCGGGCGCGCAATTACCGTCTACAGCCAGCACGAGGTCGTGCGCGACCTGATCGCGGCCGGCGTCGAGCATGGCCATCCGATGCATTTCGAAGTCGGCGACGTTGCGCTGCACGACGTCGAGGGCGAGCACCCGTTCGTTACGTTCACGCATGCCGACGGCCGCGCCGACCGCATCGACTGCGACTACATCGCCGGCTGCGACGGCTTCCACGGCATCGCCCGCCAGACGATCCCGGCCGACAAGCTGAACACGTTCGAGCGCGTCTACCCGTTCGCCTGGCTCGGCATCCTCGCCGATGCGGCGCCGTCGCTCGACGAACTCGTTTACGCGCATCACGACAACGGTTTCGCGCTGTTCTCGATGCGCTCGCCGACGGTCACGCGCCTGTACCTGCAGTGCAAGCCCGACGAGGATCTCGCCGAATGGTCCGACGCGCGGATCTGGGACGAACTGCACACGCGTTTTTCGAACGACACGGGCTGGACGCCGGCCGAGGGCCGGATCACGCAGAAAAGCGTGACGCCGATGCGCAGCTTCGTATCCGAGACGATGCAGCACGGCCGCCTGTTCCTTGCCGGCGACGCCGCGCACATCGTGCCGCCGACCGGCGCGAAGGGGATGAACCTCGCGGTGGCCGACGTCCGCGCGCTGTCCCGCGCGCTCGGCGCACGCTACCGCAACGGCGACGCGACGCCGCTCGACACGTATTCGGCGACCTGCCTCGAACGCGTGTGGCGCGCCGAGCACTTCTCGTACTTCATGACGAACATGCTGCATGCGTCCCCGGAGGATTCGCCATTCGTCAATCGCCTGAAGGTTGCCGAGCTGAAGTACGTGACGCGCTCGCGGGCCGCCGCGCAGTCGCTCGCCGAAAACTACGTCGGGCTGCCGTTCGACGACGCCGCGGCCTCCGAGGCAACCCGCCTTGACAACGCGCTGTGCACGACCCTATGATCGGCCATCGTTCGCTAATCGAATCTGGGTTCGAATAGCGAACAAATACCGGAGTCGATATCGGCCCCGGCGCGGCACGCGGCACGCGCGTGTCCCCTCGACAGGCCGCGCATCGTGCCGCGGGTTCGTATCAGGAAGAGACATGGTCAACAAGATTTTCGAATCGCTTCAGTCGGCGGTGGCCGACATCCACGATGGCGCGACCATCATGATCGGCGGCTTCGGCACGGCCGGCATGCCGTCGGAGCTGATCGACGCGCTGATCGCGCAGGGCGCGCGCGACCTGACGATCGTCAACAACAACGCGGGCAACGGCGAGACGGGCCTCGCGGCGCTGCTCAAGGCGAAGCAGGTGCGCAAGATCATCTGCTCGTTCCCGCGCCAGAGCGATTCGCAGGTGTTCGACGGGCTGTACCGCGCGGGCGAGATCGAGCTGGAGCTGGTGCCGCAGGGCAATCTCGCGGAGCGCATCCGCGCGGCGGGCGCCGGCATCGGCGGCTTCTTCACGCCGACGGGCTATGGCACCCGGCTCGCGGAAGGTAAGGAAACGCGCGTGATCGACGGCAAGCCGTACGTGTTCGAGACGCCGATCCACGCCGATTTCGCGCTCGTGAAGGCGTACAAGGGCGATCGCTGGGGCAATCTCGTATATCGCAAGACGGCCCGCAACTTCGGGCCGATCATGGCCAGCGCCGCGAAGGTCGCGATCGTGCAGGTGTCGGAAGTCGTGCCGCTCGGCGGGCTGAATCCCGAGCACATCGTGACGCCGGGCATTTTCGTGCAGCGCGTCGTCGAGGTGCCCCAGCCCGCACACTCGGCCGAGCTGGCCGCCGAACACGCCGCACCGCAAGCCGCCTGACCGAGGATACCGACATGAAACGACTGACCCGCGACGAAATGGCCAAGCGCGTAGCGCAGGACATCCCCGAAGGCGCATACGTGAACCTCGGCATCGGCGTGCCGACGCTGGTGGCGAACCATCTCGACCCGAGCAAGGAAATCTTCCTGCACAGCGAGAACGGGCTGCTCGGCATGGGCCCTGCGCCCGCGCCCGGCGAGGAAGACGACGAACTGATCAACGCCGGCAAGCAGCACGTGACGCTGCTGACCGGCGGCGCGTATTTCCATCATGCGGATTCGTTCGCGATGATGCGCGGCGGCCACCTCGACTACTGCGTGCTCGGCGCGTTCCAGGTGTCGGCGACCGGCGATCTCGCGAACTGGCATACCGGCGCGCCCGACGCGATTCCGGCCGTCGGCGGCGCGATGGATCTCGCGATCGGCGCGAAGCAGGTGTTCGTGATGATGGAGCACCTGACCAAGCAGGGCGAGAGCAAGATCGTCGCGCAGTGCTCGTATCCGGTCACCGGCGTGCAGTGCGTGAGCCGCATCTACACGGATCTCGCGGTGCTCGACGTGACGGCCCAAGGGCTGGCCGTGAGCGAGATCTTCACCGACCTGTCGTTCGACGAGCTGCAGAAGCTGACTGGCGTGCCGCTGATCGACGCGACGCAAAAGGCCGCCGCCTGAACCGCGGGCGTGCCGGCTCGTGCGCACGCCGGCGCGCCCGGGTGGACAATAGGCGCACGCCGTTTCCCCCATCCGATGCCATGCTTGAAGACAGCGCCCGCCTGACCTCCCTCATTTGCGGCACCGAGCCGCTCAACCGGATCTGGTCGCCTCGCGCGACGATCCAGCGGATGCTCGACGTCGAGGCCGCGCTCGCGCGCGCGCTCGCCGCGCAGCAGGTGATTCCCGCTGCCGCGGTGGCGCCGATCGAGCGCGCGTGCGACGCCGGCCGGCTGGACGCCGACGCGCTCGCGCGCGATGCGGCCCTCGGCGGCAATCTCGCGATTCCGCTCGTCAGGCAGCTCACCGCGCAGGTGAAGGCCGACGACCCCGAGGCCGCGAAGTTCGTGCACTGGGGCGCGACGAGCCAGGACATCATCGATACCGCCACCGTGCTGCAGTTGCGCGATACGCTCGACGTGCTCGAGCCGATGCTCGACGCGACCTGTGCGTCGCTCGCGGCGCTCGCGCGCACGCATCGCGCGACGCCGATGATCGGCCGCACGTGGCTGCAGCAGGCGCTGCCGATCACGCTCGGCCTGAAATTCGCGCAATGGCTCGACGCGCTGCTGCGCCATCGCGCGCGCTTCGCCGAGTTGCGCACGCGCGCGCTGGTGCTGCAGTTCGGCGGCGCGGCGGGTACGCTGGCCAGCCTGCGCGAGCACGCGAGCGGCGTGACGGCCGCGCTGGCCCTCGACCTGCGGCTCGCGGCGCCGGCCGTGCCGTGGCATACGCAGCGCGACCGCATCGCGGAAGCCGCGTCCTGCTTCGGCATGCTGACGGGCACGCTCGGCAAGATCGCGCGCGACGTGGCGCTGCAGATGCAGACCGAAGTCGGCGAGCTGGGCGAACCGGCCGCCGCCGGCAAGGGCGGCTCGTCGACGATGCCGCACAAGCGCAATCCGGTCGGCTGCGCGGCGGTGCTCACCGCCGCGGTGCGCGCCCCGAACCTCGTCGCGACGGTGTTCGCGGGGATGGTGCAGGAGCACGAGCGCGCGCTCGGCGGCTGGCAGGCCGAATGGGACGCGCTGCCCGACCTCGCGCGCCTGACGGGCGGCGCGCTCGCGCAGATCGCGCAGATCGTCGCGGGCCTCGACGTCAACACGGAGCGCCTGGCCGCGAACCTCGACCTGACGCGCGGGCTGATTCTCGGCGAAGCGGTGATGCTCGCGCTCGGCGACAAGATCGGCCGCCTCGATGCGCATCACGTCGTCGAGCACGCGTCGAAGGAGGCGGTGCGCACGGGTGCGACGCTGTTCGACGTGCTCGCCGCCGATGCGACCGTGTCGGCCCACCTGTCGCGCGACGCGCTCGCGCGGCTGCTCGATCCCGCTCATTACGTCGGCGAGGCGCACGCCTGCGTCGACGCCGTGCTCGCGCTGCACGCGGGCGCGCAATCACCAGGAGAACACTGATGCCCTTCGCCACTGTCAACGGCGTGAAACTGCACTACCGGATCGACCGTGCCGCGCGCGACGACGCGCCGTGGCTCGTTTTCTCGAATTCGCTCGGCGCCGACCTGCAGATGTGGGCGCCGCAGATCCGCCCGCTCACGCAGCACTTCAACATCCTGCGCTACGACACGCGCGGCCACGGCCAATCCGATGCGCCGGCCGGCTCGTACACGATCGAGCAGCTCGCCGGCGACGTGATCGGCCTGCTCGACCACGTCGGGATCGCACGCGCGCATTTCTGCGGAATCTCGATGGGCGGCCTGACGGGCGCGGCGCTCGCCGCACGCCACCCGTCGCGCATCGTGCGCGCGGTGCTGTCGAACACCGCCGCGAAGATCGGCACGCCCGAAGTGTGGACGCCGCGTGCGCAGAAGGCGCGGGCCGAAGGGATGGCCGCGCTGGCCGACGCCGTGCTGCCGCGCTGGTTCACGGATGCGTTCGTCGAGCGCGAGCCGCGCCTCGTCGACGCGATCCGCGATACGTTCGTGCATACCGACAAGGACGGCTACGCGGCGAACTGCGACGCGCTGAACGCGGCCGACCTGCGCGAGGAGGTGAAGGGCATCGCGCTGCCGGTGCTCGTCGTGACCGGCGCGAAGGACATGTCGACGCCGCCCGACCAGGGCCGCGCGCTCGCCGCCGCGATTCCCGGCGCACGGCACGTCGAATTCGACGCCGCGCACATCTCGAACATCGAATGCACCGACGGTTTCAACCGTGCGCTGCTCGACTTCCTGACCGCGTGAGGCGATGGCGATGGATGAGCAAGAACGTTACGAAGCCGGGATGCAGGTGCGTCGCGCGGTGCTCGGCGATGCGCATGTCGACCGTTCGATCGCGAACCGCACCGAGGTGACCGACGAATTCCAGAACCTGATCACGCGTTATGCATGGGGCGAGATCTGGACGCGCGACGGCCTGCCGCGCCATACGCGCAGCCTGCTGACCATCGCGATGATGGTTGCGCTCAATCGCGGCGAGGAGCTTGCGCTGCACCTGCGCGCCGCGCGCAACAACGGCGTGACGCGCGACGAGATCAAGGAAGTGCTGCTGCAGACCGCGATCTATTGCGGCGTGCCGGCCGCGAATTCCGCGTTCCATCTCGCGGACAGGATCTTCAAGGAACAGGATGACGCCGCCTAGGCGCGGCAGGCCGGGCGCCTGAGGCGACCCGGCCGGGCGGCCCCGCCGACGCAGGCGGGCCGCCGACGATGACAGAACGCGCCGGCAGAGTATCGGCGCGTGAACAGCGGAAAGGCGCGGCCCCGGGGGCCGCGTTTCGAATCAATACAGACAGGAGACTCGCGATGAATCGCGCACCCGTGGTCGACGTCCAGACCTTCATCAACGAGCAGCCGTTCGGCGGCTTTCAATGGCTCGTGTTCCTCATGTGTTTCGTGATCGTGCTGCTCGACGGCTTCGATACGGCCGCGATCGGCTTCATCGCGCCGTCGCTGCTCGGCGAGTGGAACCTGACCAAGCCCGATCTCGCGCCCGTGCTGAGCGCCGCGCTGTTCGGCCTTGCGTGCGGCGCGCTCGTGTCGGGCCCGTTGTCCG
Source organism: Burkholderia paludis (assembly GCF_000732615.1). Classification (GTDB taxonomy): domain Bacteria; phylum Pseudomonadota; class Gammaproteobacteria; order Burkholderiales; family Burkholderiaceae; genus Burkholderia; species Burkholderia paludis. The sequence goes on from NZ_JPGL01000006.1 coordinate 14,006, forward strand.
ACCGGCTCGGGCGCCGCGTGCTGCTGCTGGGCTCGGTGTTCCTGTTCGGCGTCGCGTGCCTCTGTTCCGCGTTCTCGACGACCATCGGGCATCTGACGATCCTGCGTTTCGTCACCGGGGTCGGGCTGGGCGCGGCGATGCCGAACGCGGTCACGATGATGGGCGAATTCTGCCCGGACAAGCGCCGCGCGACCGTGATCAACCTGATGTTCTGCGGCTTTCCGCTCGGCGCGGCGTTTGGCGGCTTCCTGGCCGCGTGGATGATTCCGCATTTCGGCTGGCGCAGCGTGCTGGTGCTCGGCGGCGTGACGCCGCTGCTGCTCGGCGTGCTGTTGCTGCTGAAGATGCCGGAATCGGTGCGCTTCATGGTTGCGACCGGCCAGTCCGTCGACAAGATCCGCGCGACGCTCGCGCGCATCTCGCGCGATGCGCTCGACGCCGGCTCGTTCGCGATGACCGAAGCCGCGCCGCAGACCGGCAGCAAGGGCCTCGGCGTCGTGCTGTCGCGCTCGTACATCGTCGGCTCCGTGATGCTGTGGCTCGCGTACTTCATGGGCCTCGTGATTTTCTACGCATCGATCAACTGGATGCCGATCCTGCTGAAGGATGCCGGCCTGACGCCGAAGAGCGCGACGCTGATCTCCGCCCTGTTCCCGCTCGGCGGCGTGGGCGCCGTGCTGTGCGGCGTGCTGATGGATCGCTTCAACGCGAACCGCGTGATCGCCGTGTGCTACGCGCTGACGGCCGTCAGCGTGTATGCGATCGGGCAGGCGGCCGGCAACGTCGGGCTGCTCGTGCTGATCGTGTTCGTGGCCGGCGTGCTGATGAACACCGCGCAATCGTCGATGCCCGCGCTTGCCGCCGCGTTCTATCCGACCGAGGGGCGCGGCACGGGGGTGGCGTGGATGCTCGGCGTCGGCCGCTTCGGCGGGATCGCGGGGTCGTTTCTCGTTGCCGAGCTGACGCGCCGGCACTTCTCGTTCGCGGGCGTGTTCGCGACGATCGCCGTTGCGGGCGTGCTCGCGTGCGTCGCACTGCTGATCAAGCAGACGGCGCGGCCGCACGGTGTTGCGCAGCCGGTCGGCAAGATCGAATCGCTCGGGCATTGAGCCGCCCGATGCGCGAATGTGCGGCGGGCCGCTGGTGCGGCCTGCCGATGCGGCGGCGTCGCGCCGCTACTCCTCGGCGTCGTGTTCCTTGACGAAATTGCGCAGATACGCGCGCAGCGCGGCTTCCCGGCCGCGATGATCGGCGAGGTTCGCGGCGCCCATCTCCTCCTCGTCGCCGAACAGTGTCGGCGGCGCGCAGTAAGTGCCGATTTCGATGTTCTCGCGCAGCACGCGGATGTCGTGCGTGAGCGGGTGATACTCGGCGATCCAGTGCATCCCCTCGATGTGTTCGCCCGTCCTCAGCAGTGGCTTCATCGGCTTTCTCCGACAGCAGCGGCGCAACCGCGGAAGCGGCCGCGCGCGCCCGGACTGAAAGCGTACGCCTGCGTCGCACGAATCTCAACGGGCGCGCGGTGAGCGCTGACTCACTGTTGCAGCAGGTGTGCGACCAGCGGATACAGGGACAGGACCAGCAGGACGGCCATCGTCACGTTGAAGAGGCGCAGTGCGCGCGGATTCGACAGGAAGCGCCGCAGGCCGAGGCCGAACGCGGCCCACAGGCTGATGCACGGAAAGCCGACCAGGATGAACACGACGGCCATCCACGCGGCGTTCATCCCGTAGTCGGCGGACAGGCGGACCGTCGTCGCGGCGGTCAGCACCATCATCCAGGCCTTCGGATTGACCCACTGGAACGCGGCGGCTTCGATGAACGTCATCGGCCGCGACTTGGCGCCGTGCGCCTTCACTTCGCCGGACGTGCCGATGCGCCAGGCGAGGTACAGCAGGTACGCGACGCTGGCGGCTTCGAGGATCGTATACAGCAGCGGCGCGCGCTTGAACGCTTCGCCGAGACCGAAGCCGACGCACAGCATCAGGATCGCGACGCCGATGCTGATGCCGAACAGGTGCGGCACCGTACGTCGGAATCCGAAATTCACGCCCGACGCGAGCAGCATCGTGTTGTTCGGGCCAGGCGTGATCGTCGTGACGAGGGCAAACAGCATGCCGGCGGGCAGCGCACTCAGGGTGAGGAATTCCATCGCGGATTCTCCATTCGGTTCTAGGCTGGGATGGAGGTCAGTTTAGCGACAGTGATCGGTACAGTACCGGTACAGTTGGATGGATGGTGGCCGGTACGATGGGGGGCGTCACTACTGTTGATTCGACGGGGCGTGTTGTCTCTCGGAAAAGATGTCCGCAGTCTCAATAAGTTGTCTTTGAATAATTGACTGCCATCCCGTGCGTAAAAGCTGCAACCAGCCTCGACTCGCAGAAAGTGATAGCGAATATTTGTCGGCATGGGCTTCTGGCGCAATGTTTGATCAAGCTCGCTGCATCGTTGTTGCCACGTTGGAGGCGCTTACCGCCCGTTCACGGTTGAGGCTCATCCGCGCGAACGCGCCTGGAAAGTCATTCTCTAACGGTCCACGGAAGAGTGAGGAGGCGTGAACGGTGACTGCGATGTAGGGCCTCGCGAACAAGTTGAAAATGAAGAGGGATGCCGTCCCTGGCCTTTGCCATGGTGCAGGTTGCCTCGGAACCGCAGTCTCACATGACTCGACTGACGACGAGCGATTGGGCCTGAACAACGGCCTCCAATGAGCGCTTATGCGATTGGTCCTCATATGATTGAGGCCAGGCACCTCCTTGTTCGCGAGCGGGAGCGAATTTGTCCGCTGTGCCTGATCGACGATGGGATCATGCTTGCCGCCCATCGTCTTACCTGGATAACGGCATGTCCTGTACACGCAGTTCAGTTACTTGACGTTTTCCCTGAACCATCGGAGCCCTCGATGGCGACGAGGAATTTCGCGGTGTTGGATTGCATCAGGAAAGCCCGGCAATGCGTGCGGCGTCGGCCGCTTCGCTGAATTTACCCTTCTTTAGCCAAGTGGAAATCGAAAGTATCGTCCGCAGTTGAAGCGCTGCACCGAATACCTGTTCGCGGATCCCGCTATCGGATAAATACGAGAACCTGTAGATTTGCGCGGCGTCTGCCTGACCACCGAGGCTGAGTCGCAGAAACGTATACGCCGCGCACATGGCCGGATGCGTGAGGCGGCAATTCGGATCGATGATCACGATTTCTCCGGCCGTATTCAGCAGGACGTTGTCCATGGAAAGATCCGAATGGGTCAAGGTACCACCGGTTCTTTCGCGTTCGCAATCCGATTCGATGCAGCATGTTGCGGCGAGAAATTGCGAGCGCAGTCGCCCTTGAAACATGTCGTGCTGCACTATCTGAGCAAGACGTCGTTCCCACTCGATCTCCATTTCGTCGGAGAAGGTGTCGGCCACACCTCGCCACGGTTGTTCCCTGTCGGGACGACCGTATCCTTGTCCGGCGGCACGATGCATCAGACTTTGAAGCTTGGCGATTCGCTTCACCATGTCGGTTGACACATGGCCGGACCTGGCGAGCGGCGAGCCATTCACTCTCTCCATGACCAGAATGTCGGGCTCATGGTCGTGGGTTGCGTCGTCAACCAGCAAGACATTGGGGACCGGAACGCCGCTGGCTCGCCAGGAATCCAGGAAGTAGGCCTCCGACTTTGCAGTGCCCGGCGCAATCGTAAGCTTCACGACCACCGGCAGACCGGACAAGCGCTGTGTCCCACTCAGCACTGTCGATTGTCCGTTCGACAAAAGCTGCAGATCATGAAACCCGCCTTCGCACCGGCGAACAAGCAAGGCGTTGATAGCGGCTAGCGACCACGACGAACCATCGCTCAAGCGAATATCCATAATTTCCTCTTTCCCGTATCCGCCAGCAACTTTTCGAGTTTGCCACCGCTGTCGAGCCGACCGAGCACGGTTTCGCTCGGCTGCTTTTCCCATCGCCCCGTCAGACCGGTGTCATGCTCGTGCCAACCGCTTCCCCATTTCATTTCTTCGAGGCAGTAGTACGCACCGACGTGTTCAGCGATCAAGCCTGTGTATTTCGTGTCGAGCATCTTCGGTGCGGCAACGTGCGCCCACGCGCACCCAAGAATGGAGGCGCGGAGGTAGGCAATCCCATGCACTCGCGGCCCAACGTTGAGACGCCGGCTCAGGCTGCTGAAGCGAATTAAGTGCGCAGTGCTACCTGGCCGGAATTGATACTGAAACCTGTGCTGCAAGCAAGGCGTTCAGCCGGCAAGGGGGCGCCGCGCCAAACTTGTTGCACCAGCAACGGATCGTTTCGCATGTGACCACGACACCACGCTCGAGCAGCAACTCCCCGATGTCCCGCAGGTTCAGGTTGAACCGGAAATGCCAGCGAATCGCACAGCTAATGACGATAGCCGGGAAGCGGTGGCCATGATAAAGCGATTTTGTCCTCTTTATTGTTTCATTTTCCCGCCCTATCGCTGCCTCAAACTTGATGCTGCAAAAATAAGCGAATGGCGCGTTATATTGCAGATAACAATTTATTTTCATGCAAATTAGGTTGAAGTATTCGTGAGCGATTTCTAGAATCAGTCTTAATACAAGGCTTGAAGATGCCGCTTTTTTCGGCATTTCACGGGGGCGCACAATGAAAGCGGCTTGCATCGCTCGATGGGCAGTGTTGATGCTTGTGGCCAACGAACCCGCGCTGGCGCAATTGGCCGCGCAGCCTTTTCTTCCGCCGCCAAAGCTGGCAGAGAAGGGGCCGCTGGAAGCGCCGGCGACAATCGAGAAGCAATCCTCTGCGACGACGTGCAATCCTTCGGGCGATATCACTCGTGACGGTCAGACCGTCACGCTGAACCTGCGCGTCGAGAAGCGAGAAAACAGGATCTACAACCCCGGCAATCCCAACGGAGCGGAGGATCGCGTCAGGCTGCGGTCGTATGGCGGCTGCCTTTCCGGCCCGCTGCTTGAACTGAAACCCGGCAACACGCTGCGGGTGAATCTTGACAACCGGCTGGACAAGAATGACCCGAGCTGTCCTGGCGGGCACGATCCGGCGGGCGGGAAGCCAGGCTGCTTCAACACGATCAACATGCATTTCCACGGACTGCATGTATCGCCTGCCGGAAACAGCGACAATGTCCTGCTCAACATCGGCCCGCAAACAAAATTCGAATACGAGATCAACATCCCGTCCGATCATCCATCGGGCACCTTCTGGTACCACGCGCACCGCCACGGCTCAACTGCGCTACAAGTCGCGAGCGGAGCGGCAGGGCCGCTGATCGTGCGCGGCAATCGGCGCTACGTCGGTGCAGCACCGGGAGACATCGATACAATCCTGCACGACGCCTCGGGACGGCCGATCCCCGAGCAAATCTTCCTCTTCCAACAGATTCCGTACGCCTGCTTCGACGACAAAGGCGAAATCATCCAGGCGAAAGGCCAATGGTTTTGTCCGGCTGGAAAGGTCGGTGTCGTTGAAGACTTCAACAAGCAACTCTCTTCGTCAACCGTATGGGACGACAGCGGCCGGTTCACAAGCATCAACGGCGTTGTCCAGCCGACGCTACGTAACGTAGCCGCCGGGGAAATTCAGCGCTGGCGCTTCATCCATGCAGGCATCCACGACACGATCAACTTGCAGATCGTGCCTATGGCCACCAATACGCCCGAGTCCCGGGCGGCACTCGCGGGCGTACTGGCGGGTTCGCGCAAGGAGCAGCTGGCCGCGATCGCGGCACTTTGCCCGGTGCTTGTGCCGGACACGAGCAAGCCTGTCGATCTGGTGCCACAGTTTGAAATCGCATCAGATGGCCTGACCCGTAAGGCCATACGCGCGATCGGCGTGGACAAGAAAAGCGTGAGCGGCGGCATCGGCAGCAATTTCCTGCAGCCGGGCTATCGCAGCGACGTGTTGATCGCGTTTCCGCGGCCAGGTACCTATTGCATCCTGAACCAGGCTGCAACGCCCGCGGAGCGCGCCAACGCTGGTTCCCATGGCGGCCAAGGCCCAACCGAGACGCAGCTGCTTGCAACGGTGGTCGTGTCGGGCGGCAAGCCGGTGGCGACTGGCGATCTCAAGACCTATGTCCAGCAGGCTCTCTACGACGGGAACAAGGCCGACAAATCGCTTCCACCCGCGGCCTTGAATGGACTGCTGGCTGGTGACTTGACACCCTGGCGTGCCATGGACGACCTCAAGAATGTGGCTGTCAACTCCGCTATGCAGAAGGTCGATTTCTTCATCGGCTATCCGCCCTCCCCGCCAGCGCCGCGTGTCACGCCACCCGCCAAGCCGGGTGAGCCCTGGACTGGCCCGTTCGGTTTCTACATCAACGACAAGGCGTACGATCCGGACCGCGTCGACTTCACGCGCCAAGTGGGCACCACGGACGACTGGGTGCTCACCTCGCAGGGCGAACCGCACATCTTCCATATTCATGTCAACCCGTTCGAGGTGATGGATGTCCGCCACGCGCCGCGAGGTGCGCAGCCCAAGAGCATCTTCGGTGCGAACGGAGAGTGCCTGGTTCCACCCAACGAAAACGGTCTGCAAAACCAGTATTGCGGGATGTGGCACGTCTTCAAGGACACCGTCTTCGTGCAGAACGACTACCAGGTGCTTGTGCGCACACGCTACGACCGTTACATCGGCGAGTTCGTTATCCACTGCCATATCCTCGATCACGAAGACGGCGGGATGATGACCAACATCCGCATTGTTCCGGATGCAACGGCCCCCGGCGGCGGCATCGGCATGGTTGGCATGAATCACGCGAACCACAACCATCCGACCGGCGACTTCCCCTAAGCCCGCGTCGGGGCTTCCACACACCGTGGCTTGGCGACACCACCGCTCATGCGTGCGGTGCTGATTGGCCTGCACCTTGATTTTTCTTTCGTCGAAATACCCCAAGGAGATATACATGGTATCCAGCCTGGCAGCTTCAGTCGTCGCCACTCCCACCCGGTATGGACCGCTTCCCGTATAAGTTGATGGGCAACCCCGCCATCGAGGTAAATATCCCGCTGGAGACGGACTAACGGACCCGGCGCGTCTTTGCGACAGGCGCCGCAGTGAGCCCTTCCCGGAGTGACCTGGAGGTACGCCATGACGCAAGAGCATCCGCCGTTCCACATCACGATCCCGATCTATCCCGGTGTTGACCTGCTGGACGTGGCCGCGCCGGTCGAGTTGTTCAGTTGGATGGCCGAAATCTGGACCACGCGGGCGACGACGATCACCCTGGCTGCGGAGCACCTGTCTCCGCTCAAAACTCGCGATGGCCTGACCCTCACGCCACAGCGCCGATTTGCCGACTACGCTGAGCCTGAATCCCAAACCCACTTGCTATGGGTACCAGGCGGGAATCCGAGTGCCCTGCAGCAGTTGATGCAAGGTGGCCCGTATCTGGACTTCCTGAAGGTGCAGAGCGCTGGCGCGGACTATGTCTCGTCCGTATGCGAGGGTGCCATGCTGCTCGCCGCCGCAGGTCTGCTCGATAACTATTGGGCGACCACGCATTGGGCGTTTATCCCTTGCCTCGGCCAATTCCCCGCGATCAAGGTAGCCGAAGGCTTCCCCCGCTATGTCATCGATGGCAACCGGATCACCGGCGGTGGCATTTCGTCGGGACTGGACGAGGCGTTGGCCATCGTAGAGTGTGTCGCAGGATCGGATGTCGCCAAGGAGGTCCAGATGACCACGCAATATTTCCCGCAACCGCCTTTCCAGCAAACCATCGTTCCTGCCACGCACTGCCCGCTCGATCCGTGATGCCGATGGCGACGCGCCTTGTTGACCTTCGTGGCACGGACTTTACCTCTGTCGCGTCGCTGGTACGACGGCTGTCGATCGACTACGTCGATCGCGATTTCTGGATCAAGACTTCACCTGAGGAGCTGGCTCTTCTCATGGACGCGATCGAGGTATCACTAGTGCTTCGGTCCGCACTTATCTGGCACCAGATGCATTTGTGATTCGCGAGCCAACCCTCACGCTGCAACAGCACGTGAACACGGCGATAGCCGTAGCGGCGCTTTTGTGCTCGCAATGGCGATCATCCGGTCGGTTACCCCGACGCAGATGGGCAATCTTCCCAAGGACACTTTTTCTGAGACGGGCGCCATGCAGTAGTCTCAGAAAAGATGTCCAAGTCCTTGATTTATCGAGGGTGCCAAAGACATCTCTTCTGAGAGCCCACAGTCGTGTACACCACGAATGCCATAGAAAGTTTGACCATGCAGTTGCGCAAGATCGTCAAGACACGTGGTCACTTCCCGAGTGACGAGGCGGCCATCAAGCTGCTCTGGCTGGCGCTGCGCAACGTGCTGGCCAAGGCCGTGCGGGCTGCGTTCGACTGGAAATCAGCAATGAACCAGTTTGCTATTCTGTTTGGTGAACGATTCACCCAGGCGCGTGGATAACGCGTTGTTCAACCGCCTCGCCCACAAAAATACGGACAGGTTCGATCACGAAGCGGATCAAGACGGCATCCCGACCAGCATCATCACGACGCAATTCACTCGAAAAGACCGCCCAGCAGCTTGTCATACGCCTCGATTTGCTTCGGGTTGGTCGACAAGAACTGCCCGATTATTTCACGTTGCCGGTTACGATAATCCTGCCAGTTTTCGTCGTGAGATTCGATTGCGCGTTCGAGTTGCCGGCAACCTTCTTCCGCGTCGTTTTTCTCATAGAAGTAGCCCAGCTCGCGGCAGAGGTAGGCATTGTGAACCAGCGCGTAACCGTTCCAGCAAACATCGAAATAGAAATAATTCAGGGCCAACCCCAGCTGATGCGATATGACGATATCGGTGTATTCCGAAAGGAACTGAGGGGTGTTGTAATAGCCCACGAAGCTGATTTTCGAATCCCGAACGAGATCCAGGTGATGCGCGATGCCGACGAATTCGGGGCTGTTCCTGGCGAGATGCTCGGTATTCGTCGCATGTACGTAGGAAATCTTTTCGCCCAGTTTCCGATAGCCTAACTCCGCGATCAACAGCGGATAGAGGCAGAACTTGGTGACGTCGATATTCGCTTCCATGATCGACAACCGCTTGGGTTGTCCGGTCGGACGATACTCCCCGCGATGCGGGAGCGCAGCCGATCGTTCCTCAACGCATATCGGATCCCAGACGAACGGCACCTCGCGAACGGGCTGGCGTCGCAATACGCTGAAGAAGCTTGCGCTGGTGTCGACCACTTGCGGGATGATCCATACCTGATCGTAGCGTGGGTTGATGAATACCGTTTCCGCATGCCGTCTGCCGAAAATCATGGCCTGCATCATGTGCACGTATTCCGGGCCGCAGCAATAGCTCACGACCTTTGTGCCGCGTGCCTGCAGATACTCGGTCTGCTGCAGATCGATTTGCCCCCCGAGCTCGATCAGAACATCGAGCGAGTCTTTTGCGTCGTCGAAGGAGCGGACTGGAAACTGCGTGATATCCCACGGAAGATCCGGCGTGATCTTGACGCTCGTGGTATTGACGAGCGTCACCCGATGGCCGAGCGGCGAGTGTTGGAAGAGCTTCATCAGATACAAGGCATTCTGTTTGATGCCATTGACCCAGAGACTCTCCGTCGCGTGATGAAGGCCGATTGTAATGCCGATGTTGAGCGATCGTGCCGAACTCATGGGGGGCTCCAGTGTGCGTATCAAACAGCGACTGAGATCATAGCGTCCCTTACTTTACGGGCTGTTAAGAACTGTCAAAATATTGAACTCGATCCGCCCCGGATTTGTGGAGACTCATATTCCCGAGTGAACCGGAACCCGCATCGGCCGATACGGCTCCCTGGATCCGGCACGTTTTCGGTGTTCTCCCGCCGGTGGCATCCGAAAGGCTGTTTTCCGCAGAAGATTGAGATCCCGTATCGCCCGGGGGCGTGACCGTGGCGACAGGGCGGGAGCACGCTTGCGACGCCGGGCGACGATTGTCGGTCGCGGTCTGGAAATCTTCTCGCTTCACCGGTTCGCTGTCCGTCTGCAATCCTGTCCAAAATCGTCCGCCGGCGGTCGATAGAATCGTCTTCATCCTGCATGCGGTTGAATCCATCAGCGGTCAACGCGCATGCGTGGCAGTCGCAGGATTCGCCCTTACGTGATGGAGTCGATGATGAAAGCCCTGATCAAAGCGCATTTGCTTCATCCGTCGGTGGTGCTTCCTATCGCCGCGTTGACGGAACTGATGGTCGAGCGGGACTTCAATCTGAGTCAAGTCGGGTTGATCGTCGCCGCGCGCGGCGCGCAGGCGATGGTGTCGTGCTCGCGTTCGCTCTTGTGTTGCCATCGGTGCGGCGCGGAAAGCTGATCGCCGCGAAAGGAAAGCGCGGCGCACCGGCCTGTGTCCGGTCGACGCAGCGCCGGGCAAGATCGCGCCTCTCTCGCTTCACGTCGCCGGAATCGCCGGCCCGGCTTCACGATGTCTTCAGGCTGGTCGTGGAGAAGCGCGCGCGATAGGCGCGCGGCGTCAGGGAGAAATGCCGGACGAATACCTTGCGCATTTGTTCCTCCGTCGGAAACCCCACGCGGGAAGCGATGGTCTTCAGCGGCAAATCGCTGTCCAGCAAAAGTGTCGCCGCCCGCTCGCAGCGGGTCCGAACCAGGTAGTGGGTCGGCGGCATGCCGACCTCTTCCTTGAACAGCCGCGTGAAGTTGCGCACGCTCATTCCCGCCTTCTCGGCCATATCTTCCAGCTGTAACGGTTTGCCCAGATTCGAGCTGACCCAGGTCTGAACGTCCCGGATCTCCGGGGCCGCGGTCATCTGGCTGTTCAACAGGTCGCTGAACTGCGACTGGCCGCCGGGCCGCTTGAGGTAGATGACCAGATCGCGCGCGACCGCCAGCGCGAGGTTGCGTCCGAAATCCTGTTCGACGAAGGCCAGGGTGAGGTCTATCGCCGCCGTGACGCCGGCGGACGTCCAGATGTTGTCCTCCTGAATGAAGATCGCATCGGCGTCGACCTCCACGGACGGAAACCGCTGCTGCAGCAACGTGGCGACGCTCCAGTGCGTCGCGGCGCGTCGGCCGCTCAACACGCCGGCCGTGGCCAGGAAGAAACTCCCGGAACACAGCGCCGCGAAGCGGCGGGCGGCGGACGACCGCCTGCGCACCCAGTCGACGAGGGCGGTTTCGCGTGCGACGGCCGATTCGATATCCAGCGCGCCCGCGATCAGTACCGTGGAGAGTGCGTCACGCTCGGGCAAGCCCGCGCTCACGTCCAGCGAAATCAGCGTGTCCGACGGAATGGCGCCGGGCGTCGGGGCCACGAGGTCGATTCTGTACCGCCTCGTATCGCCCTGCGCGGCGAGATGCCGGTTGGCGTAGCTCAGGACGCTTACCGGGCCGACGGCCTCCATCAGCTTGAATCCCGGATAGATCACGAGATGCACGGGGTGGGTCGACGCCGGCCCGGCCGCTCGTTGCGAATCCTCGGAAGGAAATTGGACCTTGGCGTGCTCGTCCTGCCAAAAGGGGAACATTTTTCAGACTCCGCGTAATTTGAAGGAGGGATCTTGGCCAGAATCATCCGGAACGTCTCAATAGAATCGATCTTGCTGGATGTGAGTTGGTGCAAGCCGGACGCGTCGACAAGCGTGTTCGATTTTCACTAATTCCAAGAGCGAGTGGCTCGGGATTTCAGTCACGGCTCGTGTCGCCTGCAGGCGCATCACCGAGATCGGTAGGATCGCTTGTTTTTTCATTTTCGTTGAGGAGTAGTATTGTGACCACGTTCACGCATATCACGGTTGGCACCAACAATCTGCCGGAAGCACGCGCGTTTTACGACAAGGTTCTGGCTACGCTCGGCTGGTCGCGTATCGCCGACCTTCCCGGCGATGTCGGCTCGATCTGGGGCGCAGGCAAGCCGTCGTTCTTCGTTCTGAAGCCGGCCAACGGCCAACCCGCGACGGTCGGCAACGGCGTCACGGTGAGCTTCGAAGCGTCGGATCGCGCGGCAGTCCAGGCATTCCACGATGCCGCACTGTCCCTGGGTCGACCCGACGAAGGCGCAGTGGGCCCGCGTGGCTGGGCGCCGCACGCCTTCGCCGCTTACACGCGCGATCCGGACGGCAACAAGCTGGCTGTTTACACCTTCACGCCGGCGTAACGCCGCGCGTGCCAGCGACTCCGGAGCGTATGCGCTTGCGTGGCACGGGTGCCTGCGAGTGACGATGTGCGTGGATGAGCGGCTTCCGGATGAGGGAAATCCGCGAATGCCGATCGTCGTGGCACGGGCGCCCGGATGAGCTGGTGCCGACTGCGTAACGGTCTGGCCCGAAGACAAGCGTCTTCGGGCCAGCCTGCGTAGCAGGGTGTAAGTCATTACCGGTCGGGTCATGCATGTTTTTCTCCGGTGACAGGCCGCCGAATTCGATGAAATCCGCTGCCGCGAATCGGGAAATGAAAACGAAATTCCCGGAATCGATTTTCATGATGAATTCGGTCAATTGAGCGGTTAAATCCAGTCGTATATTCGGGAGTGCCGTGATCTTTGCGTCATGCAAAAGATTGAGGAATTCCTGGCCGATGCATTTCGAATTCATGAATTCGATCGTCGATGTTTCCATGTCGTTTTTTCGGGCTGTGCGCTTGTCAGTCATCGTCGTCGGTTAAAGCGCGATGCCGGAACCGCAGGCCACATGACGTGAAGTGCATGTCACGCGCTGCAACCACGGTCGCCATGTCGCGGCCTCGGCCGACGGCCGGCGTTTGCCGACCGAACGGTGCCTCGCCGCGCAATTCAACTAACTAGGCCGGCGAGCGTTGCTGCTTGCGGCGACGTTCGGGAACGCCCGAGCCGGCTCTCGCCAGTTCCTGCGCAAGAAAATGCGCGGTGCGACTGCCAGGCGCCTGGGCCAATTGCCGGGGCGTTCCGGTTGCCACGACGCGCCCGCCTTCTTCGCCCGCGCCCGGACCGACATCGATCACCCAATCGGCCTGCGCAACCGCACGCATATCGTGTTCGATCACGACAACCGAATTGCCCGCATCGACGAGGCGTTGCAGTTGCACCAGCAGCCGGTCGGCGTCCGATGCATGCAGTCCCGTGGTCGGCTCGTCGAGCACGTAGAGATTGCGTCCGCGCTGGCTGCGCTGCAATTCCGTCGCGAGCTTGATGCGCTGCGCTTCGCCGCCGGAGAGTTCGGTGGCGGGCTGCCCCAGGCGCAGATAGCCGAGCCCGATTTCGTGCAGCAACTGCAGCGGCCGGGCCACCGCGTCTTCGTGAGCGAAGAAATCCCGAGCCTCGTCCACCGTCATCTGTAGCACCTCGGCAATGTTGCGGCCGTTCCAGAGGACCTTGAGCGTCGCCTCGTTGTAGCGTGCGCCGTGGCAGGTCGGGCAAGGCGCATACACGCTGGGCATGAACAGCAGCTCCACGCTGACGAATCCTTCGCCTTCACAGGTTTCGCAGCGCCCCTTGGGCACGTTGAAGGAAAACCGCCCGGCGTCGAAGCGGCGGCGACGCGCGTCGGGCGTGGCGGCGAACAGCTTGCGCACATGGTCGAACAGCCCGGTGTAAGTCGCCAGATTCGAGCGCGGCGTGCGCCCGATCGGCTTCTGGTCCACTTGCACCAGCCGTTGCACCGCGTCGAGATCGCCCGCCAGATGGCCGGCGGTGACCTCGATCACCGCAGGGCCCTCGCTGGTGCTGTCGGCCGCGTCGTCTTCGGGTTCGTGGCCCAGATGCAGAAGCACGAGTTCGGGGAGTGCCTGGGCGACCAGACTGGATTTGCCGGACCCCGAGATGCCCGTGACCGCCGTGAGAACGCCCAACGGAATGCGCGCGTCTACGCCATGCAGGTTGTGGCGATGAATGCCGCGCATCTCGAGCCATCCGGCGGGCTCGCGGCCGCGGCTCGGCGAAGCGGGAATCTCGTCGAACAGGTAGCGCGCGGTGCGGGATTCGTCGATCGCGCGCAGGCCGTCCGGCGTGCCGCTGTAGAGCACCCGGCCGCCGCGCTCTCCGGCATCCGGTCCGACGTCCACGAGCCATTGCGCGCGGCGCATCAGGTCGAGATCGTGCTCGACGACGAGCACCGAATTGCCGGCGTCGCGCAGTCTGTCGAGCGCGTCGTACAGGGCCTGGCTGTCGGAAGGATGCAGGCCCGCCGAGGGTTCGTCGAGGACATACACGACGCCGAACAGCATCGAGCTGAGCTGGGTGGCCAGCCGCAGCCGCTGCAGTTCGCCGGCCGAGAGCGTCGGCGTCGCGCGGTCGAGCGTGAGGTAGCCGAGGCCCAGTTCCCGCAATTGGCGCAAGCGTGCAACGACCCCTTGGGCCAGACGTTGCGCGGCGAGGCGTTTTTCCTCCGACAGCGCGGAGGTGCGACGCACGTCCGGCGTGACCGTGTGCGTTGCGCGACCCGATGCGGCACGCGCGTTGCGGTCGCGCCGGGTCGCTTCCCGGTCCGTGCCGGCGCCGGCCGCGTGCGCGCGGAAATCGCCCTGGGCGATCGGCTCGAGCAGGGACGCCAGGCGGTCCAGCGGCATCTGCATGAATTCGCCGATGTCCACGCCGGCGAAGGTCACCGAAAGCGCCTCGGCCTTCAGTCGCTTGCCGTGGCAAACGGGGCACGGCTTGCCTTCCATGAAGCGCGATACGCGCTTTCTCATCAGCGCGCTCTGCGTGTTGGCGAACGTATGCAGCACGTAGCGCCGCGCCCCGGTGAAGGTTCCCATGTAACTCGGCTCGAGTTTGCGCTTGAGGGCCGCCCGGGTTTCAGCCGGCGTCAGGCCTGCGTATACCGGCGCCGTGGGCGTCTCCTCGGTGAACAGGATCCAGTCGCGGTCCTTCTTCGGAAGATCCCGCCACGGCCGATCGACGTCGTAGCCGAGGGTCACCAGGATGTCGCGCAGGTTCTGCCCGTGCCAGGCCGGCGGCCATGCGGCGATCGCCCGCTCGCGGATGCTCAACGACGGGTCCGGCACCATCGTCGCTTCGGTCACCTCGTAGATGCGGCCGAGGCCGTGGCAGCTCGGACATGCCCCTTGCGGCGTGTTCGGCGAGAAGTCTTCGGCATACAGCATCGGCTGGCCGGCCGGGTACGCACCGGCGCGCGAATACATCATGCGCACCAGGCTGGACAGGGTCGTCACGCTGCCTACCGAGGAGCGCGCGTTGCTGGCGCCGCGTTGCTGCTGAAGCGCCACCGCCGGCGGCAGGCCGTCGATGGCATCCACATCCGGGACGCCCACCTGGTCGATCAGGCGCCGCGCATACGGCGCGACGGATTCGAAGTAGCGCCGCTGCGCCTCGGCATAGATCGTACCGAACGCCAGAGAGGACTTGCCCGAGCCGGAAACACCCGAGAACACCACGAGCGCGTTGCGCGGAATGGACACGTCCACATCCTTCAGGTTGTGTTCGCGTGCGCCGCGCACCTCCACGAAGCCGCTCATGGCGTGACCGGCCGGCTTGCCGGAAAAATCGTTGGGCATGATGTTCTTTTCCTACCGTTCGTGTCGGCGCCGAAGCGGCGCGAATTCGATGAAAGGCCGATCAGGACTTCCCGTTGCCGTCTGCCGCGGCATCGAGCGAGCGCAACCAGGCGAGCTTTTCCCCGATCCTGATTTCGGCCCCTTGATCGGCCGGCTGATACCAGGCCTGTCGCGCGACGCCGTCCGGGAAATAGGTCTGGCCGGCCGAATAGGCGTAGCGTTCGTGATGAGCATATCGATAACCCGCGCCATACCCCATCGTTTGCATGAGCCGGACCGGCGCGTTGCGCAGGTGCAGGGGAACGGGCCGCGACCCATCGCCCCTGACGAATGCCTTGGCGCGCTCCCACGCGATGCACGAGGCGTTCGACTTGGGGGCGACGGCGAGGTAGGTCACGGCCTGCGCAAGCGCCAGTTCTCCTTCCGGGGAACCGAGCCGGTCGTACGCTTGCGCCGCGCCGAGCGCCAGCTCCAGCGCGCGGGGATCGGCGTTGCCGATGTCCTCGCTCGCCATCACCATCATGCGGCGGGTGACCTGGCTCACATCGCCGCCGCCGTCGAGGATGCGGGCCAGCCAGTAGAGCGCGGCATCCGGCTGCGAGCCGCGCAGGGACTTGTGGAAGGCCGAGAGCTGCCAATGGAACTCGTCGCCCCCCTTGTCGAACCGTCGCAGTGACGGGCTGGCGGACAGTCCCGCGAATGCGCCGTCGACGGCTGTCCGGCCGGCCGCCGATGCCGCGAGCGCGACGTGTTCGAGCAGGTTCAGGAACCTTCTGCCGTCGCCGTCCGCGAAACCCGTGAGCAAGTCGAGCGCATCGGAATCCAGTTCGACGCCCTGGAGATGGGGGCGCGCGCGTTCGTAGAGTTGCTGTAGCGCGTCGTCGGCCAGCGGCTCGAGCGTATACACCTGTGCCCGCGAGAGCAGCGCGGAGTTGATCGCCAGCCCCGGATGTTCGGTGGTCCCGCCGACGAGCGTCAGCAGGCCGGATTCGACATGGGGCAGCAACGCATCCTGCTGGGCCTTGTTGAACCGATGGATCTCGTCGATGAACAGGACCGTCGGCTGCCCGTGGCTGTCCAGCGCGGCCTGGGCGTCGTCGATGGCCTGCCGGATGTCCTTGACCCCCGCGAGCACCGCGGAAACGGCGATGAACCGGCTGCGGGTGACGTTCGCGGCCAGCCGCCCCAGGGTGGTTTTGCCGACGCCCGGCGGGCCCCACAGGATGAACGAGTGCAGCTTCCCGGCGTCGGACGCGAGGCGCAGGGGCCTTCCCGGCCCGAGCAAATGCTGCTGCCCGACGAAATCGTCGAGCGTCGCGGGACGCACAAGCTCTGCCAGAGGGGGCGTCGGCCGGGTGGTGAACAGATCGACCAAGATTACCTCGCGAACGTCGACATCTCTGGCAGATTGGGGGGCGGGCGAACGCAGCGGCGCTGCTTCAATCCCGGGGGCTGGACCGGCCGAATTCCAGCTTCGGCGGCACGCCTTCGGCTTCCTTGCCGCGGCGCATGATGAGACGGGAGCCGCGATAGCCGATGCTGTGGTTCCACACCCAGCTGATCGCGACGCTGAGGCGATTCTGCACGCCGATCAGGAAATAGATGTGCGCCAGCTTCCAGACCCACCACGCGATCGCGCCGCGCAACTTGATCCGCCCCATGTCGATGACGGCAAGGCTGCGCCCGATCGTCGCCAGGTTGCCCTGGTGCCGATACCTGAACGGCTTGGGAAGCGCGTCGCCCGACAGTCGGCGCTTGATCAGGTCCGCGACGTACGCGCCTTGCTGCTTGGCTGCCGGCGCGATGCCGGGCACGAACTTCCCGTCGGGCATCGGCACGGCCGCCGTGTCCCCGATCACGAAGATTTCCGGACGATCGGGCACGGTCAGGTCCGGGCGGACCAGAACCCTGCCGGCGCGATCGGCGTCCGCGCCCAACCAGCGAGCCGCGGGCGACGCCTGTACGCCGGCCGCCCAGACGATCGTCCTGGCCGGCAGCGATTTCCCGCCGTAGATCACGCCTTCCGCGGAGCACTCGGTGACGGGCGCACCGAGTTCGACGTCGACGCCGAGCTTGCCGAGTGCGCGACGCGTATATTCGGAAAGATCCTCGGGGAACACGGGCAACAGCCGGGGGCCCGCTTCAATCAGCACGACACGCGTGGCGCGAGGATCGATATGGCGAAAATCGCGCGCGAGGGTGTCGCGGGCCAGTTCGGCGATGGTGCCCGACAGTTCGACGCCCGTCGGGCCGCCGCCGATGATCACGAACGTCTGGAGGGCGGCGCGCTTCGCCGGGTCGCTTTCGCGCTCGGCTTCTTCGAACGCGACGAGGATGCGACCGCGAATGGTGGTGGCGTCTTCCAGCGTCTTCAGACCGGGGGCGAACGCCTCCCACTCGTCATGTCCGAAATACGCATGCCGGGCGCCCGTCGCGAGGACGAGCGTGTCGTACGAGAGCCGCGACCCGTTGTCGAGTATCACTTCCCGCGCGTCGCGGTCGACGCCTTCCACTTCCGCCATGAGCGTCTGGACTTCCGGGCGCTTGCGAAAGAGGTAACGGATCGGCCACGCGATTTCCGAGGTCGACAGCGATGCGCCCGCCACCTGATAGAGCAGGGGCTGGAACAGGTGATGGTTGTGGCGGTCGACAATGGTGATGTCGACGTCGGAATGGGCCAGGCCGTTGACGACGTCGAGTCCACCGAAGCCCGCACCGACGATCACGACGTGATGTCGTTTGCCTGAGGCCTTGAACATGATTCGCTCTCCTCTCGCTCAGCGCTTCAGCGCGGACGCGTGGTGTGCAATGTGCTCGCCGATGAAGCTGGCGATGAAGTAGTAGCTGTGGTCGTGGCCCGGACGCAGGTTGAGCTGGAGCGGGTGACCGACGGCCTCGCATGCTTCGCGCAGCAGCTCCGGCCGCAGCTGCTTTTCGCGGAACTCGTCGTCGAGGCCCTGATCGACCAGCAGCGGCAGGCGTTCCTGCGCGGTACGGACGAGTTCGACGGTGTCGTACTGCTTCCACGCCGCCTGGTCGTCTCCGAGATAGGCCAGCAAAGCCTTCTGCCCCCAGGGAACCCGGGACGGCGCGACGATCGGCGAGAACGCCGATACGCTTCGATAGCGGCCCGGGTTGCGCAGCGCGGCGACCAGCGCCCCGTGCCCGCCCATCGAATGGCCGCTGATGCTTCTCGCATCCGTGACGGGGAAGTGGGCTTCGATCAGCGCGGGCAGTTCGTGGACGACGTAGTCGTACATCCGATAGTGGGCGGCCCACGGAGACCGCGTCGCATTGACGTAGAAGCCCGCCCCCTGGCCGAGGTCGTACGCGGCGTCGTCGGCGACGCCTTCGCCGCGCGGGCTCGTATCGGGGGCAACGACGACGATGCCGTGCTCGGCCGCGTAGCGTTGCACTGCGGCCTTGGTAATGAAATTCTGTTCGGTGCAGGTGAGACCGGACAGCCAGTAAAGGACCGGCAGCGGTTGGCTTGCCGCCTGCGGGGGCAGGTACACGCCGAAGCGCATCGTGCAGCCGAGCGTGACGGCGCGGTGTTGATAGACTTCCTGCCAGCCGTCGAAGCTGGCGTGATGTTCAACGCGTTCCATGCGTTTTCTCCTAATGTGGGCAGAGGGTGTGGCCGTGATGCATCCCGGCGACAGTCGGTCGAGTGCGCTTCAGTGTTTCGTGTCGCTGTGCGAATGCTTGATGCGACGGACGGTCCACCAGATCGCGAGGACGACGACGGGTACAAGAACGGCAAT
Source organism: Burkholderia paludis (assembly GCF_000732615.1). Taxonomy (GTDB): domain Bacteria; phylum Pseudomonadota; class Gammaproteobacteria; order Burkholderiales; family Burkholderiaceae; genus Burkholderia; species Burkholderia paludis. Next base: position 33,212 of record NZ_JPGL01000006.1, read on the forward strand.
GGCGAGTTCCGGGGCCACGATGTCGTGAATGCCGGGTACGCCTTTCAGAAGATCGGCAATCAGACTCACGACGTAGTACGAGATCGCCGCGACCGACAACCCTTCCACGGTCTGTTGCAGGCGTAACTGCAGCTTGGCCCGGTTGTTCATCGAAGCCAGCAGATCCCGGTTCTGTCGCTCGAGTTCGACATCGATCCAGGAGCGGAGCAGCGCGATCGATCGTGTCAATTTGTCGGACAGCTTGGCCTGGCGCTCCTTCACCGACCGGCAGGTGCGCATCGCGGGGGCGATGCGCCGATGGAGAAAGTCATGCCAGGTGTAGAAGCCCGGAACGGCTGCTTCGGCAAGCGACGCAAGCCGCTCTTCGACGATGTCGTAGTACGCGCGGCTCGCGCCGAACCGGTAGAGGTTCGCCGCCGCGCCGGCCTCGAGTTCCGCTGCCAGATCCGTCAGATCGGATAGGAGAACTTCATTATTCCGGCGTGCGCTGGAACGCATCAGGTCCGTTATGTCGGCGAGACGGCCCTCGATACGCCGAAGCTCCGACGTAAGGGATCGGGTCAGCGGGAGCGCGAGCAGCGCCAGCGTCCGGTAGTTCTCGATTTCGATCAGCCGCTGCGCGAGCGCACCGGCGCTTGCCTGCGTCAATCCGCGATCCAGGACGAGGATGCGCGTCAGGCCGTTTTCATCCTGCCGGAAATCCGTCACGATCGCGGCCGCGCCGTCCTCGACGAGCGAATAGCACAGGCCGACGGGGTCGAAGCGCCCGACTTCCTTCTCCGCGTCGGGTGTCCACGGCAGCAGGTCGAGACGGATGCCGCAGATGACCGGGCCGGGCGGCGTGAAGCCGTGCCTGAACGGATCCTCGCCCGCGGGCGTCATCGTTTCGAGAGAGAGCGGAGCGCTCCAGAGATACGTGGAGAACTCCGTGTGCTTTTCGCAATGGAGATCGCCCTCGTTCCATGCAAGGGCATGAAGCGGTGCGCCCAGCGTCTGCGGAGCGATTCCCAGGCGATCCGACAGGGCGGTCAGGGCGGCACTGTCCCGGCTCATGTCCCCTTCGGTCAGGAACGCGAACTGGACCAGCGTACGAGGTGCCTGAATGAGGAGATGCGGGCGGGCGTGTACCTCGCCTACGGCAGCCGCCCGATCTTCGTGAGCCGGCATGCCATATACGGTCGGGGAGGGGTGTTGGGCCGTATTGGCTGGGATGGGCTCATTCATCATGACCTCGTGTCTACATGGTTCGAAAGGGATCAGGCTTCGCGGTAGGTGCCTTTCTGTTTCGCCGCGTGAATGGCCAGGGCATCCATCAGGCCAGGAGAAAGACAGTCGTACGGCTCGAGCTGGAGTTCGTGCAGCCTGCCGCGAATCTCCGCCATCTTCGAAGGCGGGGTGCCGCTTTCGATGACCGACGAAACGAACGCGGCGAAGCGGGGTTCCGACCAGCCCTCCTCGGGGGAGAGTTCGGTGTGAACGAAATCGAGGCCGTAGAACGCGTGCTGCGGGTTTTCGATGCGACCGAACATATGGACGCCGCATTCCCGGCAAGCATGGCGTTGAATCGCCGCATGCTCGTCGACGACCTGAAGCTTTTCCGGATGCGCGATCACACTCACCTTGTCGCGCGGCACGACCGCGACCAGGGCGAAGGTTGCACCGGCGGGTTTCCAGCATTTGGTACAACCGCACGCGTGGTTGTGCAACGTCTGTGCGGCGACTGCAACTTCGACCGTGTCGCTCGGACAGTGGCACCGGAGTACGCCGCCGGCAAAGCCGGGGTGTTCGGGACGGCGCCCGTCGTCAACGGACGGATGGATGGAAATGGCACTCACGATGGCTCTCCTTGGGGAGGGAAAGACTGCGCGGCGCGATGCCGCGCAGTCGGGCCGACATCAGTAGTGAATGACCGTACGAATCGACTTGCCTTCGTGCATCAGGTCAAACGCGTCGTTGATCTTGTCGAGACCCATGGTGTGCGTGACGAAGGGGGCGAGATCGATCTCGCCTTTCATCGCGTCTTCCACCATGCCCGGCAGTTGCGTACGCCCCTTGACGCCGCCGAATGCGGAGCCTTTCCAGACCCGGCCGGTCACCAGCTGGAACGGACGGGTGGAGATTTCCTTGCCCGCACCGGCCACGCCGATCACGATCGACTGGCCCCAGCCGCGGTGTGCCGATTCGAGCGCGGCACGCATCACGTTGACGTTGCCGATACACTCGAACGTGTGGTCGACACCCCAGCCGGTCATCTCGACGAGGACTTCCTGGATCGGCTTCTCGTAGTCGCGCGGGTTCAGGCAGTCGGTTGCACCGAACACGCGTGCCAGCGTGAACTTCTCCGGGTTCGTGTCGATGGCGATGATGCGCCCCGCCTTGGCTTGCCGCGCACCCTGGATGGCCGCAAGACCGATACCGCCGAGACCGAAGATGGCGACCGAGTCGCCCGGCTGAACCTTCGCGGTGTTGTGAACCGCGCCGATGCCGGTGGTGACGCCGCAACCGAGCAGGCAGACGTGCTCGTGATTGGCCTGCGGATTGATCTTGGCGAGCGAAACTTCCGCGACCACGGTGTATTCGCTGAACGTCGAACACCCCATGTAGTGGAACAGCGGCTGCCCGTTGTACGAGAAGCGAGTCGTTCCATCCGGCATGAGCCCCTTGCCCTGGGTCGCGCGGACCGCCACGCACAGGTTGGTCTTGCCGGACTTGCAGAACAGACATTCGCCGCATTCCGCCGTGTAGAGCGGAATGACGTGATCGCCGGGTTTCACGCTGGTGACGCCTTCGCCGACTTCAACGACGACGCCGGCACCCTCGTGGCCGAGAACGGCGGGGAACACGCCTTCCGGATCGTCGCCCGACAGCGTGAAGGCATCGGTATGACACACACCGGTATGCGTGATCTTGACGAGAACTTCGCCCTTGCGCGGCGGTTCGACGTCGATCTCGACGATTTCCAGCGGCTTGCCGGGCCCGAAGGCAACAGCTGCACGTGATTTCATGATTTCGCTTCCTTGACTAAGTTAGGTCTCCGAAACCTGACGCCACCCTGGCGTCGGCTAACGGAGATAGGACCGAACGATAGAGATGGTTTCCTCGATGGACTTCTTCTGCGAGTCGGTAGCGGCTTCACTCTCCGGGAACTCTTCTCGCAGATAGCTTTCCAGGACGGCCGCCATCAAACCGTTGACCGCACCCCGGACGGCCGCAAGCTGCTGAAGAATCGCAGCGCATTCTGCGTTTTCTTCGAGCGCCTGCTCAAGAGCGATCGCTTGCCCGCGAATACGGCGAACCCGGGTAAGCGCTTGCTTCTTTTCTTTGGGACTGTAAGGCATGGTCTCTTTCCTGTCGGTAGATGGAAATATACTATACTCCCGCATAGTATGGAAGTGCGTGATTGGGTGGAATTTACACCTGCAGCATGCGCACCCCGAGAGTGTACAAGAACTGCCCCGGAGTATCCCTTCTCCGGGGTAGTCCATCCGGCCGCCGGCCGCCGTCCGGACCGGGGGGCGATCCTCGCGAGGATCGTCTTCGGTCAGCCCTTGGCGGCGCGTCGTGACGCCTCTTCGGCATCCGCCTGCCGGGGAAACCCGGGTGAATTCAGGACAGGCCGGTGACGGCGTTTGAATTCACGGCGGGCTCCATCGGCCAAGCGTTCACCGGGTCATATCCATGCCTCGGCCGTTTGCTGTTCAAGCGCCAGCATGGCGGCCTGATGCATGTTCACGAACTGGTCGAAATCGTCTGTTTCCTTCGCCTCCAGGCGCAACTGTTCCGCTATCGATTCGTGCGCCAGCGCTTCGAATTCCTGTCGGGCCTCGTCGGGCAGCGCCCGAGCCCGGAAGTACCCGGCGTGCAGCCGGCTTTGCTCCATCGCAAGGCGGTCGAAACTCATGGCGCCTTCGCTCATCGCGGTCAGCACCCGAGCCGACGGCGTCAGAAACGGGTCCTCGACCTTGGCGTGCTGCGCAAGCAGCGCCTGCCGATACGTCGCGCCTTCGTTCGTGCGAGTGCGATCCAGCAGATCGGCAACCGGCGCGATCTCCACAAGCAATTCGTTCGCCCATTCCCGCAGTGAGATCGATCGGCCGCGGCGCTGAAGTTTCAAATCCCAACGGCGCCCCTCGGTCGCCACCGCATGAGCGTTGGCCGTGCTCTCGGCGTGATCGCCGGCGCCCATCGAAGGGCTCTCGCTCATCGCGCAGTAGAACAGGAACGCGTCGAGGAAACGCGCCTGGGGCAAATCGATGCCCAGCGGCAGGAACGGGTCGACGTCCAGGTTGCGCACCTCGACGTACTGGACGCCGCGGGCCGCCAGGGCCTGAATGGGCCGCTCGCCGGCGCGTGCGATGCGCTTGGGCCGGATGCTCGCGTAGTGCTCGTTCTCGAGCTGAAGAATGTTCGTGTTGAGTTGCACCCATTCGTCGTCGAGGTGAGTGCCGATCGTTTCGTATTCCGGGTAGCGCGTGCTCGCGGCCAGCCGGAGGCTGTCGAGATGGCTCGCCAGGCTGTTGTAGCAGGGTGCAATGCCGGCCTGCGCGTTGCTTTGATAGCCGAGATCGCTCATGCGCAGGCTGGTCGCGTCGGGGAGATACACGGTCTCGGCGTCGAACCGGTCGAGGCGGCGCGCCGCGTCGCGAAGGAAGCGTGTGCCGACCGCCGGCGAGGCGCCGAACAGATACAGCAGCAGCCAGCCGTATCGACGGAAATTGCGAATCAACGCCATATACCCTGACGATTGCGCGTCGTGGCTGCGCTCGCCGGTATCCGCTGCTTCCAGCAACACAGGCCACGCGGCCTCGGGCAAGGAAAAGTTGTAATGGATGCCGGCGATGCACTGCATCGCCCGTCCGTAGCGGAGGGCGAGGCCCTTGCGATAGACGTGCTTGAGCCTGCCGGTGTTCGACGTCCCATATTCGGCAATGGGAATCTCTTCCTCGGACGGCAGCGTGCAAGGCATCGATGCGCTCCATAAGAATTCGTCGCCTAGGGTGGTATAGGCGAAACGATGTAGCGCATCAAGTCTCTCGAGGGCGCGAGCCGGGTCGGCCGATGCCGGCGTCACGAACTCCAGCAGGGATTCCGAATAGTCGGTGGTGATCTGCTTGTGCGTGAGCGCGGCGCCAAGTGCTTGCGGGTGCGGGGTGCGGGCCAGATGGCCCGCGCTCGTGACGCGCAGGCTTTCCCGCTCGATGCCGCGAAGACCCTGGCCGAGCAGCGGCAACTGTTCGCCGAGAATGCGCAGGCGACGGGTAAGCGTTTCGTTACTCATGAGCGATCCCGCCGACCAGCGCGACCAGTGCGATGCCGAGGAGCAACCAGACCATCTGGGCCGAGGTTTCCCGGCTTGTCTGACGTTGTTGCAACCGCGGGATCAGGTTGGAGAGTGCGACGTAGATGAAGCTGCTGCCGGCCAGGGTCACCAGGAACGGCTGCCACGTCTGCAGCCGGCTCGCCAGGAAATAGCCGGCGACGCCGCCGAGCGCCGTGATCGACCCGGCCATCGAAACCTTCAGTCGCGCCGGGCCACGACGGCCGCCTTCGCGCAGCACCACGAGGTCGCCCATGTGATGCGGGACTTCATGCACCAGGACCGAGATGGCCGCGACGATGCCAGCCCGAACGTCGGCGACCAGCGCGGACGCAATGAGCACCCCGTCGCCAAAGCCGTGGACGCCGTCGCCGATCAGCAGCGGCCATCCGGCGCCACGGTGACGGTGGTCGACAGGGTGAGGCTCGCGATGCCGCAGTGCGACCTTGCTCAGCAGAAAGAAGAAGACGAGGCCGACGAGCAGGGTCAGGAACAGCGCTTGAACATCGACCTTGCTCTCGAACGCTTCGGGCAGCAGGTGCGTGAACGCCGTCGCCAGGAGCGTGCCCGTCGCCAGGCTGAGCAGACGCTGTTGCGCGTCGCTGTCGTCATGACCGGCCGACCGGGTGCGCACCGTCAACAGGTCCGCCACCCAGACGCTACCGACTCCCGCCCCTAACGTGGCGACGATGATGATCATTAACGGCATAACGCTCGGGCAAGGTGAGAAGAAACGGGATCGAAGGACGGTACGGACGGGCCGTCGCCCGGACGCACGACGCGCGAGGCGATTGCCATCGGAACGGCCGGGCGATCGGCGCATCGTCATTCGTATACTATAGTGGAGTATAGATAATTGGAATGGCCTTGCGCAAATTCTGTTCGCTGTCGATCCCGGCGTGGTGCAGTTGCCGGGCGCCTCGTGGGGCTCCGCGCGGCCGGTTGCATGTCGAACGCATCCGGCGGGAAACGCGGGGCGTCCGGCTGCGGGCCGCATGGAGCGGATGATCTTCGCGGGCAACGCGGCATCGCGGCAGGTGTCATGAGCCATGGAAGCCTCTCGGCCCGTGAACGTGGCAAGGAGATCGATGTCTTGCAAAGCAACCGGACGTATTACGACGATCGCCGGACGGGTGTTGCGCGAGGTTCCGTTCCGGAGGCGGAGAAGCGACGATGCGTTTTCAGAAATTGTCCGACGAGATCAGGGGGGCATTAGTGCGACAAATACGGAATTCACTCAGCCGGTTTTTCAGACGGCATCGAGTGGATGGCGTAAAGCGCACGCTTTCGATAAAAATCGCAGCTTGTGCGCAGCCGGTCAAACTGGAAAATTCTATGAAGAGATAGATTTTTTCTTTGAAAGACTTTCGTTATTTGTCGGAATTGGCCGGATCTGATAGCTTTGGGCGCAAGCTGCGATGGGCAGCGAGAAGCGCCTGTATCGGTGCGGCAACTTCTTCGGTATGAACCATCTCCAGTAGCGCGTTCGATGTCGTCGATTCGAGCCCGCGTCGGGTGGCAACGAATCCGACACTGGCCTGCGCGCCGGCTCCGCTCACGGCAAGCGCCTGAAGATGGGGGATCTGCCTGAGCCGGGCCGCGAGGGATTGCGGCAGCACCGTGGCGTATTTGCCCGACGTGACGTGGGCCACGAGCACTTCCAGCGAGTCCGTGCATATCGCTCTCGCGCATTGGGCGAGCTGAGTTTGCGCGCTCCGTGGAATGGCGGAGTCGAGCAGGCACAGCGGAAGTTGCGCGACGTGATTCCACGTTACGTTTCTCGGTTGCGGCTCGATGCTGGATTGGAAGGCGAAGATGCGTTCGCGATACAGCAGGTGCGTATCGAAATTTTCATCGACGAAATCCTCCAGATAGGCGAAGGCAATGTCGAGGGCGCCTTCCCTCAAACAGGTGGACAAGGTGATGGAATCGGCGGTCGTGATGGATTGTTCGAGCAGCGGGATCTTTTCGGCGAGGGCGACGCTCAGAATCGGCGCGACCGCGGACATGCCGGGGAGTACGCCGAGGCGGAACGGCCCTTCGATTCCACGGTGCAGCGCCGACAGCTCGCGCCGCAGCCCCTTGCAGTCCTCATGCATCTGTTGAGCCCATGCCAGTACCAGCGTCCCTTCCTTGGTGAGTCCGTCGTAGCGCTTGCCGTGATGCACGATCTGGGTGTCGAGGTCCTTCTCCAGCTGCTTGATGCCGGCGGAGAGGGTGGGCTGAGAGACGTTGCAGCTTTGGGCGGCTCTACCGTAGTGACCTTCCCGGTTCAGGGCAATGAGGTATTCGAAGTTTCTGACGATCATGTGTTCCTCTTCTGATGATTCGGTCGAACCCGGTTCGGCAAACATAGCGCACGCCGAAGCCGGGCGCACCTCATGGGATTCCGCATGTGAGCATGCGAGCGCGAGCCGGAGCTTGCCTGTCATCTGCGTGCGGAGCAACGGTATGTGGAATGACGTCGCTTCCGCGGTGGCCTGCCGGAAGGTCGCATCCTGGTGTCGTGCCGGAGGGCGGGATGCCGTTGCGCATCGTGGCGATCGGATGTCGGCGGCAATTCGCCGGCGGCACGTCCGGTTTTGCTCCAGCCGCCGGGACGGCGGCGGGCAATGCCGCGCTCGCGCGGCCATCGGCGATCGATGTTCGGCCCGGCAAACGCGCTGAAGCGCCACCGGCCTGAAGCGGGGCGGCGCGGAAAGCATGCTTGCAATCGACTTCAGATCAACCAATTTGAAAGGATTGCATAGTAATTCGGCAGTGTGTGATGAAGCGAGTCGTCCAGACGGGTTCCGATCGCGAAGGCGAGCCGGGACGCCGTGCGTTCCGCATCGAACCGTCAGGATTCGTCGTGTTTTTCAATAGGCCGTACACGCTTGCATGGCGTGGGCTAACCAGGAGGACTGGCAATGTCAACCGGTGTCTTTATCCTTCACTCGAACTACACCCCGGGTGGGGATCAACCCGAAGCGATCGCGCGTCTGATATCCGGAATCGACGAAGGGGCGACCCATCAGACGCTGATGGGAATCACGGGATCGGGAAAAACTTTTACGATCGCCAACATCATTCACCGCTTGAATCGGCCAACCCTGATCCTGGCGCCGAATAAAACGCTGGCTGCACAGCTTTACGGGGAAATGAAGCAGTTCTTCCCTGAAAACGCCGTTGAATACTTCGTTTCCTATTACGACTATTTTCAGCCGGAAGTTTATATTCCCGGCAGCGACAGGTTCATTCAAAAAGACTCGGCGATCAATCAGCATCTCGAGAGATTGAGGCTCTCGACGACAAAGTCGTTGATCGAGCGTCGGGACGTGATTGTCGTGGCGTCGGTGTCGTCCATCTACGGCCTGGGCGATCCGGATGGATATCGCGCGCTGCAGATTCCGCTGTCGGACGGGGCGCAACTGCGACGGGACGAGCTGCTGCGCCGTCTGGACCTGCTGCAGTACACGCGCTCGGAGCGCGCGCTCAAACGCGGGACGTACCGCGTGCGCGGCGACATGATCGATATTTTTCCCGCCGATTCGGAGTTCAGGGCGGTGAGGGTCGAACTGCCGGACGATGTCGTCAAGTCGCTTTGCTGGACCGACCCCGCTACCGGGAAGCGGCTGGGTGACTTGAGAAACTATCTGGTTTCGCCGAAGACGCTTTTTGCGACGCCTCGCAACAAGATAGAGTCGGTGGCCGACAAGATACTTGCCGAAATGGAGGAGCGGGTCGACGCATTCAATCGCGACAACCGGCTGGTCGAGGCGGATCGCCTGTTCGAGAGGATCACGGGCGACGTCGAGATGATGCGGCAACTCGGCTACTGTTCCGGCATCGAAAATTACGCGTGCTACCTGAACGACCGCGAGGCCGGCCAGCCGCCGACCACGTTGCTCGACTACCTGCCCGCCGACGGGCTCCTGTTTGTCGACGAATCCCACGTGATGATCCCGCAGATCTCGGCAATGTCCCGGGGGGATCAGAGCCGCAAGGAGACATTGATCGACTACGGATTCCGGCTGCCTTCGGCAAAGAGCAATCGTCCGCTGAACTTCGAGGAGTTCGAGGCAATCAAGCCGCAGACGATCTTCGTGTCCGCCACGCCCGGGAATTACGAGCTGGAGGTCTCGAAAGACAGGGTCGCCAATCAGATCATCCGGCCGACGGGATTGCTCGACCCCGAGGTGGAGGTGCGGCCGTCGAAAGACAGCGTGCCGGATCTGCTCGAAGAAATCGGGCGGTGTGTCGGGGCGCGCAATCGCGTGCTGGTAACCGCATTGACGAAGAAGGCGGCCGAAGCGCTCCACGAGTTCATGTCGGAACGCGGCATTCGTTCTCGTTACATGCATTCGGACATCAAGACGCAGGAGCGGCTCGAGATCATCGATGGCCTGCGCGCCGGCGAATTCGACGTGTTGATCGGCGTGAGTCTCTTGCGCGAGGGGCTGGATATTCCGGAGGCATCGCTGGTGGCGGTGCTGGATGCCGATCATGCGGGCTTCTTGCGTTCAGCCCATGCGCTGATTCAAATGATCGGCCGGGTCGCGCGCAATACGGCCGGAAAGGCGATCCTGTACGCGGATGTCGTGACTCCGGCGATGACGGAGGCAATCGATGCGACGAGAGCGCGACGCGAGAAGCAGATGGCGTTCAACCGGGAGAACGGCGTGGTGCCCGTTTCGTCCGTCAGAAAGCTGGCGTCCGGGCAAGACGCCGAGATCGTCGGTCCTTCGATTCATTCGGCGGCCTTTTGCGAGAATTTATCGGTGCTTTGCCATCGAATTACCGCCAGGGAGGAGCAACTGCTGGAGTTCGCCGCCGCCGGAGACGAACAACGCGTGGAGGAGATTCGCCATCAACTGGACGGGCTGTATCGGCAGTTCATCTACATGTGAGTGCGACGATCCGGCGCGGCGCGGATGGCGGACGCCGGCGCTCCGGATACGCCGGCATTCTCGATCGCCACGCGATATCGCGCCGCGGTAGCGGGATCAGCCGCGATCGCCGGCCCGTGCGCCTTCAGGACCGGCGTCGGGCGCATCGTGTCGGTGCGACAGGTGTTCGACCAGCGCATCGATCGTGACGCGCAGCCGCGCGGTCATGCGCGTGGTCTTCGACCAGAGCACGTGGATGGGCAGCGGCGCGGGTTGCGCGTCGGGCAGGACGGCGAGGAGCCGCCCCGCGCGGATATCGTCTTCGACAAACCAGCCGGGCAGTTGCGCGAGCCCGAGCCCCGCCAGCGCCGCGTCCTTCACGGCCGCGACGTCGCTCAGGCGCAGGCGTGCGTGCCGCGACTGGCGCGCGCTTCGGCCCGCGTCGCCGGAGAACTGCCACGCGACCTCGGCGTCGCCGCGCAGGAGCGCGATGCGGCGGTGATGGTCGAGCGCTTCCCGCGACGATGGCGTGCCATGCCGATCGAGATACCCGGGCGCGGCGCACAGCCGTAACGCCTGTTCGCTCAACGGGCGCGCGACATGCGACGCGCTGTCCTCCAGCCGGCCGATGCGCACCGCGAGGTCGATGTTCTGCTCGACCAGATCGGCCGTGTTGCCGGAAAACAGGACGTCCAGATCGAGTGCCGGGTGACGCTCGGCAAGCGCGTTCAACACGGGCAACACGCGAATGCGTCCGTAGAGCACCGGCAGCGCGATGCGTACCCGGCCGGTTGGCGTCTGACGCCGCTCGGCCAGCGTGGATTCGGCCCGATCCAGTTCGGCCAGCGTGCGCAAGCAGGTCTCGTGATAGGCCTCGCCCTCGTCGGTCAGCGTCATGCGCCGCGTCGTGCGCTTGAACAGCCGCACGCCGAGGCGTTCCTCCAGTCGGGCCACGGCCTTGCCCACGCTGGACGGCGATTGCCCCATCCGGCGCGAGGCCACGCTGAAACTTCCGCACTCCACGGCCTGCACGAACGCGAGGATGCCGCGGAAGCGGTCGGTCGGCGGGATTGGCAATTTGATCGTCCCTGTCTCTTATCTTGATAAAGATTCTATCAATTGCGCCCTGGAAGTCTTGAATATGATTTTCTCCTTCATCGCGGCCCGGATGGCCGCGCTCACGAAAGGAGTGCCGTACCGTGCATCGTTCGCCGCGCCGCGCGCGCCGGCTGGCATTGGCCGGGGTCGCCATCGCCAGCTTCCTCGGCTGTATCGACTTCACGATCGTCAATACCGCCATTCCTGAAATCCGGTCGTCCTTCCATGCCGATATCGACCAGGTGCAATGGGTCGTCACGGCTTTCGTCATCGCGCTGTCGAGTTGCACCATTCCGGTGGGCCGGCTCGCCGATCGCCACGGCCGGCGCCGGGTGATGCTCGCGAGCATGGCGGGGTTCGGCGTCGCGTCGCTGGGGGCCGGGCTGGCGCCGGGGCTGGTCGCGCTGGTGATCTGGCGAGCCGTGCAGGGGCTGGCGTGCGCCGGGCTCTATACCGCGTCGGCCGCGCTGGTCGCGGCGATGTTTCCCGAGCAGGAGCGCGGCAGGGCGCTCGGGTTGCTGTTCAGCGTCAACGGGCTGGGGCTCGCGCTCGGCCCGGTCGCCGGCGGGCTGCTCGTCGACGCGCTGGGCTGGCGCTGGATCTTCCTCGTCAACGTACCGTTGATCGCCGCGAGTGTCGCGCTGTGCGCCGGCCGGCTGACGCAGGATGCGATCGCGGCGGCACAGGCGCGCGTCGACTGGACCGGTGTCGTCCTGCTGCTGCTGATCCTGCCCAGCGGCCTCGGCGCCGTGGTTCGCGGAGCGGAGCGGGGCTGGACGTCGCCGGCCACGCTGGGGCTGGCGTGCGTTGCCTTGTTCGCGGGTGCGGCGCTGGCCCGGGTCGAAAGGCGCACACCGGCTCCGTTGCTGCGGCTTGCGGCGTTCCGGCAGCGATCGTTCGTGCTGGCCGTTTGTGCGACGGCCGTGCTGGCCTTCTTCTACTGCGCGGCATTCCTGCTGATGCCGTTGTATCTCGGCGAACTGCGCGGGCAGGACAGCGCGGCGACGGGCTGGCTGCTGCTGCCCACGACCGCCGTCATGGCGATGGTTTCGCCGCTGGCGGGCCGTGGATGCGACCGCTTCGGCGCCGGACCGGTCATGGCGCTCGGATTCGCCGCGCTGCTGGTGTCGGCGGTGATGCAGTCGGCGTTCGGTGCGTCGACGGCCTGGTGGCGGGTGCTCGCCGCGTTCGCCTGCATGGGGTTCGGCTGGGGCTGCATTCTGGGGCCGTCCATGGCCGCGGCGCTGGCGGCCGTACCGGAAGCGCTGGCGGGCACGGCGCTCGGCCTGGCGACGACGGTGCACAACATCGGCGGATCGGTGGGCCTGGCCGCCGCAACCGCGTTGTACCGGTTCTCGGCCGCGCGCGGGGGCGCGTTTGTCTCGGGCTACCACGCGGTCATGCTGATGCTGGCGGGCGCGTGCATCGTGATGCTGTCGATACTGACGCTTGCGCGGCGCGCCCGGCGCGTGTCCGGGTCGGCGGTATGACACGGCGGCATTCGCGCGCTGCCGGGAGGGCCTGTTTTTCCCTGCCGCGCGTTGCGAGGCCGGGCGGATGCAGGGGATCGATGCCGGCCGTTTCCGGCTGAACGCCGCTCAATTCCACGGCGACGGCTGCGGGCGCGGGCAAGCGGCTTCAGTTCGATACGGCTGCTCGAATCGGTATCGGCATGCGGCGAGACGCTGATCGCCGATCGCTCAGGCCTCCGGCACGCGTGCTAAAGACGGTTCGTGTCGAACCGCTGGAGGAGCCGGTATCCGTCCGCCCAGTCGTCCAGGCGACTGGCGGCGTTCAGATGCCCCCGTGCGCCGACATCGAGGAACTCGCTGCCCCAGGCGTTCGCACAGGCCCGCGCATGACCGATTGCTGCGTAGGGATCGTCGTTGCTGGCGACCACGATGCTCGGAAATGGCAGCCCGACCGACGGTACGGGTGAAAATCCGATGCTGTCGGCGCGAGGAAAGGCCGGCGCCGTCGGATCGGGAACAGCCACGAGCAATGCCCCGGCTATCGCGACCGTGTTTCGCGCGGCCCAATGCACGACCGCGAGGCAGCCGAGACTATGAGCAACGACGATCGTATCGGGGCCGAGCGCCTCCGCCTCGCGTGCAATTGCCGCCACCCACTCGTCGCAGACGGCGTGATCCCAATCTTCGACTTGCATGCGGCGCCATTCCCCCGGCTTCGAGGTTTCCCAGATGCTTTGCCAGTGCGCTGCTCCCGAATTGCCGTGGCCAGGCACGATCAGAACGCGTCGATTCATGTGCGGTTTCCTCCAGAATTGAGTTCCCAGTGTAGGAGCCGAACGCTTCTGCCAGAATGGCCAAACCAATGAAATCATCGTCGCATAGATCGGTATTCAAGGAATTTGGAGGCGGTTGCGAATGAAACCCAAGCGAGTGGAACTGGACCGGCTTGACTGGCGCATTATCGAGGCGCTGCAGGTTCATGCGCGTGTGACCAACACCGAGCTGGGCAAACGGATCGGACTGTCGCAGCCGGCGGTCAGCGCCCGCATCAGGCGACTGGAAGAGCACGGTGTGATCGAGGGTTACTCGGCGAGGGTCAACGCCGGGCTCCTGGGGCGCGATATCTCCGCACTCGTCCGGATACAGACGACTCACGCGCAGATCGCAAGATGCCTGAAGGCCTTCGCAACGATGCCCGAGATCGTCGAGGCGCATCGCATCACGGGCGATGACTGCTTCATCGTCCGCGTGGTGGTTCAAAGAATGTGCGAGCTGGAGAAAGCCATCGACGCGCTGGCCAGGTTCGGGCCGGTGACCACCTCGATCATCCTCGCGAGCTATCCGCCCAAGGCGATGGGCGAGATCACGTGAGGCATGGACAACGGGCCGATGGCGGCCCGGCCGTCTCGCGTTTCACTCGAATCCTCTCGTTGCCCGACGTCTCCCGAACCCGACAGGCCGGTTGACGAACGGCAACCGCGGCCGGTGCGCATGAACGCCGTGTCCGGGCAGGCGAGCCGCGTTATGCGCCGTCACGCACGGCCATCGCAAGCGGCATCATGGCCGGCGCGATGGACGCCAGCAGGCGCTCTTTCGAGACTCCGTCGCGGGCCTGGACGGAAATGCCGTGCAACTGGGTCGCATAGAAATCGGCCAGGGCCTTGACGTCGGCGCCGCGCGCGAGCTGTCCCTGCTCGGCCGCAAGCTGCAGGCGCTCGGCGATCGATTGCGTGCGTGCACGCCGATGTCCGGCGAGCCATTCCATGACGCTTTCGTTTTCGGCGGAATAGTTGGTGGCGGCGGAGACCACCATGCAGCCGTGCGGATGGCCGCGCCTCGTATAGGCGGCGACGGCATCGCGCAGCATCCGCTCGACGGCCGTGCGGACATCGGCCTCCCCGGCGAGCGCGCGATCGGCGAAGCCGCCGTCGCCTTGCTCGTAGAGCGCCACGGCTTCATGGAACAGCGCCTCCTTGCTGCCGAACGCCGCGTAAATGCGCGCGGACGCAATGCCCATCGCTTCGACCAGGTCGGACATCGACGTGCCTTCGTAGCCGCGTCGCCAGAAAGCGAGCATGGCGCGCTTCAGCGCCATGTCGCGATCGAATTCTCTCGGTCGTCCCGCCATTTCCCTGTCGTCCGTGGTCACATCGTGGAGCGATTTTATCGCGCACCGTGTTGACACGGGCCGTTTCCTCGTCCTATTCTTTGTCGATCAACAAACAATAGGAGTCGGTCATGCGTACCCTCAAGGGCCCCAGTCTTCATCTGGCGCAGTTCGTCGGCGATACCGCGCCTTTCGACAACCTGCCCGACATCGCGCAATGGGCCGCCGGCCTCGGCTTCAAGGCATTGCAGATTCCCGCGTGGGATACGCGTCTGTTCGACGTGGCGACCGCCGCGGAGAGCCAGGACTACTGCGACGACGTGAAGGGCATGCTGGTCGAACACGGGCTGGAGATCAGCGAACTGACCACGCATATCTTCGGGCAACTGGTCGCCGTGCATCCGGCGTACGACGCCATGTGCGACAACTTCGCGCCCGAGGCCGTGCGCGGCAATCCGGCCGCGCGCACCGCATGGGCGCTGGAGCGGCTCGAGCTGTCGGCGCGCGCTTCACGCCGCCTGGGGCTCACCGACATGGGCACCTTCTCGGGCTCGTTCGCGTGGCCTTACCTGTTTCCGTTCCCGCAACGGCCCGCCGGCCTCATCGAGACGGCCTTCGACGAACTGGCGCGCCGCTGGCGGCCGATTCTCGACGTCTGCGATGAAAACGGCGTCAACCTCTGCTACGAGATTCACCCGAGCGAAGACCTGCACGACGGCGTCAGTTTCGAGCGCTTCCATGCGCTGGTCGGCGGGCACGCACGCTGCCGGATTCTGTTCGACCCCAGTCATTTCGTGCTGCAGCAACTGGACTATCTGGCGTACCTCGATATTTACCGCGAGCACATCCGCATGTTCCATGTGAAGGATGCCGAGTTCCTGCCATCGGGGCGCCAGGGCATCTACGGCGGCTACAGTTCGTGGCTGGAGCGCGCCGGCCGCTTCCGCTCGCTGGGCGACGGCCAGGTCGACTTCAAGGCGATTTTTTCTAAATTTGCTCAGTACAACTATGAAGGATGGGCCGCCCTCGAGTGGGAATGCTGCCTCAAGGATCCGGAGGACGGCGCGCGCGAAGGTGTCGCGTTCATCAACGACCACATCATCCGCGTGACGGAGCGCGTTTTCGACGATTTCGCCGGCGCCGCGGTCGATCAACGGCAAATCCACACGATGCTCGGCCTCGAATGAGCCGCTTTCTCCCACTGCCAGGAACCATCGACATGTCCGCTCAACTCGCGTCGCCGCCGGCCGACGCCAATGGCTTCACACATCAATACGTCCGCATCGACGGCCAGCGCATCCATTGCGTGACGGCCGGCGCGGGTACGCCCGTCCTGCTGATTCCGGGGTGGCCGCAAACCTGGTATGCGTGGCGCCACGTCATGCAGGCGCTCGCCGGGCACGGCTTCACGGCTGTCGCGGTCGATCCGCCGGGCACCGGCCATTCCGACCGGCCGCTGGCAGGCTACGACACGGGGCACACGGCGGCCGCGCTGCATCGCGCGATGGCGCAGCTCGGCTTCGACGTCTACCAGGTGGCCGGTCACGACGTCGGCATGTGGGTGGCCTATGCGCTGGCGAGCGACCGCCCCGAGGCGGTGAAGGCGCTGGCGCTCACGGAGGCCGTGATTCCGGGGCTGGCGCCGGCGCCGTCGATCTTCGCGCCGCCGGAGGAGAACATCTTCCTGTGGCATTTCATGTTCAATCAGCTGGCCGACTTGCCCGAGACGCTGATCGCCGGGCGTGAACGCGCGTATCTGACGTTCATGTTCGACCGCTGGTCGTTCCGGCGCGACCGCGTGGCGGTCGACGTCTATATCGACGCGTATGCGGCGCCGGGCGGCTTGCGCGGCGGCTTTTCCTATTACCGCGCCATTCCGGAGACGATCCGCCAGAACCGGGAGCGGGCGCAGCGGAAGCTGGCGATGCCGGTGCTCGCCATCGGTGCCGAACATGCCACGGGCGACGCGCCGCTGGTCACCCTGCGCGACAACGCGACGGATCTGCAGGGCGCGATCGTTCCCGATTGCGGCCACTTCATCATGGAAGAAGCGCCGGATGCGTTCATCGGCCACCTGCTGCCGTTCCTGATGCGGACCCGCTGAACCTGCCGGCCGACGCGGGCCTCGCCGCGCCGCCGGAACGATTGGCCGGGGCGAATTGCCTGCGTCGCCGGGCGCGCGCAGTTCGTTTCAGCCCCCATGCAACGGCATCGCGCCTTCCAGGGCGGCCCCGTTGCCGGGGAACCGGCCTGTCGGGCATGGGCTCGCGGCGGGCGCGGCCCTACCCTACCTGCGCGCCTGAACCCGCCCGCGCAGGCACTTGAACCACAGCCGCACCGCGCCGACGCCGCCCGCCACCGGAATCCGCGGCAACAGGAACGGATCGTCGGACGCGTCGGCGCAACCGCGCCGGGTGGTCGTCGCGTTGCCGTAACCGGCATCCGCGACCTGGTCGCGCACACGCGGGTCGAGATCGCCGTACGGGTAGCAGAACGATTCGACGCGCTGGCCGCCCAGCGCTTCGAGCTGCCGCCTGGATTCGGCGATCTGGATTGCCGACACGTGCGCCGGCACGCGCGACAGCGCGACGTGATCGAGCGTATGCGAGCCGATCTCGTGGCCGTGATCGCGCCAGGCGAGCATGTCCTCGCGAGTCATCAGCGGCGAATGCGCGGTATCGGCTTCCGCATCCCAGTCGTTCTTCCCGCCGAAGCGGCCGGCGACGAAGTAGCAGGTCGCGGTGAACCCGAGTTCGTCCAGCACGGGCATCGCATGCGTCAGCACGTTGAGAAAGCCGTCGTCGAACGAAATGCCGAAGACTTTCCCGCTGCGTTCGCCGCGCAGATACGGCTGCAGTTCGCGCACGCTCAGGCCGCGGTAGCCGAGCCGGCTGAACAGCGTCATCTGGCGGCGGAACGCGCCGGGTGCGACGCTCAGGCTGCGCAGCCGGTCGGGCGGCGGCGGCAGCGTGCGTATCTGGTGGTACATCAGGATCGGATAGCGCGCGGCGGACGGCAGCATGGGGCGATCGCGGGAACGGAGGGTTACGACGCGGCCTTGCGGAAAATCCGCAGGGTCTTGAAGTGGCCGGTTTCGACGAAATCGGCATTCGCCGCCCATCGCTCGATGACCGGTTCGGCCTTCCGGTAGGCCGACGAGCCCGTGTAGAACAGGAGGTGCCCTGCAGGCGCGATATGGCGTGCGAACAGGTCGAGCACTTCGGCGTCGGTCTTCGCGCCGTAGCGGCTGTTCGTCTCGTCGCGGTACTCGCACAGATGGAACAGCGTGACGACGTCGAAGGCCGGCAGCAGGTCCGGATTGCTCGTATAGATGTCGCCGAAATACGCCAGATAGGTCTTGCCGACCTCCGGCCGCCGCGTGACGAGATCGACGTACGACCTGTATTCCTTCGGCGACGCCGTGACGCCGAACACGGTGTTGTTCAGGTGCGGTCGCGCGCATGCCACGCCGACATGGTGGTGGCCGCCGGTGCCGAAGTGATAGATGCGGATGCCGTTGAGGCGAGCGGATTCCAGCCATTCGACGAAGTGCACGTCGCACGGGCACTCCCCGATGCGCAGATCCCAGTACTTCTTCCAGACGTTCATTGCCGTCACACCGACCTCATGGATGTCACGCGGCGATACGCGTTGTGTCGAATCGAGTTCTGATAGACGGACAACGTCGCCTCGACGAACCGGTCGAACGAGAATTCGCGCTTGCCCTTCAGTTGCGCGCTGCGTCCCATCGCGTGGACGCAGCCGGGCTCGCGTGCGATCGCGCGCAGGATCGGCTCGATCGCTTCCGGCTCGTGCGGCGGGACGACCCAGCCGTCCACGCCCGGCTCGACGTTCTCGGGCAGCCCGCCCACGCGGGTCACGATCGCGGGGCAGCCGAGCGACATCGCCTCGCGGCACGCGTACGACAGGCTCTCGTGATACGACAGCACGAACGACACGTCGACGATCGAGAACGGCGTCCGCACGTCGTCGAGGCGGCCGGTGCAGGCGATGCGCGACGTCATGCCGTGCCGCGCGATCTGTTCGCGCTGCTCGCCGGACGGTTCCGCGCCGACCAGCAGCACGCGAAACCGTTCGCGCTCGTGGTCGGGCAGGCGGCCCAGCGCCGCGATCAGGTCCATCCAGCCTTTTTCCGGCGCGGTGCCGGCGCTGCTGCCCAGGACGATCGCATCCGCGCCGGACGGCCCGAACAGGGCCGTCTTGCGGCGGCGAATCTCGTCGCTCGCCAGTCGTTCCGCGGCCGGCTGGCGCACGCCGTGCTTGATGACCGTGACGTTGCCGTACGGCGACCGGAACGCGAGCATGTCCGCCACGTAGTCGCTGACCGCGATGGTGTGGTCGGTTGCCAGCCGTGCGCGCAGCAGGTTGCCGAAGCTGTCGGCGCGATAGGTGTTGTGCTTGGTGAGCACGACCGCGGGCCGACGCCGGCACCCGAGCAGCGCCAGCATCACCTGCCGATGGTCGGCGGACCCGTTGACATGGATGACGTCGAAGCGCTCCGCGACGATCAGCTGGCGCAGCCGGACGATTTCCACGCACAGCCGGTTCCAGCGCGGCTTGAATTCCATGTCGAAGATGGTCACGCCGGGGCTGTCCGCCAGCAGTCGCGACAGACGGCTACCCTGCGGCGACGCGACGGTCACGCGGTGATGCCGGCTCATCGCCACGGCGAGATCGCGGACGTAGGTGTCCTGGCCGCCGCCGTAGTCGCCGTGGAAGTTCGTATACAGAATGTTCATCGCGGTGCCGCCTTTGTCCGGTCGCCTGTTTGACAGGACTGCTTAAGATAAATGAGTCGAGCTTTCGAGAGCCGTGCTTCCTGCCCGGAGCCGGGTTTCCGGTTCGGGATCGTGCATCGACGCCCGCGGAGGGCGGCAACGCGAATTATTTCCGAATATTACAGACACATTACGTATCGTAGTGTCGAGGTCTGCGCATCTTTGTGAGAATGTGTCGCGATCGCTTGCGGTGTCGTTAGGTCTCGCAACGCCGCCGGAAGGGGCGGAGTCGGCCGGCGCCGGCCGGGCAGGCTTGGGCCGGATCGCGACAAAACCGGCCTTTTCGACGGTAACCGGACGCAGATCAACCCGGCTGACTTTCAGATTTGAAAGCCGAAGTGCCATTTGCGTTAGAATGCCCCCCCTGTCCGCCCTGGCGATCGCCGAAGGCGGACTTGTCGCACCCAGGGAGACGTGGGTTCCGCTTCGGAGCCGGGCGCGAATGATGTGCCAGCCGTTAGCAACATAAGCTTTGTGATTTGGATTACTAATGAAAAAGAAGCACAACATCACCAAGTACATCGTTGTCGCGATGATGCTTGGTATCGCCGTGGGTTACGCCTGTCATAGCGCGTTTCCCGATCCGAAAATGGCGAAGGAAGTCGCCGGCTACGTGTCGTTGCTGTCCGACGTGTTCCTGCGCCTGATCAAGATGATCATCGCGCCGCTGGTATTCGCGACCCTGACCGTCGGCATTGCGCAGATGGGCGACGGCAGTGCCGTGGGCCGGGTCGGCGTCAAGGCGTTCGGCTGGTTCTTCATCGCGTCGTTCACGTCGTTGCTGCTCGGTCTGCTGACCGCGACGATCCTGCAGCCGGGCAGCCACCTGAGCCTGCCGTTGCCGGCCTCCGATGCGGCCCTCAACCTGAAGACGGGCGCCTTCACGCTGAAGGACTTTGTGGTCCACCTGGTGCCGAAGTCGATCGCCGAAGCGATGGCGAACAACGAAATCCTGCAGATCGTCGTGTTCTCGATCTTCTTCGGCACGGCGCTGTCCGCGCTCGGCGAGGCGGGCAAGCGCCTGACCGGCGTGATCGACGATCTCGCGCAGGTGATGCTGAAGGTGACGAGCGCGGTGATGTGGTTCGCGCCCGTCGCGGTGTTCGCCGCGCTGGCGTCGACGATCACGACGGAAGGGCTCGGCATCCTGCTCACGTTCGCGAAGTTCATGGCGAGCTTCTATCTGGCGCTGGCGCTGCTGTGGGGCGTGCTGACGCTCGCGGGCGTGACGTTCCTCGGCAAGCGCGCGTTCACGCTGATCAAGCTGATCCGCGAGCCGTTCCTGCTGTCGTTCGCGACGG
Source organism: Burkholderia paludis (assembly GCF_000732615.1). Lineage (GTDB taxonomy): Bacteria > Pseudomonadota > Gammaproteobacteria > Burkholderiales > Burkholderiaceae > Burkholderia > Burkholderia paludis. Next base: position 54,174 of record NZ_JPGL01000006.1, read on the forward strand.
CGAGCTCCGAGGCCGCGTATCCGAAGCTGCTGGACGCGCTCGACCGCTTCGGCGTGAACCGCAAGATCTCGAGCTTCGTGCTGCCGATCGGGTATTCGTTCAACCTCGACGGCTCGATGATGTACTGCACGTTCGCGGTGCTGTTCATCGCGCAGGTGTACGGCATTCATCTGCCGCTGGGCACGCAGATCACGATGCTGCTGATGCTGATGGTGACGTCGAAGGGGATGGCGGGCGTGCCGCGCGCATCGCTGGTCGTGATCGCGGCGACGCTCAACCAGTTCAACATGCCCGAAGCCGGGTTGCTGCTGATCATGGGCGTCGACATGTTCCTCGACATGGGGCGCTCGGCCACTAACGCCGTCGGCAACTCGATCGCGGCCGCCGTGGTCGCGAAGTGGGAGGGTCAGCTCGACGCGCCGCGCGACGACGATCCGGACGGCGGACGCGCGATGCCCGTGAAGGCGCCGGAGACATCCGCATCGGCATGATGCGCGGCAGCGCGGCGCTCGCCGCGCGTGGCCCGTTTCACGGTTATTGACGGTCGCCGGCCTGGATTCGACGAGGATCCAGGCCGGCGCTTCGTTTGGCGCAACGATTTCGCCATCTCTCCGCCACACTTGTCCGGATTCACCGGAACGGCCGCGTGGCGTTTCAATCCTGCGTCGCCGGACCGGCGGCGATTGCCTCGCTCGCCAGGCGCCAGCCTGACGCCTCCTTCTCCGTCAGGCGCATCGGTGCCTTCGGTGCCTTCGCTGCCTTCGCTTGCGCACCGTCGCATCCGCCGTCGGCGTGTGTCGCCGCTCGGGGCCGCGCGACGACGTCCCGACGTCCCGACGCGGAAACGCGGTTCCGGGCAGAATGACGACGGCGTCCGCAGACGCCGCCGGCAGCCCTTGACGACGAACCGGACCGACCGAACGGTCGCACCGCCGCGTCGCAGCGCCGGCGAACCCGCGCGGCACCTCGCTGCCGCGCTTTTCAAGTCCGAAGTGACGAAACGACGAAGATGAACAAGACACCGAAACGCCTGTTGCTGATCGCCGCGCTGGCCGGCGCATTGAGCGGTCCCGTCCTTGCCGAGACGGCGGCGACCGTTGCAACGGTCAACGGCACGCCGATCACGCAGGCCGACGTCGATACGTTGCTGCGCGCGTCCGGGCAGCCGGATTCGCCGCAGGTCCGCCAGGCGATCAAGAATCAGCTGATCACGCGCGTGCTGGTGCAGCAGGCCGCCGAGAAGGCGGACTATGGCGACAAGCCCGAGGTCAAGGCGGCGGTGCAGCAGGCGAAAACCAATGCCGAGGTGCAGCTTTACCTGCGCGAGAACGTGAAGCCCGAGCCGGTGACCGACGAGCAGGTCAAGGCGCGCTACGACGAAATCGTCGCGGCGCTCGGCAAGAGCGAGTACAAGCCGCGCGTGATCGTCGTCAATGATCCGTTGACGGCCGCGACGGTGCTGAGCGAACTGAAGGCGGGCAAATCGTTCGACGGGCTCGCGCGCCAGTACAGCCTGGCGCCGAGCCGCGATGCGGGCGGCGAACTGCCGTGGGTGAGCTTCAACACGCCGGCGGTGGAGGGCAAGACGTCCGGCTTGCCGCTGCCGGTCGCGCAGGCGCTCGAGAAGCTGGCGGTCGGCGCGACGACGAAGGATTCGATTCCGGTCGACGGCGTGCGGGCCATCGTGAAGCTGGATGCGAAGCGGCCGACGCAGGTGCCGGGCTTCGCGACCGCGAAGCCTGCGCTTCAGCAGCAACTGCAGGCGGCCGCGATCGAGAAGGCGAGTGCGCAGATGATCGGCAACCTGATGAAGGGCGCGAAGATCACGCAGTGATGCGGCGGCCCCGCGCGCCGGGCGTCAGGTGTCAGGCGTCAGGCGTCAGGCGTCAGGCGTCAGGCGTCAGGCGCGCCAGATCATGCTCGTGCTCGTGTCGGCCTCCGATGCGACGCGAAAGCCGAGCCGCTCGTAGAGCCGCCGCGCCGGGTTGCCGTGCACCACGCTGAGCGATACGGGCACGTTCGCGCGCGCCGCGTCGTCCAGCAGCACCTGCAGCAGGGCCTCGCCGATGCCCCGGCCCTGGTGCGCGGGGAGGATCTGGATCTGGTGAACGTGCCATTCGCCGGCGGCGCGCGTCACCTTCAGCAAGCCGATGGGAGCGGCGCCTTCGCAGACGATCATCGCATCGTCGAAGTGCGCTTCGATGCGCCGGGTGTGCGCTTCGTCGTCGGTTGGCGAGCCGACCCGCTGCAGGTGCGCGGTCATCGTGAGCCGGCGCAGGGTCAGCAGGAAGGGCAGGTCGGCCTGGCAGGCGGTACGCAGATGGATTGCCGGTTTCATGATGGGCGGGAGCCTGGGTTGAGCGTCTGGATGCCGACGCGGATCAAAGGCCGGGCAACTGAATCTGCAGGCCGGCCGGGCGATGCTCGAGGACATCCGTGACTTCGTATTCGGTTTTTGCCCCGTCCGAAGTTTGCCATTGCTGCATTCGGACATTGCAGACCAGTACGTCGCCCTTGCTGAAGCTGATCTGACTGTTGTTTACGCGCGACAGGAAGCGGGTATCCGTGATCGCCGCGTGAATCGTCGACGTGCCGTCGTGCAGCCGCTACTGGTTGCCGTCCTTGAACGCGAGCGACACGATCGAGAAGGCCATCTTCCGATGCTCGTCGAGGATGAGCGCGTCGGCCTGTTCGGGCGCGTGGAACCACGCAATCTCGCTGCGGGAGACTGTTTCGAATATCTCCGTGTCGGTGCCGGCCGCAAACGTCGCGATGCCTTCGCGCGCGAGCGGCGCCAGGACTTGCGCGGTTGCGTTGCGCACGCGGATGTCGCGCAGCAGGGTGAGGACGGCCAGGTCGATTTCGAGTGCGTCGCCGTCGACGTGCAGCACCGCGGTGCGATCCTGTATCCGCACTTGCCGGATCGTGCGCCCGCGCAACCATTTGAGGACGGCGAAGAGCCCCTTTCTCGCCGTCGGCGCGGCGATGCCGAGCGCGGTCAGGATCGTGATCGCATTGGCGAGCGCCGTGCCGTCGTGGCCGCCCAGCATGTCGCGCATGCGGCCGAGCAGCGGGGGCGCGAGCGTGAAATCGATACCGAAACTGCCGGTCTGGAAGCTGCCGCGCACGTTGACCCGCGGCCGCACCCGATCGCCGCACAGCGCCCGGGTCGCGGCGTCGAGCAAATCGCCGATCGCGAGCAGTGCGGGTGCAAGTTCGCGCACGTCCATCTCGGACGCTTCGAGCGCGGGCCCGTCGTACGTGACGCGAAATCGGCTCATGGCGTCGAAGAGGCCGGGACTGTTGCCATTGCGTGCGGTCATGCGACGTGTTGGCTGGAGACGTGGACGATACCCGAAACGTGTGCTTTCGAATGCCTTTCATGCCAGGCGCAATCGACCGGCCGCGCGGGATTTTGCGCCATCCGGCCAAGGCGACGCGCTGACGTGTCCCGACAGCGCCTGGAAAATCACGAACTTTTCCGATATGTTCCCGGTCACAACCGCCGGCTTGCGGCCGCGCCGGTGCGGTGAACGCGTTTCCGGTTTCCGGGATGCCGCGGCCTGCCTCAGTCGGCCTATCATTCGCACATCGCGCACCTGCGGGCCGCAGGCGCAGCACACAGGGATTCTCGATGGACACCAAACGATCGCGGCCGGGCCTCGTCGCCGCGCTGCTCTGGGCGGCGCTGTATCTCGCGACCGGCTACATCTCGCACCAGTTCAACGGCCCCGTCCGGCTGACGGGCTACATCTGGCTGCCGGCCGGCGTGACGGTCGGCGCATTCATGCTGCGGCCGGTGCGCGAATGGCCGGCGCTGGCCGGCGCATTCCTGATCGCGCAGCTCGCGCTGTCCGGCATCGAACAGGGCAGCCTCGTGAACGCGGTGCTGTTCACGGTCGACGAAGTCGGCGCGGCCGCGCTCGCGGTCTGGCTCGTGCAGCGCGTGCGATTCTCGCTCGAAGGGCTGTACTTCCTGCGCTCGGTGATCCTTGCCGGGCTGATCGCGGGCGTCGTCGGCGCGATCGGCGGCGCGGCGTGGTACACGGTGGTCAAGGGCGCGCCGTTCCTCGACGTGTGGTCGGTGTGGGCCGCGTGCGATTTCGTCGGCGTGCTGCTGATCACGCCGGTGCTCGCGTCGTGGTCGCGTTTTCGCGCGCACCGCTCGGGTGACCACGAGCGCTTCGACATCGTGCTCGGCGTCGTCGGGTTCGTGCTGGTCGCGATCATTGCGCTCGTGATCTTCGACGGCGACACGTCGCAGAAATTCGGGACGGGCGCCGGCTTCGCCCTGACCTACGTGCCGTTGTTCCTGACCGTCGCGGTGACGTTGCTGCTCGGCGGCCGCGCGGGCTCGTCGTCGGTGCTGGTGCTCGCGCTGATCGTGATCCGGCAGACCGCGCAGGGTGACGGCCCGTTCTCGTCGTTCCACGAGCACTACGGCAACGCGTTGCTCGAGGCGCAGCTCTACCTAGCGGTCACGTCGCTGCTGGTGCTGGCCGTGAGCACGCTGAAGACGACGCGCGAACGCGTGCACGAGCACGCGGCGGTGCTGCAGAACAACATGGAACTCGCGCTCGCGAGCGCCGGCCAGATCGCGTACGTGCTCGATCCGGCGTCGGGCCGGATCGAGTGGAGCGGCGACGTCGAGCGCGTGTTCGGCGTCGGCGTGGCCGCGGCGCAGATCGCGAGCGTGCCGCTCGTGCTCGAACGCGTGCGGCCGGGCGACCGCGAGGCCCTGCGCGACTACTGGAATGCGGAGATCGCGGGCGAGGATCGCGCCTCGCTGTCGCTGCGCGTCGTGCAGCGCGACGGCGGCACGCAGGCGATCACCGATCACGGTGCGCCGCTGCTCGATTCGAACGTCGACGTGACGGTGGTCGCGGGCGTCTGGCAGATCGAGCGTGTATGGCCGGCGGACGAATGAGCGGGGACGCGCGATGACGGGCCGCACGGCCGTGCTGCTGATCCACGGGCTCGGCGGCACGCAATACGATCTCGGTTCGCTGCACAAGGCGATGCGGCGTGCGGGCGGCGATACGCACATGATCACGCTGCCGGGGCACGGCACGCGCCCCGAGGATCTGGTCGGCGTGCGCGCGGAGGCGTGGCTCGACGCGGTGACCGAGCAGTATCGCGCGCTGGCGAGCGAGTACGACACGCTGCATGTCGCGGGCATGTGCATGGGCGCGCTGGTCGCGCTGCTGCTGTGCCACCGCGTGCAGCATGCGCGCGGCCGGCTCGCGTTGCTGGCCACGCCGGTGTTCATCGACGGCTGGTCGACGCCGTGGTACCGGGCGTTGCGGCACGTGCTGTATCGCGTGCCGGGCGTCGCGGAACGGATGCGCGTCGAGGAGGGCGATCCGTTCGGCATCAAGAACGCGACGATCCGCGCGATCGTGAAGAAGAAGTTCGAACGGGAGGACAGTTTTCACTATGCGTGGGTGCCGCTCGCGTGCGTGCGGCAGGTCGACCGGATGCGCGACTGGGCGCTCGAGGCCGCGGCCGGCACGCCGAGCCCGACGCTCGTGCTGCATGCGCGCGAGGACGAACTGACGAGCCTGCGCTCGGCCGATTTCCTGCTCGAGAAAATGCCCGACGCGCGCGGGATCGTGCTGGAGAACAGCTATCACATGATCTGTGCCGACAACGATCGCGACGACGTCGCGCGGCACGTGCTCGAATTCTTCGGGTTCGATCCGCTGCATGCGGTGAGTCCGGCGATGGCGCGCAGGATGGGGCGGCCGCAGTCGTGAGGGACGGGGCGGTGGCGAGGTTGAGGCCATGATGACGCACCCGGTGGTCCCGAGCGACGCCCGGCCGGCGGGATCATGAACCGGCTCGAAGCACTTCCGTCATGACGGACATGACGGAAGTGGCGGCGAACCTGCCGGACAGAACCGCGTGCGGCAAGATCCCGGATCGCGGCGCGGTCAGTCGTACTCGATACGGGAAGCGAAGGACGGGTATTGCCGCGCCATGTCCTGCAGGCAGTCGTTCATCAGCTTCGCGTCGTGGGGAAAGCGGCGTTCGAATTCATGCCAACCGTTCAGCCGGAGCACGTGCGGCATCTCGACGAGCGCGGTAATCGCATCCCAGAACGCATTCCAGTTACTGCCGTACCAGCCCGGGAAACCCAGTTTCTCCATCAGCCGTCCGTGCAGCTGGGCGGTTGATTCGATATCGCCCAATTCAATTTCCACCAGCGTGTTGCGTGTCATCAGGATCTCCGACGGATCGGCTGCGCAATACACGTATCCGGATCCACGCGAAGCATGATAACGCGCGGTCAACGGCGGGCCGGCCGTCGTTCGGCCTGCCCGCGAAACGGCGTCGTCCTGGCGTCACGTCCGGCGACACGCAGCGAATCCGGCCATGGCGCGCCGGTTGCAGCAGCGCGCTCCGTGACGGCGACGCACCCGTGCCGCTCCGGACGTCAGGTCGGGCCGACGGCCTGCACCGTATCCGGCCGCCGGGCGATCCGCTCGCGGATTTCCGGCGCGGCCAGGCACGTGGCCACGGCTTCGTAGCCGGGTGCGCCCGGGTAGGGCGCCACGCGCGAAGGCGGGCTGTGATTGGCCGGGCACAGGATGATCGATTCGTCCGGGCCGACGGCCGACAGATCGAGGATCGACGACGAGCGCGTGAGCAGGAACAACGGCCGCGCGACGGCGGCGGCGCGTTCGCGCAGCAGGGCAATCAGTGCCTGCTGCGTGGGCTGGTCGAGATCCTGCTCGATCATGTCGACGACCAGCGCGCGCGGGCCGTCGGCTTCCAGGCTGGCGAGCAGCGCGGTCAATGCCGCCGACGGCGTCGCGCCCCGGCCGGCGAGCGATGCCGACACGCGGTCGACGCGCGACTTCAGCGCGGGATCGGCACGCAGCGCGTCGCGGGCCGCCGCGCCGTCGCATTCCAGCCGGTCGAGGCCGACGAACGCCGCGCCGGGCAGCGCCTCGGCGAGCCGGAGCGCCAGCCGTGTCTTGCCGCTGCCCAGCGAACCGATGATGTAGTTCAACGGACGGATATCGCGACACTCGAACCACTCGCCGCCCCACGGCCACGGCAGGCTGAACGCGACGCCGGCGCCGCCGTCGTCGAGCAGCCGCGTCAGTTCGCCGTCGGCCGGCATCCGGCCGCGCGCCAGGCCGGCACGGATAGCACGCAGCTTGTCGACCTTGCGCACGAGATCCCGGATGCCATGGTCGAGCGCCGCTTCGTGAGCCGCCAGTGCATCGTCGAGGCCGCGCGCGTCGCCGTCGAGCACGCTTGCTACCTGCGCGAGACCGAGGCCGAGCGCGCGCAGCGCCGCGATGTCGGCCGCGCGCGCGAGGTCGTCCGGGCCGTAGGCGCGGTATCCGGCCGGCGTGCGCGCCGGCGTGACGAGGCCGTGCCGCTCGTACAGCCGCAGCGCCTTGATCGAGACGCCGAGCCGGGCGGCGGCGGCCGATGCGTTCAAACGGGGCGTGGACGTGCCCATCCGTCACCTCTCTCTACGGTCGATTCGTGACGACCAGCATAAAGGCGATCCCAAGGGCCGGGTCAAGCACGAGCGTGCGTGAACGGACGAAGCCGTGGCTGCGCCGCCTGTCAGCCGAGGGACGCGAATCCGTCGCGCTGCGCATGAGCGGGCTGGCTACCCGGTCGCAGTGGAATCGGGTGCGACCGTTGCGGTGGCGGTCGGCTTGCCGCTGGCGATCGATGCAGGCGGTTGTCAGGCGACGGACGCGAACCCGCCGCGCTGCGCACGAGGGGGCTGGCCACCCAGCCACCCGGCCGCGGTGGAATCGGGTGCGACCGTTGCGGTGGCGGTCGGCTTGCCGCTGGCGATCGATGCAGGCGGTTGTCAGCCGACGGACGCAAGCCCGCAGCGTCGCGCACTAGCGGGCCGGGCCGGCCACCCGGCGACCCGGCCGCAGCGAAATCGGGCGCGACCGTCGCGGTGGCGGTTGGCTTGCCGCCGCCGGCGATCGAGCCGGGCGGCGTTATCCGCGTGCGGCCCGCTGCAACGCATCCGGCGCGATCCGGTAGACCCGCAGCGCGTTGTCATGCCAGATCGCGCGGCGCGCCGCCTCGTCGAGATGCGTCATTGCGCGCGCAAACGTACGCAGCAGCACGGGATAAGTCACGCGCAGCCCGGCCACCGGGAAGTTGCTCGCGAACAGGCAGCGCTGCCAGCCGAAGATCGCGATCGTGTCGCGGATGATCCGCGCGTTGTCCGCGTCGTTCCACACCGCGTCGCGCAGGCCGAGTTCGGAAATCTTCACGGCAACGCGCGGCGATGCGGCGAGCGCTTCCATGCCGCTGCGCCATTGCGTCAGCCCCGCTTCCGAGCGATCCCACGGCAGTCCCGCATGTTCGAGCACGACGTCGACCGCGGGGGCCTCGGCGAGCAGCGCGGCCGCGTCGCCGAGATGCCAGGACGGCACGCGCAGATCCCAGCTCAGGCAATGCTCGGCGAGGCGCGCCAGCGCGACCGGCCAGCGCGGATCGCGCAGCGTGCCCGGCCCGTCGACGCGCGCATCCGGCGCGGCCGCGGTGCGCGGCTTGAAGCGCACGCCGCGCACCAGCGGCCATGCGGCCTGTTCGGCGAGCCGTTCGTCCGCGTCGCCGGCCAGCAGGTCGACCCACGCGACCACGGCCGACGGCAGCCCGTGCGTTTCCGCGACCTCGTGCAGCCAGCGCGTTTCCGCCAGCGCCTCGTCGCGCGCGCGTTCGGCCTCGACGTGCACGCTGGCGACGATCGGCGCACCTTGCGCCGCATGCCGGAACGCGGCCACGTCGAAATCGCGGCACAGCGCCGCGTAGTCGCCGAACATGAAGCGCGCCGGATCGTATTGCGCCTGCAGCCACGGATAGTGCGCGCCCGCATCGAGCCGCCACAGATGGTGATGCGCATCGACGAGCGCATCGGGCAGGCCGTCCGCCGGCGAACCGTCGCGCATGTCAGCGCGCTCCGGCGAGCACGTACGACGCATCGGGTTCGCGCAGCGTCGCGAGCGCGCCGACGAAGCGCCAGGTGTCGAGATCGAGTTCGCGCACGTAGTCGTCCTGGAACGACACGTACGCGACGCGCCGCGACGGATGGAACGACAGCGCGGTCGGGTTCGCGGGCAGCGCGATGCGCTCGATCTCCTCGAGCTGGCGCGCATCGAACACGGAGATCGACCGTTCGCCCGAATTGGTCAGCAGCAGCAGGTCGCGGCCGTCCGGCGCGCTCGTCCGGTAGATGCGGTTCGGATCGCTGCGCGTCTTGACGCGGCGGCCGCAGGTCATCGTCTCCGTGTCGATCTCGACCAGCGTGTCGTCGCCGCGATTCGCGACGAACAGCGTGCGCTCGTCGCCCGACAGCGCATTGCCTTCGGGGCGCGGGCCGGGCATCACCGCGCGCGGCGCGACCGTCGCGTCGCGCGGATGGAACTGCGTGACCGTGTTCGACAGCAGGTGCACGCCGTACGCGCGGCTCGCGTCGCGCGTGAGCGTGACGAGGTGCGTCTTCACGCCGCCGGACGGCACGGCCATGTTCGGCACGGGCTGGCGGGTCGGCTCGTCGAACACGAGCAGCATGTCGTGCGCCTCGCTCATCGCATACAGCCGGCCGTCGCGGTCGGTCGCCATCCCGTGCGGCCGGTAGTACGGCCACAGGTCGAGCATGCGCGTGTGGGTGCGGGCGACGAGGTCGATCTCGGCGATGCGGTGATCGCCTTCATGGCCGCGCGACCACGCGGTCTCGATCCCGAAGATGCCGACGTACGCGTAGCGCTCGTTCACGTCGACGGTGAACTCGTGCGGGAAGTTCGGCAGCACGACGTGCTTGAGCGCGGTTTTCGTGTCGAGGTCGTAGAAGCTGAAGGTATGGGCGCATTTCTGCACCAGCAGCAGGATGTCGTTCATGGTGTGTCTCCGTCGTTTCGTTCGCAGGCCGTATCGGGGGTCAGTGCTCGCAGCGCTTCGGCAACGTCAGCGCGAGCAGGCCGGCCACCGCGAGCGTGACGGCGAGGCTGTACACGCCGGCCGCCGCGCTCACGTGCTGGGTCAGTACGCCGACCGCATACGGGCCGCAGAAGCCGCCGAGATTGCCGAGCGCGTTGATCAGGCCGCGCGCGCTGCCGGCCGTCTCGACGCTGCAGAGCTTCGGCGGGATCGCCCAGAACACGCCGGCGGCCGCTTGCAGGAAGAAGCCGCAGCCGATCAGGAACGTGAACGACACGGCCATCGACGCATGCGTGAGCACCGACAGCGCGAGGCACGCGGCGAAACCGACGAGCGGCAGCAGCACGAACAGGCGGCGCTTGCCGGTTCGGTCAGACAAATACGACGTGACGAACATCCCGATCACCATCGCGACATACGGCAGCATCGCGAGCAGGCCGATCCTGCCCATCCCGCCGTGCGTGAGATTCTTCAGCAGCGTCGGCAACCACATCGTATAGCCGTAGATGCCGACCTGATAGCAGAAGTTGATCGCGATGAGCAGCCAGATCGTCGGGTTGCGCAGCAGCGCGCCGAACGAGCCGGCGGCCGGCGCGCCGGCCGCGCGCTTGCGCTCCTGCTCGTCGCGCAGCGCGTCGAGGATGTACGCCTTTTCGCGCGGCGACACCCAGCGCGCGGTCTCCGGGCCGTCGTCGGCGAACAGCAGCCACACGGCCAAGCACAGCAGCGACAGCGCGCCCGCGCTGAAGAACAGGTGATGCCAGTCGTACGCGGCGAGGATGAAGCCGGACAGCGGTGCGGTGATCATGCCGGCGAGCGGCACGAACATGATGACCATCGCATTCGCGCGGCCGCGTTCGCGGTCGGGAAACCAGCGGCTGACCATCGTCAGCACGACGGGCAGCATGCCGCCCTCGGCCACGCCGAGCAGGAAGCGCAGCGTCAGCAGTTGCCAGGTGTGCGTGACGAGCCCGGTCAGCACCGACAGCACGGCCCAGCTCACGAGCGACCACGCGATGAAGGTCTTGCCGCTGCCGAGCGCCGCGCGCCGGCCGCCGGGAATCTGCAGGAACAGGTAGCCGAAGAAGAAGATGCCGCCCGCGAGCCCGGCCATCGTCGCGTCCATGCCGAGATCGGCGTTCATCCCGCCGGGCATCGCGAACGCGATGTTCACGCGGTCCATGTAGGAAATGATGCAGGCGAGCAGCAGCGGCGGGATCACGCGCAGCCAGCGGCGGCGCGGAACGGCTTCGCCGGCGTCGTATGCCGGGGTGGCCGGGGTCAACAGGGTCATGGTGTCTCCGATCGGGTTGGTGGGCGGCGGCGGTCTTCTGACGGACCGCCGTCACGCCTTGACGCGCCGGCATCGCGCCGGCCGTCGTTGCGCGACGCCGCGGCGTCGCGACATCGCACGGGTGAACCTGTGTCTAGCGCCCCCAGCGCAGCACGAGCGGATCGAGCCGCCGCGCCGTGTCGAGCAGGCCGGTGCGCACCTGCGGATGCAGTTCGGGCCACGGCGAGCGCGGCCGGTCGCACGCGATCACGCCGCCTTCCCGCATCAGCGCCTTCGCGGTCAGGAAGCCTGACTGGCGGTTCTCGTAGTTGATGAGCGGCAGCCAGCGCGCGTACTGCGCGTACGCTTCGTCGCGGCGCCCGGCGAAATACGCGTCGGTGATCCGGCGGATTCCGTCCGGATAGCCGCCGCCCGTCATCGCGCCGGTTGCGCCGGCATCGAGGTCGGCGAGCAGCGTGATGCCTTCCTCGCCGTCCCACGGCCCCTCGATCGCGGCGCCGCCGAGCGCGATCAGCTCGCGCAGCTTCGACGCGGCGCCGGCCGTCTCGATCTTGAAGTACGACACCGCGTCGATCTCGCGCGCGAGCGTCGCGAGCAGCGACGCGGGCAGTGCGACGCCGCTCGCGGGCGCGTCCTGGATCATCAGCGGAATGTCGAGGCCGTCGGCGACTTCGCGGAAGAACGCCCGCACCTGCGCGTCGGGCACGCGGAACGTCGCGCCGTGGTAAGGCGGCATCACCATCACCATCGCCGCGCCGAGCGCCTGCGCGCGCCGGTTGCGTTCCGCGCAGATCCGCGCGCTGAAGTGCGACGTCGTGACGATCACGGGCACGCGGCCCGCGACATGCTCGAGCGTGGTGCGCGTGATCAGGTCGCGTTCGTCGTCGCCGAGCGCGAACTGCTCCGAATAGTTCGCGTGGATGCAGATGCCGTGCGAACCGGCGTCGATCATGAAGTCGAGGCAGCGGCGCTGGCCGTCGAGGTCGAGCGCGCCGTGCGCATCGAAGATGGTCGGCGCGACCGGAAAGACGCCCTGGTAGCGTGCGTTCATGATCGGCCTCACTCGACGATGTCGAACTGGTCGAGGTACTCGGTCTTCAGCGTGAGGCCGAGGCCCGGCACGTCGTCGCGCAGTTGCAGGAAGCCGTTCTCGGCCACCGGCTCGCCGTCGAAGATGTAATAGAACAGCTCGTTGCCGACCTCGACGTCGAACATCGGGAAGTACTCGCTCATCGGCGACGCGAGCGTGCTCATCGTCAGGTGATAGTTGTGCATCTGGCCCGCGTGCGGAATCACCGGCACGCTGTACGCCTCGCACAGCGCGTTGATCTTGTGCGCCATCGTGATCCCGCCGACGCGGTTCGTGTCGTATTGCACGACCGACACGGCCTTGCGGTCGAGCAGTTGCTTGAAGCCGTACAGCGAGAATTCGTGTTCGCCGCCCGAGATCGGGATGCGCGTCAGGCGGTTCAGCTCCGCGTAGCCGTCGATGTCGTCGGCGATCACCGGTTCCTCGAGCCAGCGCGGCTGGTACTTCTCCAGCTTCGGCAGGATGCGCTTCGCATATTCGAGGTTCCAGCCCATGTAGCACTCGAGCATCAGGTCGTTGTCGTAGCCGATCACCTCGCGGATCGCCGCGACCGATTTCAGGTTCTCGGTCACGCCCTGCTGCCCGTGCGCGGGGCCGTAGCCGAAGCGCATCTTGAAGGCGCGGAAGCCTTCCTTCAGGTACTGCTGCGCCTCGTCCTGCATCGCCTTCAGGTCGGTGCGGTAGAGCTTCGAGTAGTAGCAGGGGATCTTTTCCTTGGTGCGGCCGCCGAGCAGCTTGAACACCGGCTTGCCGACGCTCTTGCCGAGGATGTCCCAGATCGCGATGTCGACCGCCGAGATCGCCGCCATGCCGATGCCCTTGCGGCCCCACGCGTGGGTGGCGCGGTACATCCGCTGGTTCAGGTATTCGTAGTCCCACGGGTCCTGGCCGATCACGAGCGGCGCGAGGTACTGGTCGATGATGACCTTCGCGACGTGAGGGGCGAGCGCGACGTTGCCGAGGCCGACGATGCCGTCGTCGGTCTCGACCTCGACGACCGTCCACGCATGGAAGCGGAACGTGCTCATCGTTTCCTGCGGCGCGTACAGCAGATCCATCGCGTTCGAGCAGAAGTTGCCTTGCGGCGGGACGGTCTTTCCTTTCCACTGGAATACGCGTGCGCGCACGGACCGGATTTTCATGGCGTGTCTCCGAGAGTCGATGTTGTCGTGTGTGAAAGGCGGGCGGCCGGCGCGGCCGTCACGCGGGAATGGCGGGGGTGCGGCGCGCGGCGCCCATCCGGCACGCGATCTGCAGCGCCTGCCAGGTCGCGCCGACGTCGGCCGTGCCGCGACCCGCGATGTCGTACGCGGTGCCGTGCGCGGGCGTCGTGATCGGCACGGGCAACCCGCCCTGCACGGTCACGCCGCGCGAGAAGCCGAGCAGCTTGATCGCGATCTGCCCCTGGTCGTGGTACATCGTGACGATCGCCTGGTAATCGCCGGCCTGCGCCTTCAGGAAGATCGTGTCGGCGGGGAACGGGCCGTGGAACGGCGCGTCGGTCGGCCAGGCGCGCGACTGCAGCCTGCGCACCGCCGGCTCGATGATGTCGACTTCCTCGCGGCCGCAGCTGCCGCCGTCGCCGCCGTGCGGGTTGAACGCGGCGATCGCCACCTTCGGCGCCGCGACGCCGTTCGCGAGCAGCGACCGGTAGATCAGTTCGGAGGCCTGCTCGATCCGCTCGATGCTCAGGCAGCCGGCCGCGTCCTTCAGCGGAATGTGCGACGAGATGCGGGCCGTCCACAGTTCGCCGAGCGTGTTGAATTCGCAGAAATAGCCGGTCACGCCGAGCGCCTCGGCGAAGTGGTGCAGCTCGTCGTCGTGGCGCAGCCCGCCGAGCTTCATCGCGTATTTGTTCAGCGGCGCGAAGCAGATCGCGTCGATGTCGCCGGCGAGCGCCGCGTCGAGGCAGCGGTCGAGCACGGCGAGCGTCGAGCGGCCGCCGGCCGCGCCGGGCTGGCCGACGGCGACCAGCGAAGGATCGATCGTGTCGACTTCGACGAATGCGGCGCGCGCGCTCGACGGCCGGCCGCGCACGTCAGCCAGCGACGCGACGGGTTCGACGTCGACCGTGACGCCGGCGGTGCGCTGGCCGGCTTCCCACAGCCAGCGATCGCCGATCAGCACGAGATTCGCGCGGGCGGTCGCGTCGGGGCGGGCGAGCAGTTTCGCGATCAGTTCGGCGCCGATGCCGGCGGGGTCGCCCAGCGTCAGCGCGACGACGGGCAGGGGGGAGGCGGTCGAGGGGGCGTTCATGCGGTGTCTCCGGTGGCGGCGCGTGGCCGTTCGTGTATGGGGTTCATGCTAGGTAGACGGAATGAGTCGGTAAATTGAAAACTCTTGATGAATCGATAACCAGGAGTAATCGGAAATGGGCTCGATCGACCGACGAGACTCGACCCCGCAGTTGCTGAACCGGCTGCGCATGCGCCAGATCGCGCTGCTGCTGGCCGTGGACGAATGCTCGACGCTGCGCGCGGCGGCCGAGCAGATGGGCCTCACGCAGCCGGCCGCGACGAAGATGCTGGCCGAGCTGGAGAGCGCGCTCGGCCAGCGGCTGTTCGACCGGATCGGGCGCGGGCTCGTGGTGAATCCGGCCGGCGAGCGCGTGCTCGGCTATTTCCGCGGAATTCGCGGCAGCGTGGAGGCGCTGAACCGCGAGCTCGGCGAGCTGCAGCTCGGCAGCGCGGGGCGGCTCGCGATCGGCAGCATCATGGCGGCGTCGCCGGGGCGGCTGACCGAGGCGCTGGTTCAACTGAAGGCGCGGTATCCGCTGCTCGCGATCGACATCGCGGTGGACACGAGCGACCGGCTGATGCCGCAGCTGCGCGAAGGCGTGCTCGAAGTGGTGATCGGCCGCAACGTCGGGACCGATTGCGACTTCCGCGTGGTCGACGACGAGGCGCTCGCGATCATCGCGGGCCGCGATCATCCGCTCGCGGGCGCGGGGCCGGTCGGATTCGACGCGCTGCTCGATTACGCCTGGATCCTGCAGCCGGCCGGCAGCCCGGCGCGCGAGGTCGTCGAGCGCGAGTTCCGCGCGCGGCACCGGCCGATGCCGCGCGGGCTGGTCGAGACGGGGTCGATCCTGACGACGATGAACCTCGTCGACCGTTCGCCGATGCTCGGCGTGATTCCGCTGACGGTGGCGCAGCGCAACGCGGAGCACGGGCTGGTCGCGATCATCGATTTCGCGCTCGAACAGAAGCTGCCGTCGTACGGCAGCCTCGTGCGGCGCGACCGGCCGCTGAGCGTGCCCGCGCAGCAGTTTCTCGCGCTGTTTCATGGAGACGGGGCGGGGGCGGGCGGCGGCTGACTATGCGGTGCGGCGCGCCGTCCGCGCCGTCCGCGCACCGCGGAGCGGCCCGAGGCGCGCCGGCGGCGCGGGGGCGGTTTCAACGCACCGACGGTGCGGCGGGCGCGGCGGCGAGCGGCGGCAGCGATGCCGACAGCGTGCGGTCCGGGCGAATCCGCAGCGCGGCGACGATGCCGATCAGCAGCATCGCGACCGAGCCGACGAACGGCACCGTCCAGCTTCCCGTGCGGTCGACGAGCAGGCCGAACAGGATCGGCGACAGGATGCCCGAGATCGCGGAACCGGCGTTCATCATCCCGCTCGCGATGCCGGCGTGGGCCGGCGCGATGTCGCTCGGCACGGCCCAGATCGGCCCGATCGTCAGTTCGAGGCACAGGAACGACCCGGACAGGCACAGCGCGACGCCGGCCGTCGAGTGCACGAACGCGAGCGGCAGCAGGCAGGCGAGCGCGCCGGCGAAGCTCGCGACGATCACGCTCTGGCGGGACAGCGCGAGGTTGCCGGTCTTCCGGTAGATGCGGTCGCAGAGCCAGCCGCCGAGCGTGTCGCCCACCACGCCCGCGAAGAACACGCCGGACGCGAACAGCGCGGTCGATTTCAGGTTCAGGCCCTGGCCGTTCAGGAAGAAGGTCGGCAGCCACGTGAAGAACAGCCAGGCGGTCCAGCCGTAGCAGAAGTAGACGAAGATCGCCGGCGCCATCCGGCGCAGCAGCGGCCCCCACGGCGTCGGGCCGGACGGCGGTGCGGGGCGGGCGGCGCGCGCGCGGCCGTCGTCGTCGACGCGCGGATGTTCGCGGAAGCCGACGATCCACCACGCGAGCCATACGAGCGTCACCGCGCCGATCACGAAGAACGCGGCGCGCCACGACAGCCATGTCATCAGCGCGGCGACGATCGGCGGCGTGACCGCATTGCCGAGCCGCGAGAACGAATGCGTGAAGCCCTGCACGACGCCGCGCCGCTCGCGCGGGAACCAGTGCGTGATCGCGCGCGCCTGGGCCGGCAGCGTCGCGCCTTCGCCGATGCCGAGCAGCAGGCGCGCGGCGAACAGCAGGCCGAGGCTGTGCACGAGCCCCGTCATGAAGGTGGAGGCGACCCAGATCAGCCCGCAGCCGATCAGCGTGATGCGGGCGCCGAACCGGTCGGCGATCCAGCCGCCGCCGATCTGGCAGATTGCATACGAATACGCGAACGCGGAAAATGCGACGCCGAGCTCGGTATTCGACAGGCCGAGTTCGGCCTTGATCGCGCCGGCCGCGGTCGCGAGGTTGACGCGGTCGACGTAGAGGATGAACGAAAGCGCGCACAGCAGCCACAGCGTGTGGCGCCGTTGACGATGGTCGTTGGGCATGTGTCTCACTCCATGTTCGTGCGCGGCATGGCGATGACGCCGCGTTCACTGGCGAGGCCAGCATCGCGCGGCGGCGGAGACACTGTCTAATGAATCTTTGGGATCAATCGATAACCCCGGGTATTCAATCCTGTTCCGGCCGGGCCGGACGCAACGGAACGCCACAGGTGAAGCATTGACCGACAACGAAGAACTTTCGCTGCGCCCGGAGAGCCGCTTCTGGCAGCTCGCGCCGGTGAAATGGTGGATCCGCGGGCACGGCCGCGACGGCTATTCGTTCCGTCTGCTGCTGGGGCCGCTCGTGATCGTGTTCGTGCTCGAATTCGTCTGCATGATGTTCGAAGCGCTGTACCCGAGCATCGCCATCAGCGCGGTGGCGACGCTGTTTCTCGGCATCGGCGGGTTCTACGGCGCGCAGCGCGAATGGCTCGTGACGTCCGCGGCCGCGCGCGCGCTCGTGAAGGCGCGCATGAAGAAGGCGGCCGAGCGCTTCTCGTCGCTCGGCGTCGGCGCGACCGTGCTCGCGATCTTCGTCGCCGCGACGTCGCTGTCGCTCGTGATGTCCGGCCAGCCGGTGCTGCACAGCGTGTCGAAGGAAGCGGTGTCGATCTTCATCGCGCTGGTGTTCCTGCCGGTGTACGTGTCCGGCGCGGTGCGCAAGCTGGCGATCGCGCGGATCGAGGAACTGGAGGCGCTGCGCAACGCGACGGTCGGCACGCGCCTGAAATTCGACCGGGCCGGCGCCGTGCGCGCGGTGGTCGTGCAGGGCGCGGCCGGCAAGGGGACGGTGTCCGTGACCGAGTACACGGTGCTCGGGTTCAGCCCGCCGCTCGAGCAGGTCGGGCGCGAACCGCGCGCTTGAGGGGGCGGAGCGCCGCCTTACGCCGGAAAGCGCGCGTCGTGGGGCGTCGGCACGAGGTTGTCGGGCCATTGCACTTCGAATCGCGTGCCGCCCGCCCCGGACGGCATGCAGACGGCTTCGCCGCGATGTGCATGCGCGATCGCCGCGACGACGGCGAGCCCGAGCCCGCTGCCGCCGGGCTGCGATTCGTCGCCGCGCCGGAAGGCCTTGAACACGTGCGCCGCGAAATCGGCCGGGATGCCGGGGCCGTCGTCCTCGACGCGCAGCCGGCACAGGCCGCGCTCGACGCGCGTCTGGATCCGGATCGTGCCGGGCACCGCGTGACGGCGCGCATTTTCCAGCAGCGCGAGCAGGGCCTGGCGGATGCGAACCGGGTCGCAGCTCATGCGCCGCGGGTCGAGATCGAGTACCGGGCGCTGGCCGGCGGCCTGCAGCGCGTGCGTGAACACGTCGACCACGGCGCGCACCTCGGCGGCGAGGTCGGTGTCGCGGATCTCGATGCTCAGGTGGCCGCCGTCGGCGAGGCTGACCACGCGCAGATCCTCGATCAGCCGCGTCAGCCCCTCGACCTGCGCGAGCAGGCTGCGGAACTGCGCCTCGTCGGGCTGGAACACGCCTTCGGCGAGCCCCTGCAGGCGCCCGCGCAGCACGGTCACGGGCGTGCGCAGTTCGTGCGCGATCGCCGCGTTCCAGATGGCCTGCTCGTTGGTGACGCGCTGCAGCTCGTCGGCGAGCGCGTTGAAGTGATCGGCGAGCAGCGCGGCTTCGTGCAGCGAGCGGTCGCCCGCGACGGCGCGCGCGTCGAGATCGCCGCGCGCGACGCGGCGGATGCTGTCCGTGACCGAGTTGAGCGGCACGAGGATGCGGCGCGCGAGATTGACCGCGACCGCCACCGACAGCGCGAGGCCGACCGACGTGGTCGAGATCAGCCACACCCATTCCGGCCCGGTCGGCAGCAAGCTCTTCGTGTCGAATTTCGCGGGCCAGTAGTTGAACGCGAAGTAATAGAAGGTGTAGGCGGTGATCACCATCAGCAGCGTCACGCCGAACACCATCCCGGCCATCGTCAGCGCGATCTGGCGGCTCAGGCCCTCGAGCTTCATTCGCCGCTCCACAGCTTGTAGCCGACGCCGCGGACGCTCGCCGGCACGCCCTGTACGCCGAGATCGTCGAGCTTCTTGCGCAGCTTGCTGACGTGGCTGTCCACCGTGCGTTCCAGCGCGTCGCCTTCCGGCAGGCAGGCGGCCATCAGCTCGGCGCGGCTGAACACGCGCCGCGGCGCACGCGCGAGCTGCGCGAGCAACTTGAACTCGGTGAGCGTCAGCACGAGCGTGTGGCGCGTGCGGCCGACCTCGACCGTGGCCTCGTGGCGTTCGAGATCGATCTCGAACGGCGCGGCGCGCAGCACGCGCTGTTCTTCCTGGCGCGTGCCGGCCATCGAGCGGCGCAGCACGGCCTGCGCGCGCGCGACGACTTCGGCCGGGTTGAACGGCTTGACCACGTAGTCGTCGGCGCCGATGCGCAGCCCGGTCAGCTTGTCGATGTCCTGGTCGAGCGCGGTCAGCATGATGACCGGCGTGTCGCCGCGATGGCGGATCTCGGCGAGCACCTTCCAGCCGTCGACGTGCGGCATCTGCACGTCGAGCAGCACGAGGTCGGGCTTCAGCGACAGGTGAAGCTCGAGCGCGCGGCGGCCGTCGGCGGCGTGCACGGTGCGCAGGCCGTTGCGCGCGAAATAGGCGATCAGGATCTCGGCGATCTCGGGCTCGTCCTCGGCAATGAGGACGAGCGCCTGGGCGCCCTGGCCGGCGCCGGAAGATGAGGAAGATTCGGGCATGGCCATTCGTTCAGGTCCATCGGGGTTCCATCGGATCGCCATACTACCGCACGGCTTGTGCAGCCGAACGGAGGAGGCGGCCCTGCCGGAACGGCCGGACCTGCGAGCACGAAGCAAGGCGCACCGGTGCGCCCGCCGCGATCAGGCGCCGGAAGGGCCGTCGGGATCGCCGGGGCGGTCCGGCCAGAGCAGCGCCTGCGCGACGACGACGTGGTCGCCGTTGAAGGTGGCGGCGGGCGATCCGTACAGGCGGTAGCCGAGCGCCAGCGCGTCCGAAACACGATGGCAGAACGCGGCGTCGTCCTTGCCTGTCAGCAGGCGGTAGCGGGGCAGGTTGTCGGGCGGGGAATGCGGCATGGGCGGGTTCCTTGCATCGGGCCGGGCGGAGCAGTATAGGTCGGCCGGCCCGGCGGCGCGCGCCGGCGCGGCGGAATGGCGAAGCGGTCATTCCGATGGTGAATGCCGGGCCATTCATCAAATAAATTTTAAAAATGCCGGACCGCTCGCTATGCTGAATCCTTCTATCTGGCGGGCATGCGATGGCTGAACTCTTTCTGGTACGGCACGGGCAGGCGTCGTTCGGCACCGACGACTACGACCGGCTTTCCGCGGGCGGCGAGCAGCAGGGCGTCTGGCTCGGCGAGTACTTCGCACGGCAGGGGCTGGCATTCGACCGCGTGATCTGCGGCACGATGAACCGCCACGCGCAGACGGTCGACGCGATCCTGCGCGGAATGGGCCGCGAGGGCGCGCCGGTCGATCGCCATCCGGGCCTGAACGAATACGACTTCCACGGGCTGTTCGCGGCCGCCGCCCACGACCATCCGGAGATCGCGCGGCTCGCCGCCGGCTCGATGAAGGCACACTTTCGCGCGCTCCGGCAGGTGCTGCAGCTGTGGACCGAGGACAAGCTCGGCGACGCGGCCCCCGAAACCTGGGCGCACTTCCAGCAGCGCGTCGCCGACGCGCGCGCCGCGATCCGCCACGGCGGCGGCCAGCGCGTGCTCGCGGTGAGCTCCGGCGGCCCGATCGCGGTCACCGTGCAGCAGGTGCTCGCCGCGCCGCCGTCGAGCGCGATCGCGCTGAACCTGCAGATCCGCAACAGCAGTCTTTCGCAGTTTTTCTTCAACGCCGATGCGTTCCACCTCGCGTCGTTCAACGGCATCCCGCATCTGGAGGATCCCGAACGGCACGCGCTGCGAACCTACGGCTGACCCACGAACGATCGCGACGATGACGAACCCTTCCCAGCAACTCGACGCAGCCCGCCTCACGCGCTATCTGGAAACGCACCTGCCGGGCTTCGAAGGCCCGGTCGACATGGAGAAGTTTGCCGGCGGCCAGTCGAATCCGACTTTCCTGCTGAACGCGAAGAGCGGCCGCTACGTGCTGCGCCGCCAGCCGCCGGGCGAACTGCTGAAGTCCGCGCACGCGGTCGACCGCGAATTCCGCGTGCTGACCGCGCTGTCGGGCACCGCGGTGCCGGTCGCGCACCCGTATCACCTCTGCGTTGACCGCGACGTGATCGGCAGCCTGTTCTACGTGATGAGCTTCGAGGACGGCCGGATCTTCTGGGATCCCGCGCTGCCGGAACTGCCGAAGGACGATCGGGCGGCCTGCTACGACGCGCTGCTGCGGACGATGGCCGCGCTGCACGACGTCGACGTCGACGCGGTGGGCCTGGCCGACTACGGCCGCCCCGGCAACTATTTCGAACGCCAGATCGGCGTGTGGACGAAGCAGTATCGCGCGGCCGAAACGGAGCGCCTCGACGCGATGGAGACGCTGATCGACTGGCTGCCGAAGGCGTGCCCCGAGGATACGGGCCGGCCGGCGCTGGTGCACGGCGATTTCCGGATCGACAACCTGATGTTCGCGCGCGACGGCTACCGCGTGCAGGCCGTGCTCGACTGGGAACTGTCGACGCTCGGCAACCCGCTCGCCGATCTCGCGTATTTCTGCATGTGCCTGCGGCTGCCGGCCGGCGGGCAGGTGCGCGGGCTCGCGGGCCAGGATCGCGCGTCGCTCGGCATCCCGGACGAAGCGGCGATCGTCGCGCGCTATTGCGAACTGCGCGGCATCGAGCCGATCCGCGACTGGCACTTCTATCTCGCGTTCAGTTTCTTCCGGCTCGCGGCGATCGCGCAGGGCGTGAAGGCGCGCGCGCTGCAGGGCAACGCGTCGAGCGAGCAGGCGCTGCGCGTCGGCGCGATGGCCGGGCGGCTCGCCGAACTGGCCGTCGGCGTGATCGACGCACACCGCTGAGATCGCCGGCTTCACTGCACGGCGGCATGACATTCCATCAATGGAGGAGCACGGCAACATGGCAACGAATCTGTTCGACCTGACGGGCAAGATCGCCCTCGTGACGGGCGCGAGCCGCGGCATCGGCGAGGAAATCGCAAAACTGCTGGCGGAGCAGGGCGCGCACGTGATCGTGTCGAGCCGCAAGCGCGACGACTGCCAGGCCGTGGCCGACGCGATCGTCGCGGCGGGCGGCAGCGCCGAGGCGCTGGCCTGCCACGTCGGGCGGCTGGAGGACATCGCCGCGACGTTCGAGCACATCCGCGGCAAGCACGGGCGGCTCGACATCCTGGTGAACAACGCGGCCGCGAACCCGTATTTCGGGCACATCCTCGATACCGACCTCGCCGCGTTCGACAAGACCGTCGACGTGAACATCCGCGGCTACTTCTTCATGTCGGTCGAGGCCGGCAAGCTGATGAAGACGCACGGCGGCGGCGCGATCGTCAACACGGCGTCGGTGAACGCGCTGCAGCCGGGCGACCGGCAGGGCATCTACTCGATCACGAAGGCGGCCGTCGTCAACATGACCAAGGCGTTCGCGAAGGAGTGCGGGCCGCTCGGGATCCGCGTGAACGCGCTGCTGCCGGGCCTCACGAAGACGAAGTTCGCGGGCGCGCTGTTCGCGGACAAGGACATCTACGACGCGTGGAAGGCGAAGATTCCGCTGCAGCGCCACGCGGAGCCGCACGAAATGGCCGGCACCGTGCTGTATCTGGTGTCGGACGCGGCGAGCTACACGAACGGCGAATGTATCGTCGTCGACGGCGGCCTGACGATCTGAGCGCGCGATGAACATCGACAGCTACGCCGGGCAGGCCGTGATGATCACCGGCGCCGCGAGCGGCTTCGGCGCGCTGCTCGCGGGCGAGCTTGCCGCGATGGGTGCGCGGCTGGCGCTCGGCGATCTGCACGGCGAGGCGCTCGAACGCGTGGCCGCGCCGCTGCGCGCGGCCGGCGCGGACGTGATCGCGCGGCGCTGCGACGTGCGCGTGGAGGCGGAAGTGGCCGCGCTGGTGCAGGCGGCCGCGGCCCGCTTCGGACGGCTCGACGTCGGCATCAACAACGCGGGCATCGCGCCGCCGATGAAGGCGCTGATCGATACCGACGAAGCCGATCTCGACCTGAGCTTCGCGGTGAACGCGAAGGGCGTGTTCTTCGGGATGAAGCACCAGATCCGCCAGATGCTCACGCAGCACGCGGGCGTGATCCTGAACGTCGCGTCGATGGCAGGGCTCGGCGGCGCGCCGAAGCTGGCCGCGTACGCGGCGTCGAAGCATGCGGTGGTCGGGCTCACGAAGACGGCCGCGCTCGAATACGCGCGCCACGGCATCCGCGTGAACGCGGTGTGCCCGTTCTACAGCACGACGCCGATGGTCACCGAAGGCGATATCGGCGACCGCCAGGCCTTTCTCGCGCAGGGCTCGCCGATGAAGCGGCTCGGCCGGCCCGAGGAAATCGTCGCGACGATGCTGACGCTGTGCGCGAAGGAAAACACCTATCTGACCGGGCAGGCCGTCGCCGTCGACGGCGGTGTCTCGGCGTTCTGACCGAACCGGACGAAGCTGACCGGACGAACCGAATCGAGGAGTCGATCATGGATTTTGGCTACACCCCGAAAGTGGAAGAACTGCGCGAGCGCGTGCGCGCGTTCATGGACGCGCACATCGTGCCGCGCATTCGCCAGTGGAACGAGGAAGTGCATGCGGGCAAGTATCCCGTGTCGTTCATGGAAGACCTGAAGGCGCGCGCGAAAGCGGAAGGGCTGTGGAACCTGTTCCTGCCTCACCTGAAGAACGACGAGCCCGGCGTGGGCCTGACGAACCTCGAATACGCGCCGCTCGCCGAGATCATGGGGCGGGTGGGCTGGGCGTCGGAGGTGTTCAACTGCAACGCGCCGGACACCGGCAACATGGAGCTGCTGCACATGTTCGCGACGCCGGAGCAGCGCGAGCAGTGGCTGCTGCCGCTGCTGCGCGGCGAGATCCGCTCCGCGTTCGCGATGACGGAGCCCGACGTGGCGTCGTCGGACGCGACGAACATCACGACCCGCATCGAGCGCGTCGGCGACGAATACGTGATCAACGGCCGCAAGTGGTTCATCACCAACGCCGCGCATCCGAACTGCCGGATTTTCATCGTGATGGGCAAGACCGACCCCGAGGCCGAGTCGCACCAGCAGCAGAGCATGATGCTCGTGCCGCGCGACACGCCGGGCGTGACGATCGTGCGCAACATCACGGTGGTGAATCACCACGCGCCGGAAGGGCATTGCGAGATCACGTTCGACAACGTGCGCGTGCCGGTGCGCAACCTGCTCGGCCAGGAAGGCAGCGGCTTCGCGCTCGCGCAGGCGCGCCTGGGGCCAGGCCGCATCCACCACTGCATGCGTTCGATCGGCGCGGCCGAGCTCGCGCTGGAACTGATGATCGACCGCGCGCAGTCGCGCGTGGCGTTCGGCAAGCCGCTGAACCGGCACGGCACGGTGGGGGAATGGATCGCGCGATCGCGCATCGAGATCGACCAGGCGCGCCTGCTCGTGCTGAAGGCCGCCTGGATGATCGACAAGGTCGGCGCGAAGGCCGCGCGCAAGGAAATCGCGATGATCAAGGCGCTCGTGCCGACGGTATATACGAACGTCTGCGATCGCGCGATGCAGGTGTTCGGCGCGGCGGGGTTGAGCCCCGATACGCCGCTCGCCGACCTGTGGACCTGGGGCCGCGCGCTGCGCTTCGCGGACGGCCCGGACGAGGTGCATCTGCAAGCGATCGCGCGGATGGAGATCAAGGACGGCGAGCCGGGTTCGACGGCCGCGTACCTGACGCCGCCGCCGCGCGGCTGAGCGCCGCGCCGCGATGCGCAGGGGCGTGGACGAACGGGCGGCGCGCGCCGTAAGATGCCGGCAAGGAGATCCGGCGATGCGCCTCTCGAAGATTGACCTGAACCTGTTCGTCGTATTCGACGCGATCTACACCAAGCGCAACCTGACGCGGGCGGCCGAGGTGCTGCATCTCACGCAGCCGGCCGTCAGCAACGCGCTCGCGCGGCTGCGCAAGACCCTCGACGATCCGCTGTTCGTCAGCACGCCGGCCGGGATGATGCCGACGCCGCTGGCCGAGAACATCGTCGGACGCGTGCGCGAGGCGATGCAGCTGCTCGATTCGAGTGCGCACGAAGGCGACGTGTTCGATCCCGCGTCGTCCACGCGCGTGTTCCGGATGAGCATGAGCGACCTCACCGAAGCGCTGCTGCTGCCCGCGCTCGGCGAGCTGCTGCAGACCCATGCGCCCGGCATGCACGTGCGCAGCTACACGATGGATCGCCGCGAGGTCGCGACCGCGCTCGCGAGCGGCTCGGTCGACATCGCGATCGACGCGCCGCTGATCGGCGATCCGCACCTGCACCAGGCGCTGCTCGTGCGCGACCGCTATGCGTGCATGATCCGGGAAGATCACCCGTTCAAGGGCGCGACGCTCACCATGGACGACTACCTGTCGATGGGACACATCCACGTGTCGAGCCGCCGCAAGGGCAGCGGGCACGTCGATGCGGAACTGACGCGCCTCGGGCTGCGCCGCACCATCCAGATGCGCGTGCAGCACTACATGGTCGCGCCGCTGATCGCGATGCGCGGCGATCTCGCGCTGACGGCGCCGCTGCGGTTGCTTCAGCGCTACCCGGCGCGCATTCTCGAACTGCCGTTCGAGATGCCGGGCCTCGAATACTTCTGCTACTGGCATCGCAGCGCCGATCAGGATCAGGGCAGCCGGTGGTTGCGCGAACAGCTGATGACGCTGATGGGCGGGATGGGCGAGCCGCGGTGACGCCCGCCCGGGTCATCGGTCGTTCAACGCCTGCGCCAGCACCCTGGCCACATGCACGGCCTGCGTCCGCGCGCCGTCCCTGATCTGATGCCGGCAACTCGTGCCGTCCGCGACGACGATCGCGCCGTCGGCCCGCGCGCGCACCGCCGGCAGCAGCGACAGCTCGGCCATCGCCTGCGACGCGTCGTAGTGTTCGGCTTCGTAGCCGAAGCTGCCGGCCATCCCGCAGCACGACGATTCGACCGGCGACACCTTGAGGCCCGGAATCCAGCGCAGCACGGCCTGCACCGGCGTGAACGCGTCGAAGGCCTTCTGGTGGCAGTGGCCGTGCACCAGCGCCTCGGGCGCGTCGATCCCGCGCAGCGGCAGGCGCAGCCGGCCGGCGTCGTGCTCGCGCACGAGAAACTCCTCGAACAGGAACGCATGGCGCGCGAGCCGCGCCGCTTCGTCGCCGTAGCCGTAAGCGAGAAACTCGTCGCGCATCGACAGCAGGCATGACGGCTCCAGCCCGACGATCGCGACGCCGCGTTCGAGGTACGGCCGCAGCGTGTCGAGCGTGCGCCTTGCCTCGGCCTTCGCTTCGTCCACGAGGCCGGCCGACAGGAACGTGCGGCCGCAGCACAGCGGCCGTTCGTCCTTGCGCACGCTGAAATGCACGGTATAGCCGGCCGCTTCGAGCACGGCCTGCGCGGCGCGTGCGTTGTCCGGTTCCTGGTAGTTGCTGAACGTGTCGACGAACAGCAGCACGTCGCGGGTCGCCGCGCCGGCTTGCGCGGGCGTCGAGGTCGCAACGGCATCCGCGTCCGCCAGGAACGGCCGCGCAAACGAAGGCAGCGCACGCTGCGGCGCAAGGCCGATCCAGCGCTTCAGCGCGGGCGCGACGACCGGCACGCCGTTCGCGAACGCGATCGCGCCGCGCATCCGCGCCGCCCACGGCGCATAGCGCGGCAGGTACGCGACGAGCCGTTCGCGCAGCGTCGCGCCGTGCTTGCGATGCCGCGCATGGCGCGCCTCGATCTTGAAGCGCGCCATGTCGACGCCCGTCGGGCAATCGCGCTTGCAGCCCTTGCACGACACGCACAGGTCGAGCGCGGCCTTCACGTCGTCGCCGGCGAGGCCGTCCGCGCCGAGCTGCCCCGTCACCGCGAGCCGCAGCGTGTTCGCGCGGCCGCGCGTCACGTGCTGCTCGTCGCGCGTCACGCGATAGCTCGGGCACATCGTGCCCGCATCGAACTTGCGGCAGTGGCCGTTGTTGTTGCACATCTCGACGGCCGACGCGAGCCCGTGCGTGACGTCGGCGCCCGTGCCGGGCGCGGTTTCGTCGCCGGTCAGCGGGTTGCGCGTGACGTTCCAGGCCGACCAGTCGAGCGCGGGCCGCAGCGGCAGCGCCGCATAGCCGGGCGCGAAGCGGAAGTTCTCGCGCGCATCCATGCGCGGCGGGTTGACGATCTTGTCGGGGTTGAAGCGGTTGTCCGGATCGAACAGCGTCTTGATCTCCGCGAACGCCGCATTGAGGCGCGGGCCGTACTGCCACGCAACCCATTCGCCGCGGCACAGCCCGTCGCCGTGCTCGCCCGAATACGCGCCCTTGTACTCGCGCACGAGCGCCGAGGCCTCTTCCGCGATCTCGCGCATGCGCGTCGCGCCGTCGCGCCGCATGTCGAGGATCGGCCGCACGTGCAGCGTGCCGACGCTGGCGTGCGCGTACCACGTGCCTTCGGTCTCGTGCTTGTGGAACACGTCGGTCAGGCGGCGCGTGTACTCGGCGAGATGTTCGAGCGGCACCGCGCAATCCTCGATGAACGACACCGGCTTGCCGTCGCCCTTCATGCTCATCATGATGTTCAGCCCGGCCTTGCGCACCTCCCACAGCGCCTTCTGCGCGCCGGCGTCGGTCATCTTCACGACGCTGCCGGGCAGGCCGAGATCGCCCATCAGTTCGTCGAGCCGGTCGAGCTGCGCGCGCTGCGCGTCGCGCGATTCGCCCGCGAATTCGACCAGCAGGATCGCCTGCGGCCGCCCGACCAGCGCCTGCCCGATCACCGGCCGGAACGCCGGGTTCTCCATCGACAGGTCGATCATCGTGCGATCGACGAGCTCGACGGCCGCCGGCTTCAGCTTCACGATGTGCTGCGCGGTGTCCATCGCCTGGTAGAAGGTCGGGAAGTTCACGACGCCGAGCGTCTTGTGCGCGGGCAGCGGCGCGAGCTTCAGCGTGATCTGCCGGCTGCAGGCCAGCGTGCCTTCGGAGCCGACCAGCAGGTGCGCGAGATTCGCGTGGCCGTCGTCGGTGTACGCGCGCGGGTTCTGGCAGTCGAACAGGTCGAGGTTGTAGCCGGCCACGCGGCGCAGCACCTTCGGCACGCGCTCGACCAGCTCGTCGCGCTCGCGCTTCGCGATCCGTTCGACGCCGTGCAGCAGCTCGAGCGTGCGGCGATCGGTAACGGGCTGCGCGAGCGAACCGAACCGGCATTCGCTGCCGTCGGCGAGGATCGCGTCGATCGCCAGCACGTTGTGCACCATGTTGCCGTACTCGATCGAGCGCGATCCGCACGAGTTGTTGCCGGCCATCCCGCCGATCGTGCATTGCGCGCCGGTCGACACGTCGACCGGGAACCACAGCCCGTGCGGCTTCAGCCACGCGTTCAGATGGTCGAGCACGATGCCGGGCTCCACGGTGACGGTGCGCGCCTGCGCGTCGAATTCGACGATCCGGTTCAGCCATTTGCCGTGGTCGACGACGAGCGCCTCGCCGACCGTCTGCCCGCACTGGCTCGTGCCGGCGCCGCGCGCGAGCACGGGGATCTTGCGGTCGCGCGCGATGTCGAGCGCGATCCGCAGGTCGTCCTGGTCGCGCGGCACGACCACGCCGAGCGGCATGATCTGGTAGATCGATGCGTCGGTCGCGTAGCGGCCGCGGCTCGCGCGATCGGCGTAGACGTCGCCGCGCATTTCCGCGCGCAGCCGCGCGAACAGCGGCGACAGCGCGGCGCCTTGCGACGGCACGAGATGGACGGGGCGAACCAGCGAAGGCGAGACGGCGGATTTCATGGCGGCGGTCGGTATCGGGTGGAAACGGATCGGGCGAGGATCGGGCGTGGATCAGGCGAGCGTGACGCTGACGGGCGGCAGTCCCGCGATGCGGCCGACGGCCGTGCCCGCGGCCTGCGGGAAAAACATGCCCGTGTACGAGCCGGTCGTGACGACGGTGCCGGCCGGCAGCGCGATGCCGCGTTGCGATGCGTGATTCACGAGCCACGGCAGCAGGCGGCGCGGGTCGCCGGCCGGGTTGGCGCCTGGCGTCGTGCCGGTGATGTCGTGCCCGTCGAACGTAAACGCAGGGGCCGGCGCGACGAACGGGAAATCGGCGCGATAGCCGGTCATCTCGCCGAGCACGAGCGCGCCGTGGTTCTGCAGGTCGGCGAGCTGCGCGGCCGGTGCGACGTCCGGCCATTCATGGAAGCGGCTCGCGACGATCTCGATCGCGGCGCCCATCTGCGCGATGGCGTCGAACACGTCGTCGTCGGTATAGGCGGCCTCACGCGGCGTGAAGTCGCGGCCGAAGCGGAACGCGATCTCCAGTTCGAGCCCGAGCGGCCGGAACGCGCCGCGCGGCAGCGTGACGCCGCTCGCATGCCGGCAGTCGTCGGGCAGCGGGGCGCCCTGGATCGGGCCGTCGGGTTGCTTCGCGCCGACTTTCCATGCGCCGATCGCGGCGCGGCGTTCGCGCAGGAGCTGCGCCTGCACGGCATAGGCGGCGTCGGCGCCGGCGGGAACGAGTTCGGGCGGCAGCGCGGCGAACGCGATGCCGTGTTGCCAGCCGGCGGCGAGGCGGGCGGCGAGATCGTGAGTGGCTTGAGTCATCGTGGGCAGTGAAGAGGTGAGGAAGCGGGGCGGCGCGGCGCCCCGCGCGGCATCAGGCCGGCGAGCGGCCGGCGGCGGCCTGCGCGGCGGGTGCATCGGCGAAGCGGCTTTCCGGCTGCATGCGGAACGCGAGCAGCACGCCCACGCCCATCAGCACCATGCTGCCGATGAACGGCAGCTCCCAGCTGCCGAAGCGGTCGATCACGAAGCCGGAGATCACCGGCGACAGGATCGCCGCGAGCGCGGAGCCGGAATTCATCATCCCGCTCGCGGTGCCGGAGTATTCCGGCGCGATGTCCATCGGCACGGCCCACATCGGGCCGATCGTCATTTCGGCGAAGAAGAAGCCGGCCGCGAGACACGCCATCGATACGTACAGGTCGTGCATGAACAGCAGCGGCAGCAGCGACAGCAGCGTGAGCAGCATGCAGATCGACACCATCCAGCTGCGCGCGCGCCTGAGGCTGCCGGTGCGCGCGAGGATGCGGTCGGTGACGACGCCGCCGAGCGTGTCGCCGATCACGCCCGCGAAGAACACCGCCGACGCGAACACGGCCGACTTCTTCAGGTCGAGGTCGTAGCTGTGCAGGAAGTACTGCGGAATCCAGCTCAGGAACAGCCACAGCGTCCAGCCGTAGCAGAAGTAGACGATCGTGACGGGCATCATCCGGCGGAACAGCGGGCCCCACGGCACGGTCGCGGGCTGCTGCTTCGGCGGCGGCAGCGCATCGAGTTCGGCCTGCGTGATGCGCGGGTGGTCCTTCGGGTGTTCGGTGTAGACGAGCGCCCAGACCGCGACCCAGACGAGGCTGATCGCGCCGCAGATGTAGAACGATTCGCGCCAGCCGTACACGGCCATCACCGCGACGACGGCGGCCGGCGCGACCGCGTTGCCGACGCGCGAGAACGCGTGCGTGATGCCCTGCGCGAAACCGCGTTTCTCGCGCGGCACCCAGCGCGACATCGCCGACGTCGCCGCCGGGAACGTCGCGCCTTCGCCGAGCCCGAGCAGCAGGCGCGCGGCGAGCAGCGACGCGAGGCCGCCGGCCATCCCGGTGAGCAGCGTCGCGACGGCCCACAGCAGCCCGCACGCGAGCAGCGTGCGGCGCGCGCCGAAGCGGTCGCTGACCCAGCCGCCGATGATCTGGAACACGAGATACGGATACGCGAACGCGGAGAACACGAGGCCGATCTCCGTCCTGTTCAGCCCGAATTCCTTGCCGAACCCGGCGGCGGCCGTGCTCACGTTCACGCGATCGAGATACGTGATGAAGTACATCACGCACAGCATCACCAGCACGATGCCGGTCGCTCGGAACAGCTTCATGTTTCGTCTCCTTGATGTTGTCTGGCTGGCTGCCCGTGCCGGCGTCGAGGCCGGCCTCGGGGCGGGTCGTGCCGATGAAGCGGGGCGGGCGTGCGCCGGCGACGGGCGAGGCGCGTCGCGACGGCCGCGCGGCCGCCCGTGAAGGGGAAAGGACTCGTCGGGCGGCGCGCCGGGTGCGCGCGCCGCCGGCCGGCGCTCAGGCCGCCGCGCGCAGGGCCGGTGCGTGCGGGCTCGCCGCGAGGTAGTCCATCGCCGCGACCACGCCGCTCGCGGCGACCGGCACGCCGGCGAGCCTCAGCCCCATCTCGCAGCCGGCGAGCGTGGCCATCAGCGTGAGGTCGTTGCAGTCGCCGAGGTGGCCGATGCGGAACATCGTCCCGCGCAGCTTGCCGAGCGCCTGCCCGAGCGACATGTCGAAGCGTTCGTAGATCAGCTTGCGCACGGCGTCCGCGTCGACGCCGTCCGGCATCATCACGCCGGTCAGCACGGGGCTGTAGACGGCCGGGTCCGCGCACTGGATCTCGAGGCCCCACGCGCGCACCGCGCGGCGCGTCGCTTCCGCGAGCCGCTGGTGGCGCGCGAACACCGCGTCGAGCCCTTCGCCGAGGATCATGTCGAGCGCCTCGGCGAGCCCGTACAGCAGGTTGGTGTTCGGCGTGTACGGCCAGTAGCCGTTCCGGTTCGCTTCGATGATGTCGTGCCAGCCCCAGAACGCGCGCGGCAGCCCGGCGTGCTCGCTCGCCGCGAGCGCCTTCGGCGACACCGCGTTGAAGCTGATGCCCGGCGGCAGCATCAGCCCCTTCTGCGAGCCCGATACCGTGACGTCGACGCCCCATTCGTCATGGCGGTAGTCGGCGGATGCGAGCCCCGAGATCGTGTCGACCATCAGCAGCGCCGGGTGCCCGGCCGCATCGATCGCGCGGCGCACCGCGGCGATGTCGGACGTGACGCCGGTGGACGTCTCGTTGTGCACCACGCACACGGCCTTGATGTCGTGCGCGGTGTCGGCGCGCAGGCGCGCCTCGATCAGGTCGGGCTGCACGCCGCGGCGCCAGCCCTCGATGCCCGGCAGGCCGAGGAATTCGGGCTTCAGGCCGAGCGCCTCGGCCATCTTCTTCCACAGCGTCGCGAAGTGGCCCGTCTCGTACATCAGCACGGTGTCGCCGGCGCTCAGCGTATTGGTCAGCGCCGCTTCCCACGCGCCGGTGCCCGACGCCGGATAGATGATCACCGGTTGCACGGTCTTGAAGATCTTCCCGATGCCGGCCAGCACCTTCAGGCCGAGCGCGCCGAATTCGGGGCCACGGTGGTCGATGGTCGGATAGCTCATCGCCCGCAGGATGCGGTCGGGCACCGGGCTCGGCCCCGGAATCTGCAGGAAGTGGCGGCCGGACGGATGGAAGTCGAGTTGCAGCATGGTCGTTCTGTCTCCTTGGTTGCATTTTGAATTTTGAATGCAAAATACTTTAGCAGAGCGATCGCGACGGAACCAAGCGCTGATTTCGCCGAAGATGCCGGTGTTTACCCGGCATTGGCGGGGCAATATTCGGGTCGGGCGAGTTGCAGTAGAATCGCGGGAAGCAAGAAGGAAGGACTTTGCATGCAAGATTTGAATGATCTGGAGCCTGCCGGCGGCGCGCCGGCACTGCCGAAACTGGAGCGGCAGCGGCTGCACGACACCGTCGTCGAGCACCTGCGCAAATTCATCGTCGAAGGCGTGCTGACGCCGGGCATGCGGCTGAACGAGCGCGAGCTGTGCGAGACGCTCGGCATCTCGCGCACGCCGCTGCGCGAGGCGTTCAAGGTGCTGGCGGCCGAGGGGCTGCTGGTGCTGTCGCCGAACCGCGGCGCGAGCGTGTACCGGATGAGCGAATCGGAGATCCGCGAGACCTTCGAGCTGATGTCGGGGCTGGAGGCGTTTTCAGGCGAGCTGGCCTGCGAGCGGATCACGCCGGCCGAGCTGGCGGAGATCAAGGCGCTGCATTACTCGATGCTCGCGTGCCGGATGCAGAACGACCTGCCCGGCTACTACAGCCGCAACCAGGAGATCCACGACCGCATCAACGAGGCCGCGCGCAATTCGGCGCTGCGCGCCACGTACCAGTCGATCAACCGGCGGATCATGTCGATGCGGTTCCGCTCGAACCAGCACGTCGAGAAGTGGGATCGCGCGGTGCACGATCACGAGGAGATGATCAAGGCGCTCGAGGCGCGGGACGGCAAGGCGCTCGCGGCGATCCTGCGGCGGCATCTGCTGGAGAAGCGCGACGCGGTGCTGCTGCTGCACGCGGAAGCCGGCGCCTGAGCGCGCACCGCGCGGGTTCGGAACGCCGTGCGCGGGCCGGCCCGCTCGCCGCCGGGCGCGACGCGCCCGGCATGCCGGTCGATCGGCTGAAGCGATCGACCCGCGGACGAGGCCGCGCCGGCCCCGTCGCGCGGGCCGTCAGAACGCGTGGCGGATGCCCGCGCGGCCGACCGCCTGCTTCTGGTTGCCGGACGGATTGAAGCCGGCGATCTGCGCGACCGGCGCGTCGCCTGCGGCCTTCTGGAACGCGCCCATCACGTAGACGCTGGTGCGCTTCGACAGCGCGTATTCGACGCTCAGGTTGAACTGGTGATACTTCGGCTCCGCGTTCGTCGCATGATCGCGGCCCGTCGTGTACGTATAGCCGGCGCCGACGGTCACGGCCGGCGTCGGCGTGACGAGCGTCGACAGCTCATAGTTCTGGAACGTCGCGTCGTGCCCCGCGCTGCCCTGCTGGAAGTTCGTGTTCGTGAAGTCGGCCAGCAGCTTGAGCCACTGCACGACCTGGTACGACGCGCCGACGCCGAACACCTTCTGCGCGCGCGCCGCGTCGAGGTAGTTGCCGTAGATCGCATTCGTGAAGCCGGGGTAGTTCTGGTAGCCCTGCGTCGATACACCCGGGTCGTTGATGCGCAGGTAGCCGACGCCG
The DNA here is from genome assembly GCF_000732615.1 of Burkholderia paludis. GTDB lineage: Bacteria > Pseudomonadota > Gammaproteobacteria > Burkholderiales > Burkholderiaceae > Burkholderia > Burkholderia paludis. Next base: position 88,127 of record NZ_JPGL01000006.1, read on the forward strand.
AAGCCCACCGGGCCCGCCGCGTAGCTGGCGCCGACGCTGAACGTCGCGTTGTCGGAGAAGCGGCCCGGCTGCCCGCCGAATGCATAGAGGCCGCCGAACGTGACGCCCGCGATCGTCGGGCTGCGGTACTTGACGGCGTTCGAGATCGGAAAGCCGTTGTCGGTGTTGTCCATGTCGTTCGGGTGTGCGAAGTAGTAGCCGCCGATGTTGCCGTTCAGCGTGAACGGCTCGACGTAGTCGACGATCGAATCCCACTGGCGGCCGAGCGTGAGCGTGCCGAGCTTCGTGTCGTTCAGGCCGACGTACGCGTTGCGCGAGAACGCGAGGCCGCTGCCGAGGCGGCCGGCGTTGAGGTCGAAGCCGCTTTCGAGCCGGAAGATCGCGCTCAGGCCGCCGCCGAGATCCTCGGTGCCGCGCACGCCCCAGCGGCTGCCGGCCGTCACGCCCGACGCCAGTTGCACGAGATGCTTGCCCTGTACGTTCGAGACGTAGTCGACGCCGTCCTCGACGATGCCGTACAGCGTGACGCTGCTTTGCGCGTGAGCGGTGGCGGCCGCGGCGAGCGGCAGCGCGAACAGGATTCGTTTCATGATGAAGGTCCGGTGCGGAGTGGTTGTAAGACGGTGAACGGCGGTTCGATCCGGTGGCCGGTCGAGCGGCCGGGCGTACGTGCCGCGCGCCGCGATCGGGCGGCGATCGCGGCGGCGGGCGCGACGGCCCGTGGGTGACAGGAACGACGGGCGGCGCGCCGCTCAGTCGCGATACGCGCGCAGCAGCGCATCGGCGGCCCGGAAGTCGGGCGTGAGCGGGCGGTCGCGCTCGAGGAATGCGACCTTCGCACGCAGCGCGCGGTACAGCGGCTGCGTGGCCGGCGCGAGCGCGAACGACGGTTGCTTGCGCTGGCGCAGGTCGATCGCCTGCGAGGCCTCGATCAGTTCGAGGCCGAGCAGCGTGTAGCTCGCGTCGATCTGCGCCTGCACGCGCTGCACGACTTCCGGCGCGTTCGTCGCGATGTCCTCGATATTGCCGGCAACCGGCAGGTAGTCGAGCGACACGGGCATCGCCAGCGACTTCACGGCCATCGCGAGCGCGGTGGGCGGCTTCTCCATCGCGCCGAACGCGTGCACGGTGTCCTCGGTGCCGAGGAAGCGCGAGAGGCCGGTGAGGTGCGGGTCGTTCAGCTTGACGATGCGCTGCGCGGACGCGAGCGCGTTGTGGCCGAGCGCGAGCCCGAGCTGTTCGAACGCGAGCACCCACGGCAGCGGCTCGAAATTCGCGCTCGGCAGCACCGCGCCGCCGCCGTCGACATAGCCTGCCGCGTCCTGCGCGCGGTTCGATTTCGGCGTGACGCCGACCGCGACGCCAGGATTATCGTCGCTCGAATTGAGCTGGACCTGCAGCAGCGCGCGCGCTTCGTCGTAGGTGCGATCCTCCTCGCCGAGCAGATAGACGCCGGAGCGGAAGCTGAGCGGGTCCTGCAGCGGCCGGTCCGGGTCGCGCTCCCACAGGCTGCTGCCCGCCAGCAGCGTGCGCAGCTGCGCGCCCGCGCGGAGCGTGGCCGGGAACGGCCGCAGCGCGAGCGTATCTTCGCGGAACGGCGACACGTTGCCGTTCAGCCCCTGCAGGCTCAGCGCGAACACGAGCTTCGACACGTGCGCGAGACGCGCCATGTCGGCAAGCGCGAGCGCCGCCATGCCGGCCGAATACGCGTTGGAACTCAGGATCGCGAGCGCGTCCTTGCCGTACGGGCGGATCGTCGCGATGCCGGCCGCCTTCAACGCATCGGCGGCCGCCATCTTGCGGCCCTGGTAGTACACGTCGCCTTCGCCGAGCATCGCGAGGCCGACGTGGCTCAGGATCGTGATGTCGGCTTCGCCGATCGAGCCGTCCGCGGGCATCGCCGGCGTGACGCCGCGATCGAGGAACTGCGCGTACGCGTCGACGATCGCCGGCTGCACGCCGGCGCCGCCGTCGAGCATCGCGTTCAGGCGCGCGGCCATCGCGGCGCGGGCCACCCGCACGCTCATGTCGGGGCCGACGCTGCCCGAGTGCGCGTGGATCAGCCCGACGTTGAAGCGCGTCGACGCGTCGATCACCTCCTGCGACAGCTTGCCGTGCGCATCGACCATCTGGCGGTCCTTGTTGAGGCCGACGCCGACCGTCAGCCCGTAGATCTGCTGGCCGGCCGCGGCGGCCTTCAGCAGCACGTCGTGCGCGGCGACGACCCGCTGGCGGGCGGCCGGCGCGATCGACACGGCTTCGCCGTCGGCGATGCGCGCGATCGATTCGGGCGTGACGGTGCGGCCGTCGAGCAGGACGTCCGCGAAGGCGGGGACGGCGGCGAAAAGCGCGAGCGCGAGCGCGCTCCGCATGAGGAAGCGTTGCATGAAGCGGTTCTCCGGTTTCAGTCGTGACGTGAGGTGGAAGGCAAGGCGGCGATCGATGCGAGCGCGATGGCGCATGCGGCCATCACGTACCAGGCGGGTGCGAACGGGTTGCCGGACCGTTGCGTGAGCCACGCGAGGATCGCCGGCGCGAAGCCGCCGAAGATCGTCGCGGCGATGTTGTAGGACAGCGACATGCCGGTGGCGCGCACGCGGGTCGGGAACAGCTCCGACAGCGCGGCGGGCGCGACGCCGGTGAAGATCGCGACCATCACGCAGAACGCGCTCTGCACCGCGATCAGCGCGGCGAGCGTGTGCACGTCGGCGAGCCAGTGCAGCAGCGGGTACACCGACACGAGCATCAGCGCCGCGCCGGCCGTCAGCACCGTGCGCCGGCCGAAGCGATCCGACCAGCTTCCCGCGCATACGCAGGTGACGGCCATCAGGCAGTTGCCGACCAGCGACGCGACGAACGCGTCGCGCCCGTCGAAATGGAGCGCGCGCTGCACGTGCGTCGGCATGTAGATCACCAGCGCATACACGCACACGGCCCACAGCACCGAGAACCCGGTGCCGACCGCGAGTGCGCGCGGATGGTCGCGCACGACCTGCAGCAGCGGCGTCTTGCGTTCGGCCGGCGCGTGCGCGGCGCGCGCCAGCTCCGCGCGGAAATGCGGCGTTTCGTCGAGCGTCTTGCGCAGCCACAGGCCGACCGGCGCGATCGCGAGGCCGAGGATGAACGGAATCCGCCAGCCCCAGTCGCCGATCTGTTCGCGCGAGAGCACGAGCGTCACGGCGGTGGCGACCAGCGCGCCGAGGATGTTCGACGCGGCCATGCTTGCCTGCAGCCACGATGCGTAGCGGCCCTTGCGGTCCGCCGGCGCGTGCTCGATCAGGAACGCCGCGGCGCCGCCCACTTCGCCGCCGGCGGAGAAGCCCTGCAGCAGCCGGCCGCACAGGATCAGGAGCGGCGCGCCGATGCCGATCGCGGTGAACGGCGGCGCGAACGCGATGATGCCGGTGCCCGCCGCCATCACGAGGATGGTCAGCGTCAGCGCGGCCTTGCGGCCCGCGCGATCGCCGTACACGCCGATCGCCAGCGCGCCGAGCGGCCGCGCGATGAAGCCGATCCCGAACGCCATGAACGCCTCGACCAGCTCGGTGCCCGTGTTGCCGCGATGGAAGAAGTTCTGCGCGATGTACACGGCGAAGAACGCGTAGACGGAAAAGTCGTACCACTCCAGCGCGTTGCCGATCGACGCCGCGGCGATCGCTCGCCCGGCGCTCGACGTGGGGGGCGACGCGGCGATGGCCGTGTCGAGGGGAACCGCGGTTTGCTTCACATCGATCTCCTGTCGTCGTGCGGGGCGGGCTTACAGCCGGATGTGCGGAATCTGTCCGCGTTGCGCTTCGTCGAGCGCTTCCTCGTAGCCGGCGTCCGCATAGCGGATCACGCCGAGCGCGGTGTCGTTGGTCATCGACAGCGTGAGCCGCTCGTGCGCTTCCGCGCTGCCGTCGGCAACGACGGTCACGCCCGCGCTCGTCATGTAGCCGCTGTAGCCGCCGCCGCCCGAATGGATCGCGACGAGGTCGGCCATCGACGCGCAGTTCATCATCGCGTTCAGCAGCGGCCAGTCGGCCACCGCATCGGAGCCGTCGCGCAGGTTCTCGGTCATGATGTTCGGGTGCGCCATCGCGCCGGCGTCGAGGTGGTCGCGCGTGAACGCGACCGGTCCGGCCAGCACGCCGTCGCGCACCATCGCGTTGACGGCCACCGCGAGCCGCGTGCGTTCGCCGTGGCCGAGCCACGCGATGCGCGCCGGCAGGCCCTCGAACGGCACGCATTCGCGTGCGCGCCGGATCCAGTTCGTGACGATCCGGTTGTCCGGGAAGTGTTCGAGCAGGTAGTCGTCGACGATGCGGATATCGTTCGGGTCGTTCGACAGCGCGATCCAGCGGAACGGGCCGATCGCGCGGCAGAACAGCGGGCGCAGGAACGCCTCGGTGAACACCGGGATCTCGAACGCGCGCGCCACGCCGCCGTCCTTCGCATGCGTGCGGATCAGGTTGCCGTTGTCGAACACGATCGCGCCGCGATCCTTGAAGCCGAGCATCGCCTCGACGTGGCGCACGATCGACGCGCGGCTCGCGTCCATCAGCCGCGCGCGGTCGCGCTCGCGCAGCGCGCGCACTTCGTCGAGGGTATGGCCCGACGGCACGTAGCCGTACACGAGATCGTGCGCGGCCGTCTGGTCGGTGACGATGTCGGGCACCACGCCGCGCGCGAGGATCGCCGGGAACACGTCGGCCGCGTTGCCGAGCAGGCCGACCGAGATCGGCTCGCGGCGCGCCTGCGCGTCGCGGATCAGCGCGAGCGCCTCGTCGAGATCGCGCGCCTGCCGTTCGAGAAAGCCGATCTGCAGCCGCTTGTCGATGCGCGTCTGGTCGATCTCGACGACGAGCGTCGCCGCGTTCGCCATCCGGCCGGCGAGCGGCTGCGCGCCGCCCATCCCGCCGAGGCCGGCCGTCAGGATGAAGCGGCCGCGCAGGTCGTTGTCGAAATGCCGCTCGGCGATCCGCGAGAAGATCTCGTAGGTGCCCTGGATCACGCCCTGCGAGCCGATGTACTGCCAGTCGCCGGCCGTGAGCCCGCCCCAGCAGATCAGGTTGCGCCGTTCCAGTTCGTAGAAATGCTCGGCCTTCGCCCATTGACCGATCAGGTTGCAGTTCGCCATCACGACGAGCGGCGCGCGCGCATGCGTGCGCAGCAGGGCTACGGGCTTGCCGGACTGCACGACGAGCGTGTGGTCCTCGTCCATCGTCTTCAGCGTGCGCACGATCGCGTCGTGCGACGGCCAGTCGCGCGCCGCGCGGCCGAGCGCCGCGTAGACGATCAGTCGATCGGGGTCCTCGCCGACGGCGAGCACGTTCTCGAGCAGGCGCAGCAGCGCCTCCTGGCGCCAGCCCTTGCAGCGCAGCGCGGTGCCGGACGCGACTTCGAAGGTGCGGGTCATCTGGTTCGTCATCGTCGGCTCCGTTCAGCGGGCGAGCGCATAGTCGGCGATCGAGATGCCGAGCGCGGCTTCGACGGGCGGGTAGACCGCCGGATCGAACACCGACGACGACAGCGGAAGGTGCGCCTTCGCCACCCGCAGCACGTGGATCTCCATGCCTTCCTTCAACTGCCCGGCGCTGACGGGGCGGCCTTCGGCATCGAGCGTCGTGATGACGTCGGGATAGGTCGCGATGCGCGCGCCGTGCGCGTCGTCCACCGCCATGTGCTCGTTCATCACGTGAATGACCGCGCGCCGCGCGCCGCTGCCGAGATAGACGAGGCCGACGTCGAACGCCTCGCGCGTGTATTCGAGCGTGTTGCGCTCGACCTTGCCGCTCGCGACGATCTCGCCTTGCGTGGCCGCGCAGATCGCATCGATCACCGCGCTGCCGCCGCGCCGCTCGGCGTCGATGATCGCTTCGCCGAGCGCGAGCGCGCGGCTGATGCCGCCGAGCGCCGCATGCTGGCGCACGTACGACGCGCGAAGCGGATTGCGGCAGCTCGCGATGAAGCCGCCGGCCATGTCGGCCGCCTTGCGCAGCACCGGCGACACTTTCGCGGTCGCGCCGCGCACGACCACTTCCATGTAGGCGTGGCGCTCGCAGTTGCCGCCGGCCGCGGCCTGGATCATCGGCGCCGTGCTCGACGCGAGGCCGAGCGAGCCCATGTCGCCGGTCGGGTGCGCGCGGATGTCGCCCACCGCGTCGACCACCTTGGTGCCGAGCAGCGCGGACGGCAGCCACGCGTTCAGCGTGCTCGACATCCCGTTCTGCCCGATGATGAGCCCCGCGAGCGGCGCGCCGAGCGCGTCCTGCACGAGCTGCGCGGCCTTCACGTAGTCGGCGCCGAGCATCTGCCAGTCGGTGAGGCCGCCCGGCGCGCCGATCGCGGCGGCCGTGGCGATCCATGCGTCGTCCGGCAGCTCGTCGACGCTCACCAGTTCGGGGCGGCCGATCGTGACCGCGAGCGTGCCGAGCTCGCGGCCGTGGTCGGCCCAGCCGCCGCCGCCGCAGGCGAAAACCGAGCCGCCCTTGACGGCGGCTTCGACGTCCTTCGAAGACAGAATGCGTCCCATGTGTCGTTTGTCCTGAGAGGGAAAAAGGGCTGTACGCGCCGGCCGGAAGGCGTTGCTTGGCGGTACTGTCCAAACGATTCTAGGGACGCCGAATATTGAGCGTTATTGCTATTTTATGGAGACTTCATAACGCGATGTTAAGTCTAGGGTAATCCCGGTGACGCCCGGGCGGCGGGCCGGGGGCGGGGTCGTCCACCGCCGTCGACGAGGCGTCGAAATGCATGCCGCACCAGGCGTCCGGCCTGCTGCAGCGGCGCAATTCACGCGTCGGCAGGCAGCGCGTGCAGCGTGTCGATGAACGCGTGCGCGAGGCGCGACAGCGGCGCGAGCACCGGGTGCAGCACGCTGACCGGCGCGGCGATGGTCGGCACGATCGGCTTCACGACGATCTGCGGCCACACGGGCCCGGCGACCGTCAGCTCGTCGATCAGCGCGATGCCGGTGCCGGCCTGCGCGAGCGCGCACGCGACATGCGCCTGCTGCACCTCGATCTTGACCTGCGGCACGAGGTCCTCGTCGCTGAACAGGCGGCGCATCAGCTGCCCGAGCGGAATGTCGCTGCCGTAGCCGATCAGCGGCTGATTCGCGAGATCGCGCACGGCGAGCGTCTTGCGGCGCGCGAACGGATGCGACGCGGGCACGGCCGCGACCATCCGGTTTTCGTAGAGGCGCCGGCTTTCGACGTTCGGGTGCGTGTCCTGCAGGAACGCGATGCCGAGCTCGACCTGTTGCGTGAGCACCGCTTGCAGCAGCACGCCCGGAATCATCGTGTGCAGGATGATCCGCACGTCGGGGTAGCGTTCGTAGAACGCCGCGATCGCGCGCGGCAGCAGCGATTGCCCGAGATTGGGGCTGCATGCGATGCGCAGGTGGCCCATCCGGTTCTCGATCAGGTCCTCGGCGATTTCGTTGACGCGTTGCACGCCCTGGTACACCGCATTGACTTCGACGAACAGCCGCTGCGCTTCCGGCGTCGGGTAGAGCCGCCCCTTGATGCGTTCGAACAATGCGAGGCCGAGCCGCTGTTCGGCATACGAAATGAGTCGCGAGACGGCCGGCTGCGACACGTGCAGCAGTTTCGCCGCGCCGCTGATCGAGCCGGTCAGCATGATGGCGCGAAACACCTCGATCTGGCGCAGGTTCAGACGCACAGCCTTAACTCCATGTTATGTGAGGACGATAAATCGGCAAGAGACATTCTGGCAGAGCGCTGCCTAAACTGCTCGTGATCAAAAAAGCAGGAGGCGGACATGAGCGAATTCGAGCAGGTGGTGCGCGGCCGGTTGGTCGACGCACGCGAGGTGGTGGACGACGGCTGGCTCGCGATCCGGGGCGGGCGCATCGCCGCGCGCGGGACGGGCGCGCCGCCGGCGGCGCGCGACACGATCGACGCGCGCGGGCAGTGGGTGCTGCCGGGCGTCGTCGACGGGCAGGTGCATGCGGCGAGCCAGGCGAACCAGGAGGGGCTCGGCCACGCGTCGCGCGCCGCTGCCGCGGGCGGCGTGACGGTGATGGTCGACATGCCTTACGACGATCCGGAGCCGGTCGCATCGCGCGCGCAGCTCGACCGCAAGATCGCCGAGGCCGAACGCGACTGCCACGTCGACGTCGCGCTGTACGGCACGCTCAACGCGAAGCACGGCCTCGACGCGGCGGCGGGGCTGATCGACGGCGGCGTGTGCGCGTTCAAGTTCTCGACGTTCGAGGCGACGCCCGGCCGGTTCCCGCGCGTCGAGGAAGACGTGCTGTACGACGCGTTCCGCCTGATCGCGCCGTCGGGCCTCGCGTGCGGCGTGCACAACCAGATGCAGGAGATGACGCGCAAGAACGTCGCGCGGATGATCGAGGCCGGCGACACGGGCTGGGATGCGTTCCTGCGCGCCCATCCGCCGCTGATCGAGAACCTGGCGACCGCGCTGATCTACGAGATCGGAGCGGAGACGGGCGCACGCGCGCACGCGGTGCACGTGTCGACGTCGCGCGGCTTCGAGCTGTGCAACATGTTCCGGCAAGCCGGCCATCGCGCGAGCATCGAGACATGCGTGCAGTACCTGATGCTCGATCACGAAACGCACACGAAGCGCTTCGGCGCGAAGACGAAGCACTATCCGCCGATCCGGCCGCGCGCCGAGCAGGCGCTGCTGTGGACGCACGTCGCGCGCGGCGAGTGTACGTTCGTGTCGTCGGATCACGTGAGCTGGGGGCTCGAACGCAAGGGCGATCCGAACGTGTTCCGCAATGCGTCGGGCGGCCCGGGGCTCGAAACGCTGCTGCCGGCGTTCTGGACCGGCTGCGAACAGCACGGCATCGCGCCCACGCGCGTGGCCGGGCTGCTGGCGACGAACCCGGCGCGGCACTTCCTGCTCGACGACCGCAAGGGCTCGCTCGACGTCGGCGCCGACGCGGACTTCGTGATCCTCACGCCGGAGCGCTATGCGTTCGATCCGTCGCGCAGCCTGTCGGCCGTGCAGTGGAGCGCGTTCGAGGGCATGGAATTCTCGGTGCGCGTCGCCGCCACCTATTGCCGCGGCGCGCTCGTCTACGACGGCGCACGCGTCGTCAACCCGGCCGGGTCGGGCCGCTTCCTGAAGCCGCACGGCAGCCGTTCGATCGCCACCCAAACGGAGCACGCATGAATCCGACGACTTTTCCGCCGCTGAATGCCGAGCGCCTGAACGCGCGCGTCGAGCAACTGGCGCGCCTGACGCGGCCCGACGTGCCGTGGACGCGTCGCGCGTTCTCGCCGCTGTTTGTCGAAGCGCGCGCGTGGCTCGCCGCGCAGTTCGCGGAGGCCGGGCTCGCGGTGTCGACGGATGCGGGCGGCAACCTGATCGGCCGCCGCGAAGGCAGCGGGCGATGCACGAAGCCGCTCGTCACGGGGTCGCACTGCGACACGGTCGTCGGCGGCGGCCGCTTCGACGGGATCATCGGCGTGCTCGCGGGCATCGAGGTCGCGCATACGCTGAACGAGCAGGGAATCGTGCTCGACCATCCGCTGGAGGTGATCGATTTCCTGTCAGAGGAACCGAGCGACTACGGCATCTCGTGCGTCGGCAGCCGCGCGCTGTCGGGCGTGCTCGACGCGGGCATGCTGCGGGCGACGAACGCCGGGGGCGAAACGCTCGCGGACGCGCTTCGGCGCATCGGCGGCAACCCGGACGCGCTGCACGAGCCGCTGCGCGCGCCGGGCAGCACGGCCGCGTTCGTCGAGCTGCATATCGAGCAGGGGCCGGTGCTGGAAACGCGCGGCTTGCCGATCGGCGTCGTGACCCACATCGTCGGCATCCGGCGCGTGCTGATCACCGTGACCGGCCAGCCCGACCACGCCGGCACGACGCCGATGGACATCCGCCGCGATGCGCTCGTCGGCGCCGCGCACCTGATCGAGGCCGCGCATGCGCGCGCTTCGGCGCTGTCGGGCAACCCGCACTACGTGGTCGCGACGATCGGGCGGATCGCGATGACGCCGAACGTGCCGAACGCGGTGCCGGGGCGCGTCGAGCTGATGCTCGAAGTGCGCAGCGACAGCGCCGCGGTGCTCGACGATTTTCCCGAGGCGCTGCTGGCCGGGGCGGCCGCGCGGCTCGATGCGTTGCGGCTTTCCGCGCACGCGGAACACGTGAGCCGCGCGCGGCCGACCGACTGCCAGCCGCTCGTGATGGATGCGGTCGAGCAGGCGGCCGCGCAGCTCGGCTATCCGAGCATGCGGCTACCGAGCGGCGCCGGGCACGACGCCGTGTACGTCGCGCCGACGGGGCCGATCGGGATGATCTTCATTCCGTGCCTGGGCGGGCGCAGCCATTGCCCGGAGGAGTGGATCGAGCCGCGCCAGCTGCTCGACGGCACGCGCGTGCTGTACCGGACACTCGTCGCGCTCGACCGTTCGCTGGCGAACGCCGCGTAGCGGCCGCCCTGCGGCGTCCCGCGCGGCGCGCCGTCACAGCGCCGCGCGCTGCCCCTCGCGCGGCCCGTGCCCGGTCCAGCGCTTGAACGCGCGCCGGAAGTTGTGCGCGTCGCTGAACCCCACTTCATGCGCGACGTCCTCGATCGACAGCCGCGGGTTGCTCAGCAGCGTGAACGCGCGCTTGCGGCGGATCGTGTCGATCACCGTCTGATACGACACGCCCTGATCGGCGAGCCGCCGCCTGAGCGTGCGCTCGCTCATGCACAGCTGCGCGGCGATCGCGGCGAGCGATGGCGTATGCCGCAGGTCGCGCCGCATGATCCGTTCGATCGACTCGAGAAACTCGGTGCCTTCGGATTCGGGCGGCAGCGCGTCCTGCAGGAATTCGAGCACCTGCCGATGCGCCAGCGGATCGTGCGTCGCGATCGGGCGGCTGCCGAGCGACGCGTCGCACGACAGCAGGTTCTGCTCCTGCTCGAAGCGCACCGGGCACGAGAACACGCGCGCGTACTGTTCCGCGTACGGCGGCGGCGGGTAGCCGAGGTCGATCACCTTCGGCTGGAACGCGGGGCCGACGAGCGAACGCCCGATCTTCATGAAGCTGCCGAACGCCTCCTCGACGAGGAACGCCTCGATGTCCGGCTCGAGCAGCACGTTGGTCGCGCGGATCGACAGCGTGCGCGCGTCCGACACCAGGTCGAAGCGCATCAGCGGCCCGGTGTGGCGCTGCAGTTCGAGGCCGACCGTGATCGCATCCTTCAGCGTGGGGCTCGTCAGCATCGCGTAGCCCACCAGCCCGATCGACGCGATCGTCTCGCTCGTGCCGAGTTCGAGGCCGAGCGCGCGCCCCGGCGCCATCTCCAGTGCGCGCCGGATCATCGTGCCGGCCTGGCGCAGCGAAATCCGGCACGACGGATTCGACAGGTCGGCGACGTCGAAGCCGAGCCCCAGGCACAGCCGGGTGGGGTCGATGCCCAGTTCCTTGCTTGTCTCCGCCAGGCACCGCAGTAAATGGACCGGCAGATTCGCCGTCGTATAACGGGCGGTATCGTCCATGAACGCTCCGTGTTTTTTTCCACGGATTGTACTCGTCCCGCCCGGCCGGGGGGCCGCCCCGGCCGTCATCGGCCACATGCCACGCGGCCCCGCTTCAGAAGTAGTGACGCAGGCCGACCGTCGCGCCGAGCTGCGTCGTGCTCGTGCTCGGCGCCTGCCCGTTCACGCCGACGAGCTGCGCGCCGACCAGCCCGCCGCGGTAGAGCGCGTAGTCGACTTCCGCATAGAGCATGCTGCGCTTCGACAGGCTGTAGCCGGCGATCACCTGGAACTGGCGCGCGCGGCCGTCGAAATCCGCCGTGTAGCCGGACTGCTGGGTCCACCACGCGTTGACGGCCGCGGTGAACGCCGTCGTGAAGCGGTAGGTCAGCCCCGCGAGCGCCATCTTGCGGCGGCGGAATCCGCCGGGCGTCGTCGGGTCGGCCACCTGCGCGGGCGAGATGATGCCGAGCCCGGCCAGGTCGGTCGGGCTGAACGGGCCGTTCTCGAACGACGTGAAGTCGTTGTCGCGCGCGTTCTCGATATAGCCGGCGTTGACGGTTGCGTTGCCGATCGTCACCGAGCCGCCGCCCGCGTAGATGTCGAATTTCCCGTGCGTGACGTCGTCCCAGCTGCGCATGAACGATGCGCCGACCGTGAACGGCCCCTTGTCCGGCGCGTATGCGGCGGCCGCGCCGAGCTGGCTGCCGAGCACGCCGCCGCCCGCGTGGCCGCCCGGCGCGTATTGCGCAAGCAGGTAGAGGCTGCCGAGCTGCGCGCCGTACTGGATCATGTTGCTGGTGCGCGCGCCCGCGAGCATCGTCTGCTCGGGCTTGAACAGGTTGAAGTACGGGTCCTGCGGGCCGGCCCACAGGTTCGAGCCGTAGGTCAGCGACACCATCTCGAACGGCACGTTGTACTGGCGCCCGAGCGAAAGCTGGCCGAGCGACGTCGACGTGAGCCCCACGTACGCGACCTGGAAGAAGTTCGGCGAGCCGGCCGGCACGATCGCGCCGCTGTTCGGGCCGAAGTGGCTTTCCACGTTGAACTGCGCGGACAGCCCGCCGCCCAGGTCCTCGTTGCCCTTGAGGCCCCAGTAGCTTTCGGTCAGCCCGCCGCCGTCGGCCATCGAGATCTTGCGGCCCGTCGACACGGGCGTGCCGTCCGCGCCATAGGACACCCCGTGCGTTTCGTAGCGGATGCCCGCGTCGATCACGCCGTAGAGCGTCACGTTGCTTTGCGCGTATGCGCCGGTACAGGCCAGGACCATCATCGCGCAGCACGCCGCGCGAACGCTATCGTGACGATTCATTCTGGACTCCGCATCTCTGCATGGAACAGGGGACAGGCGGCGTTGCACCGCCGGAAACGAATGTAGGAAGCCAAATTTACGCGGGCCAAGGCCGCGCTGGCCAATCTCGTGGTGCGCCGCGGCCACGCGATGGCGCGGTGCGGTCAGGACGACGCGCGGGCGACGGCGCCGGGCGCGGCGCGGCGCAGCGCAAGCCGCACGAACGGCGCGGCGGCCAGCACGGCCACGCACAGCACGTGCGCGACGTGCATGCCGCCGAAGCGGCCGAGCAGCGCGCCGGACAGCGCGGTGCCGATGCCGGCCGCGAAGAACGTGACGACGAGCGTGCGCGCGACGAGCGAGCCGTCCGGATCGACATCGGAGAGCATGCCGGTGAGGAACGGCACGATCACGAAGAACGCGGCGTTCAGCACGAACTGGCTCAGGAAGTACGCGGTGCCGCCGCGCGCACCGAAGAACCATTCGATCGACCCGATCATCGCGAGCTGCGCGGCCCAGATCAGCGCGAGGCGGTGCTTGTGGCTGGCCGGATGCGACGGGATCGCCGCGCCGACGAAGCCGAGCAGCGACGACACCGACAGCAGCACGCCGATCGTCGTCGGCGACAGCCCGGCGCGCTCGCCGACGAAGCCGGCGATGGCCCACTGCGACGCCTGCACGCCGTACACGAGCGCGGTCACGATCCAGATCGCGACGACCGGCCGCCACGGCAGCGCATGGCCGCGCGCACGCGCCGGCGCTTGCGCGCTCGCGAATGCGCCGATGCCGCGGATCGCGGGCGCCAGCACGGCGACGACGGCCGCCAGCAACGCGAACACCCAGCGCCCGAGCCACGCGGCCGGCATGGCGGAGATCAGCACGAGGATGCCGCCGTTGACGCCGCCCGCGAGCAGGTTGATTTGCCCCCACAGGCGGTCGGTCGACGCGCGCTGCGACACGCCGGACGCGACCACGACGAACAGCATGCCTTCGAACAGCCCGGTCAGCCCGCGCGCGGTTGCCGCGGACGCGACGCCGGGCGCGAGCGCGCTGAGCGCCTGTCCGGCGATCGTGCCGAACAGCCCGGCCAGCGTGAACGGCCCGGCGGCGCGCGCGATCCGGTGCGACAGCAGCGCGCAACTGATCGCGATGCCGAGGATCTCGGCGCTGACGAGCGCGGTCGCCGTGCCTTCGTCGAGGCCGAAGCGCGTCATCACCGCCGCGACGAGGAACGGCGACAGGATCAGGCCGTTGGTGGCCGCGGCGAACGCGAGCGCGAGGCGCACGACCGCGCCGGTCGACGGATCGGGGCGCGACTGGGCGGCCATGTGCAGGGTGGCGGTGCTCATGAAGCCTCCTGGTTGGATCGCGGACGATCTTGCGCGATGCCGGCCGTTTCGTGCATCGGGTGTGTCCCGCGTGTCGCGGGTGCGACGGCGGCCGTGCGCCCGCCTTGCCGGACGCCGAACAGCGCGCGCAGGTACGGCGTCAGGAAGCGGCCGTGCGGGTCCATGCGCTCGCGCAGCGCGAGGAAATCGTCCCAGTGCGGGTAGCACGCCGCGAGCTCGGCGGCCTTCATCGCATGCACCTTCCCCCAGTGCGGCCGGCCGCCGTGATTGCGGCAGATCGCCTGCACGCCCGCGAAGTAAGCGTCGAACGGCATCCCGCGATACTGGTGCGCGGAGATGCGCACGCTGTCGCGCCCGTAGTCGGGGCTCAGCCAGATGTCGTCGCCGCGCACCCAGCGGTATTCGATCGGGAACATCAGCGGGAAGCTGCGGCGCGCGATGAACGCACGGATCTCGCGCAGCGCGTCGGCGCCGCGCTCGGCCGGCACCGACCATTCCATTTCGTTGAAGCGCACGCGGCGCACCGTCGACAGCATCGCGTAGCTCGCGTCCACGTGCCGGCCGGCCGACACCGTCGATGCGCACAGCCGGCTCAGTGCCGGGCACAGCGACGGCACGCGCTTGCCGAGCCCGCACAGCGCGCCGAACACCGTGTTCTCGAGGAACGACTCGGACGCGCGGCTCGCCCAGTGCACGGCGTCGGCCGGCTCGTCCGTCATGTCCCACGCCTTGGTCAGCACGGTGTCCGCGTGCGGGAACCAGTAGAACTCGAACGAGCGGTGCTTCGCGATCAGCGCATCCGCTTGCGCGAGGCAGTCGTCGAGCCGCATGCCGCCGCGTTCGAGGCGCAGGTTGAACGCGGGCACGAGGCGCAGGCCGATCTCGGTCAGCACGCCGAGCGCGCCGAGCCCGATCCGGCCGCCCGCGAACAGGTCGGGATGCGTGTCGGCCGTCGCGCGGATCTCGCTGCCGTCCGCGCACATGAAGGTCAGGCTGTCGATCTGCGTCGACAGGTTGCCGAGCGTGATGCCGGTGCCGTGCGTGCCGGTGCTGGTCGCGCCGGCGATCGACTGCACGTTGATGTCGCCGAGGTTCTCCATCGCGAGGCCGTGCGCGGCGAGCGCGGGGCCGAGCGTCCACAGCCGCGTGCCGGCATGCACGCGCGCGATGCGCCGGTCGCGATCGATGTCGATCACGCCCTGCATCGCGTCGAGCGACAGGATCACGTCGTCGGTCTGCACGAGCGGCGAGAACGAATGACCGGCGCCCGCCGCGCGCACGGTTGCGCCGGACGCCGCCGCATCGCGCAGCACGGTCGCGAGCGCGGCGCGCGACGCGGGTGTCGCTACGGTTGCATCCGGACTGCTGACATATCCCGACCAGTTGCGCCACATGGCGTTGTCTCCCTGGGTGTCGTTTGAATGGTGTGAACGGGTTGAACGACGGGCCGCGCGGCCCGCTAGAAGAAGCTCTTGCCTTCGCCGCGATAGGTGGGCGCTTCGCCGATCACGCGGCCGCCGCGAATCAGCAGCAGCGTGTTGAAGCGCTCGCACAGCTCGCCGGCCTTCGCGTGGCGGAACAGGATCGGGTCGCCGATTCGCGGCGCGAAGCCGGGCGGCACGCGCACGGGCGTCTGCACCTCGCCCGCGCCCTCGTTGGCGATCAGCGCGCAGCCGGCCGGCAGCCACGGGCGCGGCAGGCGGCTCTTGCCGGCCGGGCCGGACGCGATGTAGCCGCCGCCCGAGCAGGTCACGATGCCCGGCTGCGGAATCCGCACGACCGGCAGCGCGAAGCCGGCCGCCGGCTGCGCATGGAATGCCGCGTAGTGATCGAACAGCGCCGGCGCGTACAGGCCGGAGCCGGCCGCGAGCTCGGTGACGGATGCGTCGCCCAGCGTGCTCTCGAAGCTGCCGGTGCCGCCGCCGTTCACGAAGCGCAGCGTGTGGCCGGCCGCCGCGAGCGCCTGCACCGCCGCGTGACGGCGCGCGTTGATCTCGCGCGCGGAGCGCCGCTTCAGGTGGCGCACCAGCGCGTTGCGCGCGCCGCCGCCCGGTTCGGTATCGGCGACCCCCGCGATCTGGCCTTCGTAGCCCATCAGCCCGTCGAGTCGCACGTGCTGCCGCTGGCCGATGCGGTGCGCGAGCGCGAGCACGCCGGCCACATCGCGCACCGGCGAGCGGTACATGCCGAAGTACAGGCCGGG
Organism: Burkholderia paludis; assembly: GCF_000732615.1. Taxonomy (GTDB): domain Bacteria; phylum Pseudomonadota; class Gammaproteobacteria; order Burkholderiales; family Burkholderiaceae; genus Burkholderia; species Burkholderia paludis. The sequence continues at coordinate 104,423 of NZ_JPGL01000006.1, forward strand.
ATACGCGGACGACATGTCGAGGTCGATCGCGAGCGGGATCGTCACGCGTTCCTCGCGAGCGATGCGGTCGATCGCGTCGACCTGCGCGTCGTCGTCGACCATCAGCGTGATCGAGCGGCCGCGCCCGAGTTGCGCGGCCACCGCGCGCAGGTCGTCGGGTTCGACGCTTGGATACGCGACCACGATGTCGTCGAATCCGCCGTGAGCGAGCCACGCGGCTTCGGCCGCCGAATAGCACAGCAGCCCCTGCATGAACGGGCCGGCGGCGAGCACCGCGCCGATCAGCTCGCGCGAGCGCACCGACTTCGTCGCGAGCCGGATCGGCAGGCCGCGTGCGCGGCGCTTCAGGTCGGCGAGGTTGGCGTCGAGACAGTCGAGATCGACGAAGGCGGCCGGCAGCCGGCGGCCCGCGAGCGCGTCGCGATAGGTCGGATAGTCGTGGATGGCGGCGGGTGCGCGATGGGGAATGTCTGCACGGCTCATGGAACGGGCTCGGCTGGGTGGGGTCTGCGTCGCGCCGACCGTTCGGCGCGTGTCGGAAATCAGCATAGGGCTCGCAAAAATGCCGACCAAGCGCTGAGCGGGTCGTTCGACGGGTCCGATCCGGCCATCCGTCGCGGCCGCGCGCATCGGCGGCCGTCGTGCGGCGCGCGGCTGGATCGCTGCTTGCTTGGCATTGCGATACGCCCGGCGCGTGGCGACGCGAAGCGCCGCAGGGCGGGCGCGGCGCGCACGTTGGCGGGTTCATGCGAGCGGCACGCGCATGCGTTTCAAACGTCGCGCCGGGCGTGGTCGACGCGCGAAGGTTTAGTGCCTGCGTTCTAGCGACGCTTTTGACTGCCTGCCGGATTCGACCTAGAACCTACTCGCGGATGCACCGGCGCAGAACGGCATGACGTGACGAGGAGGCGACGTGAAGAAGAACAGGGCACTCTGGCGGCGCACAGGCGCGATCGCGGCGATCGGCGTGGCGGTCGCGGTCTGGCGATACGAATCGGCGACGCCGGCGCACGCGGCGTCCTCCGCCGTACCCGACGCGACGGCGCGCGCGCAAACCGATGCGGCGGACACGTTCGGCACCGGCGCCGCGACGCCCGGCCCCGAGGAGCGGCGGCTCGACGTCGACGCGCTGCGCCGCAGCCTCGCGGGGCGCCCCGACGCGGATGCCGAAGTGAAGCGCATCGTCGCGTTCGCGCGCTTTCGCGACGAAGTCGCCGCGTACGGCAACGGCCGCAACAGCCTGCCGCCGGCGGAACGCACCGCGCTCGCGCGCCGGATTCTCGACGAGCTGCCCGACCATGTCGCGCGCAACGAGATCGTGCCCGTGCAGGCCGAGGCGCTCAGCGTGGCCTTGCTGACCGATACCGAAGCCGATCCGGCGACGCGCGGCGCGGCGATCCGGTCGATGCGCGCGCAATGGGACGCGTATGCGCAGCAGACGGTCGGCCCGTCGCCCGCGCAGGACCCGCGCTATCTCGCGTACGAGCAGCAGAGCCGCGACGTGGTGCGCCAGGTGCAGGCGAGCATTGCCGATCCCGATCAGCAACAGACCGTCATCGCGCAGCGCCTGCAGGCGCTGCGCGTCCAGCTGTACGACGGCGCTTCACCGTCCGGCGCGCACTGAGCGCCGCATCCGCGCCGCCGGGACGATGCCCGGCGGACGCGTCACGTCCATCGACCAGGAGGGGAAATGTCATCAGCACGATGCCTGCTGCGCGTCGCCGTCGCGACGCTGCTCGGTTGCGCGGCACTGAACGGCCATGCCGCCGATACGACGGTGCCGGACCCGTCGATTCCATATTATTCGTGGTACGAAGTCACGCTGCCGGAGAGCAGCGGCGCGTCGTGCGGCAACGGCACGCCGATGCGCTTCTACGTCAACCGCGCGCAGTCCGACAACCTGCTGTACATGATGGAGCCCGGCGGCGCGTGCTGGGACTACGGCACCTGCACGCAGACGTCCACCGGCGCGGAGGCCGGCCTCGGCGGCTTCAATCCGGACGGCATTCCGCACAACTACATGAACGGCACCGCGAGCGAGAGCCTGCTGTCGTCGTTCCTGTCGCCGCTGATCACGCGCATGGATCTCGCGCACATCCTCGTCGGCGAGCCGAAGGTCGAGACGCAGCAGTGGACACAGGTTTTCGTGCCCTATTGCACCGGAGATATCCACATGGGCAGCGCGGTGCGCGACTACACGTCGCCCACCGGCGACTGGCGCCTCCAGCACTTCAGCGGGCTGAAGAACGTCCAGGCGGTTGCGCAGTGGCTGGTGTCGCACGGCTTCGGCAAGCCGAGCCGGCTGCTCGTGTACGGGATGAGCGCGGGCGGCTACGGCACGCTCGCGAACTATGCGACGCTGCGCAACACGCTGCAGCCGCAGGCGCATAGCTCGCTGCTCGACGATGCCGGCACCGTGTTCAACACGCCGTTCGATGCGGACGCAGCCGCGCATCCGTCGGTCGGCCTGTACGACCGGGCGCGCACCGAGTGGGGCATGACGGGCCCCGACGGGATGATCACCGTGAACAGCCGGCTGACCCGCCAGTTCGACCCGGGCAACATGGGGAGTGCGTATGCGGCGCTGTCGGCCACGTATCCGCACGACCGCTTCGGCTTCTCCAGCTACCAGCGCGACAAGATCATCGCCGCGTATCACTATCGCGCGTTCGTGCCGGCGGTGATCGCGGCGCCCGACGACGCGACCAAGGATTCGCTGTCGCTCGCGATGTTCGCGCAGGAGCTGGACGGGCTGAAGCAGACGCTGAACCCGCTGCCGAACTTCGGCTACTTCATGCCGTGGGCGCGCAACGACTTCATCGACAACCACCAGGTGACGGCGGTCAGCTTCACCGGCTCGGGCATCCACGAGAACGGCATCGACGGCGATATCGGCACGTTCGTCGACAACCTGCTGAACCAGCAGGACCCGGCCGATACGCCGGTGATGAAGGCGTTCCGCACGCAGCAGTGGTCGGATTTCACGTTCTCGACGTTTCTCGCGTGGATCGACAGCGTGCTCAACCTGACCGGCGAGGCGGGGCCGATCTCGGGGCACCGGGCGTGACGGAGCGGCGGCAGGCCTGAACGGACGACGGCGGCGCGGTGCGCCGCCGTTTCGTCAGCGCGGGTACATCCGCGCTTAAAACGGATCGTCGTCGAAGCGGGACGATGCGGGCCGGCGCTTCATCGCCTTCAGCCATTCCCTGACGTTGTCCGGATCCTCGAACTCGCGCAGCGCGACGGTCAGGTCGTGGTTGCTGCGCTGCATGTCGGCCATGTCGCGTGCGAGCATGCGCAGGACGGTGTCGGGCGCGATCCTGACGGACGGCGCGATGCCGTAAGTCCGCCGGAAATCGGCCTCGACGTGCAGGATCTCCTGCTCCAGCTCGCGAAGCTGTTCCTCCAGGATGCCGTTGTAGTGCGTCAGCCGCTCTTCGCTCAGGCCGTCGATCGTGCGCCGGTCGATCTGCTCGATCTCCAGTTGCAGTTCGAGCAGTTGCAGCAGGTTGCCCTTCGCATACGCGTGGTTGACCCGCTGCATCAGCACCGTCTTGCGTTCCTGCTCCCGCGGATCGGTTTCACGATCGGGGTGCAGCGCGCTGGCGAGCTTGCGATAGACGTCGCGGATCGACTTGCTCGATGCGGCCTGCTCGGCTTCGCGTCTGACCTGCGCGGCCGACGGCTTCGGCGCTTTCCTGCGCTTCGCGCGCCGGGCCTCGCGGGCCTCGTGCGCGGCCATGTCGCGACGGAACTGTTCGTCCTGCTCGGCCTGCATGCGTTCGAGGAGCGCGTCGGGCGACAGTGTGTCGAGATCGACCGGCGGTTCGGCTCCGGGCGTCGGCTCGGGTTCCGGCCGTGCCGCCTCGGGATCGGTATCGCTGCCGTCGTCGTCCGCGCCGTACCGGTCGTGGATGGCTTTCAGCCGTGCGTCGTCGCTGATTTCCAGCAGGTTGCGCGCCATGCCTGCGATCAGCCCGGACAGCGTGCGTTGCTCGGCCTTGCTCAGGCCTTTCTGCAGGAACGCATCGTCGAGCCGCTGAAGCAGCTCGATGCGCAGCGCGGTCGACGCCTGTTCGAGCGGCAGCAGCCCGTCGACGAATTTTTTCTGGAAGGCGGGCGTGATGGCGTCCCACGCGACGAGACGTTCGCGCCGCTTTTCGATCTGCTTGACGAGCGTGTTGAACGTTTTCTGGGCTTTCGACAGGCTGGCTGTCTCGTGGCCGGGCGCGATGGCGACCGCTGTTCCGCGACGTGCGGTCATGATGGCTTTCCTTCGGCTGCGGCAGGGGGCGCAGCAGGCCGGTATTTTAGCCGGATGCGCGCTTATTCCAGGAACAGTTGCCCCTGCCCGGAGATCACGCGTTCGAAATCGTCCTTGAGGAACGGCAGGATCGCATCGGCGACCGGCTGGAGCTGGCGGCTCAGGTAGAACGCATAGTCGATCGGCGAGCGCATCGTTTCGAGCGGCTCGGGGCCGGCCGTCGTCATCACGTAGCTGATCCAGCCGCCGCGCTGGTACTGCAGCGGCCGGCCCTGCGCCTGATTGAATTCGTCGGCGATCCGGGCCGCGCGCACATGCGGCGGCACGTTGCGCTCGTACTCGCGCAGCGGCCGGCGCACGCGCTTGCGGTACACGAGCTGGTCGTCGAATTCGCCGGCGAGCGTGCGCCGCACGTAGTCGCGAACGAAGTCCTGGTACGGCTCGCGCAGGAACACGCGCCGATACAGCTCGCGCTGGAACTGCTGCGCGAGCGGCGTCCAGTCGGTGCGCACCGTCTCGAGCCCCTTGAAGACGAGATCCTCGCCGCCGCCGGCGGCCGCCGCGAGCCCCGCGTAGCGCTTCTTGCTGCCTTCCTCCGCGCCGCGCACGGTCGGCATCAGGAAGCGGCGGTAGTGCCGCTCGTATTGCAGCTCCAGCGCGCTGTCGAGCCCGAAGTGCTCGCGCAGGTGCGACTGCCACCACCGGTTCACGTGCTCGACGAGCGCGCGGCCCTTGCGTCCTGCTTCGTCGTCGTCGTGCGCGCGGCCGAGCCACACGAACGTCGAATCGGTATCGCCGTAGATCACTTCGTAGCCCTGCGCCTCGATCAGCTCGCGCGTGCGATGCATGATCTCGTGCCCGCGCATCGTGATCGACGACGCGAGGCGCGGATCGAAGAAGCGGCAGCCGGTCGAGCCGAGCACGCCGTAGAACGAGTTCATGATGATCTTCAGCGCCTGCGACAGCGGCGCGTTGCGCTGACGCTTCGCGTCGTCGCGGCCTTCCCATACCCCGCGCACGATATCGGGCAGGCAGTGCGCGGTACGCGAGAAGCGGGCGCCGAGAAAGCCGGGCACCGATGCGTCGTCGCCGGGATGCGCGAGCCCTTCGATCAGCCCGACCGGGTCGATCAGGAACGTGCGGATGATCGACGGATAGAGGCTCTTGTAATCGAACACGAGCACCGAATCGTACAGCCCGGGGCGCGAATCCATCACGAAGCCGCCGGGGCTGTTCTGGCCCGTCACGTCGCCGAGGTTCGGCGCGACATAGCCGAGCCGGTGCATGCGCGGCAGGTACAGGTGCGTGAAGGCCGCGACCGATCCGCCGGTGCGATCGGCCGCGAGGCCCGTCACGCTCGCGCGTTCGAGCGCGAAGGACAGCAGGTCGGCCTTGTCGAAGATGCGCGTGACGAGCTCGCAGTCCTTCAGGTTGTAGCGCGCGAGCGCCGGCTTGTCGTGATCGAAGCGGCGCTGGATCTCGTCCATCCGCTGATACGGGTTGTCGATCGACTTGCCTTCGCCGAGCAGCGACTGCGACACGTATTCGAGGCTGAACGACGGGAACGTCCACGTCGCGGATTTCAGCATGTCGATGCCGTCGAGGATCAGCCGGCCGGCCGCGCCCGCGAAGAAGTGGTCGGGCTGCTGGCCGTGCGCGCGCCAGTCGAGCACGGCGCCGCCGCGCCCGAGCTTCAGCGGCACGCCGTATTGCTCCGCGTGCGCGTGCAGGATGCGCAGGTCGAACTGCACGAGATTCCAGCCGATCACCGCGTCGGGATCGTGTTCGTCGAACCAGTCGTTGAGCCGCGCGAGCATCGCGGGCCGGCTGTCGCAGTAGTCGAGGCGGAAGTCGACGGCGGCCGCGTCGTCGCCGTCGCCGCCGCCGTTCGGCGGGCCGAGCATGTAGACCTGCCGCTGGCCGCACCCTTCGAGCGCGATCGAGTACAGCTCGCCGTGCACGCTGGTTTCGATGTCGAGCGACACGCAGCGCAGCGCCGGGCGGTAGCCGGTCGCGGCTTTCAGCTCGGCGCCGGTCAGCGTGCCGTCGCGGCCCGGCTGCCCGCGAAACCGGACGCACGCGGTAATGAAGCGCTCCATCGCATAGCGGTCGGGCGGCTGCACGTCGGCTTCGTAGACGTCGACGCCCGCTTGCGTCAGCCGTTTCTGCAGCGCGGACAGGTGGCGGTAGCGGCGGCAGTAGAGGCCGACGACCGGGCGCTGCCGGAAGTCGCGCAGCGTGAGCGGGCGCAATTCGGCATCGTGCTCGCCGGTCAGCACGCGTTCGGCGAGCGCCTGCTGCTCGGCCGGGATGAACGCGACGGCTTCCTGCGGGCGCAACCGCACGCGGCGCGGACCGTGTTCGGTTGCCAGCCAGAACTCGATCTCGATGCCGGATGCGGTGTCCCGCCAGTGGCGGGTGAGGATGAAGCCCTGCTCGAACGCCGTCAAAACGCTTGCTCGTCGTGGATGCCCAGGCGGCGGATTTTAGCGCCTGGCGGCGGGCTGTGCCGCATCGGCGCGATCGACGGCCGCCTCGCCGTGCGCGATGGGTGGGCGGGTGGCGGGTGCGGGCGTCCTGCCGAGGGTGCAGGCGGCGGTTGCACGGGGCGGGAGTATTGCCGTCGATTCCGCGCCGTCGCGTGCAGCGCGGGAAGCCGGCGCGGCGCGGATTCAGGCGACGGGGAGCTTCCGTGCGACGCGCCACGCGGTGTGCGTCGTACCGGACGGCTCGAGCAGCCAGCGCCGCGCGGCGACCGGGTGCCGCTTGTGCGTCACGTACGCGTCGACGGCGAGTTCCAGCGCATTGGCGTCGATGCGTACGAGCGTCGCGGCGGCGCCCGAGCCGTCGGCGAATTCGATCACGACGGCGTGCGGTTTCGCGGTGCGCGGCGCGTCATGGTCGAGCGTCACGATGCTGCCGGGGTACAGGTGCGAGCGGGTCGTGCGGAGCAGCAGGGCGGTGGGCATGGCGGGCGCTCCGTTGGTCGTCTGGCGATGGTGGCGCGCGATGGCCGAGGCGTACATGAGAATGAATGGCCCGTCGCGCGTTGCAACGATTTGAATTCCGCCCGATTGACGTAACGGAATCGTCATTCGTAGAATCGCCGATCGAGAACAACACGACACTGAGAGAAAAGCACGATGGATGCGTATCGCATGACCGGGGTGACGACGGCAGGGCCCGCGCGGTTTCCCGGGTGCGATGCTCCGCCTGGCAACCCTGTTCCAATTCCCCGCCGGACGTTCGCGTAGTCTCGCATCGATCGCGCCGGCGCGGCAACGCCGCGAGCACGTCGCGCGAGCGCGCGTCCCGATGCGGCGCGATCGGCGCATTCGGCGCCATGCCCGGCCGCCGCTCCCCGGCGCGGGACGGCGCGATCGGCCGATTTGCCCGGAACCCGGACGCCACACCGTCGGCTTGCGACCTCATCGACCCCGGAATCCACATGAATTCACCTGCCCGGCCCATTTCGTTACCCGGTATCGCCGCGCTCATCGCGGCCGTCTTCACCACGGCACCGTTTCTGTACGGCCTGTACGTGCGGTCGACGATGTCGCCGCTGCCCGTCAACGTGCTGGCGATGCAACTGTCCGGCTTCTTCGGGAGCCTGGTGTTTCGAACCGGCCTCGTGTACCTGATCGTCCGATGGCACGGCGAGCGTCGGGATCGGCTGGCGTTCCGCCGCCCTGCATGGCCGCTGGCGGCTTTCGCGTTGTGCCTGGCGATCGGGCAGGTCGCGCAGATGCTGATGTTCCAGACGGTCGTGCGATCGTTGCGCGGCGGCCCCTTCACCCTGACGCAGATCGTGACGCTCGCCGTTCCGCTGAGCGCCGCCCTTTTTGCGCTCGTGGCCTGGCTGGGATGGGCGTTCGTCGCGCACCTGTTCCGCAACGATGCGCTACCCACGGTGACGCGCGGCAATGCGCGGCCGCGCATTGCCGGCGTCGCCGCCTGGCTGTTTGCCAGCGTCATGCTGATCCTGGTGACCCAGGCGGTGCCGGTGCTGCTCGACTCCTTCGACGGCAATCCCGGGCTCGCCGCGTTGAACTACGCCGTAACGGTGGCCGTTCCCGTCGCGGTGGCTTTCGCGGGTGCGCTGTTCGGCCTGCCTCGCGGTCTCGAGCGGCTGCATGTCTGGCGTCTGCTGGGGGCGTCGCTCGCGGCGATGGCAACGGTGCTGCTGCTGGCTTACGAGATGCTGAGCCTGCTGGGCAGCGTGTTCGGGATCGTCAACCTGGTCACCGGGACGTTGCCGTGGATGGTTCCCGTCGGAATCGCCGTGGCTTACTGGTTGTGGTTCCGTGTGTTTTACGGCGTTGCGCGCCGGGAAACCGCCGGGACGGCCTGACGCGCGCCGTCGCGCGGAAAGCCGCGGGCGCGGAGACGGCGCCGTGTCGCATGAACGGGGCGGCGGCCCCCGCGGTGTCGGCGCGTTACGCGCCGGCCGCAGGCGCCGGTGCCGCCCCTACACCGCCCCCTGCAAGAACTCGCGCTTCAGATGTTCGGGGCGCTGCGGCCGCTGGTACAGGTAGCCCTGCGCATACGGAATCCCGACCGCGTGCAGCGCGTGATGCTGCGCTTCGGTCTCGACACCTTCCGCGATGATCGACAGGTCGTAGTGATGCGCGACGGCGGCGATCCCCTCGATCAGCCCCGCGCTGCCGCCGTTCAGTTGCGACACGAACTGGCGATCGATCTTCACGTAGTCGAACGGAAAGCGCGACAGCGTGTCGAGATTGCTGTGATGCGTGCCGAAATCGTCGATCGCGAACTTCGCGCCTTTCGCCCTCAGCGCATGAAAGACCTCGGTGGTCCGCGCGTTCTTCTCCAGCAGGATGCGCTCGGTGACTTCGAGCACCAGCGTGAAGCCCGGCGGCAGCGCGCGGATCGCCTCCTCGACGACCGACACGAACCGCATGCGCTCGAGATCCTTCGGCGCGATGTTCACCGCGATGCGCAACGGCGCGGACGGCGTCAGCGCGGCCAGCTCCGCGACGGCCGTGCGCAGCACGAATTCGGTGACCTTCGGCAGCACCGCGCTCGATTCCACCTGCGGGATGAACACGGCGGGGCTGACGGCCCCCCACTTCGGATGCTGCCAGCGCAGCAGCGCCTCGACGCCGACGATCCTGCGCGTCCCGACGTCGACGATCGGCTGGTACACGACATGGAGTTCGTCGCGCCTGAGCGCGTTGCGGACGGCCTTCAGCAGCAGCCGGCGCGGCGCGATCGCCAGCAGGTACGCGGCCATCACGAGGGCGTCCGCCAGCAGCACGATCGTCATGCCGACCAGCCGGTCGTGGCTCCGGACCTGCGACGCATAGTGCGGCGACGCGGCGACCGACACCGTGAACGGCCAGCGGGACGACGCGAGCGCGGTGCCGCCGGCCGGGCCCGCGGCCGACTCGGGCGTGAACTTCCCGTACTGGTCGAGGCGCCCCGAACCCGCGATCGACAGCGTCGCGGTCTCCGTACCGGAGCGGGCGCCGTGCGCGAGCGCGTCGGTCACATAGTCGCCCTCGATCAGGTAGAGCACGCCCGCGCCGGGCGCGGTGGCGTAGAACACGGGCAGCACCGGGATGTCGTGCTGGAACGGCGTCTGGCGCAGCAGCGTGACGCGCGTCGAGCCGGGCTCCGGTTCGCGCGTGTACGCGTCGAGCGGCACGTCGATCGCGCCGAGCGCCGACGAGCACATGACGCGGCCATCGTGCACGAGCGCCACCGCGCGCAGGTAGCGCAGGCGCGTGCCTATCTCGGCGAGCGTCCGGAATACCTCCGCGCAGGGCCGCCCGACGAGCGCGGTCAGCTCGTCCGTATGCTGCAGGCGCGCGCCGTCCAGGATGCGGTCCACCGACATGACGATGTCGTTCGCGACCATGCGTTCGTGCCGGGTGACGGTATTGCGCGCATAGCTGTCGGAAAGGGCGATTGCGACCGCCGGCAGGAGCACGCAAACGATTACGGCGACGAAAAAGGCGACTCGCGGCCACACGCCGCTATGCTGGAAAACTGGCTTCGAGCCTGGCGTGAACGCCGACATTCCCGCGGTCGCTTTCGGTGTTGTGTGTTTGGAGGGGCGCGTCGAACCGGTCGATGCACGCGCGGCACGCATGCGTCATGCCGGGAGCGGGCGACGCGGTGTGCGCGCCGGCGGGGCGACGCCAACGATTCTACGGTCGCGACGGAAATCTGCGGCCACTCCGTCGCAATCGGCCGTTCATTTCGGAGGCCAGCCTCTAGAAACATGTGCTTGTGGCACACGAATATTGGCGTAGCACACCGAAAAAATCCCCGGCCGCACGGTTGCGCGACCGGGATGAAAGACACCGTCTCTTGGCACGAGGATGGTGCGCCGCAAGTATAAGATGCGACGCAAGATTACGAAATATTCTTATTCAACAATTGGTGTAATTTTGTGATCGCGCCTCGACAAGAAACATTCTTGCGAGTCGCTGTCATCGACGCGCGGGCCGGCCGGCTGCCCGGCTCGCGGTTCAGAAATCGTTGCGCATCTTGCGGAGCAGGTCGCCGGCCGGTTGACGCGTGTCCACCGCGGTGAGGACGTCGGTCAGGAACCACGGCAGGTTCAGCTGCGTATCGGAATCGCCGACGCACACGCGGATCGGCGGCGCCTTCGACGGCGCACGGGCGTCGGGCCCGGCGTCGCGCGACGGCACGCAATTCTTCGCGCCGGCCTGAACCGGCGCGGGCGCGGCGGCGCCGGCGTTCGCACCGGCGGCGGCCGGCAGGCTGAAGGCGGCAAGCAGGGTCAGGGCAGCGGCGGTGGCGAGGCGTTTCATGGGATTCTCCGGCGATGCCCGTTCGACCGCGCGCGCGGACGCAAGTTCGTCGCCGGCGCGGCGGCGTGCCGCGTTCAGTCGCGCGCGACGCGCGCTGCCCGGGCCGGTTGCCGGCTGCGCCACTGCTGCGGCGATTCGCCGGTCCAGCGCCGGAACGCCCGCGTAAAGGCGCTGTGTTCCGAATAGCCGAGCAGCCAGGCGACTTCCGCGAGCGTCAGGCGCGGATCGTTCAGGTGATCGATCGCGAGCCGTCGCCGCGTGTCCTCGCGCAGGGTCCGGAAGTTGAGCCCGAGTTCGGCCAGCCGCCGATGCAGCGTGCGCGACGACACATGCAGATCCGCCGCGATCGGTTCGATGCTTGCGTCACCCTGCGTGAGCAGGCGCGCGACGGCTTCGCGCACCGACTGCTCGAGATCGTCCGTCTGCCGCAGTTCGGCGAGCAGCGCGCCCGCCTGGCGTTCCATCATGCGCAGCAGCGCGTCGTCCGGCTGTTGCAGCGGCTGCGCGAGCAACTGCAACGGGAACGCGAGCCGGTTCACCGGCTGGCCGAACCGGACCGGGCAGCCGAAATAATCGACATAGGGCCGTTCGTCGCCGGGCGGCGGGTGCACGAAGCAGACCTCGTCGGGCCCGTGACGCGTGCCGGTGATGTTGCGCGCGAACTGGACGATCGCCGTGAGCGCGACCTCGTCGACGAGCGGGCCGAGCGGTTCGGGCGCATCGTGCCATTCGATCGTCACCGACGTCGCCTCGACCCGCACTTCCATGCGCGCGACGTTCGCGATCAGGTGCTCGTATTGCTGCCAGCGCGCGAGCGCCGCGCCGGCGTCGCGGCACGCATGCAGCGCATAACCGAGCGCGCCGAGATGCGCGGGCGTGATCCGCTGGCCCACGTGCAGGCCGAGCAGCGGATCGTCGAGCGCGCGCACCGCGCGTTCGAGCAGGCGCCGCCAGTGCGCGCTCGCATACAGCGTCAGCCCGCGATCGTCCTCGGGCGGCCGGGCCTCGCCGAGCACGCGCGCCGCATCCTTGCCCTGCTCGGACAGATAGTCGAACAGCAGCCGCACGTAGGTGCTCGAGTAGTAAACGCGCTGGGTCGAGAGCGGGGAGGCGGCGGGCATGGCGGAAAGTGTCAAGTAATCGTCTGCAAGTGTCAACGCGAGCCGACCCGCGCGCGACCATACTGCCCGTCCGTGCTTGAGCGAGGCCGCGAACATGCCGACCGGGTTGATGACATGGCTCCATGCGTTCCTGGGTAACGACGTGGACTGGAAGCAGGTCCTGCTGATCGGCATGACGCCGGTCTTCCTGATCGCGTTCGCGGTCGAATACGCGGTGATGACCCGGCGCGGCCGCCGCGCGCCGTTTCGCTGGAAGGAGATCGTCGCGAACCTGTCGCTCGGCGCCGGCTACCAGGTGGCGGAGACCGTGATGGGGCTCCTGTTCACGGGCGCGATCTTCGCGTGGGTCTACCGGCACCGGCTGTTCGACGTGCCGGTGAATGCCGTCACGATCGTGCCGATCTTCGTCGTCGTGGAGTTCTGCTACTACTGGTTCCATCGCACGTCGCACCGCGTGCGCTGGTTCTGGGCCGCGCACGTGCCGCACCACAGCGGCGAAGTGATGAACTTCACGACGGCGATGCGGCAATCGCTGCTGAACGCGTTCGTCGGCGTGTTCGTGTTCTACCTGCCGCCGGTCTGGCTCGGCATTCCGCCCGCCGTCGTGCTGTTCCTGCTCGCGGTCGATCTCGCGTACCAGTACTTCGTGCATACCGAGTCGATCGGGCGGCTGCCGCGCTGGTTCGAATACGTGTTCGATACGCCGTCGAACCATCGCGCGCATCACGGACGCAATCCGCGCTACATCGACCGGAATTACGGCGGTGTGCTGATCATCTTCGATCGCATGTTCGGTACGTATGTCGAGGAAACCGAGCCGGTCGACTACGGCATTACGCAGCAGATCCGTTCGTACAATGTCCTGGTGCTGAACCTGCACGAGTTCGTCGACATGTGGCGCGACGTGCTGGCGCCGGGGCCGGTCCTGCAGCGGCTGAAACATCTGTGGATGCCGCCGGAGTGGGAGCGGCCGGGCCATCGGCCGATCCATACATGGAGCGTCGAGCGCAAGGACGACGCGAACGGCGATGAGGTGCGGGCCGGCGTGACGACCGAAACGTCAAGAATGGTTTGAACCGCCGGCCGGACGCTTGCGACCGGCGATGCGCTCCTTTATCGTGCCGCCACGACGCCGACACAGGGCGTCAAGCCAGATCGCAAGGAGCATCCGTCATTACCGCATCGAATCGTCGCACGCCCGTGCGTGCATTTCTCGTGGCCTCGTTCGCCTGTCTCAATCTTGCCCATTCCGCGTCGGCGGCCTATACGGAGGCGTGGATGAGCGACAGCGACGTGAAGGAGTACGCACGGCAGGTCAGACATCCGGCCGCGGCGGCCGGCAGTTCGTCGGTCGCGAAGCAGGCTCGGCCCGTTGCCGCGCGCGCGGCCAGCCAGGGCGCCGCCCGTGCCGGTGCGAAGCCTGCCGTGCAAGCGCAGCCGGCCGTGGACCGGAGCCGGGGCCGGCCGCTTCATGACGCACGGCGCGCCGATCCGAAGCGGAAGGCCGTGGCGGGCACGGCCAGCCGTGCGGCCTCGAAGCAATGACGTGTCGAAGCGACGCCGGGCGTGGCATTGCCGCCGCGCTCGGCGATAATCGCTGCATTAGACGGATACGGAGCCTGTCGTGTCGCTGATGGATCGCCTGTTGTCACGTGGAGTGCCGAACGCCTCGTCGCGGCGGCAAGTGGTCGTGCGCGTATGGCTCGACGAGCAGGGACGCGTGCGCGACCTCAAGGTCCGGCGCAGTTGCGGCGACGCCGCGCTCGACGAGAAGGCGCTGCACGCGATTGCCGTGATGCGCTTCCCCGCCGGTCATCTCGGCTCCGGGGGGAAATCCGCGAAGCGCTGGCACGATTTCAACTATCCGGTGGACTGACGGCGCGCCGCGCCGCCGCCGGTCACTTGTACCCGTAACACTGCTTCAATCCCGCGTAGTCGTAGAAGTGGCTGCCGGGCGCGAGCTTCGCGCCGTCGCACGCGGCCTGGAAATCCGTCTCGCGCTCGTTGTACAGCATCTTCACGATGAGCCGCGACCCGTTGCGGTATACGTCCCACTGCATGTTCGCGGCCATCGGCGACACCTGGTCGCCGCGCCACGGGTTGTTTGCGTACGTGTACGTCTGCGCCTGCGGCGTCGGCACGAACACGTTCTTCAGGTTCATCGCCGACGCGAACGGAATCACGATTTCCGCGTGCGTGAAGCGCAGCTTCGCGGCGCGCGTCAGGTCGCCGCGGGCGATCGCGTCGACCTCGCCGAAGAAGTCGTCCTGCAGCACCTTCGCCATCCGGTACGTGACGGGGTTCGCTTCCTGGATGCCGGGCCCTTTCTGGTAGTAGTCCTCGGCATCCTGCAGATACGCGAGATATTGCGCCTGCTCCGCGCCGATGTACTTCTCCAGCGTGATGCCACCGGTTTCCGCCGTCATCGCGGGCGCGACCTGCAGCAGGTTGTACAGCACGTTCACCGCGTCGACGGCCGTCGCGATCTTCGTCTTGCCGTCACCCTTCAGCGTGTTGGTGAACTTGCCGTCCGCCGATGTGAACGCATAGGTGCCCGTGTTCGCGAACGTATAGCCGTCGGTGCCGAGCTTCGCGATGAACGCCGGCGACACGAGCGCGGCCAGCACCGTTTGCGCGACGTCGGCCGCCTGCGGCGCGGCCTTGATCGCCTTCAGCTTCGCGGCCACCGTCGCGTCGTTCGCGTAGGCCTGGTACGTCTGGCTCGCCTGGTAGGTCGCGTAGTACGGGTCGCTCGTATCGGTCACGAGATCGGTGGCCGGCTTCAGCGCATGGAAATACAGCAGGAAGCGGTTGGTGCCGGCCGGCTGCGCGGCAGGTGCGTTTGCCGGATAGCCGGCCGGCGCGGCCGGCAGCGTGATGGCCGTTGCCAGCGCCGGCTGCGCGGCGGCAAGGGCCGCGGAGAAATACGTCGAGCTGTCGACCGCGCGATCCTGCCCCGAGTTGACGACGACGACCTGCCGGTTGCCGGCCGCGAACAGCGCGGGCAGCCGTTGCGCGAGACGCGCGGCGAGCTGCTGGTGTTCGCGGATGCCGGCCTGCGTGAGGTTGCCGTAGCCGGGCGTCGAGATGCCCGGCACGCCGTAGCCGAGCAGCGCATTGGCCTTCATCATCGTGTACGTGTCGGCCTTGAGCTGCGCGCCGAGCGCGGTCAGCGCGCCGTCGGCCTCGGCCTTGACCAGCATCGCGTAGATCGCGCCGTCGTATTTGAAACCGGACAGCCCGCGCGAGCCGTGGCGCGCGACGAGTTCGGTATAGACGGGCGCATAGCCGGCGGGCGGCGCTTCGTACGTCGCGGCATCCTGCTGCGGACGGTACGGCGTCTTGGTCTGGTAGTAGGTCGCGGGCGTCGGGGTCGGCGTGGGTGTCGGCGTCGGCGTGGGGGCGGGTGTCGTGCCGCCGTTGTCGGCCGGCGTGGCGGGCGGCGTCGAGGTTTCTCCGCCGCAGGCGGCGAGCAACAGGCAGGCGAACGTGAGGGCGGCGGCGGTGAGGGTCGGGCGTGTCATCGTGGCAGGCATCGAACTGGGCGACGCGGTTTCGCGTCGTTCAGTTTCCGGGAGGGTTCGGTCAAGCCCGGAAGTGTCGCAAGCGACTTTGACAGCAGAATGTCAGAATCGAGTCGGCCAATCGTCGGATTGGCGTCGAGCCGAGGCTGGCCGGCCGCCGCCGGCCCGTGTGCCGGCGCTCAGTGCAGGCCGGACGAGGCGATCGAGCGTACCGTGTCGGTGATGTTCACGCAGCGCGACAGGCCGAAATGCTCGGCTTCGCGGCGCTCCCGCTCGCTGCTCGCGATCGCCACCGCGCGCTCGGGCGGCACGCCGAGCGCCTGCAGCGCGACGTCGAAAGGATGCTGATTCGTTCCGGATTCCTGATGATGTGCGTCCGTGACGACGACCGAGAAGCGATCGAGGTTCGCGCGGCCGAACTGGCCTTCGAACATGTCGCTGAGCCGCGCGGCCGGCAGCGTCGTGACGAGACCGAGCCGATATCCTTCTTCCGATGCGCGGTCGAGCCACTGGATGATCGCGTCGCGCTGGTGGCGTGCTTCGTTCGAATCCGGTGTTGCTTCGATCTGTGCGAATGCTGCGTCGAGACGGGTGACGATGGCTTCGATAACCACGGTGATTCCTTTTCAGAAACGTGATGATCCGTTCGCCGACGGGAATGCCACACACCTTAGCGTCGATCCGGAAAACGCGACCAATTAATATTTTTATCAGACTCATATGATCTGACTAATGAATCGGGCGGCGCGCCAGAGCGGGCGCGGGATGCGTGCCGCACGGCAGGGTCCGCGCGAAACGCGTCGTCGGGATGATCGTCGATGCGATGCACCGGTGTTGAGCGTGTTCCGGGCGCTTCGGGCATATGCATATAAAAAAACGGCATATCGGACGAGGGTCGCCCGATATGCCGTCTTGCGCTGCCGCGTGCGAACCGGCGTGCTCAGTGCAGCTTGATCGACGGCTGATTCCGGCTTTGCAGCCAGTGGCTCAGCGACTGGAACAGCGCGCGCTTCACGCCGACCACGCTGAACAGATGCTTGCGGTACAGGAACTTGTACAGGCCGATCGCGGCGAGCCCGTCGACGATCAGCGAGCGGGAATGCACGCCGAGGTCGGCCTGGTACACGGCGCCGGCCTGCCCGAGCGACACGACGGTGCCCGCGTCGCGGAACGTGAAGCCGGCCACCGGCTTGCCGGCGACGCGGCGCGCGAACGCGTTGACGAGGTACACGGCCTGCTGGTGCGCGACCTGCGCGCGCGGCGGCAGGAAGCCGTTCGCTTCGGCGCTCGGGCACGCAGCGCAGTCGCCGAACGCATACACGTGCGGATCGTCGGGCGTCTGCAGCGTATCGGTCACGATCACCTGGTTCGCGCGATTGAGCACGATGTCGCCGATCTCCCGCAGGATCGCGGGGCCGGCGACGCCGGCCGCCCAGATCGTGATGTCGCTCGCGAGCCGTTCGCCCGTCGCGGTCGTCACGGCGTCCGCGCCGACTTCCGCCACGCGGGTGTCGGTCAGCACGTCGACGTTCAGCGCGCGAAGCTGCGCGTGCATCTTGCCGGACAGCCGCGCGTCGAGCGCCGGCAGGATGCGCGGGCCGCCCTCGATCAGCCGGATATGCACGTCGCGCGCGGACACCAGCGCCTTGAAGCGGTACGTCGTCAGTTGCTGGATTGCATGGCGCAGCGCGGCGGCCAGCTCGACGCCCGTCGCGCCCGCGCCGATCACGTTGATGCAGATCGGCGCCGCGCGCCGTGCAGGTTGCTGCTCGGCCAGATGATTCGCCTTCGTGCAGGCCGCGAGGAACTTGCGGCGGAAATCCTCGGCCTGGTCGAGGTTCTCGAGCGGCAGCGCATGGCGCGCCGCGCCCGGCACGTTGAAGAAGTTCGTCACGCTGCCGACGGCGAGCACGAGATCGTCGTAGCCGAGTTCGCGTTGCGGCAGGATCTCCGTACCGTCCGCGTCCTGCACGGCCGCGATCGTCGCCGTGCGTGCCGCGCGGTCGACCCGCTGCAGCGCGCCTTGCACGAAACGGAAGCCGTGGCGCTTCGCTTGCGCCGCGAATTCGATCGTGTGGGATGCCGGGTCGCGGTGGCCCGATGCGGCTTCGTGCAGCAGCGGCTTCCAGAAGTGCGTCGGGTAGCGGTCGACGAGCACGACTTCGGCTTGCCCGCGGCGTCCGACCGTATCGCCGAGACGCGTGGCGAGATGCAGGCCGCCTGCGCCGCCGCCGACGATCACGATGCGCGGCAGGCGCGGTGCAGGGTCCGTTGCAAGGGTGGGCGTGGTGTGGTCCATGTTGGGCTCCCGCTGATGACGATTCGGATGACATTGCTCAAGAACCGACGATATAGTTTCGAACCCACTCGAACAATTTAATGTTTATAAGCGACTCATATGTATTCACTTATAGGAAAGACCGCGACGTTCCGACAGTTGAAGGCGCTGGACATGATTGCGCGGCTCGGCAGCGTGTCGCGGGCGGCCGAGGAACTGAACCTGACGCAGCCGGCCGTGTCGCTGCAGGTTCGCCTGCTCGAGGAGGCGGTGGGCGCCGCGCTGCTGCAGCGGGTGGGGCGCGGCGTGCAGCTGACCGCGGCGGGCGAGATCGTGTCGCGCTATGCGCGCGAGATCCTGCATCTGTGGAGCGAGGCCGGCGACGAAGTCGCGGCGCTGACCGGCGACCTCGGCGGCACGCTGCGGATCGGCGCGATCACGACGGCCGAATACCTGATTCCGCCGCTGCTGGTCAAATTCACCGCGACGCGTCCGCACGTGAAGACGTACTTCAAGGTCGGCAATCGCGACGACATCATCCGCATGCTTGCGACGCATGAAATCGATCTCGCGGTGATGGGCAGCGCGCCGAAGGAGCTGCGCACGCACGCGGTCGAGTTCGCGAAGCATCCGATGGTGTTCGTTGCGTCGCCGGGCCATCCGCTGATGCAGCGCAAGCGCCTCTCGCTGAAGGATCTCGAATCCGCGCACCTGCTCGTGCGCGAACGCGGCGCAGGCACGCGCTCGACCGTCGAGAGCCTGTTCAAGACGTCCGGCCACCGTTTCCACGTGGGCTCCGAACTGTCGAGCAACGAGGCCATCAAGCAGATGGCCGAAGCCGGGCTCGGCATCGCGTTCCTGTCGTTGCACGCGTGTGCACTCGAGTTGCGCACCGGCCTGCTCGGGCAACTGCCGTTCCCCGGCAACCCGATCGAACGCGAATGGTATGTGGTCACGCTCGCCGACCGGCGGATCTCGCAGGTGACGGGGTTGTTCCGCGATTTCCTGATCAGGCAGGGCGCGCCGGTGATCGACGGCGCGACCGTGGCATCGCACGAGCGGCGGCGCAAGTGAGCGGGTGCGACCTTGGCCGGATCGCCGGTCGGGCATTCGCTGCGACGGGCGTCGACGGTGCGTGACGCGTCGGCCGGCGAGCGGCCCGGGGTTGCCGGCCGGATCGTGGCGCGGAACGACGCGTTGCGGGTCGATGCGGCGGAGCCGTCCGGGCCTGGTGACGGGACCGTTGCCGATGGCCCGGCACGGGATACGGTGACGGGAGGGCGGCGATCGTTCGACAGGTGGTCTTGACGCGGGGCCGTTGCCGACGACGGTTGCCGGAAACAACCCCGGCACGACATTTCGCCTGTCGGCAACGAGGCGCGAGCGACAGGGCCGTCGCGTGGGTTGGACGGCCCGACAGGTATCGCCTCGCACGACAGGAATTGGCCGGGCGCGAGGCGATCGTGTTCAACCGAGCCCGAAGTCGTCGTTGCTGTCGGGAATCGATGCGAGCAGCCGTTCGAACCGATACCAGCCGACGATGCGCAGGCACCACGCGGCGACCGCGGCGCGGACACCGGGCGAACCGGAGCGGGAGGGCGTGCGGGCGGCGCCGGACGGCGAGGGCGCGATGAACGACGTGCGCAGCGGGCAATGGTGGGGCATGACGGGCTCCGTAGGTGTCGGATGGGGCGATCGTAAGCGGTGCGGCGCCCGTCGGCGCACACGCAAGGATGGTCCCGAGCAGGAACGGATGATCTTTTTCCGCGCGACGCCGGCGCGGCCGCACCGGCCCGGCACGCCGGCCGGAAACGCGTCACAATGCGCGTTCGAGCCACGAGCGGGTGGAGCCCAGCCATGAGCGATCCGATTCTCGCCGCGCCGCCGGACAACGGCGTGCCGGTCATCCTGCGCTCCAGTCGCGGACGCGGCTGGCATGGCTTCGGCGCGGCGCTGCTCGACATCCGCGCCGGCACCTACCGGATTCCGGCCGCCGAACACCACCGCATCGGCGTGCATATCGGCGGCCCCGTCCGGGCGGACTGCGTGTGCGACGGCGAGCGCGTGTCGCGCATCCAGGCGCATGGCGACGTCGACGTGATTCCGGCCGGCCTGCCCGGCCAGTGGACCGACAGCGCCGACTGCCGGATCCTCCACATCATGCTCGGCGACGCATTCGTGCGGCGCACTGTCGAGCACCTCGAACTGAAGCCGTCGCACGCGCAGATCCGCCGCCGGCTGCAGGTGCGCGACCCGCGCCTGCAGCACATCGCGTGGGCGATGGCCGCCGAACTCGAAGCGGAAGACGCGTCGGACCCGCTCTTTGCGGAAAGCCTGTGCACGGCGCTCGTCGCGCGGCTGGTCGACGGCCAGCCGGCGTTCCGCGAACGCCGGCGCGCGCTCGCGCCGAAGGCGGCGGCGCGCGTGATCGACTATGTCGAGGCGAATCTCGACCGGCGCATGACGCTCGCCGAACTCGCGGCGCTGGTGTCGATCAGCGTGCCGCATTTCAAGGTGCTGTTCCGCGAAACGCTCGGGATGCCGGTGCACCAGTACGTCGTGCGTCGCCGCGTCGAGCGCGCGAAGGCGTTGCTGCTCGAAGGCCGGCTGAGCATCAGCCAGGTCGCGCTGGAAGCGGGTTTTGCACACCAGAGCCACATGGCGAGCTGGCTGAACCGCGTGCTCGGCGTAACGCCCACGGAGATCGCGCGCTCGGGGGGGCGAAGCGGGTTGCGGCTCGCGTACGACGGCGACGACGACGGAAGGCCTGCACGCGGATAGCGTCCCGAAGGATGCGCCGGCCCCGCATCCCGTCATCCTTTCCTGCGCGATTCATCCCTTCGTGCGCGCCGCACCGGACGCGCCCCACGACAATGGCCGCACCTTCATTCCCCAGGGAGCGGATCGTGTTCGTGATCTTCGGAGCATCAGGCAACGTCGGCCTGTCGACCGTGACGGCCTTGCGCAGCGCAGGCCACCCCGTGCGCGCGGTATTGCACGACGTACGCCATCGTGAACGCTTCGCGCAGCTCGGCTGCGACGTCGCGATCGCGCCACTGACGGACGCGCATGCGATCGCCGCGGCGCTCGAGGGCGCGCAGGCCGTGCAGATACTGTGCCCGGTGCCCGCCGCCGATCCCGATCCGGCCGCGACGATGGCGCAAACGATCGACATCGCGACCGCCGCGCTTGCCGCGAACCCGCCGCCCGTGCTGCTCGCGCTGTCGGACTACGGCGCGGAGCTGGCCGGCAATACGGGCATCACGCGTCTGTTCCATCGCTTCGAGGAACGACTGAAGACGATCCCGACGCCGCTGACGCTGCTGCGATCGGCCGAGCATCTGCAGAACTGGGCGCGGGTGCTGCCGGTCGCGCTGGCCACCGGCGTGCTGCCGAGCTTTCACGATCCGGTCGACAAGGCGTTTCCGACGGTCTGGGCGCCCGATGTGGGTGTCGCGGCGGCGCGGTTGCTGCTCGATGCGCCCGAACGCGGCAACAGCCCGCGCGTGGTCAGTGTGGAGGGGCCGCGCCGGGTCAGCGTGACGGAGATCGCGGACGCGCTGGGCGCGGCGGCCGGCCGTCCGATCGTCGCGCGCGCGCTGCCGCGCGACACGTGGGATGCGACGCTGCTGCGCGCCGGCCTCGGCGAACGGCACGCGCGGTTGATCGTCGATCTGTACGACGTCCACAACGCCGGGCGGATCGACGTCGAGGCCGGCGTGTCTGAGCGGCTTTACGGCACGACGCCGCCGGCGGATGCGCTCGCGCAACTGGTGCGCCGGCACGCGCGGTAATGGCGGCCGCGACGCAGGCGGCGCGTTACGCGCGCCGCCGCACCTTGTTCAGTACCGCATACGAAAGCGACCCGATCACGATCCCCCAGAAGGCGGAGCCGAGCCCGAGCCACGTCATGCCCGATGCGGTCGCGAGGAACGTGATCACCGACGCCTCGCGATGGTTCTCGTCCTCGAAGATCCCGTGCACGTTCGCGCCGATCGCGCCGATCAGCGCGAGCCCCGCGAGGATCGCGACGAACGCTTTCGGCAACGCGAAGAACACCGTGACGATCGTGCCCGCGAAGAGCCCGCCGACCAGGTAGATCGCCCCGTTCGCGAGCCCGGCGACGTAGCGCCGCTCCGGATCCTCGTGCGCGTCCTTGCCGGTGCAGAGCGCGGCGGTGATCGCCGCGACGACGATCGTGATTCCGCCGAAACACGCGACGACGAGCGACATCACGCCGGTCGCCGCGATGATCGGGCGCGCGCTCGTGCGGTAGCCGGACACGCGCAGGATCGTCATCCCCGGCAGGAACTGGCCGGTGAGGCTGACGACGACGAGCGGCAGCGCGAGGCTGAGCGTCGTGCCGAGCGTCCATTCGGGGGCGATGAAGATCGGGTGCGCGATGCTCGGCGACACGTTGCCGAGATGGGTCATCCCGAGCAGCGTCGCGAGCGCGGCGCCCGTCAGCAGCACGAGCACGATGCTGTAGCGCGGCAGCAGGCGCCTGAAGATCACGTAGGCCGCGATCATCCCGAACGCGAGCGCGGGCTGCTCCGACGCCGCCGCGAACGCGTGCGTGCCGAACGGCAGCAGGATGCCGGCCATCATGCCGCACGCGATGCCGCGCGGAATGTGGTGCACAAGCCGGTCGAAATAGCCGGTCACGCCGATCAGCAGGATGATCAGCGCGGCCGTGATGTACGCGCCGACGGCCTGGTTGAGCGTCAGGTGCGGAAACAGGCCGACGAGCAGCGCGGTGCCGGGCGCCGACCACGCGGTGACGACCGGGATCTTCAGCTTCCAGCTCGCGAACAGGCCCGATACGCCTGCGCCGATCGAGATCGCCCACACCCACGACGACACCATCGCGTCGGACACGTGGGCCGCCTGCGCGGCCTGGAAGAGGATCGCGAGCGGGCCCGCGTAGGAAATCAGGACCGCGAGAAAGCCCGCGGTGATCGCGGAAACAGACCAGTCGTTGCCGATCGCGCGGGTCGCGCCGGGCGTGGAGTTCGGTTGCATCGTCGTGGGGGCGTGCGGCGCGCGGCCGGGGGCAGAGCCGGGGCGCATGATCGCTGGCAGCCCCGGACGAGCCGCCATTCTGGACATTGCGGGCCCGGTTGGCAATGCGCGGGCGCGTGCGCCTCTGTCGGCATTTCGTAAGGATTGCGACGTAGGAGGTCTATCGCCGGTCTTGCCGTCTGCCGCGCGTGTCGCCGAATCCGGCGGCTGCACGACGCACCGTGACGCCGTTCGAGGTCAGGTGCTGATCTGGAGCACCGTGTCGACCACGGCTACCTTCGCGCCGCTGCCCGCCGACAGCGACGCCGTGCCCGCGTCGAACGGATGCACGGGCGTATCGGTCGGCGTCCACGCATGGCGCGCGAGCAACTCGCGATACCCGCCGCGAATCACGAAGCCGCCGCATTTGCGCCCGTACGCGTCGCGCCGCATCCGGTATGCGCGCGGCAGGTCGTACCACGGCAGCTTCGGCAGGTCGTGATGGACGAGGTGGTAGTTGTTGTTCAGGTACAGCAGCCGCATCGCGAAGCCGGCTTCGTTGATCGTGATGCGCGCCTTCGGATGGCGCGCGGCGCGGTGCTCGTACAGCGAGCGGATCATCGCGATCGACAGCGCGGGCCACGTCACGGCCAGCAGGTAGTACCACCACGGCACGCCGATCGCCCGTTGCAGCCACGTGAGCAGCGCGGCCACGCACGCGACGTGCGCCGCCCACATCGGCAGATAGCGGAAGTCGCCATGCCGGAACGCGGCGAACGCGCCGGCGACCGTCGCGGCGACGCTCAGCGGCGGCCCGACGACTATGCGTCCGACGAACGTCTTGCGCGCGAGCGTCAGGGCACGGCGCCAGCGCGGCAGCCTGGCCCAGCGGTCGCGCGTGACATAGTTCGTTTCGGGGTCGACACCCGGCACGGTCAGGTCCTCGTCGCGGTGATGGTCGAGATGCGTGTCGCGATACAGCGTGTACGGATACCAGACCGTCAGCGGCGGATAGCCGAGCAGCTTGTTCACGAACGCGGAGCGCGTCGGATGGCCGTGCAGCAGCTCGTGCTGCAGCGACAGGTGCCACGCGCCGAGCAGGATCAGCGGCGGCGTCGCGGCGGCGAGCGACAGGCGCCCGTCGCGCACGAGCAGCAGCACGGCGAGCCAGCCGCCGTAGATCGCGGCGACCAGCAGCCAGGTCGGCCATTCGGTGCGGGCGGTGAAGCGGGCGTCGAGTGCGGCGATCGCACGCGCGTGGTCGACGTCGAAGTATTCGGCCATGGCGTTGAGGCAGGATTGAACGGGCAGTGCGGGGAACGGGCGGTTGAACCGTTACGCGCCCCGGGTGCGCAGGTGTCTCGCGGATCACGGTCGGCCTGCCTGGCGCGACGCACGCCGGCGACGCCCGGGCAGGCATCAGGACGGTACCGGGATCGCGCGGCACGGCCAACCAATCGATTGGCATTTGCTTATCGTCGCGCGGCCGATAAGCATCGGGCGCGTGGCGCCGCGTTCGCGCCCCCGTTTCGGCGCGATCGAACCGGGTTCCGCCGCGCCGCCGTCGATGCGTAGAATGCCCGCATGAGCCAATGGATCGCCGCCCTGCCGATGTACAACGTGACGCCGCGCCACGCCGCGCTGTGGCGCGCGCTGCTGCGCGACGCGCTTGCTGCGTTCGGGAAGGCGGGCGGGCCCGCCGGCGTCGCGCTTCCCGACGAACCGTTCGGCGACCTGCACGCGCTGTGGCGGCGCGGCGACCTGCTGCTGTCGCAGACCTGCGGCTACCCGTACCGGATGCTGGGCTTGCGCGATGACGTGCGACTGATCGCGACGCCGTGCTTCGATGCGGACGGTTGTCGCGGTGCGCTATACAGCAGCGTGCTGGTCGTCTCGGCGCGCGCGCATGCGGGCGGCGCGACGACGCTCGCCGCCTGCCGGGGGCTGCGGGCGGCCTTCAACGGCGACGATTCCCACAGCGGGATGAACGCGCTCCGGCATGCGGTCGCGCCGCATGCGCGCGACGGACGATTCTTCGGATCGGTTGCGGCGCTCGGCTCGCACCTGAACGTACTGCGAGCGCTGGCTTCGGGCGAAGCCGATTGCGCGGCGATCGACTGCGTGACGTTCGCGTACGTGCGTGACGGGCTGCCCGGGTTGTTGCAGGACATCCGGGTCGTCGGTCTGACCGCCGCCGCGCCGGGATTGCCGTTCATCGCATCGCGGGCGCTGGACGGCGCGCAGGTCGCCGCGTTGCGGGATGCGCTCGACCGGGCGGTCGCCGCCGATGCGGAGCGGGCGCGCGTGCTGCGGCTGAAGGGGTTCGAACGGCTGTCGCCGGCCGACTACGACACGATTGCGCGGTTTGCCCGGGAAGCGGCCGGATACGGCTATCCCGAACTGGCCTGAGCTCGGCGCCCGCGCCGGACGGCGCAGAAACGGCAGCGCGCCGGACGGCGCGCACCGCGCGACGGCGAGCGCCGTGCGATGCGTGACGTCGAGGGCGCGCCGCGCGCGGGCGTCACTCCTCGTCCATCAACCGGACCTTGACCCGCTTGCCCTTGATCTTCCCTGCATTGAGCTTGCGCAGCGCATCGTGCGCGACGCCGCGCTCGATCGCGACATAGGTCGAGAACTCGGTCACGTTGATCTTGCCGATCTGCTTGCCGTCGAACCCGGCGTCGCCGGTCAAGGCGCCGAGCACGTCGCCCGGGCGGATCTTGTCCTTGCGTCCGCCGAGGATCTGCAGCGTTTCCATCGGCGGCAGCAGCGTGTCGTTGCCCGCCGGCGTCAGTTCGGCGAGCGGATGCCATTCAACGTCGCGCTTCTGCGCCTGTTCGATCGCGCCGACCCGGCCCATCTCGTCCATGCTCGCGAGGCTCAGCGCCCAGCCGTCCTGATCCGCGCGGCCCGTGCGGCCGATGCGGTGCACGTGCACTTCGGGGTCGGGCGTCACGTCGACGTTGATCACCGCTTCGAGCTGCGCGATGTCGAGCCCGCGCGCGGCGACGTCGGTCGCCACCAGCACCGAGCAGCTGCGGTTCGCGAACTGGATCAGCACCTGGTCGCGCTCGCGCTGGTCGAGCTCGCCGTGCAGCGCGAGCGCGTGGAAGCCCTGCGCATGCAGCACGTCGAGCAGGTCGCGGCACTGCTGCTTCGTATTGCAGAACGCGATCGTGCTCACCGGCCGGTAGTGGTTCAGCAACTGGCCGACCGCGTGCAGCCGCTCGTTCTCGGTCACTTCGTAGAAGCGCTGGCGGATCTTGCTGTCGTCGTGACGCTCCTCGAGCTTCACTTCCTTCGGGTTGCGCAGGAACTGCTGGCTCAGCTTCGCGATGCCGTCCGGATAGGTCGCGGAGAACAGCAGCGTCTGGCGGGTCGTCGGGCACATCCGCGCGACTTTCGCGATGTCGTCGAAGAAGCCCATGTCGAGCATCCGGTCGGCTTCGTCGAGCACCAGCGTGTTCAGCGCGTCGAGCTTCAGGTTGCCGCGATCGAGGTGATCCATGATGCGGCCCGGCGTGCCGACGACGATGTGCGCGCCGTGCTCGAGGCTCTGCGCCTGCGGCCGCATCGGCGTGCCGCCGCACAGCGTCAGGACCTTCACGTTTTCCTCGGCGCGCGCGAGACGGCGCACTTCCTGCGCGACCTGGTCGGCGAGTTCGCGCGTCGGGCACAGGATCATCGCCTGCACGTCGAAGCTGCGCGTGTCGAGGCGCGCCAGCAGCGCGAGCGAGAACGCGGCGGTCTTGCCGCTGCCCGTCTTCGCCTGCGCGATCAGGTCCTGGCCGGCCAGCGCGATCGGCAGGCTCGCGGCCTGGATCGGCGTCATGTCGGCATAGCCGAGCTGCGCGAGGTTGGCGAGCGTGGCGGGTGTCAGCGGCAGTGCGCTGAAGGGCGTGGGCGTCGGTCGGCTCATGTCAGGACAGGTCTCCGAGGTAGGGGCGGCCTTCCATCTGCTCGTAGAGGACATTGCCTTCCTCGTCCTCGAAGCGCTCGAGATAGTTGCGCGCGCCGCACAGCGGGCAGCGGAACAGCAGTCCCTGGCCCTCGTCCTTGATGGCGACGTCGGACGTCTCCCACTGCGTGCCGCAGCTCTGGTTTCGGCAGGTAAACACGGTCTTTCTCCAGCTGAATTCGGTTGATGGCGCGCCCGGGCGGGCGCTGCAACGGCGGGCGGCGCCCGCGCGGCCCGGGCGCGGGCCACACCGGGCGTCGCCCGGGCTTGCGTCGATGCGGATGGCGGATCGGGCGACCACGGGGTCGCGCGTGCCGCAATTCTAGCGGAAGCGGGCGGCCGGCTGGCGGCCGCCGCCGGCGCGCATCAAGAAAAAACGGCCGCCCCGGGGGGCGGCCGTATCGTGCGGCGCGACGGTGTCGCGGTGTCGCGCGGCGACCGGCGCGTTACAGCGCCATGTCGGCCGATGCCTTCGCCGGGCGGGCCGGCGTGTTGCCGGTTGCCTGCGACGGCGCGGTGAGGTCGATCTTCGGCGGCGGCGAGAGCTGCAGCACGTCGCTCGTGTAGGTCCATTCCTCGACGACCTTCGCCGGGCTGTCGTTCAGCTTCGTGCCGTAGCTCGGCACGATCTGGCGAATCTTCTGCTGCCACGCGGGCGTCGCGACCTTGTCCTTGAACACCTTCTTCATCAGGTTCAGCATGATCGGCGCGGCCGTCGACGCGCCCGGCGATGCGCCGAGCAGGCCCGCGATGCTGCCGTCCTGCGACGCGACGATCTCGGTGCCCAGCTTCAGCACGCCGCCCTTCACCGGGTCGCGCTTGATGATCTGCACGCGCTGGCCGGCTTGCCACAGGCGCCAGTCTTCCTTCTTCGCGTCCGGGAAGTATTCCTTCAGCGCGTTGAAGCGGTCGTCGTCGGACAGCATCAGCTGGCCCGCGAGGTACTGGACCAGCGGGAATTCGTCGACGCCCACGCGCATCATCGGCGCGACGTTGTGCAGGTTGGTGCTCTTTGCGAGGTCGAAGTACGAGCCGTTCTTCAGGAACTTGGTCGAGAAGGTCGCGAACGGTCCGAACAGGATGATCTTCTTGCCGTCGATGATCCGCGTGTCGAGGTGCGGCACCGACATCGGCGGCGAGCCGACCGACGCCTTGCCGTACGCCTTCGCGAGATGCTGCTTCACGACGTCGGGGTTCTCCGTCACGAGGAACGAACCGCCGACCGGGAACGCGCCGTAGTCGCGGGCTTCGGGAATGCCCGACGCCTGCAGCAGGTGCAGCGCGCCGCCGCCCGCGCCGATGAACACGAACTTCGCGTCGACCGATTGCGGCGGCTCGTCCGAGTGCAGCTTGACCCACGTCACGTGCCACGTGCCGTCGGCATTGCGCGTGATTTCGCGCACTTCGCTCGACAGCGACAGCGTGAAGTTGGGCTGCGTCTTCAGGTAGCCGACGAACTGGCGCGTGATCTCGCCGAAGTTTACGTCGGTGCCGATCGGCGTCCACGTCGCCGCGACCTTCTGGTTGCGGTCGCGGCCTTCCATCATCAGCGGCACCCACTGCTTGATCTGGTCGTAGTCTTCCGAGTACTGCATCCCGCGGAACAGCGGGCTTGCCTGCAGCGCTTCATAGCGCTTCTTCAGGAAGCGGACGTTGTCGTCGCCCCATACGAAGCTCATGTGCGGCGTCGAGTTGATGAACGAGCGCGGGTTCTTCAGCACGCCCTGCCTGACCTGCCACGCCCAGAACTGGCGCGAGATCTGGAACGACTCGTTGATCTCGATCGCCTTCGAGATGTCGATCTTGCCGTCGGCCTTTTCCGGCGTGTAGTTCAGTTCGGCGAGCGCCGAGTGGCCGGTGCCGGCGTTGTTCCAGCCGTTCGAGCTTTCCAGTGCGACGCCGTCGAGGCGTTCGACCATCGTCATCGACCAGTCAGGCTGAAGCTCGTGCAGCCAGACGCCGAGCGTCGAGCTCATGATGCCGCCGCCCACCAGCAGGACGTCGACCTTCTTCGTATCGTCGGCATGCGCGGACGACGCGGCGACGCACAGCGCGAGCGCCGACAGTATTACCCGTAACGTTTTGATCACAGCAGATCCCTTTTTCAACTTGGATGCATCGGTTTGCCACGCCGCCCGGCGCGCGTGTCGATCGCGGCGAAACATGGATCCGGAGTTCCGGATCGCGAATCCGGAATTCCGGATCGACGCGTCGCGCCGTTGCATTTGCGCACGCGAAACCGTTGCGAAGGAGACCTTCGGATCGGCTCGCGACAGGCACGCAATGGCCGGCTTCACGGCGCGCGCTGGGTGCCGGGGCCCTTGCGGCAAGCCTGAGCGGTTGGGGGTTCAGGCTGCGTCGAAAAGGGCCGCGCGCGACGTCGTTGCCGGGGGCGGGGTGGCAAGGGGCGCGTAATGTAACCGAACTCGTTTGCTGTGTCACAAACGAAAAATACCGTTGTTTTCGTGGGGGTTTTTGCGTGTCCGGGTTTCCGGAATCGTGGGTGCGACGGCTGTCGGAAATGCGTGGAAAGTCTGCTCTCGACGGGTTGAATCCGCAGGGGAATCGAGACATTCTTCGAACGACGCCTCCCGCTCTTCGGTTCATGTGCTGGCAATCCGGCGCCATGTCCGAACGTGCGCAGGTGTCTTCTTCATGTAACTGATCCTGCTCCTCGCCTGGAATCGTCCTTCAGCCACATCCATCGTCCCGGAGCATGCGGGGAGTACCATTGCTCGGAAAAATGGATGGTTCGCACCTTGGGAAATTCCCTGCCGGCGTGAATAAGGAGCTGATCGGTTGGTCTGTTGTCCCACCATCCTTCCCAGACACCGGTTTCCGGACAAGTCATTCCGGTACACAGATTCATTTTTCCGTACTTCAGCCGCTTTGCCTGCTGTTGCTCTAGGTGACGTTGCTCGCGCTCCTCCGGTGTCAAAATCTTGTAGGCGCGGTGTATCGTGATTTCGGATAGCTTCGGGGGGGACGAGCCGTTCAGTGGATTCGCATAAAATAACTCGACATCAACCGGAAATTGACTGCCTGGAATGTCTTTCGATCTATAGCGAAAGGACTGCAAATTTGGCGTATCCGGGGTGCGTGACGGCATTTCGTTGCCGTATACACGATTTCCGTCTGAATCGATCCAGTAATCATCCAGTTGGAGAAGGGTTTTGATTTCCGTGTTACGGAGATCGGCGAGCATTGGACTTAATCGCATGACAAATCCTGTCGGAACAATTTTCACCTTCGAGCGATCGGCAGTGTAGTCCCCGGGGTCGTCGAATGTTGAAAAAGAAACCGTAGTAGATGGCGACACTCGGCTGGCGTACAGATAACGTAACCCTCGTGACCGATAATGGCGATCTGTATCGACGATTCGGCCGAAAATTGAATCCGACGGGTCAAATGGTTTGTCGTCTCGTAGAATCTCCATCGCTGCTTTCAGGATGCTGCGCACCATTTGGCGTTGCTCGTCAGCTTGATTTGCCATATCCGCTCCTTGTGCCGATGGCTTTGAGGGCAGCGGCATAGCCTGCTGTGCATGTGCCAGGGTTGAGCACAAGAGCGCGATCAGGGCGATCCCAATAGGCCTGCACCACTTCCGCACACGCATACGCATCTTCTTCATGCAATTGACTCCGGTAGCCCATTTCGAAACTCGCCATCTTTTCCACCGTCTCAGGCGACACGTTCAGCAATTTACACACTTCGGCCTGCACTATTGGCACATCGGCTGCTATATAGGCGCCTCCAGCTTGACCTTGCATGTACGAAATCGTCCAGTAGTAGTGGAACATCAGCATCCGATGGAGCCCTGTCGCAACGAGATTGTCATCGGGGATATTGATTTTTCGAGCTGCGTCAAGGGCGCCTTTGCTGGTATGCGCCTTATATACGTGAAGCATCTGCGTAAATTTCTCGTAGTCGCTGGAATGTTGTTGGAGCAACGCTGCCATCCAAAAGGCCTGCTGGCAGTGTCGCGCCTCGTGGTATATCACGTCGGCGAATGATTTTAGTCGACCATTCAAAGTCGATTTATCGCCCGCGGCAGAGGTAATGTTTTTTATCTCTTGCTCTTGGATGGCAATGATCCAGTTTCTCTGAATGAACGATGCACTGACGTCGGGGCGCATGTTGTATTGGATTTCCCCTTGTTCCGCATCGACAATGTCAATGCGTGGCATCGCCCCCTCTAACTGATCGGCATCACCCTTGGGCAGACCAAATGGTCCTGCGCCAAGTGCGTCGAAGAGAATCGGTCTGCCCGCCCTTGCTATATCTACTTTAAGTTCAAGCGGAACCGAGCCGTCGAGCGTCTTGTACTTTCCCCATGGAATGCTGGTGAGTGCTTCCTTGATCGCCGCCGCATAGTCCTTCGTCACGGGGTACACGACGTCATTGCGTGGCCGGCTTCCCGACACGTCGCTCTGCTTCGCGCCGTCGATGAAGTGATGGAAGCGCAGGCCGAAGTTGAGCGGGTCGCATGTCGCAAACATCGGAGGTTGAGCTTCGGACGTCGCTCCCAGTTCCGGCGTGCTCGCAGTCTTGCCCCTGATTTTCGTGGTCCGCTTGCGGGCATTCGGTGTGACGGCGGTGTAGGGCGTCGTGTTGTCGCGCACGATTGCTGCGTGATTGACTGCAATCACTTTTCCGGGATCGCTTGCCGCCAGTAACTCGACAGTTCCGAACGTAACATCATGGTCGGTAATCAGCGACGTTTCACCGCGCTCGTTACTCGTGCCCTCGATCACGCGCCCGTTGTCGAGTGTGATGCGGTATGGCTGTTGCGGCAGTGCAAAACCACTTTCCTGTTCCATCAGCACGAACTGCGCGGCAAACTTCCCCGGATTCTCGGGCGTAACGGGGAAACGGGCCGGTCGCAACTGCGCGGCGCCAGTTTGGTGGCTTCCAGCGTAGATCGTATGCTCGCCCGCCGTGCGCACCACGTAACCGTGATCTCCGATGCGCACCTCCGTACTGCCGGCGTGAAGCACGATCTCTTTCGCCGCATGGAGATGAATGCTGTCGGTCGTGCTCGTGATCGTCACCGACTTCTTGCCCTTCACGTCGATGCCGTCCGTCCGCGCTTCGATATGTACCATTCCCGCGGCGGCAATCAGCCTCATGCCTGCCTTGTGCACGAACAGCGAGAGCGCGTTCGCCACGCTTGCGAACAGTGACCGGCCGACCGCCAGGCCGATATGCCGCCCGCTCGTCACCGCAACATCTTCATTGCTTGCGATATGAACGTCGCGGTCGGCCGCGAGACTGATTCCCGCCGCTCCCGCCAGTACCATGTCGGCTTCCGTCAATTCCGGGAAATCGTCCGGATTGCCCGTTGGATTCCCTTTGATCGCGTCATTGCGTGCCTTGATCGCCTTGGCGACCTCGCTTTGGGTTGTATCGTGCCGCTGCGCCTCATGTCGTTGCGCCAACCCGGACAGACGCTCTTGCAATTCTCTCGCGCGCGTCAGGCGGCCGATTGCCTCCTTGGCATCCTTCGCGTGGCCGGGGCCGCCGGCCTGGCCATCTGTCGTGACGAAGAGGCCGCCCAACGCCCGCATGACGCCCCAATCATCCGTACGCAGATCGAAGCCCTTGCCGCGCGCATCCGCCCGGCCATTCTTCTTCACGATGCGCCGGATATTCCCGAGACTGAGTTGAGAGGCGCCTGCGTCGCTTGCGATCTGCGTCTGGATTTGCCCCCGAGTATCGTCGATAGCCAGATGGCCGGATGCGGTGCCGTGGAATTCCTTGCCGCGAATCACCGATACGGCCTGGTTGTCCGGCACATACAGCGCCGGTTGGCGCAGCGCGCTTACGGCACTGCCGACAATCACCGGTAAATCCGGATCGCCGTAATAGTGCAATACCGCTACTTCATGGCCGATGCGGGGAATGAATGTCGCACCCATGTCCATACCCTGCCACGGCGACAACACGCGCAGCCAGATACCGGAGTGCTCGTCGTGCTTGCCCTCGCGATCCCACTCGAACTGCACCTTCACGCGGCCGTATCGGTCTGTCCAGACTTCTTGCCCGGCCGGGCCGACGACGATGGCTTTTTCCGGGCCGCTCAACGCGGGTTTGCTGACACTGCGTTTGAGCCGGAACGGCTCGTTTGTCGGCAGCAGTTCGAACTGCGTTTCTACGCGGTATGTTTGTGCGATTCCCGCGCGATTGCCCACGTCCTCGATGTCGAGCGTACATGACACGACGACATATTCACGGTTCGTAGATAGCTGAGGGTAGCCGGTCAGGGTGAACGTCCGGCCGACTGTCAGGCCACGCAGGTTGCCTGAGCCATGAGCGCGAAGCCCTGCACAGCGCTGCGCGTCGAGTTGCACGCGCGCAAAATGGCACGCTTCCCGATCGGTGCCGTTGGGCTGCCCTTCCAGCCCCTGTGCGCCTGCCAGCGGTTGGCTGAAGTCGCCCCATGCGTAGATTTCGCTGTCGGCGCTGGCGGTTCTGCGTGGATTCTCTTCGGTGGCAACCAGCTTCGCGCGCGGACGGGTGTAGTCGTAGTCCGCCACGGTGACACGCCCGGCCGTGAGCCGGCTCGTTATCGACAGTGCATGAATGTGTTCTTCGTCAATGTGCTGGCCGTCGGGCGGCAGATAGCGCAGCGTTTCGTAGGCCGCATCGTGTGGATGATGGCCGCCGATCGTATCGCACAAGATCAGGCGATGATGGCCCTCGTCGTGCGTGAACCACCACCAGATACCCCATTCCTCCCACAGACGCTGCAGGAACGCCCAGTCCGATTCGAGCGCCTGACGCTGCATGTCACGCTTGGGATAGATTCCTCGAAACATGCCCGCGAGACGTTTTTCAACCGGGTATGGATATTTCGACAGCACGGCATCCGTGATATCGACGACGGTCATATCCTGAAAAAGCCGACAATCCTGGTTTAGCGTCGCGCGGTAGAGCCACGGCCGTAGTTCGAGTTCGTACAGAATGGAGTCGCGGTCCTGACCGGAAATCCGGGCCGCTTCGACCAACGCCGAGATCTCGCGTGTTCCTGCGCCGATGTTGCCGAGTCCGGCATTGCCTGCCAGTCCGGGAGTGAAGTGCTGTTTGCCTTCTAGCCGGATCGAGACAGTGACCTCGGTTCCTACCACTTTGTCGAGATCGAGATTGGACGCTACGCTTGGGACGATGGCGTAGGCGTCGTCGGTGCGCAACGTGACGAGATAGCGGCATTCGTCAATGCGGCCAATTGTTTCGATGCCTTGCAGACGCACCGGAACAAATACGGGGAGCGCGTCCATTCCGTATGTGGGCAATGCCGGGCCCGTGATGGCCAGGGTGCGTGCTTGGGTAAGAGTCGACATGATTGCGAGTCTCTCCGTTTATGCCCTGACGACCGTGGTGGTGCAACCGATCCTGCGGCCGTGATACTTGATCTGTCGGCCGCGGTGCATGCGCGGGCCACTCGCCGGCAGCGGATAGATGCCGCCGCATTTCGGGCATGCCTCGCCGTGGCCGTCGGGCGCGACGCCAATGCCAAGGTGCTTGAGATCGAGGGCGGCTCCGGTGGCTGTGCCGTCACGATCGGCCGCATCCCCGAGGCGAACCGTTTCGCGGCATTGCGCGCTTTTCATCGATGATCTACGCGAGGAATGAAACCGCCTTTTACCTCGCGTCGAAGGACTGTGCAATTTTCAAGATGAGAATCAGCCGATTTCAATAATTTGATTAGTATTTCGACTGATACTTTCGTACTTATATGAGTATTGCCGAAGTGCCGCGAGTGCCGTCAGGGGTGAGGCAGAGATCCTTGTAGCGACTTGAATATCAGGACGACTACGGATTCTGGTAAATACCGCTCTTACGGCTGCCATGGGCGTGATGAAGCTTCGCGTCACGTTATGTGTATCCGGGCAGGATCGATGACACGTCTGTCTGCTTTCCAGCCAACAGTTCGGCGAGTTCCGCTTACGCGCTCACTTCGCCGAACCGTTCCCGCAAAACTGCCCGTACGCCTGCGCCGAGTTCTCGAAACCCTTCTGCTTCGCGAGTTCCCACGGGCGCTCGCATTGTTGCGTCGCTTCGCACCACGAATAGCCGGCCGAGCCGATGCACCCGTGCGCATCGCGATCGCCGCCGACCACCGGCGGTGCGGGCGGTGCCGAAGATTGCGCGGGCGGCGCGGAGGGCGCGGAACAGGCGCTCAAGGCGAACGCGCAGGCGAGCGCGGCGGCCAGCGATGCGGAAGGGCTGAAACGTTTCATGAGGGCGTGCTCCATGGCTGAATGAGTGGGGGAAAACCGGAGGCGGCGCGCACGTTGGCCGCGCCGTTCACGCGTCCGGCACCGGCACGCGCGACGAGAACTTCACTTCGCGCAACGCGAG
Organism: Burkholderia paludis; assembly: GCF_000732615.1. Classification (GTDB taxonomy): domain Bacteria; phylum Pseudomonadota; class Gammaproteobacteria; order Burkholderiales; family Burkholderiaceae; genus Burkholderia; species Burkholderia paludis. The sequence goes on from NZ_JPGL01000006.1 coordinate 139,733, forward strand.
GCTCGACTGGATCGACGATACCCCCGCCTGCTTGCGCAGCACGCGCTCGACGAATTCCGCGTACGCGTCGAGATCGGCGGCGACGACCTGCAGGATGTAGTCGGCCGCGCCGGTGATCTTGTGGCACGACAGCACCTCGTCGTGTCGCCGGATCACGTCCTCGAAGTGGTCGGAATCCTGGTCAGAGTGCATGTTGAACGTGACGTGCACGAACGCGAACACGTTCATGCCGAGCGCGCGCCGGTCGAGGTTCGCCTGGTAGCCGGTGATCACGCCTTCGTCCTCGAGCCGCTTGCGGCGGCGCCAGCACGGCGTGACGCTGAGCGACAGCTTCTCGCCGAGCGTCGCGTTCGACAGCGCGCCGTCGTCCTGCAGCAGGCGCAGCATGGCGCGGTCGACGCCGTCCAGTTCGGCCGGAGCGCGATTTTTGCTCATTTTCGTGATTCCGTAGGCGGTTTTCTCAAAAGTGTACGAAAGGTGCGCGCGAAAAGCAAAGCTATTGCCGGTATCCGTCAATAAACTGTTGCCATCCTCACCGCAACGGTCAACCATGCTCACGGTCTATAGCAGCGATCACCAACTGCATCGCGGCGTCGAACTGAAGGACGGCGCGATCACCGATTCGTTCGAAAACCCCCTTCGCGCCGAAACGGTGCTCGCGCAGGTGCGCGCCGCCGGCCTCGGAGACGTGATCGCGCCGAAACCGTTCGACCGCGCGTGCTATGCGGCCGCGCACAGCGCGCGCTATGTCGAGTTCCTCGCCGGCGCGTGGGACGAATGGACGGCAACCGGCCGAACCTGCCAGGCGCTGCCGCTCGTATGGCCGGTGCGCGCGATGCCCGCCGCCGCGACGCCGCCCGCGTTCATCGACGGCAAGCTCGGCTTCTACGCGATGGACGCCGGCGCGCCGATCAACGCCGGCACGTGGGACGCGGTGAGCGCGAGCGCGAACTCGGCGCTGACCGGCGCCGACCTGCTGTCGAGCGGCGCGGCGCGCGCGGCGTTCGCGCTGTGCCGCCCGCCCGGCCACCACGCCGGCCGCGAGTACGCGGGCGGCTACTGCTACCTGAACAACGCGGCGATCGCCGCGCAGCATTGCATCGCGCAGGGCGCCGCGCGTGTCGCGGTGCTGGACGTCGATTTCCATCACGGCAACGGCACGCAGGACATCTTCTACGATCGCGCGGACGTGCTGTTCGCGTCGATCCACGGCGAGCCGCCGGTGTCGTACCCGTACTTCTCCGGCTACGCGGACGAGCGCGGCGCCGGCGCGGGCGACGGCTTCAACCTGAACCTGCCGCTGCCGAAGGGCACGCTGTGGGCCGCTTACGAGCAGGCGCTCGACCACGCGGCCGCCGCGATCGCCGCGCATGCCCCCGACGCGCTCGTCGTGTCGCTCGGCGTCGACACGTTCGAGCACGACCCGATCAGCCATTTCCGGCTGCGCTCGCCCGACTACCTGCGCATCGGCGCGGCGCTCGCGCGCCTGAACGTGCCGACGCTGTTCGTGATGGAGGGCGGCTACATGGTCGACGAGATCGGCATCAACGCGGTCAACGTGCTGCTGGGATTCGAAGGGCGCGCGTAACGCGGCGCCGACCGTTTCAACGGCGGCCCCGGCCGCCGCAACCTTGGAGCAAGGGCATGACGCGATATCTGGATGTGACGAGCGTATCGACGCTCGTGGCCGAAGTCGGGATGACGCAGATCCTGACGACGATGGCCTCGTATATCGAGCAGGACTACCGGCGCTGGGAGACGTTCGAGAAGACCGCGCGCCTCGCCAGCCATTCGACCGACGGCGTGATCGAGCTGATGCCGACCTCGGACGCGCGGCTGTACGCGTTCAAGTACGTGAACGGCCATCCGAAGAACACCCGGGCCGACCTGCTGACCGTGATGGCGTTCGGCGTGCTGGCCGACGTCGACACCGGCTACCCGCTGCTGCTCAGCGAGATGACGCTCACGACGGCGATCCGCACCGCGGCGACGTCCGCGCTGGTCGCGCGCTTTCTCGCGCGCGCCGATGCGCGTTCGATGGCGCTGATCGGCAACGGCGCGCAGAGCGAATTCCAGGCGATCGCGTTCCACGAGATGCTCGGCATCGACGAGCTGCGCGTGTTCGACATCGATCCGGCGGCGACCGACAAGCTGATCCGCAACCTCGCGCCGTTCGCGGGGCTGCGCGTGATCCGCTGCGCGTCGGCGGCGGACGCCGTGCGCGGCGCGGACATCGTGACGACGGTGACCGCCGACAAGACCAACGCGACGATCCTGACGCCGGACATGATCGAGGACGGGATGCACGTGAACGCCGTCGGCGGCGATTGTCCCGGCAAGACCGAACTGCACGCGGACGTGCTGAGGCGCGCCCGCGTCGTCGTCGAATACGAGCCGCAGACGCGCATCGAAGGCGACATCCAGCAGATGCCGGCGGAATTTCCGGTGATCGAGTTCGCGCGGATCGTCTCGGGCGCCGAGCCGGGCCGCGAGTCGGACGCGCAGGTGACGGTGTTCGATTCCGTCGGCTTCGCGCTGGAGGATTTCTCGGCGCTGCGCTACCTGAACGCGGCCGCGCGCGAGCGCGAGATCGGCATCGAGCTCGACCTGATTCCCGCGCCGCGCGATCCGAAGGACCTGTACGGCGTCGCGACGGGCGGCGACGCGGGCGTGCTGCCGGCCGGCACGGGCCGCGCGGTGCAGGAAGCGCTGCGCCATTGAGCGCGGCCGATGCGTCGTCGGAACCACAACACGTCCCGCATGGCACGGGGCACACAAGACTGACCAGGAGACAGACATGATTCGACATCACATGACGGCACTGGCTGCTGCTGCGGCGCTGACCTGCGCGCTGTCCGCGCATGCGGACGAGATCGTGCGCATCGGGCACGTCGCGCCGCTGACCGGCGCGATCGCGCATCTCGGCAAGGACAGCGAGAACGGTGCGCGCCTCGCGGTCGAGGAGATCAATGCGAAAGGGCTCGTGATCGGCGGCAGGAAGGTCACGCTGCAGCTCGACGCGCAGGACGACGCGGGCGATCCTCGCACCGCGACGCAGGTCGCGCAGCGGCTCGTCGACGACAAGGTGGTCGGCGTCGTCGGCCATCACAATTCGGGCACGTCGATTCCGGCGTCGCGCGTCTATCGCGACGGCGGCGTCGTGCAGATCTCGCAGGCCGCGACCAACCCGACGTACACGCAGCAGGGCTTCAAGACGACCTATCGCGTCGTCGCGACCGACGCGCAGCAGGGGCCGGCGCTTGCGATGTACGCGGCGAAGAACATGGGAATCAAGACCGTGGCCGTGGTCGACGATTCGACCGCGTACGGGCAGGGGCTCGCGACCGAGTTCGAGAAGGCCGCGAAGGCGGCCGGCCTGCAGGTCGTGTCGCGCGACGCGACCAACGACAAGGCGATCGACTTCCGCGCGATCCTCACGAAGATCAAGGGCGTGAACCCGGACGCGATCATGTACGGCGGGATGGACGCGACGGGCGGCCCGCTCGCGAAGCAGGCGCGCCAGCTCGGCATGCGCGCGAAGATACTCGCCGGCGACGGCGTGTGCTCGACGGACCTGCCGAAGCTCGCGGGCCCGGCGTCGGACAACGTCGTGTGTTCCGAGGCGGGCATCGCGCTCGAGAAGATGCCCGGCGGCGCGGCGTTCGCGAAGCGCTACGAGGCGCGCTACCACCAGCCGATGCAGGTGTATGCGCCGTTCTCGTACGACGCGGTGTACATCATCGTCGATGCGATGAAGCGCGCGAACTCGACCGATCCGGCGAAGGTGCTCGCCGCGATGCCGGCCACCGACTATCGCGGCGTGATCGGCGAAACCAGCTTCACGCCGCAGGGCGACCTGAAGCACGGCGCGATTTCGGTGTTCACGTACAGGAGCGGCAAGAAGGCGCTGCTCGATATCGTGAAGATGTAACGCGGCGGGTCCGGCAAAAAAAACGCCGCCCGTGATGGGCGGCGACAAGCGGAGATGGTACGACGGATGCCGGACGGGATGGCTGTCTCGTCCGGCACGGCCATTGTCGCGGAATGCGAGTGCGCAGTGAATCAGACGAGTCTGATTTGGTGGCGGGCCGCGCGGCGCATCCATCCGGAGCGATTCCGGGCGGCGTGCGGACGCGGGCGCGGGCGTGACGGCCGCCGTGCGAGCCGGGCGCAGCGGCCGCCCGCGCGCCTCACCGCGTTGCGGCTTGCGCGGCGTCGGTGCGGCGTGGCGCGTCGTGCACGATGTGCAGCTCGCGCGTGCGGATCGGCAGCGCGCAGTTCGCGTCGGCGAGCGTCTTGCGCACCTGGCGGGCGAGGCGCCAGCGCATGGCCCAGAACTTGTCGGTGTGCGTCCATACGCGCAGGTTCGCGACGGCCGTGCTGTCGTCGAAGCGCATCACCATCACGTCGGGCGCCGGATCGTGCAGCGCGTCGGGATCGGCTGCGGCCAGCGCGCGCAGCGCATCGAGCGCGCGCTCGATATCGTCGTGCACCGACACCTCCACTTCGAGATCGAGACGGCGCGTCGGATTGCGTGTGTAGTTGCGGATCGCGCTGCCCCACAGCGCGCTGTTCGGCACGTATTCGCAGATGCCGTCCGGCTTCGTCAGCCGTGTCATGAACAGCCCGACCTCGTCGACGGTGCCCGCGACCCCCGCGCCGCCGTCGATGTAGTCGCCGACCTTGAACGGCCGCAGCAGCAGGAGCATGATGCCGGCCGCGATGTTCTGCATCGTGCCCTGCAGCGCGAGCCCGATCGCGAGGCCGGCCGCGCCGAGTACCGCGACGATGCTCGCGGTTTCGATGCCGAGCTGCGACAGCGCGCCGACGATCGCGACGATGCGGATGCCCCACACGGCGACGTCGCACAGGATCGGCCGCAGCGTGTCGTCGACGCGCTCCTTGTTCGCGAGCAGCCGGTTCAGCCAGTTGCCGATGCGCTTCGACAGCCACCAGCCGGCGACGAGCAGCGCGAGGCCGGCGCACAGCTTGAGGGACAGGGTGGACAGCGCGTTCCACAGGAACGTCCAGCGTTCCGGATGAAGTTGATCGAGAAACATGCGGGATTCCGGTTGGATGGCACGATGCGCGACACGCGACGGGCCGCCGCATGCGCAGCGGGACGGCGCGCGCGCCGGCAGCGTTCGACCATGCACGGTACGCAATGGTTCGCGCCCGTGCATGGGGTCGGGTCGTCAGCCGACGTGAAATCCGCATTTCGTTCGAGTACTAAGAGATGGGAAATAAAAATAAGATTGGTCCCATTTAGCGAGTTCGTGCGCGCCGATACACTCGCCTTCATGTTGCCGGGCCGCGAACGCAGCGCTTCCGCGATACCCGGCTTTTCCCCTGTTTCCATTGATAGCGAGTGACGACGTCATGCGGTTAGACCTGCGTTCCCGTCTCGCACGCGAACAAGGTCGATCCGCCGTGCGCGGCGTCCGACGTTTTCCGGATCTCCGCGCGCTGGTGCGCGGTGTCGTCGCGGCGGCCTGCGTGGCCGGCGCGCACGGGGCGGCGGCACAGGCGGCTCTCGATGCCGCCGCCTCCGCGCCCGCGATTCCGGAGTCCGCCGACCTTGCCGACGTGCCTTTTTTCAGTTCCGCACGAACCACGTGGGGCGGCTTGCGCACGCCGGCGGTGCCGCTCGACGTCGCGTACGTATCGCATGCGTCGCCCGATCCGGCGGCTGCCGGGCGCGACGGCCCCGTGGCCCGCTTCGGCGCGTGCGTGGCTTATCGCGTGCTGTGCGACGCGGCGCGCGGCGCGGTCGAGCGCAGCCATGCGGCGCGGTTCGATTACGGCCTTGCGTCGCCCTTGCCCGCGCTGGACGCGCAACCGGCGTTCGGGCGGGCGGCCGTCGGTCTCGCGTCGGCCGAGCCGTTCATGCTCGAGGTATCGGCGAGCGGCGCGCGCGCCGGCGCGATCGCCGGCACCCTGAGGGCGTCGCTGGCGCGCGCCGACCTGCCGGCCGGCGTGGCCGCGCAGATCGTCCGCTTGCTCGCCGGGCGCATCGATCCGTCGCAGCGCGGTGCGGCCGGCGATACCTTCCGTGTCGCGTTCGAACCCGACGGCCGCGCGACGCATCCGGGCCGCGCGCGCGTGACGGCGCTCGACATCCGCCTGCGCGGCCAGCGTGTCGCGGCCGTATGGTTCGCGCCCGATGCCGGTTCGCCGGGCGCGTACTACGACCTCGACGGCATGCCGCTTGCCGGGACGCGGTTCGCGATGCCGGTCAGGGCGACGCGGATCAGCTCGCGGTTCGGTGCGCGCGTGCATCCGGTGACGGGCGCGCGCCACGTGCATTCCGGCGTCGATCTGGCGGCACCGGCAGGGCGGGCGGTTCACGCGTCGGAGCGCGGTGTCGTGACGTTCATCGGCACCGAGGCGCGCGGCTACGGCAAGTATGTGGTGATCCGCCATGACGGCGGCTATGCGTCGTACTACGCGCACCTGTCGGCATTCGAGCCGACGCTGCGAACCGGCGCGCGCGTCGCGCGCGGCCAGCGCATCGGCGCGGTGGGCAGCACGGGCACCGCGACCGGCCCGCATCTGCACTTCGAGGTGCGGCAGCGTGCGCGCCTCGTCGATCCGGTCGGGCTGGTGCGCGCAGCCGACGCGGCGAGGCTGACGGGCGAACGGCGGGTGGCGTTCAACCGCGCGGCCCGTGGTGCGCGTACGCAACTGGCGGCGGCCGAGTGGCTGTCGCCGGTTGCGATGTCGAAACCCGCTACTTCGCGGGCCGGCTGACCCCGCGGGATGCCGGCCGTCAGCCGGGGGGCCGGTTGCGCCCGGCTACGCGCCGGCACTCGCGCGGCAGGCGCTGTTCGTGCGCCAATGACTGCCGGCCCGTCCGCTTCAACGCCGGGATCGCGCGCGATCCGGGGTAGTGGCGATTCGCTCCCCGGCCGGGGCGGGAGACACCCCGGCCGGGCAACGCGCGCCGCTCACGCGGCCGCTACGACCGGCAACCAGATTTCAAGCACCCCGGTTTCCGCAACGGGATCGAAATCCTCGCTGTAGCGCTCGAATTCGGGCGCGTCCACGGCCTTGAAACCCGACGTCGGCAGCCAGCCGTTCCAGATGCTGTAGATGGTCTGATGGAGCGTGGAGATGTGTCCGCCGTGTTCGAAGACCGCATACCGCTGCGGTTCGAGCTCGACGCAGCGAAACGGCGCGGGCAGCCGGTCGCGATGCGCGACTTCGACGCCGGCGATGTACTCGAAGCTGCCATCCGCATCCGGGTTGCAGCATACGCCGTAGGTCACGTCGCCGATCTGGCCGGGGATCGTGCCGAGATACGGGACGAACGCCTGCCAGAGCGCCGGGATACCTTCGTTGGTTTCAAAGGTGTAGCGGTCGCTCATGCCGGCGATCAGCCGTTTTTCCGCGACTTCGAAGCGGGACGGCGTCACGGCGATCAGATTCAGTTCTTTCATGCGAAGCGGCTCCACAAGAGACAATCCGTCGAGGGTGCGCCGTGTCCGCACTTCCTCGGGCGTCATGCCGAAGAGGTCGCGGAAGGCGCGCGTAAACGCCTCATGGGAGCCATAGCCGGCGTCGAGCGCCACGTGCAGGATGTCCGGCGCGCCTTGCGCCAGCGCGTGCGCCGCACGCGTCAGCCGCCTCGACCGGACATAGCGCATCACGGGCCACCCGGTATTCATCGAGAACAGCCGCGAAAAGCCGAAACGCGTCATGTCGCAATCGGCGGAAATCCTGTCGAGCGTCAGTGCCTTGTCGAGCGCGGTTTCGATGTACCAAAGTGCTTTGCCAACCGGATTCATAGCGTGCCAATGAGGGTGTCGGACGGAACTATAGGGTACCGGCGGCGGGTGCATTTGATCGTTCTTGCGGCGCGTGCGGCAGACAGGTGCAAGCCGCTGCGCGCCGCGCCGCATGGCGTCACGGAGCCGGGCGGGTCGGGATCGACGCGCCGGCGGGGGCGATCGGGCTTCGGCGCGGACGCCCCGTGCGGGCACCAGGCAGCGCCGGTTTCAACGTCGGCACGCTGTTGGCGGCCGTGCCAGTCGGCCGCCAACGAACGCCCGCGGCACGCCGATGGCAGCGGGAAGAGGGTGCGGCAACCGGCGAAGATCGTTGACCAACTCACTCCGAACATGAACGGGGGCGCCATCGGCGCCGCACCCGTGAAGCATGGCGGCGGGGCGGGCGGCGGGCTATCGGACAGGACTGATTCCGGCGGCCGCGCGGACGTGCGACGGGCGAGTCACCCATTGACAACCCCGGTCGCCCTGTGATCTGATTCCGGCCATGCAAGCCGCCCAGCCCCTCTTCTCGCTACGACTACTAGCCCGTTTCTCCGGGCTGGGTCTGCGGCTGCGCGCTTCCTTCCTGCTTCGTTCCTGAAGCGCCAGATTTCCCCCGTATCACAGACCTGGCCCCGGTTGTCGACCGGCGCCTGAGTTCGTCCTTCTTCCGTACCGCTCCGCTCCGTCCCGGTCGCTCAACCGCCAAGGCCGTCGTTTGCCGTACCGCTTTGCCGTTGTGCCGTTTCCACCGTTTCAACCGCTGCGCGCGCAGCCGCCGCCATGACCGATGGCCGCCGCGCCGCGGTGTTCCGATCAACCGACCGAGGACCGACATCATGATGCTGAAGAACCCCGCCGCGAAGTACCGACCGTTTACGCCCGTCAACCTGCCGGATCGCACGTGGCCGTCGCGCACGATCACGCAGGCCCCGATCTGGATGAGCACCGACCTGCGCGACGGCAACCAGTCGCTGTTCGAGCCGATGGACGCGGCGCGCAAGATGCGGATGTTCAAGATGCTGGTCGCGATCGGCTTCAAGGAGATCGAGGTGGCGTTCCCGTCGGCATCCGAGACCGACTTCAATTTCGTGCGCGAGCTGATCGAGGGCGGCCACATTCCGGACGACGTCACGATCGAGGTGCTCACGCAGGCGCGCGACGACCTGATCGAGCGCACCTTCGAATCGCTGCGCGGCGCAAAGCGCGCGATCGTGCACCTGTACAACGCGACCGCGCCGGAATTCCGCAAGATCGTGTTCGGTCTCGACCGCGATGGCGTGAAGCAGCTCGCGGTGAACGCGGCGCGCACGATCAAGCGTTGCGCCGACGCCGCCACCGATACGCATTTCACGCTGCAGTACAGCCCGGAAACCTTCACCGCGACCGAGCTCGATTTCGCGAAGGAAGTCTGCGACGCCGTGTTCGACGTCTGGCAGCCGACGCCGGAGCACAAGGCGATCGTGAACCTGCCGGCGACCGTCGAAGTCGGCACGCCGAACTTCTACGCGGACCAGATCGAATGGATGCACCGCAACCTCGCGCGCCGCGACGCGCTGATCGTGTCCGTGCATCCGCACAACGACCGCGGCACCGCGGTCGCGGCGGCCGAGCTGGCGGTGATGGCCGGTGCGGACCGGATCGAGGGCTGCCTGTTCGGCAACGGCGAGCGCACCGGCAACGTCGATCTCGTCACGCTCGCGCTGAACCTGTACTCGCAGGGCGTCGATCCGGGCCTCGATTTCTCGCAGATCAACGAAGTCGCGCGCACGTCCGAGGAATGCACGCAGTTGCCGATCCATCCGCGCCATCCGTACGTCGGCGATCTCGTGTTCACCGCGTTCTCCGGCTCGCACCAGGATGCGATCAAGAAGGGCTTCGCGGTACAGAAACCCGACGCCGTCTGGGAAATGCCGTACCTGCCGATCGATCCGAGCGATGTCGGCCGTACGTACGACTCGATCATTCGCGTGAACAGCCAGTCGGGCAAGGGCGGCATCGCGTACCTGCTCGAGCAGAGCTACGGCGTCGCGCTGCCGCGCCGCCTGCAGGTCGACTTCAGTGCGGCCGTGCAGCGCCTGACCGACAACAGCGGGCTCGAGGTGACGAGCGCGCAGATCTGGTCGCTGTTCCAGCAGGAATACGTGGAAGGCGATGCGCCGCTGCGTTACGTCGGCCATGAGCTGAGCGAGCGGGACGGCCGCGAGACGATCGTGCTGACCGCCGACGTGCACGGCGAGCGTCGCGTGCTGCGCGGCGAAGGCAACGGCCCGCTCGACGCGCTGATGCACGCGTTGCGTACGCCGCTGCGCATCCAGCATTACGAGGAGCGCGCGCTGTCGCAGGGCGCCGATGCGAAGGCGATCGCGATCGCGGAGCTGGCCGGCACGGGCGTGCGCGGCAGCGCGTTCGGCGTCGGCATCGACGCGAACCTGACGACGGCGTCGATCCGCGCGGTGATCAGCGGCGTCAACCGCGCGTATGCGCGCGCGGACGAAGCGGCACAGGCGACGTTTTTTGACGCGCATCGCGCGATGCAGGCAGTCGCGTAAGCGGGGCGGCAGCGGCCGCGCCGGCGCTGGCCGGCGCGGCTGCCTCGCCTTCCCCGGCGTGGCCGCCGCGCACCCCGTCGAGCGCATTCCGCAGTTCCGTCTTCATGAAATCCACCCACGCGCGCGTCTTCGCGTCGAGATGCCGGCGTGACGGATACACCAGAAACACCCCCACCTCGTCCGCCCGGTAATCGGGCAGCACGCGCACCAGCGCGCCCGACCGCAGCCCGTCGTCCGCGACGAACGCCGGCAGCAGGCCGATTCCCGCGCCTTCCCGCACCGCGATCGCGAGCGACGCCGCGACGTCGGCCGTCATCGAAGGTTCGAACGCGATCGTCTCCGCCTCCGTGCCGCGCGTGAGGGTCCACTCGCGCGCCGGGTACGCGGGCGCAACCAGTTGCAGGCAGCGATGCCGCGCGAGCGCGCGCGGCGCGTCCGGCATCCCGTGGCGCTCGACATACGCGGGCGCCGCGCACAGCACGTTGCCGATCCGCCCGACGTCGATCGCCACCTGATCGGAGCTGGGCAGGCTCGGCATCGCGACCACCGCGACGTCGTAGCTGTCGCGGATCAGGTCCGGCACCTGCGGCGCGAGCGTCAGGTCGACGCTGACGTCCGGATAGCGCGCCTGGAAGCGCGCGACGAGCGGAATCACGAAGCGGTTCGCGATGCTGGCGCTGCAGTGCGCGCGCAGCCGGCCGTGCGGATGCAGCCGCGCGCCGCGTGCCTCGCGTTCGCTCGCATCGACGGCGAGCGTGATGTCGCGTGCGCGCGCCAGATAGCGTTCGCCGGCCTCGGTCAGGCACATCGAGCGCGTCGTGCGGTTCAGCAGCCGGATGCCGAGATGCGTTTCCAGCGATGCGATCGTGCGGCTGACGTACGCGGTCGTGAGGTTGAGCCGTTTGCCGGTTTCGGTGAAGGTGCCCGCATCGGCGAGCGTGACGAAAACCTGCATGCTTTGAATCAGATCCATCGGCGTGGCGGGCGCGTGGCGCCGGTGTCGTGCGATGCCGCTACTGTAGCGAGCGGCGGGTCGCGCCGCGCACGCGCGTATGCGCTCGATCGTCGCGAAACGGACAGTGCGGTTCAGCGCCGCCGGAAGTATTCGCTCGGAGGCACGCCGAGCGCCTTGCGGAACATCGCCGCGAACGCACTGGGGCTGTCGTAGCCGTGCTCGAGCGCGAGCTCGAGGATCGGCGTACCGGCGGCCAGGCGCGGCAGGCTCAGCAGCAGACGCGCATGGCGGCACCACGCGCCATGCGTCATGCCCGTTTCACGCTTGAAGGCGCGCGCGAGCGTGCGCTCGTTCATGTGCGCGTCGCGCGCCCACGACTGCAGCGTGACGACCGACGACGGTTCATGGATGAGCCGCGTGCACAGCGCGGCGAGCGCCGGATGGCGCGGCATCGGCACATGCAGCGACAGCAACGGCGCGATTTCGATTTCGTCGAGGATCAGCGCGAGCACGCGTCCCGCACGATGCGAAAGGTCGTAGTCGGCCGGCAGTTCGCATGCGGTCACGATCAGTTCGCGCAGCAACGTGCCGACCTCGATCACGCGGCACGCGTCCGGCAGGCTCGGCCGCACTTCGCGTGCGACGAACACCGAGCGCATCTGCACGTCGCCGGCCATCCGGATCTCGTGCTGCGTGCCGGCCGGCACCCACACCGCGCGCCCTGTCGGCACCACCCAGCTGCCGGCATCCGCATGCACGAGCATCACGCCGGAAATGGCGTGAATCAGCTGGCCATGCTGGTGCGAATGCGGCGGATACAGGACGCCGGACGCCGCGTCGGACGCGACGACCGCGATCTGCTTGTGCTTGTCCTTGCGCTCGAGCGCGCTGAAAAATGGGTCCACGTGTCCTTTTCTCGACGACGAATGCGCTTTGCGCGCGAGATCGACCGAATGGGTCGAAATTACCATAGGTCCACCGTTTGCTCGACTGTCATTGCACGATGCGCGCCTCGCCATTTCCTCCGGTTTCCCTCCGTCTGTCCGTTGCCGCCGCGCTGCTGAGCGCCGCGGCGCTCGCCGCCTGCTCGGTCGGCCCCCCGTACCGGCCGCCCGTGGCCGACGCGGTGCGCGCGGCGCCGTTCGATGCGGCGGCCGATGCGCCTGTCGCGTCCGGCGGCACGTTGCCCGACCGCTGGTGGCAACTGTTCGACGATCCGGCGCTGGACGCGCTCGTGCGCGAAGCGCTCGCGCAGAACCGCGATCTCGCGGTGGCGGCGGCACGCGTGGCGCGGGCGCGGGCCGTGCTCGACGAAGCGGATGCCGCGCGGTTGCCCGATACGACGGCCGGCTTCGGCGTCGACTACGGCAAGCACGCGCCCGACCAGATCGCCGCGAGCGCGAAGGGGACCGATGCGCGTACGCGCTGGGGGTTCGCGCCGTCGTTCGCGGTGTCGTGGGAAGTCGATCTGTGGGGGCGTGTCGGTCATCTCGTCGACGCCGCGCGCGCCGATTCGGAGGCCGTGCAGGCCGCGTCCGACGCGATGCGCGTGGCGGTGGCCGCCGAGACGACGGCCGCCTATGCGCAGGCCTGTGCGTACGGCGAGCGGGTCGACGTGGCCGAGCGTTCGGTCGCGATCGCCGACCGGCTCGCCGCGTTGACCGAGCGGCAGCGCGCGCACGGTCTCGTGTCCGACCTGGAAGTCGCGCGATCGCGCGCGTTTGCCGACGATACGCGCGCCGAACTGCCGGCGCTCGCGGGTGCGCGCCGCGCCGCGTTGTATGAACTGGCCGTGCTGACCGGACAGGCGCCCGGCGCAATTCCCGATGCAGCCGCGCGCTGTCATGCGACGCCCGCGCTCGCGCGGCCGTTCCCGGTCGGCGACGGCGCGGCGCTGCTCCGTCGCCGCCCCGATCTGCGCGAAAGCGAGCGCCGGCTCGTCGCATCGAATGCGCGAATCGGCGTTGCGACGGCCGAACTGTATCCGTCGATCGTGCTGGGCGGCTCGGTGAACTGGCTGTCGACGAGCGGCGCACCGTCGTCGCTCGGCGACAAGTACGCGATCGCCTGGGGCGTCGGGCCGTTGATCACGTGGCGCTTCCCGAATCTCGCGGCGAGCCGCGCGCAACTTGCGCAGGCGCGCGCCGACGATGCCGCCGCGCGCGCGTCGTTCGATGCGCAGGTGCTGCGCGCATTGAAGGAAACCGAGCAGGCGCTGGCGCGCTATGGCGCCGAGTGGCGCCGCAAGTCCGCGCTCGAGACCGCGCGTGCGGAACACGCACGCGCTTACCGGCTGGCCGAACTGAACTACGACGCGGGCGCGCTGGATTTCCTCGGCGTGCTCGACGCGCAGCGCAGCCTCGTTACGGTCGATGCGGCGCTTGCCGCGTCGACGCAGCAGGTCGCGCTCGATCAGGTGGCCGTCTTCAAGGCACTGGGGGGCGGCTGGCAGCCCTAGCCGGCCGTTTGTCAATCCGTACGCAATCAACCATTCCGATTCCGATCATGAGCACCACAGCCGTACCCGAGAAATCAGCCCGCTTCGCGCGGCGCCACTGGATCGCCGCGGGCGCCTTCATCGCCATCGTCGCGCTTGCCGGGTTCGGCTGGCGCTGGTGGACGGTCGGCCGCTTCATCGAACACACCGACGACGCGTACGTGCGCGCCGACATCGTGACCGTCAGCCCGCGTGTGGCCGGCTATGTCGCGCGGGTGGCCGTCGACGACAACCAGCCCGTGAAGCGCGGCGACGTGCTCGTCACGCTCGACGATCGCGACTATCGCGCGAAGCTCGACGATGCGCAGGCGGCCGTCGCCGCCGCCGATGCGACGTTGCAGGCCGAGGAAGCCGCGGCCGCGACGCTCGACGCCCAGGTCGGCCAGCAGCGCAGCGTGATCGAGCAGGCGCAGGCCGACGCGGCCGCCGCGCGCGCCGAGGCCGCGCGGCGCGATGCCGATGCGGCGCGCTACCGGCAGTTGCTCGCCGAATCGGCCGCCAGCGGCCAGCGCTGGGAACAGGCGCACGCCGATGCGCTGAAGGCGCGCGCGGAGCTGGCCCGCGCGAGCGCGGCCGTGCACGCGCAGGACGACCAGCAGACGGTGCTGCGCCGGCGGCGCGCACAGAGCACGGCCGCGATCGAACAGGCGCGTGCGCGGCTCGCGGCGTCGCGCGCGAAGCTCGCGCTGGCGCAGCTCGATCTCGAGCACACGGTGATCCGCGCGACGCGCGACGGCACGATCGGCCAGCGCGCGGTGCGCGCGGGCCAGTATGTCGAGGTCGGGATGCCGCTGCTCGCGGTCGTGCCGCTGCGCGACGTGTACGTCGTCGCGAATTTCAAGGAGACGCAGCTCGGCGCGATGCACGACGGCCAGCCGGTCGAGATCGACGTCGATACCTATTCGGGCCGCACGCTGCACGGCCGCGTGCTCGGCCTTGCGCCCGGCTCGGGCGCCGAATTCGCGCTGCTGCCGCCCGACAATGCGACCGGCAACTTCACGAAGATCGTGCAGCGCGTGCCCGTGAAGATCCGGCTCGATGCGCCGCCGCCGGGCCTCGTGCTGCGGCCCGGCATGTCGGTGATCGCGCGCGTCGACACGCGCGGTGAACCGGGAGCCGGATCGTGACGGCCGCGACGACACCGGCCGCGCAGGCCGCGCGGGAGGACGAAGTCTCGCTGCGCGCATGGGTCGCGGTGCTCGGCGGCGTGTTCGGCTGCTTCATGGCGGGGATGAACGTGCACGTGACGAACGCGTCGCTGCCGGACATTCGCGGCTCGCTGGGTGCGAGCTTCGAGGAAGGTTCGTGGATCTCGACGGCGTACCTCGTCGCCGAGATCGTCGTGATCCCGCTCACCGGCTGGCTCGTGCAGGTGTTCTCCGCGCGCCGCGTGCTGCTCGTCGGCGCGACAGGCTTCCTCGCGTTCTCGATCGCGTGCTCGGTCGCGCCGACGATCTCGTCGATGATCGTCGCGCGCGCGCTGCAGGGGGCGTTCGGCGGCGTGCTGATTCCGCTGTCGTTCCAGCTGATCGTCACCGAGTTGCCGCCGTCGAAGCATCCGCTCGGCATGGCGCTGTTCGCGGTCGCGAACAACGTTGCGCAGGCGGCCGGGCCGTCGCTCGGCGGCTGGCTCACCGACATGTATTCGTGGCGCTGGATTTTCTATCTGCAGATCCCGCCCGCGATCGCGCTGATCGCGGCGATCGCGTGGGCGATCCGTCCGGTGCCCGTGCAGTTGTCGAAGCTGCGCCAGGCCGACTGGTTCGGGATCGCGACGATGGCGATCGGCTTGAGCGCGTTGCAGATCGTGCTGGAGGAGGGCGGGCGCAAGGACTGGTTCGCATCCAGCCTGATCGTCGAGCTGTCGATCGTCGCGCTGATGGGGCTCGTCGCGTTCGTCGCGATCGAGCTGCGGCGCAAGGCGCCGTTCATCAACCTGCGGCTGCTCGGCCGCTACAACTTCGGGATCGCGAGCCTGATGCAGTTCCTGTTCGGCGCGGTGGTGTTCGGCGTCGTGTTTCTCGTGCCGAACTACTTCGCCGAGCTGCACGGCTACAGCGCGCGCGACATCGGCCTCGCGATGATTCCGTACGGACTCGTGCAGTTCGTGATGTCGTTCCTGACACCGCCGCTGATGCGCCGCACGAGCCCGCGCACGACGATCGTGCTCGGCTTCGTGCTCGTCGCGGCCGGCTGCCTGATGAACATCCACCTGACCGCCGACGCCGCGTCGAACGTGATCGTGCCGTCGCTCGTCGTGCGCGGGATCGGGCAGTCGCTCGTCGTGATCGCGCTGTCGGTGATGGCCGTCGACGGGATCGAGAAGGCGCAGCTCGGGTCGGCGTCCGGCGTGTTCAACATGGTGCGCAACGTCGGCGGCGCGATCGGCATCGCGGTGGCGAGCCAGATCGTCGTCGAGCGGCAGAAGCTGCACGCGATGCGGATCGGCGAGGCGGTGACGCCGTTTTCGGCGGCGTTCCAGGAGCGCATGGCGACGCTCGCGCGGCTGCTGGCGCGCGTGCATGTGCCGCGTGGCGACGCACTGCCGGGCGCGGCGACCGGCGGCGTGCACGAGCTGGCACTCGCGCTCGTGAACCAGCGCGTGATGCGGGAGGCGCTGCTGATGGCGTATAGCGATACGTTCCTGATCGCGGGCGTGGCGATGGCGGGATGTACGGTGGCGGCGTTCGCGCTGAAGGGGAAAAAGAAAGCGTGATGGGGACGGACACCCGTTATCGAGGCCTGACATACCTGACAGGCGAAGAAATCCTGCAATGGGCGTATCTTTCACGCGGCGCAGGCGGGACGACCGGCCTGCGGCCGATATCGTGAGCCAGGCCGGCGCAGGTCGCCGGCCTGTCGTTCGTGGTGGCCACGCGCGCCAGGGTCGCGCAGATCCGCGCTGCAGGCCGCCCGCTCTCCGTGGTCCTTGTCCATTCAACCGGCCCGTTGTCGGGCTCATCGCGAGGAAAGCGTCATGACGAAACCCGATTCCCTGAAAGGCGACATCAAGGAGCAAGCTCAGGATGCCGATCGCCACAACCTGGCGCGACCCGCCGCGAACGGCGCGCTGTGGGCGCGCGGGCTGACGACGCAGCGGGTGGCCGACCTGTTCCGGACGCAGCGGGGCCTGCCGGGGCACTGGATGCAGATCCAGAACGAGGTCAACGCCGGGAACCGTTATTTCTATGGCGTCCAGAACGGCCACCAGACGACCGACGAAGGCAAGGAGCTGATCCGCTGGATCGCCGACGCGGTGATCAGCGCCGCACAGCGCGCGGACTTCGATTTTCCGTTGCAGCAGCTTCAATTCACGGCCGATACGGGGTGGCTGAAGCTGCAGCGCGTGTCGGGGCGCGTGATGGTGTTGTCGCGGCCCTGAGCGCCGATCCGGCGCATCGTCGAAACCCGGGGCGATCGGTACGCTGCCGGTGCGCCGAGGATGATTGTTGCGGGCTGGCGCGGTGCGCCCGCTCGCCGGTGACGGGCGTCCGGCGGCGGCCGGGGCCGGACGCTACGCACGGCTTTTCGTTGATTCCGCCGGCCGTCAGACTGACACCGCGATGCCTGCCGAACGCGGTGGCCCCGCCGGTCGCACGACGATTTCCACATGCCGGCCCAGCGACGCGAGCGTCTGCATCAGCAGTTCCAGCGAAACGTTCCGGAGCCTTTCGCGTTGCTCGGGCGTGACGACCGGCCGGGCCATCTCCGCGAGCGCCGCCGCCTCGTCTTCGTTCAGGCCGCGCGAGGATGTCATGGGCGTCGCGCCGTTGCCGGCCGAACCTGCGCGGGAACGCCGCCGCGCTTTCCGCCGCGCCGGCCGCGACTCATGCGTGCAGCGCATCCATCTGCCGGCGTGCGTTCGCGAGCCCCGTTTCGAAGCCGTACGGCTTCATGTCGAGCCCTTCCGCATAGACGAATTCCACGTCGGCGATGCCCATCAAGCCAAGCACGGCACGCAGGTACGGCGTGACCGCATCCGTTTCCTGGCCGACGTGCACGCCGCCGCGCGAGCTGAACACGATCGCGCTGATGCCTTCGACGAGCCCCACCGGATAGGTCTCCGTGTACCGGAACGTGACGCGTGCGCGCGCGACGAGGTCGAACCAGTTCTTCAACTGGGTCGGCACGTTGAGGTTGTACATCGGCGCGCCGATCAGCAGCAGGTCGCTGTCCTTGAGTTCGGCAATCAGTGCGTCGGACAACACGATGGCGCGCTGCGCACGCGCGCTCGGATCGGCCGCGCCGCGCAGCGCGTGAAACAGTTCGCTGTCGAGCATCGGCAGGTCGGCATCGACGAGATTGCGCACGATCACGTCGTCGGCATGGCCGTTGGCCTGGCGCCGGGCCAGGAACGTGTCGATCAGCGCGCCCGTGTGCGACTGGCTGCCGTTGATGCTGGATTTGAGGACGAGGATCCTGGCCATACGGCGTGCTCCGTTGCGAAGGTGAAGACGGGAATCGATCCTAGCATTCACTTTTTGTCGCCAGAAGCGATAAGATCGACGCACTGTGTAGCGTATTTATCCCCAATTGCATGCGAAACAACCTGAAGGGCATCGACGTCTTCGTCGCCGCGGCGGAAGCGAGCAGCTTCGCGCAGGCCGCCGACAAACTGCACCTCACGCGGTCCGCGGTCGGCAAGAGCATCGCGCGCCTCGAGGAGCGGCTGGGCGTCGTGCTGTTTCAGCGGACGACGCGCAGCCAGAGCCTGACCGACGAAGGGGCGTTGTTTTACGACCATTGCCTGCGCGCGATGGAGCAGATCCAGGCGGGCGAGGCGCTGCTGGAAACCGGCAAATGGCAGATGAAGGGGCGCCTGCGCGTGTCGATGCCGACGCTCTTCGGTCATCTTTGCGTGGCGCCGATCCTGATCGAACTGGCCAAGGCGCATCCCGAACTCGATCTCGACCTGTCGTTCACCGATCGCTCCGTCGACCTGGTCGAAGAGCGTTTCGATCTGGCGGTGCGCGTCGGCACGTTGCCGAACAGCAGCGGCCTGATTGCGCGTCCGCTGGGCGAGCACCGGATGGCGTTCTGCGCATCGCCGGCATACCTGGGCCGCTGCGGTGAACCCGCGACCTATGAAGAACTCGAACGGCACAAGGCGCTGGCCTACACGCGTTTCGGCCAGGTGCATCGCTGGCCCGTCATCGTCGATGGCCAGCGCGTGGAATTGCAGCCCGCCACTCGCCTGCTGTCCGACGACCTGAGCGCACTGATGGATGCGGCCATTGCGGATCTCGGTGTCGCGTGGCTGCCGTACTGGCTGGTGCGCGACGCGTTGCGCGGCGGCGCGTTGCGGGAGTTGCTGCCCGATCGGCCGGGCGTGATCTTTCCGATCCAGGCGGTATGGCCCTACACGCTGCATCTTCCGCTGAAAGTGCGGGCCGCCGTCGATGCGCTGCTGGACCATCTTCCGGCCCGGCTGGCCGCGGTCGAGGCGCGGACGTGACGAAGCGATGCCGCTCGCGTTCGGCCGGGCGCGTTACTGGCCGAAGCGGTCCGCCACGGCGTCCTTCAGCCGCGCGGCGGTGATCTCGCCCATGTGCGATTCGACGAGATTGCCTTTCGCATCGAAGAAGAGCGTCGTCGGCAGCCCGCGCGAACCGTAGGCCCGCATCGCATGCAGCGTGCGATCGAGCAGCACGTGATCGAACCGCAGCCCCTTCCGTTCGAGGAACGTGCGCACCGCTTGCGCGTCTTCGCCCTGGTTGAGCATCAGCACGGTCATCCCCGGATGATCCTGCTGCGCTTGCGCGAGGATCGGCATTTCGCGCTGGCACGGCGGGCACCACGTGGCCCACAGGTTCACGACGACGGGCTTGCCCGCGAAGCGTTGCACCGGCACCGGCGTGGCGTCGAGCGCTTCGAGCTGCAGCGCGGCAAGCGGCGGCGCGCTGTGCTGCAACGTTGCGAGCGTGCCTTGCGCGATGCCCCAGGCGGCGACGCCCGCGAGGATGCCGGCCATCACCGGGCGACGCAGCGCAGGCAGGCGGCGCAGGCGCCAGCCTGCGAACGCGATCCCGGCCATGAGGCCGATGCGCCAGTCGAAGCCGCCGTCGCCGAGCGAGACGATCGAGCGTGGTACGGCGGCGTACTCGTGCCACCACTGCGCGACATAGGCGATGCGCGCGGCGATCAGCCCGAGCAGCAGGGTATCGAGGATCAGGCTCGATGCGGTCTTGTGCTGGCCGTCCGGCGGGCGGCGCTGGATGAAATGCGCAACGAGCCACGCGAGCAGCGCGGCGGCGGCCACCGCGACGACACGGATCGAGAAGGGACCGATGCTTAACATGAACGGATCAGGTTGGATGTAAAGGTGCGGGGCAGATGGAGGGATTGTCCGCCGTGGCGACGAAGCCGTCGACAGGCGTGTCGGCGTTTCGACTGACTGTCGCGTATGCGGGTTCCCTTTCAGAACGTAACGACGTACGGCGGATTCGGATGCGCGCGGTGGGTTCGGGGCTGCGCGACGTTCATGCAGACGAAGCGCGAATCGGACTGGGCTGATGGCAGGTCGCGGATGCTTCCACAACAATAGATACACCGGCTTGGAGTGGTGTCCTCCGGTATCCCGAGCAGGGATCTCTCTTTGATGGCCGCTCCCCCGCGAGCGGCCGCTTTTTTATCGTCGTGCGTGGCGGCGTGAATGCCTTGTGGCGGACGGTGGGCGCGGCCGCGCTCCAATGCATATCGGCTCGACCAACGTAACAGGAACGCTGCCAGCTGCGAGCACAGGGCATTCACTCGCGCGTTGCATGACGCCTGGTTTGCGACCGGCGACGCCGTTGATCGTAGGCGGTATGGAGTCTGCCGCCGTGGTCTGACGGGCCTCGGGTCTTACAGCTTCTTCGACGCTGCCGATGCCGCGTCACCCTGTGCTGCCGTGGTCGCCGGATCGAGCGTCGCGAGCGTCTTCTCGGTGAATTTCTCGTACAGCCAGTCCATGCGCATGCTGTCGATACCGGCGATCCCGCCGAGCGCATACGACGCCGACACCTTGAAGTGGTCGACCGGATGATTGTCGGCATCGGTCACCGTGACGGTGCCGTCGACGTAATCGCTGCCGGCCATGAAACCGAACATGACGGCCGAGAAACTCGACCGCACACGAATGCCGGTGACTTCGACATTCAGGTGCATCGCATCGGTCGCATCCGCTTTAGCCAGCAGCTTGCGTGCATCCAGTGCGCTTTCGATTTTCTCCTGCAGCTTTTTTGCGTCGAACTTCAGGTTGTCTTTCAACGCTTCCTGCGCGGCATTGTCCAGCGTGACCTTCACGATCACGGGCTTCGTGCCGAATTTCGTCGTCGATGCGGTCACGGCGGCCCCGGCCGGATCGCTGGCGTCGCGTGTCACGCTGCTGGCGCAGCCCGACAGGAAGCCGATCGTCACGAATGCCAGTGCGGCATGACGGAATAGAGATTTCATGATTTGGTCTTTTGATTTGGGTTATTTGAATTGGCTCTGTGGCCGGGCGGGAATTTAACACGGGGCGATCGGATTCAATTCGACGAATAGATCGAAAAATCGATTCGGCTTTTTATTCATGATGTTTGCGTCGATTGCCGGCACGACGCTTGCCGTCGAGCCGGCCGGATGCCGGTCCGGCCCGTGCGAGCCGCAGCGTTACGCGTCGGCGTCACTCACCGGCGGCACGTGCGCACCGCCTTGCGCCTGCGTGACGAGCCCGGTCTCATACGCATAGAGAAACAGCTGCGCATCGCGTTCGATGCCGAACTTGCGCATCGCGCTCTTCTTCTGTGCGCTGACTGTCTGCTTCGTGCGATGCAGTTGCGCGGCGATCTCGTCGATGCTCATCCCCGATACATACAGCCGGATCACTTCCGCTTCGCGCTTCGTCAGCTCCGGATGCGTGCCGCCCGACGCCTGCCCGGTGGCCGACTGCTGCATGGCTTCCAGCGACGGCGACACATAACGCGCGCCGGTCTGCACCGCGTGGATCGCCGAAATCAGATGGCTCACGTCGTCGACCTTGCTCAGCACCGCGCGCACGCCGAGCTTCAGCAACTCGCCGGCGAGCGCCGCATTTGCGATCGCCGTGAACACGATGATCTTCAGGTCGGGAAAGCGTCGCCGCACGAACGACACGAGCTGGATGCCATCGCCGTATTCGCCGCCCGGCATCGAATAGTCGGTCACGAGCACGTCCACGGGCGTGTTGCCGAGCAGGTCGATCAGCTCCGTCGAATTGTTCGCCGTGCCCGCGACGTGCAGCGTGGAAACGCCCGACAGCTCGTGAATGATGCCGCGCAGCAACACCGGGTGGTCGTCGGCCAACACCACATTGATTTTCACGCTAGCCATGGAAGTTGCGTCCCGTTGAGTCGAGGCTGGCCGCGCGCCGGCGGCGGCCGGCAGGCGGGTCGTGCGGACCTCTGTCGCGAATCGTACTAGTCTTAGGCGCGCGCGTCACGCACCCGGCAAGGCCGCAGGAGCGGGCGCCCGGGCAGGCTGCCGGGCCTGCGCCGACCCGTCCGCTTCGCATTCTGGCAGGCCCGGGCGGCCGATTTATTCTGACTGGTCAAAAAAGGCGATCAGACGAGTCTGACTGGTCAGAATTCCGCCGGCTCGACGCCCGCATCCCCTCCCGTTTACCGATAATCCGTCCCGTTCGTTCCTGCGCGGCGGCACAGTCCGCGCGTTCCTTTTTTTCGACTTTTCCACCGATCCCGTGATGCCGTCGCTCCGTCAAACCACCCTGGTCCAGCTCAGGCGCTATCAGCGCCTGGTGACCTATGGCGCGGGCGCGGTCATCACGGTGCTGCTGCTGCTCGCGTTCGCGCTGGTCGCGACGTCGATGACGCGTTCGGTGCTGCTGAACCAGCAGCAGGATTTCGTCGTCGATCGCAGCCTCGTGATGAGCGAGATCGACGCGCGCGAGGCGTCGCTGCGGCACGTGGTCGTCAGCGCACAGCTCGCGTGGCACGACGGGGCGATGGTCGACCGGAAGACGGTGGAGCGCTTTCGCGCGAGCGGTGGCACGATGACGCTGCGCCCGAGCCGTTCGCTCACGCCGCAGCTCGCGTTCGTGAACGGCCATCCGGGCGCGACGGACGCCGAGTTGCGGCGCTACCTCGGCCTGGCCGTACAGATGGCGCAATCGACGACCGCGAGCTCGCTGCTGCGGGGCACGCTGCAGACCGGCTATTACTACAGCGCGCGGCGCGATTTCGCCGCGCTGATTCCGGCACCGGCGCCCGTCGACGCGCGCGCGCGGGCGATGCTGGCCGATCGCGATGCGTTGATGCGCGTGCTCGACACGGGGCTGGAAGCGACGCGCGCCGCGCCGCGTGCGGCCCGGCCCGGGTATCCGCCGGTGGCGTGGCTGCCGCCCGTGCTCAATCCGCTGAACGGCCAGCGCGCGGTGCGCGCGGCGGCGGTCGCGCGGGACGGCGATGCGCCGTTCGCCGTGCTTGTCACCGAATACGATCCGCGCAGCCTGCTGCATCCGCTCGCGGTGGACCGCTTCGGCGGCACGTTCCTGATCGTCGCCGATGACCGCTCGCTCGTTGCGAGCTATGCGCAACGGCCGGCCGCGCCGGACCTTGTCGACCATGTGCGCCAGTCGCGCGAGGCGATGCTGCCCGATCACCGGCTGCGGGCGATCTATCGCAACGGCGTGGTCGGCATCTTCACCATCAGCGACCGGCTCGGCGATACGGGCTGGAATCTCGTCTACGCGTTTTCGTGGGTCGATATCCTGCGCGCGATCTGGGTCGAGGTGCTGGCGGCCGGCATCGCGACGATCGCATTGATCGCTGCATTGTGGAGCGCGCTGCTACTGCTCGCGCGACGCAAGTTCGCGCCGGTCTACGCGCAGTCGCAGCGCGTGTTCGACAGCGAGCAACTGAGCCGCGCGCTGATCGAAACGGCGCCGGTCGGGCTCGGGCTGATCGCGCGCGCGGACGCGCGGCTGCTGCTCGCGAGCCCGCTGATGGAAGCGATGACGGCGCGCGCGAAGTTGCCCGGCGGCACGCTGCCGGCGGCGCTCGTGCGGCTGCATCGCACACGGCGTGCCGGCGCGGTCGCGCATGCGGAGCTGCCGCTCGACACGACGGACGGCGCGCGCGTGGATCTCGCCGTCAGCACGGTGCCCGCCCGCTACCAGGGGCAGGCCGTGCTGGTTGCCGCGTTCGCCGACGTCACCGCGCAGAAGCAGATCGAGCAGCAGCTGCGTGCGGCGAAGCAGGCCGCCGACGACGCGAACGCGGCCAAGTCGGTATTCCTCGCGACGATGAGCCACGAGATCCGCACGCCGCTGAACGCGTTCCTCGGCAATCTCGAACTGTTGAGCCACACGCCGCTGGACGCGAAGCAGCAGGATCGTCTGGCGACGATCCGCGCATCGTCGGACAGCCTGCTGTCGATCATCAGCGACGTGCTCGATTTCTCGAAGATCGAGGCCGGCGAGATGGCGTTCGAGACGCTGACGTTTCCCGTGTTCGACGTGCTGGACCGCACGCTCGCGACGTTCGCGCCGTCGGCGCGCGCGAAGGGGCTGATGCTGCGCGTGCGCGCGCATTGCGCGGTCGACCAGACGATGCGCGCGGACCCGACGCGGCTCGGGCAGATCCTGAACAACCTGCTCGGCAATGCGATCAAGTTCACCGGGCGCGGCACGGTGACGGTCGACGTCGCGGTGGCCGCCGGCCGGATCGCAATCGCGGTGCGCGACACGGGGATCGGGATGACACCCGCGCAGCAGGCGCGGGTGTTCGAGCCGTTCGCGCAGGCCGACGGCACGATCCACCGCCGCTTCGGCGGCACGGGGCTCGGCCTCGCGCTGTGCCGCCGGCTGACGGCGGCGATGGGCGGCACGATCGGCGTCGACAGCCGGCCCGGCGACGGCAGCCGCTTCACGGTGCGGCTGCCGCTCGGTGAGCCGGTGCGGCCGTCCGCGCGCGTGTTCGACGCGGTGCGCGGGCCGGTCGTCGTCGTGGCGGCGGAAGCCGATCGCCGCTCGGGCACGGGCCGCCATCTGCGCGCGTGGGGGCTCGATGCGCGCCTGTTCGCCGCGCCGGCCGACGTCGATGCGGCGACGCTGGGCGCGGCATGCGCGATCGTGCTGATCGGCACCGACGATGCCGCCGGTTGGAACGCCGACGACGAGAACCGGCTGGTCGAAGCCGGCAAGCGCGTCGTGCTGGTCGGCGCGGACGGCCCGTGGCGGCCTGTCCGCGCGGGGCGTGTGGTCGAGGCGACGTGCGACTCGATGCGCGCGCTGCAGCACGCGCTGCGCATGGCGCTGCTCGGCGGCGAGGAGACGGGGCGGCGCCTGCGTGGCGCCGGACGCCACTCAGGCGGCCGCCGGCTCGCGGTGCTCGTCGCCGAGGACAACCCGGTGAACCGTACGCTGCTCGCCGAACAGCTCGCGCTGCTCGGCTGCGACGCACGCGTGTTCGCGAACGGCGACGATGCGCTGGCGGCGCTCGCTTCGCGGCGCTGGGACGTGCTGCTGACTGACCTCAACATGCCGGGCATCGACGGTTGCACGCTGGCGGCGCGCGCACGCGCGCGACAGCCGGCGCTGCCCGTCGTCGCGGTGACCGCGCAGGCGACGCTCGACGACCGTGCGCGCTGCGCGGCGGCGGGTATCGCGCGGATCGTCGCTAAGCCGCTGTCGCTCGACGGGCTGCGCGCCGTGCTGGGCCTCGGGGCGGGAGAGGGGAGCGATCCCGCCGCATGCGGTGCAGGGGCACGCGCGGGCAACGCCGCGCCGGAGCCGTTCGACCTGCTCGCGGGCCGTCCTTTGCCGGCGTCGCTCGTCGAGCTGTTTCGCGAGACCAGCGAGGCGTCGCTCGCGGCGATCCGCGCCGCGATGCGCGAAGGCGCCTCGGCGCGCGCGCTGGCCGAGCTGCATACGCTGAAGGGCACGCTCGGCGTGTTCCGTGCGAGTACGCTCGCACAGCGCTGTGCGGCGCTCGAGGCCGCGTGGACGCACCCGGGCGCGTTCGACGAAGCACGGCTCGATGCGCTGGCCGACGACATCCGCGCGCTGGCGCTGGCCGAAGCGCTCGAACGGGACTGACGCCGCGCGGCGGCCCGGCGGTGGCATGTCCGTGCTGCCTGCCCCGCGCGCATCGCCACGCGCGTTCGCCGGCCGGCCGGGCGCTTGCAATGTCCCCGTGACGCGCGCAGTATGGGCCCCGTGCCGATCCATATGACCCTTTCATAGCGCCTGCCCGTGCGCGCCGATCCCGGTGCGCCGCCATCACGCAACGCAGGCGCCCGCCGGTTCGGCCGCTCATTCGACGGGTTGCCCATCCATGAACGACCAGCCGCGGCGAGGCCTCTCCGGACGTATCCGCCACAACCAGAATCTGCTGCTGTATGGCGGCGGCATCGTCATCACGCTGGTGGTCGTTGCCGCGTTCGTGATCGACGCGGTGTCGACGGTGCAGACCTACGTCCGCCAGATCACGCAGCAGTGGACGCTCGACACGCGCCGCATCGAGCAGGAAACAGCGCGTTACGAAACGGTATTCCGCAACAACCTGCTGAACGTCGAGGCCACCTGGAACGGCGGCGCGAAGGCCGATGCGGCGACCGTCTCCGCGTTCGATGCGCAGGGGCGCGCGCTCGTGATGCCCGGCAACGCGAACGCGGTGCCGATGCTGATCGCGGGGCGCACCGGCGGCCCGGCCCCGGCCGAACTCGCGCGCTATGCGGGAATCGCGGCCCGGATGGCCGGCGTGTTGCAGATCATCCAGACACGCGGCGGCAGCACGCTGACCAACTATCTCTACGTGCCCGACGACGGGCTGCTCGTCGCATCGCTTGCGACGTGGCCCGAGCCGGCCGTGCTGCACGCGCGCCTCGCCGATCGCGACCGCGTGCTGACCGCGTTCGGGTCGAATCGCGGCCAGCCGCTGCTGCCCGCCGCGTTGCCGGAAATCGACGTGCGTACCGGCATGCGCCCGCTGCGCTGGCTGCCGTTGTACACCGATCCGCTGACGAACGAACCGGCCGCGCGCATCGCGGCCGCGGTGCGCGATGCGGCCGGCAAGCCGATCGGCGTGCTCGTCGGCGAGTGGCCGGTCGCAGTGATGCGCACGCGGTTTCCGGTCGAGCGCGTGCCGGGCGCGTTCTTCATCGTGACGCAGGACGGCGAAGTGGTGATGAGCGCGTCGCACACGCCGGTCACGACCGAATGGCTCGACAAGCTCCAGGCCGCGCGGCCGCTCGCGGCCGAGCATGACGACGAGCGCAGCTATTTTTCGAACGGTATGCTCGTGCTGCGCGAGCGGATCAACGACGCCGGCTGGACGCTGGTCTACATGCAGTCGTGGCAGCAGTCCGCCGCATTCGTGTGGCCGCTGGTCGCGACGAGCGGCGCCACGACACTCGCGATCATCGTCGTGCTATGGCTCGTGCTGCTGGTATTCAACCGGAAGATGGTGCAGCCCGCGCTCGACCAGTCGCAGCGTGTGTTCGACAGCGAGCAGCTGAGCCGCACGCTGATCGAGACCGCGCCGGTCGGGCTCGGGCTGATTTCGCAGAAGGACGGCACGCCGCTGCTGCGCAGCGCATCGATGGATGCGCTCGCGGCGCGTGTCGCGCTCGACGAGAAAGCGCTGTCGTCGCGCTTCGCCGAGCAGCGGGCCGCGTCGCCGGATGCGACGGTCACGCACGACGAGCTGACGCTGCACGCGCAGGACGGCACGCGCGTGGACCTGTCGGTCAGCATGGCGCCCGCGCGGTACGCAGGGCAGCCGGTCGTCGTGACGGCGCTCACCGACGTGACCGCGAAGAACCTGCTCGAGGAACGGCTGCGCGACGCGAAGCAGGCGGCCGATGCGGCGAATGCCGCGAAATCCGCGTTCCTCGCGACGATGAGCCACGAGATCCGCACGCCGTTGAACGCGATCCTCGGCAACCTGGAGCTGTTCGCGCATACGCCGCTGAACGGCAGCCAGCAGGACCGGCTCGGCACGATCCGCCGGTCGTCGGAGGGCTTGCTGTCGATCATCAGCGACGTGCTCGATTTCTCGAAGATCGAGGCCGGCGAGATGGCGCTCGAATCGCTCGTGTTTCCGGTCGTCGACGTGCTCGAACGCGCGCTCGCGATCTTCGCGCCGGTCGCGCATGCGAAGGGGCTGCGGCTGTATCCGGCGTTCGATTGCGATATCGACCAGACGATGCGTGGAGATCCGACCCGCCTCGGGCAGATCGTGAACAACCTGTTGAGCAATGCGATCAAGTTCACCGAACGCGGGGCCGTGACGCTGCGCGTGTCGATCGATGGCGGCAGCCTGCACGTGACGGTCGAGGATACGGGCATCGGCATGACCGCCGACCAGCAGGCCGCGCTGTTCCAGCCGTTCGCGCAGGCCGACGGTACGATCGGGCGGCGCTTCGGCGGCACCGGGCTCGGTCTCGCGCTGTGTCACCGGCTCGCGGCCGCGATGGGCGGCTCGATCGCGGTCGACAGCGCGCCGGCGAAGGGCAGCACGTTCACCGCGCGCGTGTCGCTCGGCGAACCCGTGCACGCGCCGGTCCGCGAGTTCGCGCGCGTGCGCGGCCCGCTGATCCTGCTGTCGTCGGCGCCGCAGTGGCAGGCGTTCGCGACGCCGCATCTGCTGGCGTGGGGGCTCGACCTGCACGCGTACGCGGCGCCGGGAGACGTGCCCGATGCGTTGCTCGATACCGCGGCGGCGGTCGTGCTGATCGGCGATCGTGACGGTTGGGATGCCGATGCGGAGAACCGGCTCGTCGAAGCCGGCACGTGGGTCGTCACGGCCCGCGTGGAAGGTCCCGCCAGGCCGGTGCGCGTCGCACGGATGGTCGACGTCGCGTGCTGGTCGCTGCGCGGCCTGCATGACGCGCTGCGCATCGCGCTGCTCGGTGAAGCGGCGTCGACGTCGACGCAGGACGGTCCGCGCAAGCTGAGCCGGCCGCTCGCCGTGCTCGTCGCCGAGGACAACGCGGTGAATCGCCGGCTGTTCGAGGAGCAACTGGCGATGCTGGGTTGCGATGCGCAGGTCGTGGACGGCGGCGAAGCCGCGCTGGCCGTGCTCGACGAGCGCCCGTGGGCGGTGCTGCTGACCGATCTCAACATGCCGGGCATGAGCGGTTACATGCTGGCCGGGCGCGCGCGGGCACGGTATCCCGCCCTGCCGGTCGTGGCCGTGACCGCGCAGGCGACGCTCGACGAGCGCGCGAAATGCGCGGCGGCCGGGATGACGGCGATCGTGACGAAGCCGCTGTCGCTGGCGGCGCTTGCGGATGTGCTCGAAGCGGCGGCTGGAAAGAAGTCGATTGCTTCGAGTGTCGGTAACGCACAAGGTGTCGAAACCACCGGCGAAGAACGCGAAGACGACGATCTGCTCGGCGGCCGCGCGCTGCCGCCCGACGTGCTCGACATGTTCCGTCAGACGAGTGCCGCGTCGCTCGATGCTTTGCGCGCCGCGAAGCAGCGTGGCGACGCCGTCGCGATGAAGGCGGAACTCCATTCGCTGACGGGCATGCTCGGCGTGTTCCGGCTGCGTGCGCTGGCGTTGCGTTGCGCGGCGCTCGAGACGCAAGTGGCGGACGAGGGCGCGCAGGCATTGACCGACGATCTGCTCGACGTGTTCGATGCGGAGGTTCGCGCGCAGGCGGCGGGCGGCGCGGCGGGTTGACGCGCTGCACTCGAGTCATGACATGCGGGCGCATGTTGCGCGGCGCTTCATGATCCTCTCGCTAAAAAAAAACGCGGCTGCGCCCAAGGCACAACCGCGTGTGAAGCCCGCGCGACGAACCTGCCGCGCGGAACGAGCCACCCGACGCATCGCGCCGGGCTTGCCGGGGCACTCAGAACTCGTAGCCCACTTGCGCGCGCACACCCGCATCGCCGGTCGACGTGATCGACAGCGCGCCGTTCATCAGCCACTTGCCGTCGCGCGACCGGTACGTCGCGCCGGCCGCGATCGCGCTGCCGCCCTTGTAGGTCGCGCCGCCCGCCGCGACGACCGTCTTGCCGGGGCCCGACGGCGTCAGGTTCGGCATCGCCATCGCCGCCGCGATACCGGCATACGCGTTCTTCGCGACCTGGTTGATCGCACGGTTCGTGTCGTCGAAACGCTGGTTCATCGAGCTGCTCAGCGCGCCGACCGAGCTATCGGTATAGCTGTTCGCCGACTTCAGCGCGTCGTTCACCTGCTGCACGTTCGCGGCGTCCGTCGGCGCGGTGCCGGCCGCGACGTTCGTGATCGTGCGTTCGCTGCCGGCCGCGCCGACCGACACGCTGTTCGCGCGATCGGCCACCGAGCCCGCTCCGAGTGCGACCGCGTTGTCCGCGCTCACGCCGGCGTTCGAGCCGAGCGCGGTGCCGCTGTTCACGCCGTCCGCGACCGCCGCGCCCGAGCCGCCTGCCGTGTTGCCGGCGCCCGAACCTGCGTAGACGGGCGTCGTCGCGGCGGCGTCCTGCGACGCATCGGTGCCGTCGAAGTAGCCGTTGCCCGGCTTCGCCGTGACGGGGCCGAGGCGGCCGCTGATGTCGTCCACCTGCGTCTGCAGTGCGTACAGCTGGCTGCCGTTCACCGCGTCCGTGCTCGTCGCGTTGACCGTGCCGTTCGCGACGTTGGTCAGCGTGACCGCCGCGTGGCCGATGCCGCCCAGCGTGACCGAGCCGAGGTTCGGCGAGCCGTCCGCGAGGCGGTCGTACATCACCGCGCCTTGCAGCTGCGTGCCGACGTCGCCGAGCTGCGCCTGCACGTTCTTCAGTTGCGACAGGTTCACCGCGTCGTTGTCGGCGGTGCCGTCCGCGACGTTGTGGATCTGCGTGCCGTTCGCGCCGCCGAGCGTGATCGAGGCCTGCGATGCGTCGCCGTACTTCACCGCGAGCTGGTCGAGGTCGCCGATCTGGCCTTGAGCGGCCTTGAGTTGCGACACGTTGACCGCATCGGAATCGGCGACACCGTTCGCGACGTTCGCCAGCGTGCGCGCATTGCCGCCCTGGTCGGCGAAGTTCACGCGTGCGCCGTCAGTGCCGGCGCCGACCGTGAGGTCCGCGCCTGCCGCTGCCTGCTGCACGAGACCGACCTGACCCGACGAAATGCGGTCGCCCAGTTGCGTCACGCTGTTGTCGATGTTCGTCACGCGGGTATCGAGCGTCGACAGGTTGTTGTTGACCGTCGTGATCTGGTCGCCGAGTTGCGTCGCCGTGGCGTTGAGCTGGCCGACGTTCGCCGCGTCGTGATCGGCCGTGCCGTTCGCGACGTTGTGGATCTGCGTGCCGTTCGCGCCGCCGAGCGTGATCGAGGCCTGCGATGCGTCGCCGTACTTCACCGCGAGCTGGTCGAGGTCGCCGATCTGGCCTTGAGCGGCCTTGAGTTGCGACACGTTGACCGCATCGGAATCGGCGACACCGTTCGCGACGTTTGCCAGCGTGCGCGCATTGCCGCTCTGGTCGGCGAAGTTCACGCGCGCGCCGTCGATGGCTGCACCTACCGTGAGATCCGCGCCCGGTGCGGCTTGTTGCACGAGGCCGATGGTGCCGCTGCCGATCTGCTGTTGCAGATTCGTGATGTTCGTTTCGCTGGTCGTGACGCGGCCGTCGAGATTCGTGATGCTCGTTTCGTTGCTCGTCACACGGCCGTCGAGGTTCGTGATGTTCGTCTCGTTGGTCGTGACGCGGCCGTCGAGGTTCGTGATGCTCGTCTCGTTGGTCGTCACGCGACCGTCGAGGTTCGTGATGCTCGTTTCGTTGCCGGTCACACGGCCGTTGAGGTTCGTGATGCTCGTTTCGTTGCTGGTCACACGGCCATCGAGGTTCGCGATGTTCGTCTCGTTGGTCGTCACGCGGCCATCGAGATTCGTGATGTCGCCCTGGGCCGTCTTCAGCCCGCCGTCGAGCGCATCGAGCGCATCACCGACCGTATTCTGCGTACCGCCCTGCACGTTGTACGTCGGCACGATGACGGCGCCGGTGTTCACATCGGTCGATGCGCCGCCGCCGAGCGCATCCGTGATGCCCTGAAGCTGCGACACGTTTACCGCGTCGGTGGCCATCGTGCCGGCCGCCATGTTCGCGATCTGGCGCAGGTTTCCGGTCCCGCCGACCGACACCGTGTTGGCGCGTGATACGCCCGAGCCCGCGCCGAGAGCGACCGAGTTGGTTGCCGTTGCGCTGACCGTTGCGTTCGCGCCGAGCGCCATCGACGAGGTCGCGCCGGACAGGACCTTGGCACCCGAGCCAAGCGAGACCGCGCTGCCGGCCGCGGCCGTCGCGTTGTTGCCCAGGCCAACCGCATTGGTGGCCGTCACCGAGCTATTCGTGCCGAAAGCGGCGGCATTGCCGCCCGACGCCGTCGCTTGGTAGCCGATCGCGGTGCCGTTGTTCGCGGTCGCGCGGGCATTCTGGCCCACCGCGATCGCGCCGTTCGCTGCTGCGCTCGCGCTTGCGCCGACCGCGACGGAACCCACGCCCGTGCTGCGCGTGCTCATGCCGACCGCGAGGGAATACTGGCCGGTTGCCGAAGCGGGGCCGGTCGGGCTGCTCACCGAGAGATACGGGCTACCGGTCGCCGAGATGTTCTCGACGCTCGTGACACGCGTGTCGAGGTTCGACAGCGCGTCGCCGACCGTGTGGTAATCGGTGCCCTTCAGCGTGTAGGTCGGCGCGACGATCGTGCCGTCAATCGCGACCGACGCACCGCCGCCGAGCGATGCCGCGACGCTTTGCGCGGTGTTCGTCAGTTGCGTGAAATTGACTGCGTCGGTGGCTTGCGTACCGGCGGCCACGTTCGTGATCTGCCGCTCGTTGCCGGCGGAGCCGACGGACACGCTTTGCGCGCGGTCCGCGATGCTGCCCGAGCCGAGGGCGACGCTGCCGGTTGCGGCGGCATCGACCGTTGCGTTCTCGCCGAGCGCGACGCTGCCGTCAGGCGTTGCGTTCGCATTCGCGCCCACTGCAAGTGCGCCTTCGCCGGCGGCGCTCGCGCCGGTGCCGAGCGTGACCGCGTTCGTGCCGTCGGCCTGGATGCCGGCGACGTCGGCATGCGCGCCGGAAGCGAAGCCGACGCCGGCCGCGATGGCCGTCAGCGCGATGACGGCGGTGCGCGTGCCGCGCGCCGCGCCCTTGCGATGGCCGCGTGCATGTTCGGAGACGGCCGTCCAGGTGTTCGTGACCGCGTTCCAGACCACTCGATATGCGTTGTTCATGACTGCCCCTGTTTGAAGAGTTGATCGACAGGGATAGGTTATTTTTCGGGCGGATCGCTGAATATGTGATCGGTCAGATAGCCGATCTGACCAGTCTGAATTTCGGGCGTCGGACCGGTTCGATGTGATGTCTGAAGAATGGTGAGAAAAGCGCGGCGAGGCTTGACTGGCGGCGTTTACGGTGGGGTCGGATGCGGACTGCCATCGACGCGGCACACGAGGTTGAGTGATGCGATGAAGCGGCAGGAACGACGCGAATCGGTCAGTCTTTCCATGCATCGCGCGGCATCGGCAACGGCATCGATTCGAGCATCTGCCGCCACTGCTCGACGAGTTGCTTGCGCTGGCTGCTCGATGCAAGCAGGTACTTGTTCATCTGCGAGATGAACAACTGGCGTTGGGCGTCGGTGAGTCCCGCGAAGGTGAGCAGGATCTGCTGAAGCGCCAGGTGGTTGTTTTTCGACACTTGATCCTCGCGGCGTTGATCCGGCGAGCACGGCGATGTCCGTCGTGACCGGTAATCGCCGTGTTCGCGCGGCCACGCGAACGGGCGATGCTCGTCGTAATGGCGAAAAAGTGTAAGACGCGTTTGACGATTAGCCCATCTGACCAATCTGAATCTGGCGGCACGCTCGCGCAGATCGTCATTGATGGTTGATCGCGGCTGTGCGCGCGTGAATCGATGCCGTATGAACTTCGACGGACGCATGCTGTAAACACGCGACTTCTCATTCCGTGTAATCGCACGGAAACCCAATCCGACTGGTCCCGATTCGCGCGAACCCGCACCGGAACACCTTCGTTCCATGCGCGAACATGCTTTCCCCGCGCGCCGAACCGAATCGCATGACTTGCGCGCGACACGCCTTCACATTTCTTACCAGTCAGATATCGCCAACTGCGCGCGCTTCCGATAATCCACCCCGTACGCAATTCCGCGTGCATTTCGACCAAAGAAAGTACGGATATCAAAATGAAGAAGGTAATCGCAGCAGCGGCATTCGCCGCAGTGTCGGCATCCACGTTCGCCGCCAACCCGGGCACGATCACGTTCCAGGGCGAGATCGTCGCCGGCGCATGCGGCATCAGCGCCGACACGCTCGACCAGACCGTGTCGCTCGGCCAGGTGCCGTCGAACGTGTTCAAGAAGGTCGGCGATCGCTCGCAGGCCCAGCAGTTCAACATCGTGCTGACCGACTGCGATACGTCGACGCAGAGCAACGCGTATTTCACGTTCACGGGCGCATCGGATTCGGCGAACCCGGAACTGTTCGCCACGACGGGCAGCGCCGCGAACGTCGGCATCCGCCTGCAGTCGTCGTCGAACGAATACCTGAAGAACGGCACCGAGCAGTCGGCGCCGGTCGTGCTGTCGAACGGCGACAACACCGTGAAGTTCGGCGCGATGTACGAAGCGACGGGCGCATCGGTCACGCCGGGTATCGCGAACTCGGTCGCGAACTTCACCGTGCGCTACCAGTAATCGTCGGGAGTCCCGGGGAGGGACGTCGTCCCTCCTCCCTTCCGCTTCCCTCCGGCTGAATTTTCGTGAATACCCAACGGCGCGTTCTCGGCGTCTTCGTGACCTGCCTGCTGGCCGCGAAGCACGTCCACGGAACCGAATTCAACTCGCAGTTCCTGAGCGTCGACGATGCGAAGGACGTCGATCTCACGCAGTTCGCGCGCGCCGACTATGCGGTTCCCGGAGCGTATCTGCTCGACGTCGTCCTCAATGGCCGGACGATGACGACGCGCGCGATCGACTACGTCGCGTCGGCGCAGCCCGACCAGCGCGACGCGAGCGTCGCGTGCGTGCCGGCTGACCTCGTCGAGCAGATGGGCCTCAGGCAGACCGTGCTGGTCACGCTGCCACGCGTGCATGACGGCAAGTGCGTCGACCTGCTCGCGATCGACGGTACGTCGATCCGTCACGACAAGGCGAAGTCGCAGTTGCGCATCACGATTCCGCAGGTCGCGTTCGAGTACAGCGACCCCGACTATGTACCGCCGGCCGCGTGGAGCGACGGCGTGACGGGCGCGCTGCTCGACTACCGGCTGATCGGCACGACGTCGCACGGCCCGGGTTCGCAGAGCAGCACGCTGCAAAGCTACGGCACGCTCGGCGCGAACGCCGGCGCGTGGCGCATTCGCGGCGACTACCAGGCGCAGTTCGCCGCGGGCGGCAACGCGAATTTCGGCGGCAGCACGAAGACGTTCCAGTTCAACCGGTTGTACGCGTTTCGCGCGTATCCGAAGCTCGGGTCGACGGTCTCGCTCGGCCAGAACTACCTGAACTCGGACATCTTCGACACGTTCGCGCTGGAAGGCGCGACGATGCAAAGCGACGACCGGATGCTGCCACCCGGCATGCGCGGCTATGCGCCGCTGATCGCGGGCGTCGCGCGTACCAACGCGACCGTCGTCGTGTCGCAGCAGGGGCGTGTGCTCTATGCGACGCGCGTGCCGCCGGGCGCGTTCGCGCTGCAGGATTTTTCGTCGAGCGTGCAGGGCGCGCTCGATGTCGAAGTGCAGGAAGAAGACGGCAGTACGCAGCGCTTCACCGTGCAGAGCGCGGCCGTGCCGTTCCTCGCGCGCGAAGGCGAGCTGCGCTACCGCGCGGCGACCGGCAAGCCACGCCTGTTTGGCGGCGCGGGCGTCACGCCGGTGTTTGGCTTCGCGGAAGCCGCGTACGGGTTGCCGCACGATTTCACCGTGTACGGCGGCGCGATCGGCGCGTCGGGGTATGCGGCGATCGCGCTCGGGCTCGGCAAGAATCTCGGCGCGTTCGGCGCGGTGTCGGCCGACGTTACGACCACGCGCGCGCGCCTGTGGTGGAACGGCGAAACGCGTACCGGGCGCTCGTACCGCTTCAACTACTCGAAGCATTTCGATGCGTTCGATTCGGACCTGCGCTTCTTCGGCTACCGCTTCTCCGAACGCACGTATACGACGTTTCCGCAGTACTACGGCGACCCGAGCGCGGCCGCGCTCGCGCCAGGCAGGCAGCGCTTCTCGATCAGTCTCGCGAAGCGCGTGATGGACGTGTCGACGTATCTGTCGTACGACCACACGAGCTACTGGAACCGGCCGTCCGACGAACGGATCGGGGTGACGGCCGCGAAGACGGTGCGCGTCGGCCCGCTGCGCAATGTGTCGCTGAACCTGTCGGCCTACCGCACGCGCAGCGCGTCCGGGTCGGGCAATCAGATGTTCCTGTCCGCGACGATTCCGTTCGGGTCGCGCCAGACGGTGACGACGAGCATCACGTCGGCAAGCGGCGGTGGTACCAACGCGACCGTCGGCTATCTCGGCGGCGACGACAAGGGGCTCGGCTATTCGCTGTATTCCGGGTCGATCGACGGCGTCGCGACGGCGAGCGGCAACCTGCGCAAGCAGTTCAGTACCGTCGCGGCCAACGTGCAGGCAGCGGCGAACGCGCGCTCGAACACGTCAGCGTCGGTCGAGCTGGACGGCTCGTTCGTCGCGACGCGGTACGGCGTGACCGCGCATTCGAACAGCTACAACGGCGACACGCGCCTGCTGGTGTCGACCGACGGCGTGCCGGACGTGCCGTTCTCCGGCACGCAGGCGCATTCGGACGCGCGCGGTTACGCGGTGCTCGGCGCGATTTCGCCGTTCAGCACCTTCGACGCGCGCGTCAACACCAATCGCGCGTCGTTGCAGACGACGGTCGCGAACCCGGTGCAGCGCGTCGTGCTGACCGACGGCGCGATCGGCTACGTGCACTTCGACACCGCGCATGGCGAGAACGCGCTCGTCGCGCTGATGCTGCCTTCCGGCAAGGAAGTGCCGTTCGGCGCGTCGGTGGTCGACCGCAAGAGCGGCAAGGAAGTGGGCATCGTCGGCGAGCGCGGCGTCACGTACCTGACGAGCGTGCGCCGGGACGCGGAGCTGGCGGTGCGGATCGCCGAACGCGAAATCTGCCGCATCGCGGCGCTGCCGCCCGAGATGAAGCTCGGCGCCGATCCGGTGCGGATCGATTGCGTCGATTCCAACCTGATTTCTGAAAGGTAAGAGATGAACCCGAACCTGTTGAAACGCTCCGCGCGCTTGATCGCGGCCATTGCGTGCGTGACGCTGGCAGCGGCTGCCGCCCGTGCGGCGGTCGTCCCCGATCGCACGCGCGTGATCTACGATGGCGACGCGCAATCGCAGAGCGTGACCGTCGCGAACAAGAGCGATACGTACCCGTATGTGGTGCAGTCGTGGATCGAGGACGAGAGCGGCAAGAAGATCACGTCGCCGTTCATGGTGCTGCCGCCGCTGCAGCGGATCGAGCCCGGCGAGCGCAACGTGCTGCGGATCGTGAAGCTGCCCGGCGATGCGCTACCCGTCGATCGCGAATCGGTGTTCTACCTGAACATCCGCGAGATTCCGCCGAAGACCGACGCCGTCAACGCGATCCAGATCGCGCTGCATTCGAAGCTGAAGCTGTTCTATCGGCCGAAGGGCCTGCAGCCGGCGGCGGATGAAGATCCGACGCTGCCGATGACGGTGAAGCTCGATCCGGCGACGCGCAAGCTTGTGCTGGACAACCCGACGCCGTATCACGTGACGGTGGTCAAGCTGCTCGCGGGCGAAGACAGGCGGCCGCTGAAATTCACCGGCGTGATGGTGTCGCCGAAGTCGGCCGCGACGACGGACGTGGCGGGCCCGCTGCCCGCGATGCTGGCGGTCGTGCACATGAACGACTCGGGCGGTGAAACGGCCGTCAGGTATGCGTGTGACGCGTCGGCTTGCCGGAGCCAGCCGAAATGAGCGCGGCGCACGGTTTGCATCGCGCGCGTGCGCGCGTCGTCGAGGTGTGCGTGCGCCTGCTGCTGGCATTCGGGCTGCTGGCCGTTGCGCAGTCGACCTGGGCCGTGCGCTGCCTGACGAGCAGCGGTGCCGACCAGTTCGTCGAGCCGATCGGCTCGGTGCAGACCTATCCGGTCAATGCGCCCGACGGCTACGTGATCTGGATCTCGCCGACGCGCACGACCACCGGCTACTGCTACAAGGACCTGGGCGCCGGTTCGCTGACGTTCGACGACCCGATCTCGTTCTATGCGAACCCGAATGGCGAGAACCCGCTCGCGTGGGGCCTCGAGATCGGCATTCGTTATCTGGGCGTCGATTATTTCGGTGCGGGCAACCAGCCGGGCACCGGCGTGCCGACCGGGTTCGTCGTGCCGATCTGCAGCGATGCGAATTTCGCGGAGGGGCTGTGCCCGAAGATTCCGGTGAGCATCACATACCAGGTCGTCGTCCGGAAGGCCGGGACTTGGGTCGGCATCCCGCAGGATACCTATGCGGCATTTCAGTTCGACGGCGTGAAAGGGTTGAATTGCTGCAACACGAGTTTCCGGTACATCCTGAGCGGGCTGGAGAACCTGAAGCCGACGCCGTGCGTCGTCGACGTGACGGTCACGCCCGAGCCGGGCATCGTCGACTTCGGATCGGTGCAGGCCACGCCGACCGGTTTTTCGCCGGTGACGCCCACGCAGCCGTTCTCGCTCGCGCTCACCAAGCAGCAATGCGATACGTCCGTGAAGATACAGGGCTATTTGGACACGTCGAATCCGGTGCAGGGCAACCTGGTGCTGCCGTCGAGCGACAGCGGGTTCGGCGTGGCGATCCATGACGCAAAAGGAGCGGAAGTGCCGTTGCGCGAGCCGTTCGATCTCGCGAATTTCTCGGCGACGCAGACGCGCATCGACGTGCCGTTCACCGCGACGCTCAAGTCGCTCGGCAGGCCGAAGATCGGGCCGTTCACGGCCACGGTGACGGTGCAGGTGCTGTACGACTGACCTTGCGGCGCATGCGCGGCCATTTGCCGATTCAACAAGAACCCCGCGTTCAGCGGGGCATTCCGAGGGCGGGCGAAACCCGGTGATAACGGGGAACCCGAGAGAGACCGTCCGTGTCTGTTTGCCGCCGATTTCGAAAGAAGCGGCGGTTTTTTTATGGGCGGCGGTTACGAGCCGGTGCCGGCCGACGGTTCGCCGAGCCGATACGCGGTAAAGAACTCGTACCATGGCGACCCGTTGTCGACCGGCACGTTCAAGGCGGACACACGTTGCCTGAGCGCCGTGAACACGGTATTGATCGACGCCTTCTGCGCCGCGTCGTTGAACGGATATGGCCGCGATCTTCCCGCCGCGAACGCGCCGTAGGCGATCGCGAGCAAGCGCGCGTTATCGTCGATGCTGCCGATCGACGTATCGATCGTGTCGATGAAATGCGCGCGGTCCGCATCGCGCGACGCCGACAGGCACAGAAACACGAGTGCGGACAGTTCGTGCGGTTCGGCCGCGCGCATCAGGCCGGGCAGGCGCGCGACGATTTTGTCCACAGGTTCGTCGCGCAGCGCATCGCCGAAGTCGAGCACGGCGGTCATCGGATTGTGGTCCTGTTCGACGCGGTCAAGCGGCGGCTTGCCGGCAGCGCTCGTCGGCGGCGCGCGCAACGCGTCGGCCACCTGCTGCGTCCAGTCCGGAAAGATCATCCGCACGTTGCCGAACTGCTCGCCGCCTTCCGCGGCCGGATTCCATCGATAGACGATCGTGCCGCCGCGCAGGAACGGCGAATACAGGTGCTCGGGCGTCTGCGGCAGCGGCCGCCGGTTGATCGGCAGCCACGCGAGCGTCAGCCAGTCGTAGCGGCCGGTGGCGGGCACTGAAGCGCCTGAACTCGCGACGACTTCCCACGTGCCGCGATTCGCATAACGCCGCCGCGCATCGGGCACCGGCACGGTCTGTCCTTTCGCGGTGTCGAAATACGACGTGCCGGTCACGTTCGCGCCGCTGTCCTGCGCGGGCGTGATGCGGGAAATGACCCATGATGCGCCGTCCGCCGAGCGGTAGTCGGCCGGCTTCAGCGTCGCGACGTCATGCACCATGCGCGTTTCGGCCGCGACAGGGCTCGGGGGAAGGTTGGCGGGGGCGGCGACGATGGACGGCATGGACTTTCCTCGGAAACGGGTGCGGCGTCGGACGCAACGCGTCGCACGCGGATGGCGCACGGCGGTGCGGGTTGTTTTCAATCACTGTAGAACTTCGCCGCCGGAAACGGAAATCGTCAGATTCGGCGCAGTCGGCTTGCATGCTCCCTCGTTCCGCCGCTTCGGCTTTATCCAGGGGCCGACGTTTGCTTGCGTTCCTGCATACAGCGCGTTGAAGGCAGGGGCGGGCATGCGGCCGTCTTCGTCGGGCAAGGTGACTGATGAGTCGTGCGCCCGGCCGTGCGCACTCAGCGCGACAATTCCTTCCGGTAGAGCACGGCCCCCGGCTTTTCCGCGACGGTGTCGTAGAGCCGCATCGCCGTGTGGTTCGTCTCGTGAGTCTGCCAGTACACGCGTTCGGCGCGATGCGCACGCGCGGTGTCGTACACGGCTTCGATCAGCGCGCGGCCGACGCCCTTGCCGCGCTCGCTGTCGAGCGTGAACAGGTCCTGCAGGTAGCAGGTCGGCCCGGCGAGCGTCGTGCTGCGGTGATACAGGAAATGCACGAGCCCGACGAGCCGGCCGGCGCGCTCGGCGACGAGCGCATGCACCGGTTCGTAGACGTCGAAGAAGCGCGACCACGTGAGCTGGGTGATGCGCAGCGGCAGGGCCGTGTCGTCGAAGCGGCCGTAGAAGCGGTTATAGCCGTCCCACAGCGGCAGCCACTGGTCGTAGTCGTTTTCCGTGACCGCGCGTACGGTCAGTCCGGTGTCGTTGGCGTTCATGTTGGCTGGCCTTTCGATGAGGAGGGCGCGCGCTGGCGATCGGGCCGGCGCGTCGCAGGTCTCCACGATAGGAAGTTCGCGGCACCATGGGTAGGCCCATGGCGACAGCATTTCATGGTGCCACGACCAATGGCCGGGCATCCGCGGAACAGGGTCG
This sequence comes from Burkholderia paludis, assembly GCF_000732615.1. Classification (GTDB taxonomy): domain Bacteria; phylum Pseudomonadota; class Gammaproteobacteria; order Burkholderiales; family Burkholderiaceae; genus Burkholderia; species Burkholderia paludis. Next base: position 180,561 of record NZ_JPGL01000006.1, read on the forward strand.
TGACGACGCGGCCAAGCCGGGCGAGCGCGTCCCGGCTTCGCGACAAGGTGTCGCCGCCATGCCGCCGGAACGCCGTCATGCGTTTCCTTTCGATCTGTTAGACTTTCCGCCCGCCTGTCGCCATCCGGGTCGCCCCCGGGTTTTCGCGTCATGAACGAACACCACGCGCCGAATCCGATTACCGAGGTGCTGCGAGCCTACTGGAAGGCCGATCGCTGGATGTTGCTGACGGTCGCGGCGGTGGTCGTCCTGTCGAGTGCGAGCGCCGTTGCCGCGCCTTACCTGTTCTCGCGCCTGATCGACGCGCTGTCGCATCGCGGCGTGCTCCAGGCACTGATCCCCGGCTTCGTGCTCTATGCGGTGCTGCTGGGCCTGTCCAGCGCGCTGCAACGCGTGGTGCAGTATCTGTCCTTCATGAGTTCCGAGAATCTCGGATTCATCACCGGCACGCGCTTCTTCGAGCGCATCCTGAAGAAGACCACGGCCTTCTTCGTCGAACACAACCCGGCCGAAATACAGAATGCGAACGAGCGCGGCAGCCGCGCACTGTCGGTGCTCGTGCAGCTCGCGCTGATGGACCTGATCCCCGGCACGCTGCAGATCGTGCTGACGCTCGCGACGCTCGGCGCGCTGATCAATTTCGAGGTCGTGGCCATCACGGCCGCCTACGGCGCGGTCGCGGTGACGATCGCGATCGTTGCCGCGCGGCGCTCGCGCGCGTTTCTCGACCGTGCCATCGAGGCCGGGCAGGAGAATGCGCGTTTCGTCGGCGGCGCGATCAATGCGATGGAGACGCTTCGACACTTCGGCAGCCATCGCTGGATGAGTGAACGTTTCACCGAGAAAGCGCGCGTCGAGCGCGACAGCTGGCGCGCGTATGTGCTGCAGCACGTCGGTTATCTCGTGCTGCTGGGGCTCGGCCTCGCGGTCCAGTTCTCGGTGACGTTCTGGCTGCTGCTGCCGCGCCATGAAGCCGGTGCGCTGTCGATCGGCGACATCGTGTTGTTCAACACGTTGCTGCTGCAACTGAACCTGCCGTTCGAAATGCTCGCGCGTTCGATCGACGAGAGCGCGCGCTCCCGCGCGGCCCTCGTGCCGTTCGCGGCGTTGTGGACGGCGCCCGAGGAGCGGCAGGTGTCGCACGCGTCGACGTTCGTGCCGCGCGAAGGGCGCGTGGTGTTCGAGCGCGTCGGTTATGCGTACGGCAACGGGCGCGGCGTGACCGATGTCGATTTCGTCGCCGAGCGCGGGGCGATCACGTTCGTCGTCGGCGAAACGGGGGCAGGGAAATCGACGGTCTTCAAGCTGGCGCTGAAGTCGATCGAACCGACCGGCGGCCGCATTCTCGTCGACGGCGTCGATCTCGCGGACATCGATCGCGCCGACTGGTACGGCGCGGTCGCCGTCGTGCCGCAGGATGTCGTGCTGCTGAACGAAAGCCTGGAGGACAACATCCTGCTCGGCCGGCCGCACGACGCGCGGCGTTTGCGCGAGGCGGCCGCGAAGGCGACGATCCTGCCGTTCATCGACGGCCTGCCGGACGGCTTCCGCACGACGGTGGGCGAGCGCGGGCTGAAGCTGTCCGGCGGCGAGCGCCAGCGCATCGCGATCGCGCGGGCGCTGTACGGGAATCCGACCGTGCTGTTTCTCGACGAGGCGAGTTCCGCGCTCGATGAAGCGACGGAGCGCGACATCATGGAGCACGTGCGGCTGCTGGCCCGCGACGTCACGGTGATCGCGATCACGCATCGGCGCTCGGTCATCGGTGCGGCCGACACGGTCGTGCGGCTCGGCGAGGCGGGCGTCTCGGCGTAGTGCACCTCGACCGCGGCGCCGATCGGCCGTCGCCGCTTACCGAAGGATCGGAGGGTTGAGCTGCGCGAACGCCGGTTGCCGGCGATACGGGAAGTACGGATAGGGCGCTTCCACCGCGCTCGCCGCATCGAGCCTGGCGACCTGCGCATCGGTCAGCGCCCAGCCCGCCGCGCCGAGGTTCTGGCGCAACTGTTCCTCGTTGCGCGCGCCGATGATGACCGACGACACGGTCGGCCGCTGCAGCAGCCAGTTCAGCGCGATCTGCGGCACCGTCTTGCCGGTTTCCTCCGCGATCGCGTCGAGCACGTCGACCACGTCGTACAGGCGTTCGTCGTCGACCGGCGGCCCGTAGCTGGCCGTTTCATGCAGGCGGCTGCCTTCGGGCAGCGGCGCGTTGCGCCGGATCTTGCCGGTGAGCCGGCCCCAGCCGAGCGGGCTCCACACGAGGGCGCCGAGGCCCTGGTCGGCGCCGAGCGGCATCAGGTCCCACTCGTAGTCGCGGCCGACGAGCGAGTAGTAGACCTGATTCGCCACGTAACGCGACCAGCCGTGCCGATCCGCCGCTGCCAGCGACTTCATGATCTGCCATCCCGCGAAGTTCGACACGCCGATGTAGCGCAGCTTGCCCGCGCGCACGAGAGCGTCGAGCGTCGACATCACTTCCTCGACCGGCGTGCCCGCGTCGAACGCGTGCAGTTGCAGCAGGTCGATGGTGTCGGTGCCGAGGCGGCGCAGCGCGTTGTCGACGGCGCTTGCCAGTCGCGCGCGCGACGTGCCCGCGTCGTTCGGGCCGTCGCCGGTCGGCAGGCCCGTTTTCGTCGAGATCAGCACCCGGTCGCGACGCCCCTTGATCGCGGCGCCGAGCACGCGCTCGGATTCGCCGTCCGAATACACGTCGGCCGTGTCGAACAGGTTCACCCCGGCTTCGAGGCAGATGTCGATCAGGCGGCGCGCTTCGTCGACACCCGTGTTGCCCCATGCACTGAACAGCGGGCCGGTGCCGCCGAACGTGCCGGCGCCGAAGCTCAGGACGGGAACCTTGAGGCCGGAGCGGCCGAGGGGGCGATATTCCATGGCGGGTTTCCTTTGGATGTTCGAACTGCCGAGGGGGCGGCCGCGAGGCCAGGCGTCGCCCCACTGTATCGCTTGCGGATATTCCGGATAATTGGGCAGACTTCGAAAATATCCTTCGACAGAGGCGAACAATGCTGCTCGACAATCTCGCGCTGTTCCTGCGCATCGTGGAGAAGGGCGGGCTGGCCGCGGCGGGTCGCGAGGTCGGGCTGTCGCCGGCCACGGTGTCCGAGCGGCTGACGGCGCTCGAGCGCCACTACGGCGCGGCGCTGCTCACGCGCACGACGCGCGCGATCAGCCTGACCGACGAGGGCCGCACGCTCGTCGACGGCGCGCGGCGCCTGCTGGCCGAAGCCGACGAACTCGAAAGCCGTGTGCGGCTGGGCGTGCAGACGCTGTCGGGGCCCGTGCGGCTGAGCGCACCGGCCGATCTCGGGCGCGAGCGCGTCGTGCCGGTCGTCGATGCGTTCCTGGCCGAGCACCCGGGTGTGACGGTCGACCTGCATCTCGGCGACGGTTATGTCGATCTCGTCGGGCAGGGGCTCGATTTCGCGATCCGCCGCGGCATGCTCGCGGACAGTTCGCTGCGCAGCCGCCCGCGTATCTCGCCGCGCACGGCACGCCAACGCATCCGGACGATCTCGCGTCTCACGACTGCATCGTGATGCGTTTCGGGGCGGACCTGTATGCCGAATGGCCGTTCAGCATCGATGGCGAGCCGAAGCGCGTGATCGTGCGCGGCCGCCGCGTGGCCAACGACGGCGCGCTCGTACGCGCGTGGTGCATCGCGGGGCATGGCATCGCGCTGAAGTCGCTGGTCGACGTCGAGCAGGATCTGGCGTCCGGCGCGCTCGTCGAGATCCTGCGCGCCTTCTCGCCGGGCGACGTCGATTTGCAGATCGTCTATCCGGGCAGTGCCGCGCGGCCGAGGCGCGTGCGTGCGCTGATCGACAGGCTGGCGCAGGCGCTGGCGGTAGAGTGAGGGTGGGCTGGCGTCAATCCCACCAGGCGGTGTAGTCGGGGCCGCAGTCGATCTCGGTTGCACGCGGTTCCAGCAAGACGCGCGGCACGAACGGCCTGACGGGTGGCTGTGCAGCGGCCCACTCGGGATAGATACTGCGCCACTTGTCGATCAGCTCGCCTCGCCGGGTTTCGCTGACACTCGCATAGTAGAGGTCGCCATCCGCGTACGGCATCTTCGTCGGTGCGACGTAGTCGGGCAGTGCGGGCGCCTGATCGACCCGGCTGCCGACGAGCGGAATCGCCGTCAGGTTCGGAAGCGTGCTCGATGCCTTCCGCATGCGCCGGTAGGTGCAGACTGACGCGTTGGTGCCGGGCGCATCGCCCGTCACGGGTTCGTAGGGCGGCAGCTGTGCGGCGGCCGGAAGCGTGACCGCGAACAAGTAGACGGGCATGCGTTTCATCGGCCCGATCTTGTCGTAGTTGCGCAGCATCTCGATACCTTCGGGCCATGTGTAGTACCGCCCGATCGACATATCGTGCTGGACGGGTTCACCCGTCGACAAGAGGGTCATGTCGCCCTGCTCGTTCACGTGTACGAGCGGCTTCGAGTCGCCGCCCGTCGCGATGTACAGGATTCCGCGCTCGACGACCATCGCCGGCACCGGGATCGGTGGTGTGCCGCCGTGCTTGCCGCTGTTGGTGTAGATGTGGTGAACGAGCGCCGGCATGTCGATCGTCCGGCGCAGGAAATGCTGTCCGCCGTCCGTCGAGAGCCAGATGAACAGGCGCGGGCACGCCTTGTCCGTGGCGACGCCGGTTTTGCATCGGCTCGACGAATCCTGTCCCGCGTAAATGACGATCGTATCGGGATCGTCGCTGTGGAACGTCATGTATTCGATTCGTGCACCGTCCGGAAAGTCGGTCGATATATGTCGTGCGCTGTCGGCGAAGCGCCAGCGGGTCGAGCGGTAGTTACCGTCCGCGACCGGTTCGGTCAGCAATGCGCGATGCGCATCGAACTGCATGAACGGATAGAGCGGACCGACAACGGTGCGCGGCTTCGGATCCGAAGCGGTCGCGCATGCGCTCAGCAAAGCGGAGGCGGCCAGCGTAGCCGCGGCGCAACGGGCGGCGCGCATGACGCCGGCGGGCTGCAACTTTCGATCGATCATGAACGATCCCGATGGAATGAATGATTTTGTTGTTCGATGAATGGCAGGCACTCTAACGCATCGTTCGAATCGCTTGCCAACATTTCGTCATTTAGCTAATATTCAAAACGTTAAACGAAACCGCACCTCATGGACGACGTCACCCGTATCAGCGCCCTGGCCAACGAAAGCCGTCTGGCCGTGATGCGCTGGCTCAAGGAGCCGCGCCGGCATTTCCCGCCGCAGCCGCATGGCGACTTCGACGCGCTCGGCGTGTGCTGCACCTACATCACCGAGAAGCTCTGCATCGCGCCGGCCACGACCACGCGCCACATGCGCATCCTCGCGGATGCCGGGCTCGTGCAGGCGACCCGCGTCGGCAAGTTCACGTACTACAAGCGGATCGACAGCGCGCTGCAGCAGCTCGGCCGCGATCTCTCGCAACTCTGATTCTCCCGAGGCAACCGACATGGATGAACTGGCATTGCTGGCCGACGCCGACCGGCGCGCGCATGCGTATCTCGCCGCGACTCACGAGCGGCGCGCGTTTCCCGACGAGGCGGCGCTGGCCGGCCTTGCCGCGTTCGACGAACCGCTGCCCGACGCGGGCCGCCCGGCCGACGAGATGCTGCGCCTGCTCGACGAGCGCGGCACGCCCGCAACCGTTGCGTCGAACGGCCCGAACTACTTCGGCTTCGTGATCGGGGCCGCGTTGCCGGCCGCGGCGGCGGCGGAGCGGCTGATGCTCGCATGGGACCAGTGCGCGTCGTCGTACGCGAATTCGCCGGTTGCCGCGACGATCGAGCGTCAGGCCGCGCGCTGGGTCGTCGATGTGCTTGGCTTGCCCGAAGGCAGCGCGGTCGGCTTCGGCACGAGCGCGACGGCCTGCACGCTCGTCGCGCTGGTGGCCGCGCGCCGCGCGCTGCTCGCCCGCAAGGGCTGGGAAGTCGACGAGGACGGCCTGAGCGGCGCGCCCGAAGTGAAAGTCGTGATCTCGGAACTGGTGCACATCACGGTGAAGAAGGCGCTGCGCGTGCTCGGCTTCGGGACGAAGCGCCTCGTCGTCGCGCCGGTCGACGCGCACGGCCGCATCGACCCGGCCCGGTTGCCGGCGCTCGACGACATGACGATCCTCTGCGTGCAGGCCGGCGAGGTCAACACCGGGGAGTTCGATCCGTTCGCGGTCCTGATTCCCCGCGCGAAGGCGGCTGGCGCGTGGGTGCACGTCGATGGCGCGTTCGGCCTGTGGGCGCGCGCATCGTCGAAGCGCGCGTTGACGGACGGCATCGACGGCGCGGACAGCTGGACGACCGACGGCCACAAGTGGCTCAACACGCCCTACGACGGCGCCATGGTGATCTGCCGCGACGCGGACGCGCTCGCGACCGCGATGAACAGCGACGCCGTCTACCTGAGCGGCGCGCGGGACGCTCAGAAGAACCTGAACCTCGAGTTCTCGCGGCGCGCGCGCGGCATTCCGGTGTGGGCGGCGCTGCGCTCGCTCGGCCGCGCCGGCGTGGCCACGATGGTCGAGCGGCATTGCGCGCAGGCGACGCGGGTCGCGGACGGCCTGCGTGCGGCCGGCTACGACGTCGTGAATCGTGTCGTGCTGAACCAGGTGCTCGTGCGCGCCGGCAGCGACGACGCCACCGTCGCGATCCGCGAGGCCGCGCAGGCGTCGGGCGACGTGTGGTTCGGCGCGACGGTGTGGCAGGGCCGCCCGGCGTTCCGTATCAGCGTGTCGTCGTGGCGCACGGAAGAGGCGCACATCGACCGGCTCGTCGCGTTGCTGACGGAACTGCACGGCGTGCACGCGCGCTGAGCGGCGGTGGGCGGGACGGCGTCGCCGCGCGGCGCCGTCTCTCGTCGCGAGCGGAATTGGCGGACAATGTTCGTGCGCAGCCCCGCGCTGCGTCGCGCGACGTCGGCAACCCGCTTGCGGGGCCGGGTTGCGTGTTCAATCGATACCAACCCGACGAGAGCCCCATGTCGCCTACTCCCCCCCGGGAACTGCTGAAAGCCGCCGATATCGCGAAGATGGAACCGACGCGCGCGGTGCATTCGCTTAATCCCAATGCCGTGCGCCTCAAAAGGCCGCTCGGCGACCTGACCGGCCTGACGCAATTCGGCGTCCATCTGCTCACGCTGATGCCCGGTCACGAATCGGCCGAGTATCACCGGCACCTGTACGAAGAAGAATGCGTGTACGTCCTGTCCGGCACCGGCGCGGTCACGATCGGCGAATGCACGTACGACGTCGGGCCCGGCGACTTCCTCGGCTTTCCGCGCGGCGGCGAAGCGCATACGTTGCAGAATACCGGCGACGCGCCGCTCGAACTGATCGTCATGGGCCAGCGTCTCGAACACGACGTGTGCGAATACCCGAGGCTCGGCAAGCGGCTTTATGTCGCCGGCGAACTCGAGGATTACGTCGACATGCCGAAGCAGCCGTGACGTCTCGCGTCGTCGAGACGCGAGATGCCGGCACCGCGCCCGGCCGTCGCGGCGATCGTCGCACGCCGGGTTTTTCACTGCCGTCGCGCAGCGTGCGGCCGGCCGCCTCGATCGGGGCGATGCGATCCCGGCCGTGGCCGGCGTCGCGTTTATGATGCGGGAACACTACCGACAGGGTTTCCGACATGGACGCGCCGTTCCCGCCGAAGCATGCCCCGATTTCCGAAACCGGACCTGAAGCCGAAGCCGTCGCCGAGCCGCGCGCGGCGCGCCTGCACCGGCCTGTTGCGCTCGTCACCGGCTCGACGTCGGGGATCGGCGCGGCCGTTGCGCGACGCCTCGCGGCCGACGGCTATGCGGTGATCCTGCATTCCCGCAGCTCGGCGGAAGCCGGCCGCGCGATGGCGCGCGAACTCGGCGGGGCCTACGTGCAGGCCGATCTCGCCGACGATGCCGAACGCGTGCGGCTGATCCGCGACGCGCTCGCCGTGTACGGGCGGCTCGACGTGCTCGTCAACAATGCGGGGATCAGCCGCGTGATCCCGCACGATGATCTTGCCGCTGCGACGCCCGAGGTGTGGCGCGAGATGCACGAGGTCAACGTGATCGCGCCGTTCCGGCTCGTCGCCGAAGCGCAGCCCGCGCTGCTCGAGGCGGCGTCGCGCGGGCGGGCCGGGTGTGTCGTGAACGTCAGCTCGCACGCGGGCGTGCGGCCGAAGGGCGCGTCGATTCCGTACGCGGCGGCCAAGGCCGCGCTCAATCACACGACGCGGCTGCTGGCGCGCACGCTTGCGCCGGCGATTCGCGTCAATGCGGTCGCGCCGGGCCTGGTCGATACGCCGCTCACCGCCGACTGGACGGATGCGCAACGGCTCTGGCGCGAGCGCGCGCCGATGCGCCGCGCGGCGACGCCGGACGACATCGCGCAGACGGTCGCGATGCTCGTCGCGTCCGATTACGTGACGGGCGAGATCGTGATGCTCGACGGGGGATTGAACCTGACGTGATGCGGCGGTACGGCGCCGCGCCCGGGCGGCCGCGCGCCGGCGCCCCGCGCGCGACGACGGCCGTGCCCGTTCGCAGGCCGGGTGTCGCGCTCAGCCGAGGTTCGACCGCAGCCGCGCGAGCGCATGGTCGTGCGTGCGCTCGAACTTCAGCGGCGTGACCGTGACATACCCTTCGCCGAGCGCGACCGTTTCCGAATCGGGATCGTCCTCGCGCGGCGCGCGGGCGAGTTTCAGCCAGTGATAGTCGATCTCGCGCGGGTCGCGGCCCGACACGATTTCGACGCCCTGCAACGTGCCGGCGCCCTGGTTCGTCACTTTCAGCCCGCGCACGTCCTGCGCGGGGCGGGCGGGGAAGTTCACGTTGAGGCACGCATCGTTGTCCCAGCCGGCGGCGGCGAGCCGGCGAACGACGTCCGGCGCGTGCGCGAGGGCCGTGCCCCACGGCACCGCGTGGCGATCGGTGAAGGCCTGGCTCAGCGCGATGGCCGGCACGCCGACCAGCATGCTCGTCATCGCGGCGCCGACCGTGCCGGAAAACACCGTCTCGGTGCCGAGGTTCGCGCCGCGATTCACGCCGGACAGCACGACGTCGGGCCGCGCGTCCTTCATCAGGTGGCTGACCGCGATCGCGACGCAATCGCCGGGCGTGCCGCGCACCGCGAAGCGGCGCTCGCCCTTGCGGTGTACGCGCAGCGGTGCGTGCAGGCTCAGCGAATGCGACGTGCCGCTCTGGTCTTCCGCCGGTGCGACGATCCACACTTCGCGCGCCAGTTGCGCGGCGACCTGTTCGAGCACATCGAGGCCGGGGGCGTCGAATCCGTCGTCGTTGGTGAGCAGGACACAGTCGAACAGCGGGCGGGTTTCTGGCATCGGGACGATCCTCGCGGAGATGGATGGGCAATGCGCGGGGCGTGCAGCCACGCGCAAGCCACAAGGCTAGCACTCCCGCGCATGAGTCGTCGTGTCGCGCGGGCGGCGCGGACGTGAAAACGGGCGCATCGCGCGCCCGTTCGCCGGTGGCCGCGCCGCGCATGCGGCGGGTCGGAGCCGTTCAGCCGAGCAGGTGCCGCAGCAGGCCGGCCGACGCGACGCCGACGATGACGGTCGGCAGGATCGACAGGCGCGTCGCCGCGATCAGCGTGACGGCCAGCGCGAGCAGGTCGGCCGGGCGCGTCGACACGAAGGCCGGCGCGATCACCGAGATCAGCACGCAGCCGGGCACGTTTTCCATCACCGAGGCCATCCGCGGGCTCAGCGTGCGGTTGCGCAGCAGCACGTAGCCGAGGATGCGCGACAGGTAGGTCGTCGACGCCATCAGCACGATCGTCGCGACGGTGCTGAAATCCGGAAGCTCAGGCATCGCGCGGTTCCCACAGCAGCGCGGCGATCAGCCCCGCGCAGGCCCCGGCCGCGACGTACCACGCGCCGGGCACGGCGAGGTGCGTGGCGGCCGCGACGACGAGGCTCACGAACCACGGGCGGCTCGCGCGCATCCCTTTCCACATCCCGCGCAGCAGTACCAGAAACACGGCCGTGAACGCCATGTCGAAGCCGTATTGCTCGACGTCGCCGATCGTCGGGCCGACCGCCGCGCCGAGCGTGGTCATCGAGATCCACGTCAGGTAGAGCCCCACGCAGATGCCCGCGTAGTAGGGCACGCTGATGTGCGTGGCCGAGCGCGCGCGCGCATCGGCGAGCGACATCGCCCAGCTCTCGTCGCACATGAAGAACAGCGCGAACAACGCGCGGCGGCGCGGCAGGCGCCGGATATACGGCTCGAAGGCGGCGCCCATCAGGATGTGGCGCGAATTGACGAGGAACGACATCGCGACGATCAGCGCGACATGCGGCGGCGACGTCCACAGATGGATCGCCGCGAATTCGGAACCGCCGCCGAAGTTCATGCCGGTCATCATCGGCACCTCGAACAGGCTCAGCCCCTTTTGCGCGGCCTGCGCGCCCAGCACGAGCGCGAACGGCACGAAACCCAGCATGACGGGCAGCGCCGCGCGCAATCCGCGACCCATCTCGGCGACATAGGCGGGCTTGTCGCGAAGCCCGGACGACGTTGAAACGCTACTGCTCATTACTCCTCCTTCGGGGGAGGAATTGTCTGCTTTTTTGACTCGAATCGGGTTGCGTTGTGTCCAGATTTTTCACAGAATTTGGCATTGAACGTGCAATACGTGAATTTTTTGGAATTGGATGCCAAATGAAACTTGATGCCATCGATCGCCGGATCCTGAACGCGCTGCAGCGCGACGGCCGCATGCAGAACGTGGAGCTCGCGCAGGAGGTCGGGCTGTCGCCGTCGCCGTGCCTGCGGCGCGTGCGGCTTCTCGAGGAGGCCGGCGTGATCGAGAAATACGTGGCGGTGCTGAATCCCGCGAAGGTCGGCAAGGGGCTGACCATCTTCACGCGCGTGTGGCTGAAGGGGCAGGACGCGGAATCGGTGAACCGTTTCGCGGAGGCCGTCCAGCAGATGCCGGAAGTCGTCGAGTGCCACCTGATGGCCGGCGACTGCGATTTCCTGCTGCGCGTCGTCGCGGCCGACATCGACGACTACCGGCGCTTCCAGATGGAAACCCTCACGCGCATTCCCGGCGTGCTCAGCGTGAAGACCGACATCCCGATGCAGAAGGTCAAGCTCACGTCGGCGCTGCCGACTTGACGCGGTGCGGGCGGGCGACGGCGCGTCGACGAACGGTCACGGCGCGGTGACAATCGCCGGATACACTGACGCATCACGCCGCATCGAACGGGCGGCCCGCGTGGCCGTGCGACGTTCGATGCGCAAGCAACTAACGGTCAATGCCGGCACGGTCGGGCGGGCGGCGCGGGGCGCCGGGCCGTGCATGGTTGCGAACGCGTTCCTTCTTGTCGGGCCCTTCATGCAGCCAATCAACAACCCGTGGAATTCGCTGGAAATCGTCAAGCTCGTGCTGGGCGTACTGACGCCGTTGTCGGTCGCGTGCCTCGGCTGGCTCGTTGCACGCCGGCTGAAGCGGCTCGAACTCGTGCAATGGACCAACCAGCGGCTGATCGAGAAGCGGCTGGCGCTGTACGACGCGGTCGCGCCGCAGCTCAACGCGCTGCTGTGCTTCTACACGTGGATCGGCTACTGGAAGGACATTTCGCCCGACGACGCGATCCGGGCGAAGCGCGAGCTCGACCGCACGTTCCACATCTACCGTTACCTGTTCGACGACGACGTGTACGACGCGTATCACACGTACATCCACGCACTGTTCGACGTGCATACGGGCCCGGGCCGCGACGCGCGGATCCGCTCGCTGATCCAGGCGCCCGACGGCGATCGCAGCGTGCACGGTACGTATGAATGGAAGCCTGCTTGGTCCGATCGTTTCGCGACCGCGAATGTCGTGCCCAGGGACGATGTGCTGCGGTATTACACGCAACTGATGGAGCGGCTGCGCGTGGCGCTGGGCGCGACGCGCTGAGGGCCGCCGCATCGCACCGCGCGCGTTGCGCCGGTATCGCATTTCGCCACCCGCCGGCACGGATATCCGCCCTCGCGCAAGAAGCGGATGCGGCGCGCGGCGGCTGCTGACATCCTCGCGCCATATCCACTTGCGCGAGGTCCGTATGGTTGTCGATTCCGGTTGCCGGCCGCTCATGATCCGCTCGCCCGGCGCGGGCCGGCGGAGTCGCTTCTCCGTCGCCTCATCCGAACCGCACGACATGCCGTTGCCGGTCGAGCCGCAGATCGGCGACATCGTGTTCATCCGCGTGACCGTGCGGCCGTTTCTCGAAGTGGCGAGCGCGACGCGCTCGTGGACGAATCACGTCGGGATCGTCGTCGGCGAGCGCGGCGGCGAGGTGCTCGTCGCGGAGAGCACGTTTCCGCTGTCGCGCGTCACGACGATGTCGCGCTTTCTCGCGCGCTCCGATCGCGGCGCGTGCGTGATCGCGCGCCTGAAGCAGCCGCTCGACGCCGCGCAGCGGCGCGAACTCGTCGACGCGGCGATGCGCCGGATCGGCGTGGTCTACGACACGGGGTTCAATCTCGCGTCGAGCCGGCAGTTCTGCTCGCGGTTCGTGCGCGAAGTCGTGCGCGACGCCACGCGGATCGCGCTCGGCGACGTCGAGACCTTCGACACGCTGCTGCGCCGCAATCCCGGCCATCCGCTCGGTTTCTGGAAGATCTGGTATTTCGGCCGGATTCCGTGGCGGCGCCGCACGGTTACGCCGGCGAGCCTGCTCGACAGCGACGCGTTGCATGTGGTGGCGGATACGCGCCAGTGCGTTGCGAGCCTATCCGCAGGCGTCGATCCGGGCCCGGCCTGACCCGGGCAAGCCGGGACTACTGCCGCCCCGCCACCGCGAGCCGTGCCGCCAGCCCGACGAACACCGACCCGAGCAGATACTGCGGCAGCTTCGACGGGCGGCGGCGCGCGCCGATCCGCTGGCTCAGCCGGCTCGCGGACAGAATCACGGCGCCGTTCACGACCAGCCCGATCAGGTTGAGCACCGTCGCGAGCACGAGGATCTGCACGGCGATCGAACCGTGCTCGGGCCGCACGAACTGCGGGAACAGCGCGAGCACGAACAGCGCCATCTTCGGGTTCAGCAGGTTGGTCGTGAGCCCCTGACGGAAGATCGTCGCGGTCGAGTGACGGCGCGGCGACGCGACCGGCGACAGCGCGGTCGCGTTCGAACGGAAGGTCTTCCACGCGAGATACAGCAGATAGGCGGCGCCCGCGAAGCGCACGGCGTCGTACGCGAGCGGCACCGCGACGAACAGCTGCGACAGCCCGAGCGCGGCGGCAAGCGCGTGGCAGTAGGTGCCGGCCTGGATGCCCGCAAGCGTCGCGAAGCCGGCGCGCCGGCCCTGGCTCACGCTGCGGGATGCGATCAGCAGCATGTCGGGGCCCGGCGTGGCGGTGAGCGCGAGACACGCACCGGAGAACAGCGCGAGCGTGGAGAGATCGATCATGGCAGCCCTTTCGTCGCGGGGACGTAAAGGGTGGTCAGTTTAGGCGGGCGGGTGAGGCCGGTCAATCGGACGCAGGGACGAGGGCCGCGCATGCCGGCGAAGCGGATCGCCCGCCGCCGCGTGCCGCTTTCGGCGACATGGCGCGTCCCGAAACGAAATCGGCGTCACGTGCCGGAGGACGCGCACGGTTGCGCATGCGATAGCCGGCTCATGGCTTGCGACACGCGACCTGATAGTCGATCACTGTGTTCGCCGACGGCTTGTCCGGCTCGCCGCCCGCCGTCGTCACGCCGAGCACGCCGGCCGCGCTCCGGTAGCGCAGTGCGCAATAGCCCATGCCGGTGCCCGAGCACGCTTCGGCTTCGACGATGCCGTGCTTCGCGAGCGTCGCCGCGCCGTCGGTCGCGTTCGGCGGCTCGCGCGGGCGCAGCGGCTGCCAGCCGTGCGCGATCAGGATCCGGCGCGCCGCATCGAGCGGCTTGCCGTACACGTTGGGCACGACCGCACGGCCCTGGCAGTCGGTGCGAGTGTCGGCGACGCGGGTCAGGCGCAGGCCGTCACGCGTGGCGTGCAACTCGCCGGCGGGCGGCGCCGGCCCGTCGCCGCCCCAGATCAGCAGCGCACCGTTTTCCAGCCGGTCGGCCGAGCCGAGTTGCCAGCCCGCATGGCGTGCCGTATAGCCGAGCGCGACGAGCGTCGTGCCGTCGAACACGCCGAGGTTGCCGTTGCGCGTGAAACAGATCGCGCTCGTGCCGGCGCTGAAGCCGCTCGCAAACGTGACGACCGTGTAGCGGCCGAGCGGCGCCTCGGACGTCACGAGCCAGCCGCGTTTCTCGACTTCGCGGCTGGCGGCCGTGGTGGTCTTCGCGCGATATTGCGTGCAAAACGGGTCGAGCGCGCCGTGCTCCGGCGAGTGCGGCAGCACGCCGAGCGGCACCAGCGACGCACCGGCGATATCGGACGCGGTGTGCAGCGTCGCGGCGGATGCCGTCCCGCCGGACGCGGCGCCGACAACGGCCGCGATCGCGGCGACGGACGCGAGACGGCAGGCCGGCGAAAGCGCAATGTGGCGGGACACGCGGGCAGTCTCCGGGGCAACGCCTCCGGACGGGAGGATTGCGGGGTGCCGTGTGCGTGCCGGCAACGGCTCAGCCCTTCGGGACGACGTCGATTCGCAGCGCGTCGCCGCCGGCGACGATCGCCAGCAGGCGATCGACGTTCGGATGGGCGCCCGGGCGGTTGCGCGCGTCGGCCGTGTGTTCGGCGAACACCGCGAGGCCGTGTTCGGCGGCTTGCGCGTCGAGCGTGCCGAATGCCTGCTTCAGGTAGTGGTACACCGCGAGCGAGCCCTGTTTGCCCGGCTGGTTTTCGATGGTCGCGACCACGTCGCCGTTCGCGCCGACGAGATCGATGCGTGCGATGCCATCGATGGCCGGCAATTGCGCGAGGTTGTCCTTGAATACTGCGGTCGGTTGAATCACTGAAAACACTCCGTCGGTTCGGTCATGAGCCACCGTGCGTGGCCGACCGTATCTTATCCGATCGGCTTCGGCGCACCCGTACGCGCGCGGCGGCCGGCGGTGCGCCGTGCGAGCGCTGCGCCCACGCGCATGCGACGATGAGGTGGTTCCGGTGGTTCCGGTGGGTTCCGGCGAATTCGGCACGGCACGGCCGGGGCCCCGCCGCGCCGGCCGCCGCATTCGACTAGTGTGCGGCGCCAACCGGCGCGCCGGCCTCGCGCGAACGCTCGATGTCGGGGCTGCGATATGCGCGCTCGGGAATCTCGGCGAGCCGCGACGCGTGCACCTGCCGCGGTTCGAGGCCGTAGAACTTCTGGAAGCTCATGATCAGCGGCGACCACTTGTCCGGATCGATACGATCCGGATCGCCGTCCATCAGCAGATCGGGGTGGACGTGTACGCGCTGGATGCGCAACTCGAACACGCGGATGTGGCCGCGCAGGTCGGCCGCTTCCTCGCCGATCCCGTGCGTGGCCGCGACCATCGCCTCCATGTGCACCGGGCATTCGAGCGCGCGCGGCGGCGCGACGGTGTGCGACGCGGCCGCGGTCAACCCGGCCGTGCCGAATTTGTCGGGTTCGAACACGTATCCTCGCGCGCGCTTGCCGTCGGGCACCGGCCAGGTGCCGGTGGTACGCGCGATGCGGTCGACCGCGTGCGCTTGTGCCGACGACGGCAGGTTCAGCACGCATTCGCCGGTGCGCAGCAGGTTGCGGGTGGTCTGCGAACTGGCCGCGATGCCGATCACGCCGCGCCAGCCGAGCCAGAACGCGGACGAGATCGGCGCGAGGTTGGCGGTGCCGTTCTCGTTCAGCGTGCTGACCAGCACGACAGGCGTGCCGAAATAGAGGATGTTCGGTTCGGCGACGCAATGCGGTGCATTCACATTCATGATCGGGGCCCTCGTTGACGGATCAGGTCGCATGCTGACCGTGTCCCGGCGGCGCGGCGCTCCGAATCTTGTCATGTCATTCCGGACGGCGCGCGCAGGCAGGCGCCGGACCGGCCGGCGTCACGCACGCTTTTCCGCTACAGTAGGAAACCGCAGGCCGCGCCCGCCGCACCATGCACACGGGGCGTGCCACGTTCCGCCACCGCACACGAGGGCCCGATGGACACCGAGCAACGCTACACCGCCAATGCGCCGACGCGCGCGGAAGTCGACGCACTGGGCGGTACAACCGTGATCGAATTCGGCACGAACTGGTGCGGGATCTGCGCGGCCGCGCAGCCCGCGATCGTCGCGTCGTTCGCCGCGCATCCCGCCGTGCGGCACCTGAAGATCGAGGACGGCCCGGGCCGCCCGCTCGGCCGCTCGTTTCGCGTGAAGCTATGGCCGACGCTGGTGTTCCTGCGCGACGGCGTCGAGGTCGCCCGCGTCGTGCGCCCCGCCGACGCGAAGCAGATCGAAGCCGACGGCTTCGCCGCGCTGGCCTGACGCCGCCGGTCATGCAACAGGCCATCACGCACATCGCGGTCGACACGCGCGGCAGCGGCCTCGTCGAATTCACGCCGCAAGTGCGCGCGTTCGTCGATCAGCAGGCGATCCGCACGGGCCTGCTCACGGTGTTCTGCCGGCATACGTCGGCATCGCTGCTGATCCAGGAAAACGCAGATCCGTCGGTGCGGCGCGATCTCGAACGCTACTTCGCGGCGCTCGCGCCCGAGGACGACACACGCTACGAGCACGACACCGAAGGCGCCGACGACATGCCCGCGCACCTGCGCACGGCGCTCACGCAGGTGCAGTTGTCGATCCCGGTCGAACGCGGGCGCATGGTGCTTGGCACCTGGCAGGGCATCTACCTGTTCGAGCATCGGCGCGCGGCGCACCGGCGCGACATCGTGCTGCACCTGATCGGCGAATAGGCGAGCAGGCAGGCGCGCCCAACCGCTCGCGCGGCATGCGGCGCACCGGTTCAGCCGAGCAGCTTCTCGACGAGCGCGCCGAGTTCTCGCAGGTGGACGGGTTTGGGCAGGAATGCGTCGAACACGTGCTTGTCCTCGCGCAGCGCGGCCGATTCATACGCGCTGACGCCGAGGATCGCCGGATGGCGGCCGTCGTCGTCGGGTTGCGCGACGGCGCGAATGCGCCGTGCGACTTCGAAGCCGCTCAGGTCCGGCAGTTCCAGGTCGAGCACCACGATGTCGTAGCGGCCCGTGCCGAAGCGCGCGACGCCGTCCTGGCCGGTGCCGCACAGGTCGGCTTCGATGCCGAGCGCCGCCAGCATCGCGCCGATCGTTTCGCGCGCGTTGTCGTTGTCGTCCACCACCAGCGCGCGCCGGCCGCGGAGCGCGGGCGCGTGCGGCAGCGCGGGCGCTTCACCGGCCGCGTGGCCGGCCGTGTCGATGCCGGGGACTTCGACGGGCAGCGTCACGATGAATTCGCTGCCCTCGCCGACCACGCTGCGCACGTCCACATGCCCGCGCAGCGTCGTCACGATCTCGCGCACGACCGCGAGCCCCATGCCGATTCCGTCTACGTGCAGCCCGACCGCGTCGTTCGCGCGGTAGAACGGCTCGAAGATCTTCGACAGGTGCTGCTTCGCGATGCCGGCGCCCGTGTCGCGCACGGCGATCCTGACCTGCTGGCCGGCCGGCGCGTCGGCGAGCATGATCGACGCGTGGATCGATCCGCCGAGCGTGTACTTGACCGAGTTCTCGATCAGGTTCGACAGCACCTGCCGCAACAGCTTGCGATCGGTGCGGATCGCGAGATCGGGCGGCTCGACGAACTGCGCGATCGCGATCCGCTTGGCCGCCATCTTCTCGCGCAGCGGCTCGATTGCTTCGGCGAGCAGCGGCGCCATGCCGACCGCTTCGAGTTCGGCGAGGCGTTTCGTCGAGCGCAGCTTGATGTAGTCGGTCAGGTCCTTGACGAGCGCCTCGAGCGACAGCGCGGAATTCTGCAGCCGCCGGATCGTCTTCAGGTTCGCGTCGGACTGCGGGCGCGCGAGCAGGATCTCGATCGATCCGCAGATCGCCTGCAGCGGCGTGCGCAGCTCGTGGCTGACCATCCCGAGGAAGGCGTTCTTCGCCTCGATCATCTCGAACGCCCGGTCGGACGCCTTGCGCTCCGCGTCGAGCGCCGCATCCTGACGTTCGAGCAGGTCGTCGCGGGTGCGCATCGTATAGAACAGCATCAGGAACAGCGAGCACAGCATGACGCCGAGCACGCCGCCGAGAATCAGGATCGCCCGCTGCTTGTTCCTCAACTGATGGAACGTGAAGTCGCGCTGCGCCATCTCGATCGCACGGAAGTCGTTCGCGAGGCCGTTGACCTTCGGCCAGTACGCGCTGACGTCGTCGATCACGTTCTGCGCATTCTTCGGCGTCTGGCGCAGCAGCGGCACTTCCTGCTTCAGGCGCGCCATGAATTCGCCGAGCGCCTCGATCTCGTTGCGCGCGCGCGGGATGCGCAGCCAGTATTCCGACACTTCGGACGGCCGCTGCAGGAATCCGAACGATACCGACAGGCTGTCGAGCTGCATCTGCACGTGGTCGAAGTCGTCGTCCTCGCCCGTGGCGTAGAGGATCAGTTGCCGGTCGAACCGCGTATAGACGTTCCGGTACTGCGCGGCCGTCCAGAACACGCCTTCGCGCGGCCCTTCGAGCACGCCCTCGTTGACCGAAGTCGCAAGCAGGTCCCACAGCAGGACCGCCCACGCGGCGCATCCGGCGATCCACAGCGTCCCGAGGATCAGGAGGATCTTGCGGTTCTTCCAGCGCCGGCGTTTCATCTTGCGTGCAGGCTCACTTCACGGTCAGGCCGATGATCTGCCACGCGAACTTCGCTTCGCCGAGCGGCGTCTTCAGGTCGTCGGGATACTGGTCGCGCGGATACATGATCCACAGCGGGCCGTAGTTGTCGTTGCCGAGCACCTTGCCGTTCATCGTTCGCGCGAGGATCACGCCGTACCGGTCGGCGTCCGCCACGGGAATCGTGAACGTGTACTCGTCGATGCAGCGGAACTCGATCTGCGTGCCGTGCGCGCCGACGGTCTTCAGCACGTCGGACAGCCGCGGGCCGGTGAAGGTCGCCTTCGGCGTCCAGCTCGTCGACGTGACGATCGTGTACTGCGGCAGCGCCATCAGCGCCTGCTCGGAGAACACGTAGACCTTCCTGCCCGGCTGGTTGGTCCTGTCGATCCTGCCGTCGACGGTGAACGTAAAGGACGAGGCGGCCCATGACGCGGCCGCCATGCCGAGCAGGCAGGCCGTCAGCAGGCGCTTGATCCAGATGGTCGAAACTCGCATGTCATTCCCTCGGTCGTGTCTTGATTGGTTTTGTGGGGGGCTCAGTTTGCGGCGGCCGTGGCCGGCAGCGCGATCTTCAGTTCGCGCGCCACTTCGGCGAACAGGATCGGCAGGCGGACCGGCTTTTCTTCGCAGCGCGCGTTGTAGTGCGACACGATGTGCGCGATCTCGTCCTCGCTCGCTTCCCCGGTCGAAATCTTGCCGGTCAGCAGGAAGATCGGCGCACCGCTGTTCTCGCTCGAACGGATGCCGCGCACGAGTTCGGCGGCCGTCTGGTCGCCGAGCATCCAGTCGAGGATGTAGCCGTCGAAATCCTCGACCTCCAGCGCCTTGCGGAACGTCGCGCCGTCGAAATACGGAATCGCGTTCACGCCTTTCTCGATGAAATACTCACACACCGTTTCGGCGACGTCCTGCGAATCGTCGACCACGGCGATCCGGGCCGCGTACACGTTGGGCTGGCTCGAGCGCAACTCGATGACGTCGACCGCATACGTGCGCCCCTCGCGTGCGTGCTGACGCTCCGTCACGATCCATTCGCCCTGCCACTGCAGCGCGACGAAATCCGTGTCGATCTGGCTGCTGGCCTTGGTCGAGATCGCAGCCCGGCAGCGGAAGCGGCGCGATTCGATCACGAGCGTCGCGTCGATCATCTCGGCCGCGACCGGCTGCGCGCCCTTGTCGTCGAGCAGGATCGCGGGCGGCACGCCGAAGTGCGTCGCGATGTCCTGCAACTGCGACAGGTTCCACGGGATCAGGCCTTTCATCTTGCGCGTGACGACCGAGAAACTGAGGCCCAGCACGTTCGCGATGGTCGTGTTGTGACTGCGTGGCGGAATGCCGTTCCGGGTCAGAAGGTCGCGCACCTTGGTGGCGGTGATGAGATCGACGTTGGCCTGCTCGCTGTTGGACATCTCGATGGGGTCTCCAGGGGTTTTTGGCGAGGAACAGCATATCAAAAGTGACGCGCCATGCAAGCTTTGAAAAAGCGAATGACCTTGACATGCCATTTTTCTGCATTATTATTGCTCACCACGTCACTATTGTTTGTCGCGTCATGTTTGGAGACCGTTGCCGACGGCAGTCGGCGCTGCGATAGGCGGTATTAGGTAGTGACAGATCGATTCGAAGAGAGAACCTGAGAGAGCCTTGGGGTGCGTGACGGTGCTGGCGGATTATATTCGCCGCGCCGCGCGCAACCGGGTATAGGGCGTGCTCCCGGGGGTGGGATGGCTCGAAGAATTGCGGCGCCAATAAAACCTGAGGAAAGTACCAATGTATCGCCGTTTACTCGCACCGGGGCTGCTGATGCTGCTGCTGGCCGCGTGCGCGCAGGATCCTTCCGTGACCAATAACACGGTGCGGATCTGCGACGACACAGGTTGCTCCGATCGTCCAAAAGATCAGGTGTCCTACCAAAAGAAGGACGATGCGGATGACCGCGAAGATCCGCGGATCGTCGCGCTGAAGCAGGCCGCGAAGGCCCAGCCGAAGGCTGCCTACGACCTCGGCCTGCGCTATTTCCGCGGCGACGGCGTGCGTCAGGACAGCTATCAGGCACTCAAGTGGATGCGCGACGCGGCCGAGCGCGGCGACCTGCAGGCGCAGAAGGCGCTCGGCAGTTTCTACCTGTTCGGCCTCGAGGAAATGGGCTCCGATCCGCGCGAAGCGGACAAGTGGCTGTCGATCGCAGCGGGGCGCGGCGACAAGGAATCGAAGAAACTGCTCGACCTTGCCCGCAAGGCCAAGAAGGAAGACGAAGAAGACTGGAAATGGCGCACGCAGTGGCGTGACGTCTATTACGGCTACTGGTACTCGGGCTATCAGTACTACGGCGTCTGGCATCAGACGTACTGGTACTACTGACCGGACCTGAAGCAACGGGCGGCAGCGGGGAGACCACCATCGCGCCATGCCCGGGGGGCTTACGAAGTTCGCACGAACACATAAGCCGAACAACGACACTATCGATCGACAACGACATGAAGACCATCTTTTCCCAACGTCTTACTCAAGGTGCGCTTGCCGCGGCGCTGTGCGCGTCCGTGGCGGGTTGCGGCGGCATGGTGACGCCCGGCGGCCAGAACGTCGGCGTGACGGGCGCGGCCGCGGGCGGCGCGAGCGCCGGCGCCGATTCGGGGCTGCAGCGCTGCGCGTCGCCGCTCGGCACGATCGCCGTCGACGACGGCCGTAACGCCGACTGGTGGGGCCCGTTCGGCAGCGCGACCAAGATGACGTCGATCGACCCGCTGCTGCGCCTGGCCGTCCAGCAGTCGAACTGCTTCGTGATCACCTCGATCGGCAACCAGAAGAGCGACGCGCGCCTGTCGCGCATCACGGAACTGCAGCGCAACTCGGGCGAGTATCGCGCGGGCTCGAAGCAGCAGAAGGGCCAGCGTGTCGCGGCCGACTACTACATGGAACCGCAGATCATCATCAACGATTCGCCGATCGGCGGCATCGGCAGCATGATCGGCGGGCTGATCGGCAACAG
This sequence comes from Burkholderia paludis, assembly GCF_000732615.1. Lineage (GTDB taxonomy): Bacteria > Pseudomonadota > Gammaproteobacteria > Burkholderiales > Burkholderiaceae > Burkholderia > Burkholderia paludis. The sequence continues at coordinate 202,253 of NZ_JPGL01000006.1, forward strand.
CGCGGTGGCGGCGGTGGCCGGGCACCTGCAGTCGAAGGCGTCGGTCGTCACGCTGACGCTGTTCGACGTGCGCTCGGCCGTGCAGATCGCGGCGTCGGAAGGCAGCTCGACGGCGACCAACTACGGCGCGGCGCTGGGCGGCTTCGGCGGCGGCGTGGGCGGCGCGCTCGCGGGCTTCTCGACGACGCCGGAAGGCAAGGCGACCGTCGTCGCGTTCATCGACGCGTACAACAAGATGGTCATCGCACTGCGCAGCTACAAGGCGCAGGACGTCAAGGGCGGCCTCGGCCGCGGCGGCCAGCTCCAGGTCAACTGACGTTTCCCGGCCGGCGGTGCGCCGCAGGCCGGTTTCCGCTTCGCAAGCGTCCGTGCGTGCGGCATGATCCGCGCGCCGGCTTCGTTCGTCCTGTTCGTTTCGAGGGGACCCCGATGAAAACCGTCGCCGTGATCGCATTGACCTGTCTCGCGCTGACTGCTTGCGGCGGCGACGACAGCGCTTCGCCCGCGTCGTCCGGCGGCGGCTCGGGCACGAGCAACAATGGCGGCGCCGGCGGCACGGGCTCAGGCGGTACCGGAAGCGGCGGTTCGGGCGGTTCGGGTGGCGCGGGCGGTTCCGGCGGCGCCACGCTGACGCTGCGCTACGACGCGCAGCCGACCGCGGCGGACCAGGCGAGCTTCCTGACGCTGCTCAACAGCGAAGGCGCGAAGGGTTACCGCTATCTGGGCGATGACTACTACGACCCGACCAGCGGCGGGTCGCGCTCGATCTTCGTGAACGACGGCACCGTGCCGACGTACACCTATCAGTTGCAGGCGGCGCCGTCCGACATGACGAGCTTCGTCAACCAGGCCAACACGCAAGGCGCGAGCGGCTATCGCTTCGAAGGGCCGTACGCGTACGGCTATCTCTATCGCAAGGACGGCGGCTCGCCGGCCACCTACACGTACACGACGGCCGCCCTGCCGGCCGATTCGAACGCGTTCCTCACGCAGGCCAACGGCCAGGGCCAGTCGGGCTTCTGGTTCCTGGGGCCGATGCAGGTGGGGACGGTGCCGTCGTCGCAGGCGAACGTGTACATGAAGAACAACGCGTCGAACTCGACCTATGCGTACGATGCACTGGTGCCGACGACGACCGTCGGCGACTTCATCGCGCAGGCGAACAGCGAAGGCGCGAAGGGCTATCGCGCGAAGGGCGGGATGGAATTCGGCAGCACGATCTCGTGGGTCTACGTGAAGGACCGGACGCAATCGTCGACCTTCACGTACCAGTCGGCCGCGATCCAGTCGAGCGGCGCCGGCTTCGTCCAGCAGGCCGATACATTCGGCGCGCAGAGCACCGCGTATCTGGGCGATCTCGCGCTCGGCGTGTCGACGCCGGTGATGGCATCGTTCTATTTCAAGCCCGCGAACTGCACGGGGTTCCTGTGCACGACGCTCAACCCGCTCACCCAGAACTGACCGGCCGTCGCCCGACGGCCGACGATGTGCCTCGCCGCCTGAGCGGCGCCTCCGCGGGGGTTGCCGCTCGACGGCTCGCCCCCGCCTTTTTCCCGTTTCCGCATCCTCCCGGTTGCACGTCGGGTGTGCCGTGCACGCAGCCTGAACGCGCCCTGGCGCGCCCTTTTTCCACGTCGAGTCTAGGTCAAGTTCTAAATATTCAATCAATAGAACTTGACGTGTACGAAACGGTTCATTCGGGGTGGACGCTCTCCCACACGTTTGGCATCGTCGGCATTCATTCCATCTTTTCCAGGGTGAGTTCCGGCAAGACGTCGCGTTTCGAATCGGCATCGTTCGAGGGCGCGACCCTCGTCGCGTGTCATGTCGCAGAGCCCGCTTCAAGCCCTCCGCCGCTACCTGAGCATTTCGGTGTTCGGTGGCGGCATCGTCGTTACCGTCCTGGTCCTGATCGCTTGCGGTCTCGGGATGACGGCGATCGTCTCGGGCCATGTCGAGGGAGAGCGGCGCAACTACCTGAACGGCCTGGAGCAGACGCTCAACGAGATCCAGGTGAGCGAGACCTCGTTCCGCAACGGCGTCGCGAATGCGCAGCTGATCTGGCGCGAGGCCGATAGCGCGCCCGAACCGCTCGTCGATGCGTTCTTCAGCGACGACCAGCGCGTCGCGATCCGGCCGCATCCGTCGCTCGTGCTCGGCGTGCCGGGGCAAACCGGCGACCGCGTCGAGGTCGCCCGCTACCTGTCGCTGTCGGTGCTGCTGTCGCGCATCTGCGCGGCGAGTTCGCTCAATCGCGGGCGCACGCTGGAGGGCTATCACTACAGCACGCGCACGGGCATGTTCGGGCTGGTGCCGAACCGGAACCGCGACGATCCCGCGCTGGTGTCGCCCGACGATCGCGCCCGTGTGCTCGATGCGCTGCGTATCGATTTCGATCGTGCATATCCGGGCATCGTCGACGCCCGCCCGCACGTGCGCTGGCTCGCACCGTTCACCGATCCCGTATCGGGGCAGCCGCGCATCCGGATCGCGGCCGAGGCACACGACAACGGTAAAACGTTTGCGGTGCTCGTGACCGAATATCCGCCCGACTACCTGCTGTCGTGGCTGGCCGACTATCGGCCCGACGGCGCGTTCTACATCACGACGGCCGACGGGCGGCTCGTTGCCATGGATCCCGCCGCGCGCGACGCCGATCGCGCCGCGCGCCTGCTGCAACTGGCTCCGTGGCGCAGCGGCGCGACCCCGGGTTCGCCGGCGTTCCGCGACGGCTTCCTGCTGTTTCACGGCAAGCTCGAATCGACGGGCTGGACCTTCGCCTACGCGCTGTCGTGGGCCGATATCGCGTCTGGCGTCGGGCATTCGGCCGGCACGCTGATGGCGGCTACGCTGCTGACGCTCGCGGTCATGTGGGTGTTGCTGTTGCGCTTTCACCGGCGCGAATTCGCACCGCTCTACGCGCGCTCGCAGCGCGTGGTCGACAGCGAGGCGCTGTGCCGCAGCGTGATCGAGATGGCGCCGATCGGGCTGGGGCTGATCGCGCGCGACGACGGGCGCTGCATGCTCGCGAGCCCCGCGCTCAGGGAAATGGTCGCGCGGATCGGCGGCGATCATCGCGAGCTGTCGAACCAGATGGCCGCCGCGTGGCAGGCGCACGTCGCGAACGGCGGCGCGGGCCGCGTGCTGCACGACGATCTCGTGGTCGGCAGCGGCGCGGCCGCGCACCTGCATCTTGAATTCACGGCGTGCGGCGCACGCTATCAGGGCGAGGACGTGCTGATCGCCGCGGTTGCCGACACGACCGCGAAGCACCGGCTGATGCAGAAGCTCGAAGAGGCCGTGCGCGCGGCCGATTCGGCCAATGCCGCGAAATCGTCGTTCCTCGCGGCAACGAGCCACGAGATCCGCACGCCGCTGAACGTGATCCTCGGCAACCTCGAGCTGCTCGAGCGCTCGGCGCTCGACGCGGTCCAGCACGGCCGCGTCGACACGTTGCGCACGTCGGCGACGAGCCTGCTCGCGCTCGTCAACGACATTCTCGATCTGTCGAAGATCGAGGCCGGCGCGATGCAGGTCGAGTCGATCGGGTTCGACGTGATCGCGGCGGTCGCGCGCGAGCTGAGTGCGTTTGCGCCGATCGCGAAGGCGAAGGGCCTGCAACTGTTCTGCGAAATCGGCGCGTCCGATGCACAGCGGATGCGCGGCGATCCGACGCGGTTCGCGCAGGTGCTCGGCAACCTGCTGAACAACGCGATCAAGTTCACGAGCGCAGGCCGCGTGACCGTACGCGTGGCCGTCGTTGCCGAGGGGCACGGCGCGCCGGCGCTGTCGGTCGCGATCGAGGACACCGGCATCGGCATTGCCGCCGAGCATCGCCGCGCGCTGTTCAAGGCGTTCTCGCAGGTCGATACGTCGATCACGCGCCGCTATGGCGGCACGGGGCTCGGGCTCGCGCTGTGCGATGGCCTCATCGCGGCGATGGGCGGCCGCATCGACGTGGCGAGCGAGCCGGGAGTCGGCAGCTGCTTCACGATGCACCTGCCGCTCGGCGCAGGCGTCGCGGTGCTCGGCCGGCCGCACGGCGCAGGCGCCCAGGCAGGCGCGCTGACGCTCGTTGCCGCGCATCGCGCGTGGCGCGAGTTCGCATTGCCGCACCTGCACGCATGGGGGTTCGATGTCGATGTGTACGACAGCCTGTCGAGCCTGCCGGGCGATCTGGCCGGCCCGGTCGTGCTGTTCGGCGATCCGGACACCTGGTCGCATGCGGAGCTGGGCGGCCTGCACGGCTGCGCGCCGTTGATCCTCGCCACGCGCGACGGCCCGCTCGAACCGCATCGCGCGGGTGGCACGGTGCGCGTCTCGAGCTATTCGCTCGGCGGCCTGCGTGCCGCGCTGGCGTGCGGCGGCGCAAGTGCGGACGCCGTGTCGTCCGCCGGCGAACCGTCGCACGTCGCGACGCGTGGCCGGCAGCGCGCCGGGCACGCATGGCCGCCGCAGCCCGCGTCCGGTGCATTGCGTGTGCTGGTCGCGCACGACGAAGCCGTCGACGGGCCGATTTTCCGCGAGCAGTTGCACGCGCTCGGCTGCAGGGTGGCGGAGGTCGGGTCCGGGCGCGCGGCGCTCGAATCGCTGGCCGGCGGCGGCTGGGACGTGCTGCTGATCGCCGCCGATCTTCACGACCTGCCCGCGCACGTGCTGGCCGAAGCCGCGCGCGACCAGGGGGCCGTGAGCGACGTGGTGGTCATCACGTCGCACGTGACGCCCGAAGGCATGCGCCGCTGCATGGCGGCGGGCGTGCGGCGCGTGCTGACGAAACCCGTGACGCTTGCGCACCTGCACGGCGTGCTCGCGCCTGCATGGCAGCGGTGCGACGCCGCATCGCGCCGCGCGCCGCGCGGGCAGGCCGATCGCGAGTCGGCACTGACGGGCAAGTAACCGACAACAGGTAACGCAGTAACGCATGTTCGAAATAACAGAGGCAGAGTGCCGGCGCCAGTCGCAGAGCACATTTCAATTCACACTGGAGGGGAAGGCCATGCGTCACCTGGGGAAAATATTCACACTGCTGATCGAATTCGCGACGCTGTCCGAGCGTTCGCGCAAGGAGTTTCTGACGATGATGAACGAGTACCTGCTGATGTCGCCGGCGCAGAGACGTCGCGCGATCAGCGAATGGAAAATGCGCCAGGAAAACGGCCGATTCGACGAACCCGGCGAGTCGGTGCACCGGTAGCGCGCGGCATCGGGCCGGCGCGCGTCGGGATCGTGACGCGCCGGCCCGTCGCGCCGCACGGCGTACGATAGCGTCGGTCGGGACGACCGACTCGGGCCAGCCGGCCGCAAGGGCCGCCGCTGGCGCGTGTGGGTGCGCGGCGCAACGGCTTTCCCGGGGGCGCGGTTTTCGATGCCGTGGCCCGTGGGCCGCGCGATGTGGCCGCCGCAGCGCACCAGCCTGTCGGCGAGCGGGATGGGCGGTGCATCGACGGTCCGCCCGCCCGCGATGAATGCAGCCGGATTTATCTTAAAATTGGGTCAATATTGTCCGGCGAGCCGAATGCGGCTGACGATCGGCTGACGACGCGAGCATGCGGGCGTCGCGCCGCGAGCCGGATGCGTGACGGAAAGCCTCGGGGAGAAACAGGAACATGGACGAATTCTCAGTGCGCGTGATGGTGGCGGACGACCACCCGGCATCGGCGCTCGGAATGTCGCAGGCGCTGCAAGGCAACAGCACGATCAAGCTGGTGAATACCGTTTCGGATTCGACGGACCTGGTCGCGGCGCTCGATGCGCAGCCGAGCGACGTGCTCGTGCTCGACTATGTGATGCCCGGCGGCAAGTACGGCGACGGTCTCGTGCTGCTGTCGTTCCTGCAGCGCCGCTACCCCGCGCTGCGTATCGTGACGATCACGATGATCGACAACCCGAGCGTGCTGCGTGCGATCCAGAAGCAGGGCGTGAACTGCATCCTCAGCAAGTCGGATGCGCTGTCGCACCTGATCGGCGCCGTGCATGCGGCCCATGTCGGCGCGAACTACATGTCGCCGTTCGTGAAGCAGCTGCTGCAGGACGGCGATGCCGTGTCCGTCGCGCGTGCGCTGACCACGCGCGAAATCGAGGTGGTCCGGCTGTTCGGTGCGGGCTATACAGTGGGCGAGATCGCCACGCAGCTGCATCGCAGCAAGCAGACCATCAGCTCCCAGAAGTCGAGCGCGATGAAGAAGCTCGGGATCGTCCGCGACGCCGACCTGATCCGCTATGCGGACGAAGGCAACGTGCAGGCTCCGTCCGGTCGGGGCGGGCCCGCCGCGCGGGACTGACGTGCGCGCACGACCCGGCGCGGGTAGCGGGCGGGCGAGCCGCGCGGCAGGCGCGGTGCGGATGCCGCTCCGGCGTGCCGGTTCGACGCGTCGTCACGGTCGCCTCCCCGGCAAGCTGCCGGGGGCGCGGGCGAATGCCGGCCCGGGGCCGGCGATAGTGCAACCCCGGCGGATCGTATGCCCGAAAAATTGAAAAGGCTGGCCGCGCAGGCCGCCGCCGTCGGCCGGAAGCCGTTCGAGCCGGGCAGGGTCCGGCGTCAGCAGCAGGGGCTGCTGTACGGCGGAGGCGTGGCGATTACCGCGTTCATCATGCTGTGTGCGCTGCTCGTCGTGCGACTCGCCGTCGGCGACTACGTCGCGCAGATGCGTTCGTCGTTCCTGAGGGACGCGGCGGAACTGCACGGCGAATTGCAGGTGACGAAGGTGTTGTTGGGGCGCTTTGCCGACAACATGACCGCGGCCAACCGCAGCTCCGATGCGGTGCCGCCGTCCGACCTGCAAGCCATGATCGACCGTGGCGGCCGGCTGGATTGGCTGGACCCGCATGGCGAGTCGACGGTCGTCGGGTTCGCCGATCTCGCGTCCGGGAAATCGCCGGCCGCGTATGCGCGCTATATCGGCGCGCTCTACCGGATGGGCCACGCGGTGTCGACGCCGTCGCCGGTTTCGATCGCCAGGCAGTTCTCGGCTTATCTCGTCGGCGTGGACGGCGACTTCGTGGTGTTGTTCGGCGCCGAACTGGCCAGGCGGGCCCCCGCGCGATTCGATTCGTCCGGGCTGAAGGCGCTTGCGCGCCGGCTCGAACCGGCCGATGCCCACGCCGGCCTCGTCATCGAGACGCGCGACGATCCGGTGCTCGGCAGGCCCGTGATCCGCTTCGCGCAGTTGCTGAACGACGTGGACGGCAAGCCGTTTGCGTGGCTCGTCTTCAACGGCCGTCCCGAGCTCGACCGGATCATGGCGTCCCAGACGCCCGACGTGGAGAACATGCTCGTCGCCCCGAACGGACAGGTCGTGTACGGAAGGCTGCGCGACGGCGCGCTCGTCGCGCGAACGCTCGCGCGCGTCCTGAATCGAAGTGCCGTTCCGGTCATCCCGCACCGCATCGGCGACTGGTTCGTGCTCGGCGACCGTGTGGGCGAATCCGATCTCGTGCTGATCCGGCGCTATTCTTGGCGAAGCGCGGTGCTGGCGAATGCCATGCGGATCGGCATCACGTCCGGCCTGGCGCTGTTCGGCATCGCGGTGCTGTGGGCCGCGATCGTGCTGTTCGACCGGCGCGCGCTGCGCCCCGCCAATCGGCGTGCGATACGCCTGATCGAAAGCGAGGCGCTCAACCGGACGCTGATCCGCACGGCGCCGGCCGGGCTGGCGCTGCTGTCGATCATCGACGGCGACACGATCGTGCGCAATGACGCGATGGTCGCGTACGAGAGGGCCGTGTCGGGCCTGCCGCTCGGCAAGCGGCTGTGGCAGCTTTATCGGGACGCGGTGCGCGACGGCGGCGCACGCAGGCTCGTCACGCACGAGTTCACGATCGAGCATGCGGAACACGGCGCCGTCTATCTCGATGCGCACATGGTGCGCGCCAAGTATCGCGGCATCGACGTGCTGCTGTGCACGCTGATCGACATCACCGCGCGCAAGGCGGTGGAGGAGACGCTGCGCGAAGCGCGCGAGGCGGCCGAGCATGCGAACAAGGCCAAGTCGACGTTTCTCGCGACGATGAGCCACGAAATCCGCACGCCGCTCAACGCGATCATCGGCAATCTCGAGTTGATGGCGCGCGCCACCCTGCCGCCGGCGGAACGGCGGCGCCTGAGGACGGTCGCGTCGTCGTCCGACACCTTGCTGCGCGTGATCAACGACGTGCTCGACCTGTCGAAGGCCGAATCGAACCAGATGGTGCTCGAAAGCATTCCGTTCGATCTGCGCCGCGTCGCGACCGACGTGATCGCGATGTTCCGGCCGCTCGCGGATGCGAAAGGCCTCGAACTGGCTTGCCGTATCGCGCCGGACCTCGCCGACGGCTACGTGGGCGACCCGACGCGGCTTCGTCAACTGATGTCGAATCTGGTCGGTAACGCGATCAAGTTTACGGAGCGCGGCGGCGCGACGGTCGACGTGCGGCTCGCGCCGGGCGGCACGGGCGCGCAGCGCGTCGAGATCGTGGTTCGCGATACCGGTATCGGCATTCCGGCGGACAGCCTGCCCACCCTGTTCGACGTGTATATCCAGGCCGACGCGTCGATCTACCGCCGCTTCGGCGGGACCGGCCTGGGGCTGCCGCTGTGCCGGCGCATCGTCGGGTTGATGGGCGGCGACCTGAGCGTCGACAGCCGCGTCGGCGAAGGCTCGACGTTCGTGGCGGCGTTGCCGCTGCGCGAGGCGCCCGGCGGGTGGCGGGCAGCCGCGCCGGAACTGCCGGCGTTCGCCGACACGGCGGGCGGTTACGGCGACGTGCCGGAGCCGGATGAGGGCGGCGATGCGACGGACGGCGTCGAACCGCACGCGCCGGCCGCGGACGACGACGAACCACTGCGCGTGCTGGTTGCCGAGGATCATCCGGCGAGCCGTGCGTTGCTGCGCGATCAGCTCGATGCGTTGCGATACGACGCGACGATCGTGTCCAACGGCGTGGAGGCGATGCGCGCGTACTTCACGCATCCGTTCGACGTCGTGCTGACGGATCTCGGCATGCCGGAACTGGACGGATTCGCGCTGGCGAATTTTCTGCGGGAGCAGGGTGCGACGGTGCCGGTGATCGCGATGACCGCGCATGCGACCGATGAGGACCGCCGGCACTGCGAGCGGGCCGGCGTGGTGGAGGTCGTGCTGAAGCCGCTGTCGATCGGTGCGCTCGAAGCCGTGTTGCGGCGGCATGCCTGTCGCGATGCGCAGACGGATGCCGGGCGTCCGGATCATCGCGCGAATCCGGAGATGACGGACGAGATCAGGCGGACGTTGCATGCGGCGACGCTGCATTCCTTGACCGCGATCGAAAGCGCGTTGGCGAACGATCGTTGCGATCTGGTCAGGATCGAACTTCATTCGATGCGCGGCGGTTTCGCGCTTTCTCATGCAACGGAAGCGAGAGACGCGTGCGCGTCCGCAGAGAGAACGTTGAATGAAGGCGAACTGGCTGCATTCCGGGAGATCTGGCCGTCGTTCCGAGGCGCAATGGAGCGTGCCTTGATGGCGCTGTCCGAGGCGCGCGCGGACGGGCCTCACGATTCCGCGTAGCTGCGATCGGTGTCGGTGTCGGGCGCAAGTCCGACCGTGCCGCATGACGGGATCGTCGCCTTGTCCCCGGCCATGACGCGCCGGGCGCGATGCATCCGGATTGCCGTCGGCGAACCGGCTCGGCCGATTTTCGCGTTTGCGTGGCCTGCGATTCAGCGTGCAATCGCTTCCGGAAAACGAGGCCGCGCGCGATGCGTTGCGAAGTTGTCGAGATGTCGCCGAGGCACCGGCTTCATATCGCCCGCCACCGGGGCGGCCGCCGGTAGTCGATCAGGTCCCGGCGATGGATTTCATGTTTGGTCGAACAGCGTCAGGCCGCGTGACCGGGAACCGACGGCGGCCGACGATGCCGCGCACCAGACGGTAGTCGTCGCGCGGGGGCGAGCGACCGGCGGGCATGCATGGCGTGCATCCTGGATCGCTTCGCCTTGCGTCGCGGCCTGCCGCAAGCGAGTCTGGATCCAGAAGGAGTGCGAAGCTGTTTCCTATCGATCTCACTTCTCTTTCGATCACTTGGCGTTTCTCCGGGGTTATCTCATTTTTTTAGTACTTGTACTAATGGCGTGAGGTTTTATTTAGTAATCGTCTCATATTCGATTCAATCAATAAACGTCAGAATTGATTCTGAAGCATGTGAGCCATGTCTTGACGGTTAATCAAGGATATGCGCTGCGGGAGTAACGCTTCATTTAAGTGGCTTCATTTAAATAAACTGAATCTAGGGTGACTGTATGCAGAAAAAACTCAATGTAGCTCGTTTCATTCAGGGTGCGGCAGCGGTTGCGATCATCGCATCGATGTCGCCGGCGATGGCTGCCGATGGTGAAATCGCATTCAACGGCAAGGTGCTGTCGACCACCTGCACGATCAGCGCGGGCGGCGGTGCGTCCGGCGACAAGAACATGACGGTCAAGCTGCCGAGCGTGTCGGTGAACGCGCTGGCAAACTCGGGCGACGTGGCAGGCCGCACGCCGTTCTCGATCCAGCTGAGCGGTTGCACGGGCGAGTCGACGAAGGTGTCGACGGTGTTCGAAGCGGGCAGCACGGTCGATACCGCCAGCGGCCGCCTGAACCTCGTGTCGACCGGCGCGGAAGATACCGTCGCGTCGAACGTCCAGATCAGCCTGCTGAACGATGCGCAGGAACAGATCAAGGCAGGCCTCGCGAGCTCGCAGCAGAACTCGCAGGTCGTCGCGCTGAAGGACGGCGCCGCCACGCTGAACTACTACGCTGAATACCACGCAACCGGCAAGGCAACCGCCGGCTCCGCGAATTCGCGCATCCAGTACTCGCTCGACTACCAGTAAGTCTCGCACGGGGAAGCCGCCCGGTATCGTGCAGGGTGGTTTCCCATTTCTCCCTGACCCATCTTCAAGCTCGCTCCGCCCGGAGCCGCGGCTTGTACGATCTACCAAACGAGTTGACCTATGAACTGGAGGATGCCGAAATCCCTGGCAGCACTCGCGCTATGCGCGACCGTGTGGGCCCAATGCGCACAGGCGAGCGTCGTGGTTACCGGAACGCGTGTCGTTTTTCCGGGCGAGAGCCGTGAAGTCACGGTGCGCCTGATGAACGACGGCAATTCGCCGGCACTCGTTCAGGCGTGGATCGATACCGGCAACGCGAAGGAGTCGCCGGAACAGATCGTCGTGCCGTTCGCGCTGACGCCGTCGATGTTCCGCCTCGATCCCGGCAAGGGACAGTCGCTGCGAGTGCTGTATGCCGGCGAGCCGCTGCCTGCCGACCGCGAATCGCTGTTCTGGCTGAACGTGCTGGAAGTGCCGCCGAAAGTGGAAGGCAACGACGACGCGAACCGGATTCAACTTGCATTCCGCTCGCGGATCAAAATGATGTATCGGCCGGCAGGATTGCCGGGTAGCGCGGCCAACGCGGCCGACCAGGTGAGCTGGACGATCGTTTCGAAGCAGGATGGGCGCGGCGTCGCGCTCAAGGCGACCAATGCCGGGCCATACGTCGTGAACCTCGGTGCGATCGAACTCGAGGCGGAAGGGCGCAAGTACGTGTTGCAACCGGGCTTCATTCGCCCGCAGGATTCCGCCACCTTCGACGTTCAGGAGCTCGGCGCCGTGCCGGCGCGGGCAACGGTCGACTACAGCATCATCGACGACTGGGGCGCGATCCGGCCGCCCAAGAAAAGCGATATCGGCGGCAAGCGGAACGACTGATAACAGGCACGTGTGGCCCGGTTCGATCGTGCCGGTCACACAGGAAGTACCTGCAGGCTGATTTCGAACTCGTGCGATCCAGCAAACGACATAAATTTCGGACGATCGAATAAAGAAATTCGTTATCCGAAGTAAATTCGGAGAAAAAATGAATCGACTTATTGGATGCGGTGCTGGTACGCGCTCTGCGCCGCGCGTCAGTCTGATTACTTCAATGGTGATGTCGGCGATTGCCGGCTGGCATGCATCCGCCGGCGCCGAACAGGTGCCGCTGGCCGGCGCCGGGAACGCGCAAGCCGTGGCGACCCAGGTGGCGAGCGTGCAGTTCGACAGCGGCTTCCTGACTGACGGCGGGCGCAACGCGGCCGATCTGTCGCGCTTCGAGAAAGGCAACGCGGTGATGCCGGGCATGTATGCCGTGGACGTCTACGTGAACGACAACCTTGTCACGAGCACCCAGGTCACGTTCCGCGCGTCCGCGAAGTCGATCGACGCGCAACCGTGTTTCGACGAGCGGCTGCTGCAGGATATCGGCGTCGACGTCGAACGGCTGCATGCCGATGCGCTCGCGCAATTGCGCGACGGACACGCCTGCATGGCGCTGCCGGACGCGATTCCCGACGCGCTGGCCGTTTTCACGTTCGACGAGCAGCGGCTCAACCTGAGCATTCCGCAAAGCGTGCTGCGCCGTAGCCCGCGCGGCTACGTCGGCCCGAATCGTTGGGATTCCGGCGTGACGATGGGCATGCTGAACTACAACGCGAACCTCTACACGCATCGCAATTCCGGCGGGCCGACGCTCACGCAAGGCTACGTTGGTCTCACGGCCGGCATGAACCTCGGGCCATGGCATTTCCGGCACGAGGGCTCGTACAACTGGGCGACGGCGGGCGGCGGCAAGTATCAGGATATCGCAACCTATGTGCGCCGAGACCTCGCCGCGTTAAAAGCGCAGTTGACCGTTGGCGAATCGTATACGACAGGCGAACTGTTCGATTCGACGCAGTTCCGTGGCGTGCAGATCGCGTCGGACGACCGGATGCTGCCGGAGTCGATGCGCGGCTATGCGCCGGTCGTTCGCGGCGTGGCGAACAGCAACGCGAAGGTGACGATCCGCCAGAACGGCGTGACGATTTACGAGACGACCGTCGCGCCGGGCGCGTTCGAGATCGACGACCTGTACGCGACGGGCTACGGTGGCGACCTGAAGGTGACGGTGACGGAGGCCAACGGTTCGGTTCACCAGTTCAGCGTGCCGTATGCGGCGGTGCCGATGGCGCTGCGGCCCGGCATTCACCGCTACAGCTTCGTCGCGGGGACGGTGCGCGATACGCAAAGCGACCGTAATCCGCTGTTCATGCAGGGCACGTGGCAGCAGGGCATCACGAATCTGTTGACCGGGTACGGCGGTGTTACCGCCGCGCAGGGCTATCTCTCGGTGATGCTCGGCAGCGCGTTCAACACGCCGTTCGGCGCGTTGGGGATGGACGTCACGCAGGCGTCGACCTCGGTGCCGGGCGTCAAGCGCTTCAACGGGACGAGTGCGCGCGTCAGCTACTCGAAGTCGATCACGCAGACGCAAACCGACGTGACGATCGCCGCCTATCGCTATTCGACCAGCGGCTATTTCGGGCTGAACGACGCGATGCTCGTGCGCGAACGCGTTGACAACCGGGGGTCGGTCGACTCGGTGGCGCGGCAGCGCAGCCGTGCGTCGTTGACGGTCAACCAGGCGTTCGGCGACCGCGGCGGCCGGCTGGCGCTCTCCGTGTCGGCGATGAATTACTGGAATCGCGGCGGTTCGGACGTCAGCTACTCGGCGTCCTATTCGAACACGTTCCGCAACGTCAGCTACGGCGTTTCGGTGCTTCGCCAGCAGAACAGCATGGGCCGGAACGAAACGCAGTACTACGTGAGCGCGACGATCCCGCTCGGCAAGACGTCGTCGACGATGGCGACGACGAGCTTCTCGCACAACACGAACGGCCAGACGCAGGCGCTCGCGACGGTGTCGGGCTCGTCGCTTCACGACGATCGGCTGTCGTACAGCGTGACGGCGAACCGCTCGTCCGGCGGTGGCGGCAGCGCGAGCAACGACGGCAGCGGCTCGGTCGTCTATCGCGGCGCCTATGGCGAAGTATCGGCCACGGCGGGCGCCGGCACCGGCTATCAACAGGGCTCGCTCGGCATCCGCGGCGGAGTGGTCGCGCACCGTGGCGGCATCACGTTCGCGCAGCCGCTGTCGGAAACCTTCGCGATCGTCAATGCGCCGGATGCGGCGGGTGCGCGCGTGCTCAATTCACCGGGCGCGCGTGTCGACTGGCGCGGGTATGCGGTCGTGCCCTATCTGACGCCGTATTCGATGAATGCGATCGAACTCGATCCGGAAGGTTTGTCGACCGACGTCGAAATCAAGGCGACGACGCAGCAGATTGCGCCGCGCGCCGGTGCGGTGCCGATGCTGTCGTTCCAGACGATATCGGGAAAATCGGCGGTGATCGACGCGCGTCGTGCGGACGGCGGCACGCTGCCGTTCGGCGCGGCGGTGGTCGATGCGTCGGGCAAGGAAATTGGCGTCGTCGGGCAGGGTGGCCGGATATTCGCGCGCGGGCTCGACGACAACGGGACGCTGACCGTGCGCTGGAGCGAAGACGCGAACGCGCTGTGTTCAATCCGATACGCGTTGCCTGTCGCAAAAAGCAGCGCGCGAAACAATGCCGTGCGGCGGTTCGATGCGGTGTGCGATGCGCAGTGACATGTCTCCGGGTTTGCCGACACGGCGACCGGGCGGCGCTTCACGTAGCGCCGCCGCCGTGCGATCCGATAGTGAATACCAGGAAAGAGGAAGTGACGAGATGACGACAAACGACTTGACGCGACCGCGCCGGATGCGCGCGCTATGCACGATGGTGCCGCTCGTGTTGCTGGCGGCTGGAGCATTGCAATCGGCGCGGGCGACCGACATCACTGCATTCGGGATGGAGATTGCGTTCCCGAGGATCACTGCCAGTTATGTCGTGCTGGGGCGGCATTACATTTCGCCGATGGAGGCGTGCGGGTTATCGAAGTGCTCCATAATTTCAAACTTACTCTTCCCCTATGGTGGTTCCGCGTGGGGAAATGGCCCGGCGATTGCGACGAACGTGACGGGTGTGTTGGCGCGTCTGTTGGTCGAAGGAAAACCCATTGATAACCAAGAGGCTACGCCTGAAAAACGGATCGAATTCTCTCAACCGCTCGAAGTGCAACTGCTTAGCGGCGGCACTCCCATTCAAAGGGGATCGCTAGGGACGACCAGGTCGGGCTATTTCTCGCTCTATATGGCCAACGGCCGCGAATTGAATATCTACCTTCAGGGATCAGTCACGCCGATCGACGGCACCTGCTCGACGCCGGCGCAGAATGTGACGTTGCCGGGTGCACTGTTGAATAAATTCGGCGACGTCGGTTCGACTGTGGGTGCTCACAGTTTCCAGATCCGGGTCGAGAATTGTCCGAAGGGATACAACCGGGTCGGCTATGTACTCCAGCCGCGTGGCGGCGCGATCGCGAATGCCCCGGGGGTGTTGCCGCTCGGCACCGGGTCGACCGCCAGCGGCGTGAAGCTCCGGATTACCGACGACAAGGGCGTGCCGGCGACTTTCGGCACCTCGATCAAGCTGAATGCCTACGAAAAGGCCACGGGCGGTTCGTATGCGGTTCCGATGCTGGCATCGTATATCAAGACCGATGCGAAGGTTACGCTGGGCACGGTAAGCGGTGCGATGACCGTGTTGCTGGATTATCAGTGAGAATAGGGCGGCGTTCGCGTTTGGCACGTGTTGTCGAGATCGAATCGACGGGGCGTGGTACAGCGATATCGATGCCGGCGTGACGGATTCGCATCACGACGATGGCCGAGCCGATTGATCGGCGCATGGCCACGGCGGTCGGCGAGAAGCAAGGCGAGGGGCAATTTCCGATATCACGGCGGTTGCCTGGTTTGACGAATGCGAGGGTGAACCCGTTTCCGGGCTTCATTCCTCGCATTTTTATATGCTGGAAGCATAGGCCGACGAACCGACGGCAGTTCAGTCCTTTCGATCACCGGCTTCGCCGAGATGAGCGTATTGAGTCGCCTACCGCGTGCATTTCTCATGCGCTCTGTCGGGCGTGGACGAAATCTGCGCGATCAGGGGGGTGTCGTCGGTTTGCGCGACGCCGAGGTATGTCGGTTCAGCGCCGCTACCATCGGTCGTTCGATCCGGACGTGGCAGACATGCCCGGCCACGCAGACGATGACCAGGATGGCGCACGCACCAACGATGCCGGCCCCCGTCTGGAGGCCCGCGCGCATCCCGAGAATCTTGTCGGCGATGCCGATGACGTACGGATGGATCAGATAGATCGAATAACTGGCGGACCCGAGCGCCGCCACCATCCGGTTCGTGATCGTCCGGTTGCGCATGTCGAGCGCGACCAGCGCAACGATCAGCACGCACGACGGCACGCCCCATAGCGCGATCCGTGTGAATGCCTGCGGCGTACCGTATACGGCGTGGGACAGCGGAATCGTCATGACCGCGCCGACCGCCACGACCGCCCATACCGGTGCGGCGATGCGGCTCGCGATGCCGGTTTGCAGCACCCGGTACGCGACGACACCCAGGCCGAACTCCAGCACGACCGGACGCCCGAGATGATCGACGACGGTGCCGGGCGTGCCGTCGATCTCGATCCACAGCCACAATGACGCGAGCATCAGCGCGGCGCACGCCGTCGCACGGCGGGCGCGAACCAGCACGAGACTCGCCGCAACGGCGAGGTAGAACAGCATTTCGTATTCGAGGGTCCAGCCGTTCAGGTTCAGCGGGCCCCATTGGCCGTTTTCCTTGACGTACGGCACGAACAGCAGCGATTTGACCAGGTATTCGGGCGCGGCCGTCGTCGTGTTCAGCCATTGCGGACGCAGCACGGCGATCGCGTAGATGCCGATCGTCGTCAGCCAGTAGAGCGGCACGATCCGGATCAGGCGCTTGCGAAAGAACGCACGGCCTTCGTCCGGTGCGACCCACGACATGATGAATCCGCTGATCACGAAGAAGACGTCGACGCCGGCCTGCCCGAACGGCAGCACGTGCATGTGATAGGCGACCACCGAGAGCGCGGCGAGTGCGCGCGCGCCCTGGATGTTCGGGAAGAACGCGCGTTCGCGCATGGCGTCACGCATGCCGCCCTCGCGACGGGCGGTCGTGACGTCGGGCGGGGGGCGTGCCGGGGACGGCGGCCGGGGCGTCGACGACGGCGATGCCGGGCGCATCGGGTCGCCGGCCCGGCCTGCGCGCCGGGCGCGACACCGTCGCGAACTGTACGGCGCACAGCAGCGCCGCGCTCGACAGATGGCGCGTGTAGCTGCCCAGGTCGGGCTCGAACAGCATCGACACCGCGATGTGCCCGACGACGAGCGCGGCGAGCACGTCGCGGGCAGGCTTCGTGTCATGGCGCGCACGGCGCCACACGGCGGCCAGCGCGATCCAGACGAACACCTGCATCGCGATTTCCTTCGGCCCCGGCGAGAACAGCACGGGCAGATTCAGCCGCGACAGCGCGTACAGGTAGTTCATGCAGAACGCGCCGAACGAATCCGGCGCGACGAGGTTGTGGAAGCTGGTGCGCGCGCCGAACGGGGAGCCGTGTGCGAGATAGTCGGCCGCCATGTCGCGCGGATGCTGCAGCAGGTAATAGATGTCGTTCGGCAGCAGGAACAGCGCGAGCAGTGCGGCGAGCATCAGCCAGGTCCTGCGGCCCCACGATCCGCGCCGAAACAGCAGCGCGGCGAGTGCGATCGCGAGAATCAGCGCGAAATAGCCGCGCACGACGGCCGCGTAGCCGCCGTACAGCACGACGGCGGCCGTGACGGTGACGAACATGGAGCGGCGCTGCGCGACGCGGGCGAGCACGATGGCCATCAGCACGACGAGCGTGTCCTTGCTCGCGACGAACAGGTTGAAGAATACGCACGGCGCGAGCAGCACGAGGCTCGCGACGAACGACCCGACGCGGCGCGCGTGCGCGATCGTCATCCAGATGCACAGCGCACCGATCGCGGCGGTCAGCACGTGCGTGCCGGAAGCGCCCAGCATCGCGTAGAACTTCGCGACCGCATCGAACGACGTGCCGTCGTAGTCGCCGGACCCGCCGATCTGGCTCTGGATCTTGTCGGCGTCCCGGAACACGTATTCGGGGAGAAACGCGCCGGCCTTTGCATAGACGATCCAGTACAGCAATACGGCCAGCGTCGCGATCGCGGATCTCAATCCCCGGCTGAGCGCGGGCCCGGCTTCGGTCAGCTTATGCAGCATCGGGCAGGGTCTCCAGGGTTGCGCGCGGCGTGCCGGCGCGTGCGCCACGCGCGACGAGCCGTGCGAGCACGGCGACGATCGCGACGCTGGCGGTCAGGTGCGCGAGCGCGGCGCCCGGCATGCCGAAATGCACGGTCAGGAACCAGGCGGCCGGCACGCAGACGACTGCGACGACGCCCATCGACAGCATCGTCGCGAGCCCGGCGCGCAGCGCGATCGCCGCGGTCCACAGCACGTCCGCGACCGCGCGCAGCACGAACGACGCGAGCAGCACCGCGAGCAGGGCGACTTCCCGCGTGTCGCCCGATTGGTGCGCGAGGCGGAACAGGTCGTCTTGAACGGCAAGGATGGCGACGCCGGACAGGGCGGCAACGCCCGCGCTTGCTACCGTCGCGCGTCGAATGCGTGTCCGCAGCCGGCCGGGTTCGTCCGCGAGCGTGCGCACGAAGCCGGGCCCGGCCGCGACGACGACGGTCGAGAACGCGACCGCCTGCACGGCGTTGGCGATCGACCACACGAAGATGTAGCGGCCGAGCGCGGCCGCGTCCGCGTGACTGCCGGCCAAGAAGCGTTCGAGATATTGCAGCAGCGACAGTACGATGCCCGCCGCGTAGAACGGCAGGCCGTTCAGCCAGACGCCGAGCATGCGGCGTGCGGGCGGCGACGCGTCGAACCGGGCGGGGCGGTGCGCGTGGCGCGCGTGCGCGCGGACGACGCGCCACGACGCGGCGACGACGCATGCGTTGCAGGCGAACCAGAGCGCGAAGACGGTATCGATCGAACGCACCGCGCCGGCGAGCAGCCCGGCGCACGCGACGCCGGCCCATGCGCCGGTGCGGGCGAACAGCAGCAGCGAACCGGCGCGCGGGCGATGCAGCGAATAGACCCAGGCGTTCGTTTCGGAGGCCGCATGCTCGGAGAGCGCGACGAGCGCGATCCAGGTCGCCACGGGAGGCGGCATGCCGAACGCGTCGACGCGGAGGCCGGCAAGCGGCGCGATGGCGAGCGCCGCGCAGACGACGAGATAGAGCGTGCAGAACACGACGCCCAACGCGCGGGCATCGTGGATCGCGGGCAGCGGGTCGCGCAGGCTGAGGCGGCGGTTGAGTTCCGAACTGAAACCGAGGCCGAGCAGTTTCGACGCGATGACCGACGCGGCGACCGCGAGGCCGTAGGCGGCAACCGCGTCGAAGCCGAGCGTGCGTGCGACGACGAGCGTCAGGCCGAACTTCAGGCCGAGCGCGGCGAACCGGAGAAAAAGTCGAATGAGCATCGGGGATCCGCCGTCGTCATGCCTGCCGTGCGGCGCGCAGCGCGTCGATCACGCGTTCGCGCGCGGCGCCGATCCGGTCGAGCCCGGTCCGGGCCGCCTGCCAGAACGCGGCGGCCGCTCCGGGCGCGAGGATCGTGCGGGCGGCCTCGTCCGGATCGAATCCGGCGCCGTTGACGACCCAGTCGTCGAGGTGAAGATCGCCGTACGCGCCGAAGCCCTTGCGTTCGTAGCTGAGGTGGAACGCGGGCACGCCCTGCAGCACCGCTTCGAGCGCACCGTGCAGGCGCACCGACACGACGCGGTCGGGCGGATCGTGCGCGAGCAGCGTCCTGAGCGGTACGAGCGCGTCCCGAATGCCGATGTCGCGGTAGTACGCGGCGTCGTCGTTGCCGCGGCCGGTGCTTTGCACCGCGAACGTCACGCGACAGTGCGCGCCGACGCGTTCGATCAGCCGCGCGACCGACGCCGCGTACCGGGCGCGCTGAGCGCGGTTCCACGCCGGCGCGCGGCGCAGCACGAACGCGACGTGGCGAACATCGGCGCCGGCGCGCGCGGCGCGCTGCAGGATCGCATCGCGGCGCCGTTCGAACTCGAGCACCGCGAGATCGGGCGCGCGCCGTGTGTTCGGGTTCGCCGACAGAAACGCGAGCGAACGGTCGTCGCGCACGAAGACGCTGTCGAACGATGCGAGCAGCCCGCGCAGTTGCGCGCGCATCGGCCATGCGTAATGCGCGGGGCCGATGCTTTGCGGCAGATACACGACGGGCTTGCCCGATGCCTTCGCCGCACGCATCTGCAGCAGATGCCCGGCTTCGAGCTTGAGCGCCTCGACCGCATGGCGCGCGCGCAGGTAGCCGCCGCCGACGCCGGCGATCAGGTCGGCGCCGGCCAGCAGGCGGCGCAGGTCGCGCAGGCGGCCGTTCGCGCCGACGGGCAGCGGGAAGCCGGCCGCGCCGCGCAGGCGGGCCGCGCCGCGATCCGCGAGCACGGGGGCCGCGCGCACGTCGCCGTATTGCGGAAACGACGACGGATCGGCCGCGACGATCGACACGCGCGTCGTGTCTCCGAATGCTTCCTTCAGCAGCTTGACGGACAGGTCGACCAGAAGGCCGTCCCCGGAATTGCACGCGCTGTACGCATGCAGCAGCGCGACGTGGGTGGTCGACGTCATGTCGGCTCCTTGTGAACGAGACCGCGGTAGAGAATGAGCGTGCGGCGAACCATCGCCGCGGCGGAATAGCGTTCGACGGCCGCCGCGCAATTCGCGCGCATCGCGCGGCGCAGCGGCGCATCGCCCGCCAGCGTGACGACGGCGTGCCGGAAATCGGTCGTGTCGTCGTCGTTCGGCACGACGAGGCCGATCCCGGCCGAGCGGATCAGCTCGGCGGCGCCGGCCACGCGCGATGCGACCGTCGGCACCTGCGCGGCCATCGCCTCGAGGCACACGTAGGGAAAGCCTTCGTAGCGGCTCGGCAGCGCGAACAGGTCGAACGCGGAGAAGTAGCGGGCGGCGTCGCGAAGCGGGCCGACGACGCGCAGGTTGCGCGGCACGTCGTCGGCTTCCGGGCCCGCCGCCGTGCTGAAATCGCCGGGGCCGATCGCCGCGAACTGCACGGCGTCGCCGCACTGCCGGAAGACGCCGCGCGCGATCCGCACGAGGCGGTCGATGCCTTTCTGGTGGTCGAAGCGCCCGACGAAGCCGACGACGATCGCGTCGTCCGGCAGGCCGAGCGCGCGCCGCGCGTCGGCGCGCGGCATCGGCGCGGCAGGCGGCACGCCGTTGACGATCGTGTCGATGCGGTGCGCGGGAATGCCGAGCGCGTCGTGCAGGTGCGCGGCTTCGTCTTGCGACACCGCGATGATCCGGCTCGTGCACGCGCGGCCGAGCAGGCGCTCGATCGCGCCGTAGAAGCGGCGCTGCCGGGCGCTCAACAGCGGGTTGAGCGTGTAGACCGCATGCGGCGTGTAGACGTGCCGCCACGGCCCCGCGCACAGCCGCGCGATGGCGCCCGCTTTCGAGCTGTGGCTGTGCACGATGTCGGGGCGGATGCTCAGCAGCAGCCGGTAGACGTGCAGGACGGCGAGGGCGTCGCGCCAGCCGACCGCGCGTCGCATCGGCGCCCGGTGAACCGACTTGCAGCGCGCGAGCACGCGCGCGTCGAGGATCGACGCGTCGAAGCGCGGCCCGTCGGGCACGATCAGGTGGAGCTCGACGCCTTCGATGGCGTGCAGCCCGTCGATCAGGCTGGCGAGATGGACCGCCACGCCGCCGGCCGCCGCTTCCGCGACGAGCACGACGCGCAGCGGACGCGCGGCGGTACCTGCCGCCGCCGGGCGTGCGGCGGCATGCAAGGCCGGCCGGGAGGCTTCGAGGCGGGCGCGGCCGGGGCCGTCGATACGGGGCGTCTGGCTCATCGCGCACCTCCGCGTCGAATCCGGCCGGCGAACGCGCGCAGCGCGCGCATCGCGGG
Organism: Burkholderia paludis; assembly: GCF_000732615.1. GTDB lineage: Bacteria > Pseudomonadota > Gammaproteobacteria > Burkholderiales > Burkholderiaceae > Burkholderia > Burkholderia paludis. The sequence goes on from NZ_JPGL01000006.1 coordinate 224,048, forward strand.
CGAGCCGGGGCTGCGATCGTGCCGCGGCGCGTAGTCGTATTGCGTGTAGCGATAGGTGCCGTAGCGGGAGCCGTAGCGGCCCGCGTGCGTGTCGACGCCGTTGAGCAGCACGCCGCTCGCGGCGACGCCGTTGTGCGCGAGGCGCCGGGCAGCCTCGCCGAGCTCGGCGAGGCGCGTGGCGCCCGCGCGTGCGACGAGCAGGAGCGTGCCAGCATGGCGGCTGAGCGCGACCGCGTCGGTGACGGCGAGAATCGGCGCGGAGTCGATCACGACCGCGTCGTAGCGGGCGGACAGCGTATCGATCAGCGTCGCGACGCGGTCGTGCGCGAGCAGGTCGGCGGGGTTCGGCGGCAGCGTGCCGGTCGCCATGAAATCGAGATTCGGGACCACGTTCGCGTGAATCGCGTCGTGCGGCGCGAGGGCGCCCGTCACCAGCCCGGAGAAGCCGCGCTCGCGCGCGACGCCGAAATGGTCGTGCAGGTGGCCTTTGCGCAGGTCGCCGTCGATCAGCAGCACGCGCTGGCCGTTCGCGGCCAGCAGCGCGGCGAAATTCGCCGACACGAACGACTTGCCCGCACCCGGCACCGGCCCCGTCAGCAGCATCACGTTGTTGCGCGCGTCCTGCATCGCGAAATGGATGGCGGTCCGCAGGCTGCGCAGGCTTTCGATCGCGGGTTCGTGCGGATGCGCGACGCTCAGCAGATGGGTGCCGGGCATCCGCGCGTCGAGCTGTCGAGCGATCCGGCGCTGCGCCGGGGAGTCGGGGATCGTCGCGTAGACGCTCAGGCCGAGGTGCCGCTCGATTTCATCGGCATGGCCGATGCCGCCGAACAGGAAGCTGCGGGCGAACGCGAGCGACGTGCCGAGCAGCAGGCCGAGCAGCGCGGCGGCGCCGATCACGACCGGCCGGTTCGGACGCACGGTTTCCTCGGGTACGACCGGCGCATCGACGAGCCGTACGCTGCCGGTGCGCCCGGCCTTCACCAGCTCGAGCTGCTGCGCGTTGGCGAGCAGCGCCGTGTAGAGATCGGTATCGACCTTCACGTCGAGCATCAGCCGCACCGCATCCTGCTGGAGATCGGGCAGGCGCTTCACCTGGCGCTCGACCTGGTGCTGCTGGCCGCGCAGCGTGCCGATCTGCGCGTCGAGCGCGGCCATGTCGGGATGGCCGGGCGCGAAGCGGGTGGCCATCTCGTCGCGCTTTTGCTGCAGTTCCAGCAGGCGGGTTTTCGTGTCGGCCGCCTGCTGCAGGAGCAGCTTCGATTCCTCGGTGAGGTCGATGGTGCCGTTCGCGTTGCGCATGTTCGTATAGCGCTGCTCGGCGTGCTCCAGTTGCTGCTTCAACGCCGGCAACTGCTTGTTGAGGAACGCGAGCGATTGCGCCGCGTCGGCGGATTTGCGCTCGAGGTGCTGGCGGAGGTAGTGATCGGCGATCGCCTGAAGCTGGGCCTGCAGGCGCTGCGGGTCCGGGCCGCGCAGCGTCGCGACGATCACGCCGGACTGCTTGACCTTCTCCTGCACGTCGAGTGCGCGGCGCAGCGTATCGATCGTCTCGGCGCGGGACTGCCGCACGAGCGCGAAGCGGGTGCCGGGATTCGCATCGAAGCGCGTGACCTCGACGACGAGCGGGCCGTCGGCGGTCGGGAACCGCTCCGCGCGACCGACGGCGCCGGTGACCGCCGCGGGCAGCGTGGCGCCGGACAGCCGGTAGCGTCCGCCGTCGAGCATCGTCAGCGCGAAGCGTTCGCCTTCGAGCGGCTTCGGCACGTCGAAGCGCGCGAGATCCACGCGCTCGTCGCCCCATGCGTAGCCGCCGATGCCGAACACGCCGGGGCGCGTGACGCCCGCGTTGAAGCGCGAGATGAAATCGCCGACGACGGGAAAGCGCTTCGGCTGAACGACGATGTAGCTGCGCAGGTCGTCGACGGCGCGCGCAACGACGAGCCGGGACGCGAGGATCTGCGCTTCGGCGGCGGCGGTCGATTTCACGTCGAACAGCGACGACACGTCGCCGAGCAGGCTTTTCGCCGCGGATGCGTCGCCGCCGTCCTCGATCTGCACGAGGATGTCGGCCTGGTATTGCGGGTGGCTCAGGAACGCGTACAGCGTGCCGGCGCCGACGCACGCGGCGGTCACGAGCGCGATCAGCCAGCGCCGGGAGACGAGGGCGTCGACCACGGCCGCGAGGTCGATCTCGTCGGCGCGGTCGGGCGGATGCTGGGTCGAATGGGGAAGGGGCATCGGTTCAGTCCGGAAGGCGGGAGGAAGGGGCGGGCGGCGGCGCGATGCGCGCGCACCATGCGTCGACGCCGCGCTCGATGAGCCGCAGGCTGTGCGCGAACGACGCGCGCGGGCCGAGGTACGGGTCCGGCACGTCGAAGCCGCGCCGCATGGCGTCGGGCGAGCGGCCGCCGTTGCCGAGGCGGTACACGCGGCCGCACAGCGACGGATGCCGGCGTTCGAGCCAGTGCTTCTGGTCGAGGTCGGCCGTCAGGATCAGGCCCGCGCGCAGGGCGAGCCACGACGGCAACTGGCGCGCGCGATGCGCTCCGATGTCGAGGCCGCGTTCGCGCATCAGCGCGACCGCGTGCGGATCGGCGGGCCGGCCGTCGAGCGCGCCGATGCCGGCCGACTGCACGTCGACGCCCGGCAGCCGCGCGCGCAGCAGCGCCTCGGCCATCGGGCTGCGGCAGACGTTGCCGACGCACACGACGAGGAGCGTGGCGCCGGCGATCATTTGACGGCGAGCGCCGCGGCGGTGGCGCTGGATGTGACGCTCGGCAGCAGCAGGCTCAGCACGCGGCTGAAGCGCACGAGGCCGTTGCCGTCCACGTAGACGATGTCCTTCGGCTGCAGCTCGAACTCGTTGGCGAGCACCATCGAGACGGGCGAGCGGGCGTCGAGATGGAACACCTGCGGACGATCCGTGCCGGAGCCGCGGACCACGAACATCTGCGCGGCGTCGGCGGTATTGGCGTTCACGCTGCCGGCCTGCGCCAGCGCATCCGACAACGTTAGCCGGCCGTCGCGCAGCGGCCTCGCGAGCGACGGCTTGTTGACCTCGCCCATCACGTAGACGCCATAGTCGCCGCGCGCCGGCACGTGCAGCAGGTCGCCGGCCGCGAGCACGACGTCCGCCGGATTGCGGCCGTCGCGCAGCATCCGGGTCAGGTCGAGCGGATGGGTGACGCCGTCGCGCACCAGCGCGATACGGCTCTGGTCGGCCTCCGGGCCCATGCCGCCGGCCCGGCCGAGCGCCTCGTACAGCGTCATCGGCACGTCGTTGACGGGCTGGCCGCCGGGCGTGCGGACCTCGCCGTCGATGTACACCTGCTTCGAGCGGAACGACGCGATGCGCAGCGTGACCTGCGGCGCGCGGTAGACGCGCGACAGCGCGGCGGCGAGGCGGGCCTGCGCCGCGTCGGCGGTCAGCCCGGCCACCGGCACCGTGCCCGCGAACGGGAACGACACGCCGCCCTTCTGGTCGACGACGAAGCCCGCGGCGGGATCGGCCGCGCGCGGCGCGGCCTGCGGCGCGGCGCCCTGTGCGGCCGCGAGCTCGGGGTGATCCCAGACCGTGATCTGCAGCACGTCGCCCGGGCCGATCCGGTAGGCGGCCGGCGGCGCGGCCAGCAGGCCGGCTTGCGCGGCCAGTTGCCGGTCGGCCTGCGCCTTCTGCGCGCGGACGAGGCCGGTGTCGATCGTCGTGATCTCGAACGGCGGCAGGCCGTCTGCCGATTGCGTGCCGGCCGGCGGCGGCGCGTCGCTCATCCGCATGCCGGGCGCGAAGGCGCACGCGGAAAGCGCGAGGCTGGCCGCGACCATCAGCCCGATACAGGCGCCGCGCGGGCGCGCTGTGTCATTCCGCTCGATCGGAGTGGTTTCCATAAGCAGTCCTCTTGAGTAAGGCGACGCGGTGCCGGGCGGCGTCGCGCGTGTCAGTACGCGTTGCGGTGTATCCAGCCGTGCGTGGCGGTGGCGAAGACGATGCGCATGTCGAGCCCGAACGACCAGTTGCGCAGGTAGTAGAGATCGGCCTCGATCCGGCGCTGCATCTTCTCGATGCGGTCGGTTTCGCCGCGCAGGCCGTTGATCTGCGCCCAGCCGGTGATGCCGGGCTTGACGCGGTAGCGATGGATGTAGCCGTCGACGACCGTCTGGTACAGGTTGTCGTGCTCGATCGCGTGCGGTCGCGGCCCGACGACGGACATGTCGCCGCGCAGCACGTTGATGAACTGCGGCAGCTCGTCGAGGCTCGTGCGGCGCAGGAACGCGCCGACTCGCGTCACGCGGGGATCGTCCCGCGTCGCCTGCTGCACGCTGCCGGCGGTTGCGGCGTGGACCCGCATCGTGCGGAACTTGTAGATCGTGAAGGTCTTGCCGTCCGCGCCTTTGCGCCGCTGACGGAACAGCACCGGGCCCGGCGACGACAGCCGGACCGCCGCCGCGATCGCGAGCAGCAACGGCGCCGTGCCGAGCAGCGCCGCCGCGGCGAACAGGCGGTCGAACAGGGCCTTTTGCGTCAGCGCGTGCGGCGGCAACGGCGAGGCGACGAGGTTGAACGCCGGTGCGCCGACGAGATCGACCATTTCGGCGTCGAACATCGCGAGCCGGCTGACGTCGGGCATGAAGCGGATGTTGACGAGGTCGTGCCGGAACGCATCGAGCACGCTTTCGACGCCGCGTACGTCGGCGATCGGCAGCGCGATCCAGACTTCCGGAATCGCGTGCGAGCGCACGTGTTCGGCGAAGGCATCGAGCGCGTGGAAACGTCGCATGCCGTCGCCAGCAGCGTGTGCGTCTCGCGCCGCGTCCGATGCGCCCGCCACGTCCAGCATGGCGGCCGCGCGATATCCGGAAGGCGATTGCGTGATCCGGCCGAGGACGGCGGCGCCGTGCGGGCCGGTGCCGACGACGGCGACCAGCCGCTCGCCCGCATGCCTGCGCGTGAGCGTCCGGTGCACGAAGAGCCGCGACGCGACGAGTGCGACGCCGCTCGTCGCGGTCCAGAGTGCGAAGCAGGACACGGGGACGAGCAGCGCGCCGTGCAGCGAGACTATCAGGATGACGGAGCAGGCCTGTGCGAGCAGCCACGTGCCCGACGCAACGATCGCGATGCGGCGCGTCGTGCGGCCGTACGGTGCGCGATAGAGGCCGAACGCCGGAAACAGGATCATCGCGAATGCCGCCGCGCTTGCCACGGCGGCCATTTCGACGGACCGGTGCGAGCCGTTGCCGGGGAACATCCAGGCGGCCAGTGCGGCGCCGAATGCGATGAACGCAACGTCTGCGAGACGTGCGAGCAGCCCGCGGGCTGCAGACGGCGCTTCGATTCGCCGTTCCGCGAGTGTCGTATGCATGGATCCCTTTGGTTCCGTGTTGTTGGACGTTGTGTCCGATGCGGCGCGCACGGAGCGGCGCGTGCGCCGGAAGAAGGCTGGCGCATCGCCGCTGTGTCCGTTTCGCTGGCGTGCGGGCGTGGCGCTGAGACGCTGCCTGCCTGATCGGTCGGACGTGGATGTCGCTGCGACGGGGTCCGTTAGCAACTGTCAAATGCGGACGTGGCAACCAGCGACGTCGAGATCCACTCGACCGGGATCAATTTTCGGGAACCGGGGGGAAGAGATAAATGGGACGCGTATTAAATCGGCCGGGCAGGGATTAATACACGTACGAATGGTTGGTTTCGACGTGTCCCGATCGCGATCGGCAGTTGGCGCGCGCCGGCGCGCATTCGCATCCGGGCGGCAGGTGTGGCGTGTAGCGGGGATGAGCCCGGTGGCGGGCGGCAACGCTGACAGCGGGGCACGTCCCGGCACCGTCGAGCGAGCTTGAGGGGACGCGGCAGGTGGCGCGCGGCGAATGTGTCGATCGATGTCGGCGAATGCGCGTACGCGGGCCGCGCATCGTGTGCGGGCACACGACGCGCGGTGCGTCGACGTGCGTCAGCCTTCCTGGAAGATGGCGCTGTATGCGCTCAACGCGGGCACCCCGCCCAGATGCGCATACAGCACCTTCGAGCCGGGTTCGAATTCGCCGCGCCGTACCTTGTCGATCATGCCGTGCATCGATTTCCCTTCATAGACGGGATCGGTCAGCACGCCTTCGAGCCGCGCGCACAGTCGGATCGCTTCGAGCGTGCCGTCGTTCGGCAGTCCGTATTCCGGGCCCGCATAGCGCGTGTCGAGCACGACGTCCTGTTCGTCGATGCGGCGCCCGAGTTCGACGATTTCAGCCGTGTGCCGAGCGATGCGCGTGATCTGCGCGTGCGTCTTTTCCGGCGTCGCCGACGCGTCGATGCCGATCACGCGATCCGCGCGCCCGTCGGCCGCGAAGCCGACGACCATCCCCGCCTGCGTGCTGCCCGTCACCGAGCACACGACGATGTAGTCGAACGTGAAACCGAGCTGCGCTTCCTGCGCGCGCACTTCTTCGGCGAAGCCGACGAAGCCGAGCCCGCCGAGCGGATGCTCGGAGCAGCCGGCCGGCACCGGATACGGCTTGCCGCCCGCCTGCCGCACGCTTTCCATCGCGTCTTCCCAACTGCGGCGTATGCCGATGTCGAAGCCGTCCGCCACGAGCCGCACGTCCGCGCCCATCATCCGCGACAGCTGGATGTTGCCGACGCGGTCGTACACGGGATCGTCGTAGTTGACCCAGTGTTCCTGCACGAGCACGCACTTCATCCCGAGATGCGCGGCGACGGCCGCGACCTGGCGCGTCTGGTTCGACTGGACGCCGCCGATCGACACGAGCGTGTCCGCGCCCTGCGCGAGCGCGTCGGGGATCAGGTATTCGAGCTTGCGGGTCTTGTTGCCGCCGAACGCGAGGCCGCTGTTGCAGTCCTCGCGTTTCGCATACAGCTCGACCTTGCCGCCGAGATGCGCGCTCAGGCGCTTGAGCGGCTGGATCGGGGTCGGGCCGAAGGTCAGCGGATAACGGGGGAAACGTTGCAGGTTCATCGGGTCTGGTCTCCGGAAGGGCGGGGGGCACGGGAAGCGGCCTGTTCGGGACATGCCGGCAAGCGGCGTCCCGATGCAAAAATGATAGACAAGCACGCACGAAATGAGCTTGCGAAATGAATATCGTCGGCCTACGTTGAAGACGAATCGGAAACCATGCAGGCAATTCCGGTTCGCCAGACTGGAGGATGACGCAATGAAATTAAGTGGAAATCCGGCCGCGCCGGCCGATGCGGCGCCCGTGCTCGACCGCATCGATCGCGCGATCCTCAGGCAGCTTCAGCAGGACGCGTCGATCTCGAACGTGCGCCTCGCCGCGAAGGTGAAGCTGAGCGCGCCGGCGTGCCTGCGGCGCGTCGAGCGGCTCAAGGAGACGGGGATGATTCGCGGGATCGTCGCGCTGCTCGACCCGAAGCCGCTCGGGGCCGGCATGCTCGTCGTGATCGGCTTCGTGCTCGACCGCTCGACGCCGGAAGCGTTCGCCGCGTTCGAGAAGGCCGCGCAGAAGGTGTCGGGATGCGTCGAATGCCATGTCGTGACCGGCGAGTTCGACTACTTCATGCTGGTGCGCACGCGCGACAACGAGAGCTTCAACCGGCTGCATGCGGAGCAACTGCTGTACCTGCCGGGCGTGCGGCAGGTGCGCTCGTTCATGGTGCTCAAGGAGATTCTGTCGACGCACGCGCTGCCGGTGTAGTGTGGCGCGCCGTTGGTCCCGTTGGTCGCGACTATGCCGTCTGGCCTATGCCGTTTGGCAGATTGAAAATTCCCGTTTGGATGTATAAAATGGGAGTTTCAATTAACCCATTCGGGAGTCGCAATGGCAGCAACCACACCTGCGTCCCGTCAGCCTGCGAAGCGGGCTGCCGCATCCCGCGTCGCGGAGCCGGCGGGCAGCTCGAACGGCTTGGGCGCCGGCAGGGACGATTTCGACACCTTTCGCCGGATGGCGCCAATGTCGCAGCGGCGTGCGATTGCCGAGGGTTTCGATGCAGTCATCATCGAGCGCGTCGCGCGCGAGTTGCTCGGCGTGCCGGTTCAGTCCCTCTTGAGCGCGCTGAGCCTTCCCAGCTCGACCATTCTGCGAAAAATCGCCAAACACGACCGGCTGTCGCAAGGCGAGTCCGATCGCGTTGCACGCGTGCTCTTTGTGCTGAATCTCGCCACCGATCTGTTCGAGGACAGCGAGCGCGCAGCGATGTGGATGAGCCGCGCGAACGCGGAGCTCGACGGTTTGAAGCCAGTCGACGTGCTCGACGTACAGCCCGGCTACGACCGGGTGCGCGACATCCTGAACCGTGCTCAGTTCGGGGTCGTCGCGTGAGGCTGTATCGTCTCGCGAAAGAAAGAAAGGGGCATTACCTGGCCGACGACCTGAGTGGCAACGGAGCGGCGATCGCAGGTGGCCGCTGGAATCCTCGCGGCATGCGTGTGCTGTACACCTGCTGCCACGCGTCGACTTCGTTGCTCGAGGCACTGGTCCATATGTCCGGCTTGCTGCCCGCCAGCGGATTTTTTTTAGTGACGCTGGAAGTGCCCGACACCGTCCATGACAACGCGTACCAGCCGGACCTGCCGGACGATTGGGCGGTACTGTCGCAGGATCCGGAGTCGACCGCCCGGATCGGGCAGGCCTGGCTCGAGGCAGGCGAGTCGTTGGCGATGCGCGTGCCGTCAGTCGTCTGCCCGACCGACTTCAACTTGCTGCTGAACCCGATGCATGCGGATTTTGCCTCGAGCGTGAAAGTGATCGGCAAAGAAGCGTTCGCGCTGGATCCGCGCCTCTTTGGCTGACCGGTTGCATGACCTCGAACGGCGAACGGTCGGTTGCTGCTGCGCGGTCGCGCCGCCCGTTCAGCGCTGCCATGGTGCGACGCATCGCTGTGCGGACTTGCCGAGACGCGCTCGCGCGTCGTGCACGATAGCCGCATCGAGTTCTCCGTCATCCGCCAGCGCCTTCAACGCGGCGAGCACGATGCTCGCGCGGTCGACTTCGAAGAACGCGCGCAGCGCGTCGCGCGTGTCGCTGCGCCCGAACCCGTCGGTGCCCAGCGTCACGTAGCGGCGCGGCACGTACGCGCGGATCAGTTCGGGCACCGCGCGCACGTAGTCGGTCGCGGCGATCACGGGCCCGCGCGTCGCGGCGAGCGTGGCGGTGACATACGGCATCGCGTGCGTGTCGTCGTCGTCGAGCCGCGCGCGACGTTCGGCTTCCATGCCGTCGCGCTGCAGTTCGGTGAAGCTCGTGACGCTCCACACGGCCGCATCGATCCCCCAGTCTTCCTTCAGCATGCGCTGCGCGGCGACGACTTCGCCGAGGATCGCGCCCGCGCCGAGCAACTGCACCTGCGCGGTCGCAGGCGATTCCGCCGCCAGCGGATACATCCCCTTCAGGATTCCTTCGCGCCATGCTTGCGCATCGCCGCCGGGCATCGAAGGCTGTGCGTAGTTCTCGTTCGTCACCGTCACGTAATAGAACACGTCGCGCTGCTGCTCGACCATCTCGCGCATCCCCGCGTCGACGATCGTCGCGACTTCGTACGCGAACGCGGGATCGTACGCGCGGCAGTTCGGAATCGTCGAGGCGGCGAGGTGGCTGCTGCCGTCCTGGTGCTGCAACCCTTCGCCGCCGAGCGTCGTGCGCCCCGACGTCGCGCCGACGAGGAAGCCGCGCGAGCGCTGGTCGGCGGCGGCCCAGATCAGGTCGCCGATGCGCTGGAAGCCGAACATCGAGTAGTAGATGTAGAACGGCAACATCGGCAGGTCGTGCACGCTGTACGACGTCGCGGCGGCGATCCACGACGAGATCGCGCCCGCCTCCGAAATGCCTTCCTCGAGGATCTGGCCGCGCGTGTCCTCGCGGTAGTAGAGCATCGAGCCGAGGTCTTCCGGCTCGTAGCGCTGGCCGAGCGGCGAGTAGATGCCGACCTGCCGGAACAGGCTCGCCATGCCGAACGTGCGCGCTTCGTCGGCGACGATCGGCACGACGCGCGGGCCGAGGTCGCGATCCTTGATCAGCGCGGCGAGCATGCGCACGAGCGCCATCGTCGTCGACATCTCGCGGCCGGCCGCGTCGAGCGCGAACGCACCCCAGGCCGGCATCGAAGGGACGGTGAGCCCCTTCGATGCCGCCATCCGCCTTCTGGGCAGATAGCCTCCCAGGGCAGCCCGGCGGGCATGCAGGTAACGCATTTCCGGGCTGTCTTCCGCTGGCTTGTAAAACGTGAGCTGCTCGACGTCGCTGTCCGACAGCGGCAACCGGAAGCGGTCGCGGAACGCCTTCAGGTCGTCGATGTCGAGCTTCTTCTGCTGATGGGTCGTCATCCGGCCCTGGCCGGCCGCGCCCATCCCGTATCCCTTCATCGTCTTCGCGAGGATCACGGTCGGCTGGCCGCGATGCGCGAGCGCGTGTGCATACGCGGCGTGCAGCTTGCGCGCGTCGTGGCCGCCGCGGCGCAGGCGGTCGATTTCCGCGTCGGTGAGCTGCGCGGCGAGCGCCTCGAGCGCCGGGTCCTGGCTGAAGAAGCGCGCGCGGTTGTACGCGCCGTCGTTCGCGGAGAAGGTCTGGAACTGTCCGTCGACGGTATCGGCGAACGCGCGCGCAAGCGCGCCCGCATGATCGCGCGCGAACAGCGGATCCCAGTCGGACCCCCACAGCACCTTGATCACGTTCCAGCCGGCGCCCGCGAACTGCGCTTCGAGTTCGTCGATCACGCGGCCGTTGCCGCGCACCGGGCCGTCGAGCCGCTGCAGGTTGCAGTTGATCACGAACACGAGGTTGTCGAGCCCCTCGCGGGCGGCGAGCGACAGTGCGCCGAGCGATTCGGGCTCGTCCATCTCGCCGTCGCCGAAGAAGCCCCACACGGTGCGGCCCGCGGTGTTCGCGAGGCCGCGATGCTGCAGGTAGCGCATGAAGCGCGCCTGGTAGATCGCGTTGATCGGGCCGATGCCCATCGAGCCGGTCGGGAACTGCCAGAAGTCGGGCATCAGCCACGGATGCGGATACGAGCACAGGCCCGGGCCGGCGATCTCGCGGCGGTAGTGCTTCAGGTGATCCTCGGTGAGGAAGCCTTCGAGATACGCGCGCGCATAGACGCCCGGCGACGAGTGCGGCTGGAAATACACGAGATCGCCGCCGGCGCCGCCGTTTGCGGGCGATGCCGCGCGGAAGAAGTGGTTGAAGCCGGTTTCGAACAGGTCGGACGCCGACGCGTAGCTCGCGATGTGGCCGCCGAGTTCGCCGTACGCGCGGTTGGCGCGCACGACCATCGCGAGCGCGTTCCAGCGCAGCGCGGCCGACAGCCGTTCCTCCAGGTCGAGGTCGCCCGGGTAGGGTGGCTGCTCGGCCAGCGGAATCGTGTTCAGGTAGCGCGTGACGGGCGTGCGCGGCGACGCGAGGCCGCTGGCGCGCGCGTGCTCGGCAAGCCGGTCGAACAGGTACTGCGCGCGGTCGCGGCCGACATGCGCGACCACCGCGTCGAGCGCGTCGAGCCATTCGGCGGTTTCTTCCGGGTCTGCGTCGACGCGCGCGAGGGCCGCGCGCTGCGCGTGTTCGATACCGTTCGACAGATCCGTCATCCCAGTCTCCCGCGCGCCGGCGGCGGCACGCATCAATGGGACTCATGCTACGCGCCAGTCGCCAGAATATGCGTCTGATTTTATTGGGAATTTGCCGGCGGATAGTGTAAATATTCCGGAATCGACACGAGACAGGGAATATTCGAACCATGAACGCCCCCGCGAAGCGGCTCGACCGCATCGACATCGGCATCCTGAACCAGCTTCAGCAGAACGCACGGATCACGAACGCGGAACTGGCGCGCGCGGTGAACCTGTCGACGACGCCGTGCTTCAACCGCGTGCGCGCGCTCGAGAAGCTCGGGCTGATCCGGCAGCAGGTCACGCTGCTCGATCCCGAGCCGCTCGGGCTGCGGATCAACGTGTTCATCCAGGTGAGCCTCGAAAAGCAGGCCGAGGACGCGCTGCAGCGCTTCGAGGAGGCGATCTCGCAGCGGCCCGAGGTGATGGAGTGCTATTTGATGTCGGGCGACGCCGACTACCTGCTGCGGGTCGTGATGCCCGACATGCGCACGCTCGAGCGCTTCATCATCGAGCGCCTGACGACGATTCCCGGCGTGTCGAACATCCGTTCGAGCTTCGCGCTGAAACAGGTGCGCTACAAGACCGCGCTGCCGCTGCCGGCGGCGGGGCTCACGCTCGTCGATCCGGACGAAGCCGCGTCCGACTGGAGCTGAGCGCGCACCGTCCGCCTGTCCGTTCGCCGACACGACGTTGACGGAACCATGACACCCGCCGCGCCCGTCGCGCCGGATCGAACCAATCGCGCGCCGGCGCCTCATACGGCAGTCGGTCGGCCTGCGCCGTCGCGCCGCCGCGCGGGTCGATGGCGTATGCTCGGCCGGTCGGTGCCGGTTGCGCACGCACGACCGGTTCCTGTGTGTCTCGATCCATCCACAGCGAGGGCATCATGGCAAGACAGTCGATGGCGGAATACCTGGCGAAGACACTCGCGGCAGCGGGCGTCGAGCGCATCTGGGGCGTGACGGGCGACAGCCTGAACGGCCTGTCGTTCAGCCTGAGCCAGATCGGCTCGATTCGCTGGATGCACACGCGGCACGAGGAAAGCGCCGCGTTCGCGGCCGGCGCCGATGCCGCGTCGACCGGGCGGCTCGCGGTGTGCGCGGGCAGTTGCGGCCCCGGCAACCTGCACCTGATCAACGGGCTGTACGACTGTCACCGCAATCACCAGCCGGTGCTCGCGATCGCCGCGCACATCCCGTCGACCGAGATCGGCCTCGGCTACTTCCAGGAAACCCATCCGCAGGAAGTGTTCCGCGAGTGCAGCCATTTCGCGGAACTCGTGACCAACGCGTCGCAGTTCCCGCGCGTGCTCGCGCGCGCGATGCGCACCGCGATCGACGAACGCGGCGTCGCGGTGATCGTGCTGCCGGGCGACATCGCGCTCGGCGACGGCCCCGACGAAGCCCCGGCATGGAGCGCGGCGTCGCCGCCGTCGATCGTGCCGGCGGAGGCCGATCTCGACCGGCTCGCGGCGCTGCTGAACGGCTCGGACGCGATCACGCTGCTGTGCGGCAGCGGCACGCAGGGCGCGCACGACGAGGTGGTCGCGCTGGCCGACACGCTCGGCGCGCCGGTCGTGCATGCGCTGCGCGGCAAGCAGTTCGTCGAATGGGACAACCCGTTCGACGTCGGGATGACCGGGCTGATCGGCTTCAGCTCGGGCTATCACGCGATGGACTCGTGCGACACGCTGCTGATGCTCGGCACCGATTTCCCGTACCGGCCGTTCTATCCGGCGAACGCGAAGATCGCGCAGATCGACTGGAAGGGCTCGCAGCTCGGGCATCGCGCGCCGCTCGCGCTCGGCCTCGTCGGCACCGTGAAGGAAACGCTCGCGGCGCTGCTGCCGCGTCTCACGCGCAAGACGCAGCGGCGTTTCCTCGAGAATGCGCTGAAGCATTACGCGGCCGCGCGCAAGGGCCTCGACGATCTCGCGGTGGCCGAGCCGCCGGGCCGCGCGATTCATCCGCAATACCTGACGAAGATCGTCGACACAGTCGCGGCCGAGGACGCGATCTTCACGGCCGACGTCGGTACGCCGACGCTGTGGGCCGCGCGCTATCTGACGATGAACGGCAAGCGGCAACTGCACGGCTCGTTCAACCACGGCTCGATGGCGAACGCGATGCCGCAGGCGCTCGGCGCGCAGGGCGCGCACCCGGGGCGGCAGGTGGTGTCGCTGTCGGGCGACGGCGGGCTGTCGATGCTGCTCGGCGATCTGCTGAGCGCGCGCCAGCTCAAGCTGCCGGTCAAGATCGTCGTGTACAACAACAGCCTGCTCGGCTTCGTGTCGATGGAACTGAAGGCGGCCGGCTATCTCGACACCAACGTCGACCTGAGCCCGACCGACTTCGCGGCGATCGCGAAGGGCGCGGGCATCTTCAGCGTGCGCGTCGAGCATTCGGAGAACGTCGAGGAAGCGTTGCGCACCGCGTTCGCGCATGACGGGCCGGCGGTGGTCGACGTCGTCACGTCGAAGTACGAGCTTGCGATGCCGCCGAAGATCGAGCTCGCGCATGCGAAGGGGTTCAGCCTGTTCATGCTGCGCGCGATCCTCAGCGGGCGCGGCGACGAGATCGTCGAACTGGCGCGAACCAACCTGCGGTGAGACCCGCCGCGCGGCGCTGCTGCGGGCAGCGCCCGTGGCGTACCGCATCGACGCCCGCGCCGGGGTGCATTCGGCGTCGCATGACGAATCGAACACCCCAAGGACATGGCGCAGGCGTGCGCCGCACGGCACGGCATCGGCCGCGATGAGGTTCCGGTGCGCTTGCGCGTGCGTTCAGGCCGGCGTCGCGTCGCACCCGGTGGCCGCCCACTCGCGCACGGCCTCGACGAACAGCCGCAGCGCCGCCGGCGGATGCCGGTTCGCCGGATAGTAGAGGCACAGGCTGTCGAACGTCTGGCTCCACCCGGGCAGCACCTGCACCAGTCGCCCCGACGCCAGATGCTCGGCCACGCGCGATTCCGTGACCCACGCGATCCCGATGCCGGCCAGCGCCGCGTCGATCATCAGCGTCTGGTTGCCGAGCGTCAGCGGCCCGTCGACGTCGACGCTCACGCGCCTGCCGTCGCGCATCAGGTCCCAGCGATAGAGCGCGCCGCTCTCGAAGCGGTAGCGGATGCACGCGTGACGGGCGAGGTCCTGCGGGCTGTCCGGCGGCGCGTGCCGCGACAGATAGCCGGGCGATGCGATCGCGACGAAGCGCATCGGGCCGCCGAAGCGCACGGCGATCATGTCGCGCGGCACGTCCTCGTGCACGCGGATGCCGGCGTCGAAGCCGTGTTCGACGATGTCGATCAGCCGCGAATCGACGACGAATTCGATGTGAATGTCCGGGTAGCGGGCGACGAAGGCCGGCAACACGTGCCGGATCAGCGGACGCGACGCGGCTTCCGATGCGTTGATCCGGATCTGGCCGGACGGGCGGTTGCGAGCGCTCGCGGCGTCGTTCAGCGCGTCCTCGAGATCGGCCACCGCGGGCCGCACGCGCACCAGCAACTGTTCGCCGGCCGCCGTCAGCGCGACCGAGCGCGTCGTGCGGTTGAACAGGCGCACGCCGAGCCGTGCCTCGAGATGGCGGATCGCATGGCTCAGCGCCGACGGCGAGACGCCCAGGATGCGCGCCGCGCCGCTGAAGCTGCGCTGCTCCGCGATCGTGATGAAGCTCGTCAGTTCGCCGATGTCGGTGCGCTGCATTCGTGAAAATTCCTCAATAACGCATGAAATGGTACGCCGATTGTTGAGCGGTATACATCAACCTACACTGGGTCATCGGCGTTCCGTCGATCGTTTTCACCTTCAGCAGGAGAGATTCATGCAAACACGCAAGCTTGGAAACAGCGGCCTCGAAGTCTCGGCGATCGGGCTCGGCTGCATGGGATTGAGTTACGGCTACGGCCCCGCGACCGACAAGGCGAGCGGCATCGCGCTGATCCGCGCCGCGTTCGAGCGCGGCGTGACGTTCTTCGATACGGCGGAAGCGTACGGCCCGTTCGTCAACGAGGAACTGGTCGGCGAAGCGCTGGCGCCGTTTCGCGACCAGGTCGTGATCGCGACCAAGTTCGGCTTCAAGAATGCCGAGCCGATGACGGGCGTCGACAGCCGGCCGTCGCATATCCGCGATGTGGCCGAGGCGGCGCTGAAGCGGCTGAAGATCGATCGCATCGACCTGTTCTACCAGCATCGCGTCGATCCGGACGTGCCGATCGAGGACGTGGCGGGCACCGTCAAGGACCTGATCCGCGAGGGCAAGGTCGCGCACTTCGGGCTGTCGGAAGCCGGCGAGCAGACGATTCGCCGCGCGCACGCGGTGCAGCCGGTGGCCGCGCTGCAGAGTGAGTACTCGCTGTGGTGGCGCGAGCCGGAGGAACGAATCCTGCCGACGCTCGAGGAGCTCGGCATCGGCTTCGTGCCGTTCAGCCCGCTCGGAAAGGGCTTCCTGACCGGCGCGATCGACGCGAGCACGACGTTCGCCGCGAACGACTTCCGCAACGTCGTGCCGCGTTTCTCGGAGGAAAACCGCAAGGCCAACGCGGGCCTCGTCGATCTGCTGGGCCGCATCGCCGCCGACAAGGGTGCGACGCGCGCGCAGATCGCGCTGGCCTGGCTGCTGGCCCGCAAGCCGTGGATCGTGCCGATTCCGGGCACGACGAAGCTGCACCGGCTCGATGAAAACGTGGGGGCGGCCGCCGTCGCGCTGACCGCCGACGACCTGGCCGCGATCGAGACGGCGCTGCGGCAGATTCGGATCGTCGGCGAGCGTTATCCGGCGCACTTCCAGCAGCGCATCGACCGCTGAACGGGCACGGCGACGGGCGCGCGGCACGGGCGCGCCCGTTGCGTGACCGGGGCGTTTTTACGTCGCTCCGGGCCCGCGTTTTCCGGAATCGATCCGGTTGCCGCGCTTTCCGTCGCGGGCCGATATGGCCGACAGGCGCATGCACGGGCCTCGTGTCGCGGCCCTGCGCCGCCGGGGAAACGGCGTGCCGAAGCCGGCGGCGCAACCGCGCGGGGGGCGATGACGAAGCCGGACGCGCGGGAAGCGCGGCCGCGCACCGCATCCTTTCAAAATAAATACACTTCCTTCCAGTTTCCATTCATATCGGCGTCACATCCGGTTCCTACCATCGCCTTTCATTTCGAAAGCATCAACGGCGGGGAGAACCGGCAACATGAATCGAATCAAACTGGCGGCGCTGCTGTGTGCCGGCGCCTTTGCGCTGGCCGGATGCGGCAGCGACGACGGCCCGACCAGCACGTCGCCCGCACAGCCGCCCGTGCAGGCCGCGGCGCGCAACGTGATCTTCTTCCTCGGCGACGGCATGGGGATCACGACGCTGACGGCCGCGCGCATCTATGCGGTCGGGGAAGACGGCGCGCTCACGATCGACACGCTGCCGGAATCGGCGTTCGTGAAGACGTATTCCAACGACGCGCAGGTGACGGACAGCGCGCCGTCGATGTCGGCGTACATGACCGGCGTCAAGACCAACAACGAAGTGATCTCGATGTCGCCCGACACGAAGGCGATCGAGCCGACCGCCGGCCTCACCGGCAACTGCGGCGCGAACAACGGCAAATCGGCGACGACGCTGCTGGAGATCGCGAAGGCGAAGGGGTGGGCGACGGGCGTCGTGACGACCACGCGCGTCACCCATGCGACGCCGGCCGCGACCTACGCGCACGTCTGCCATCGCGACGCCGAGAACGACATCGCCGCGCAGCTCGTGCCGGGCGGCGCGGGCTACAACGGCGCGCTGGGCGACGGCGTCGACGTCGTGCTGGGCGGCGGCACGCAGTTCTTCGTGCCGAAGGACGGCGGCGGCAAGCGCACCGACGGGCGCAACCTGGTCAACGAGCTGAAGGCGAAGGGTTACGCGTTCGCGCAGAACCGCGACGACCTGCTGGCGGCCGATGCGACGAAGAGCGGCAAGCTGGTCGGCCTGTTCTCGTCGAGCCACATGAGCTACGACCTCGATCGCGGCGCGACGAAGGAGCCGAGCCTCACCGACATGGCGACGCGCGCGCTCGACGTGCTGCAGAAGAACCCGAACGGCTATTTCCTGATGGTCGAAGGCGGCCGGATCGACCACGCGCTGCACGACACCAACGCGAAGCGCGCGCTGCAGGATACGGTCGCGTTCGACAACGCGATCAAGGCGACGATCGACAAGGTGCGCAAGACCGATCCCGACCTGAAGAACACGCTGATCGTCGTCACGGCCGACCACGACCACACGCTGGTGCTGAACGGCTATGCGGCGCGCACCGGCAAGACCGAAGCGGGCAAGCCCGGCGTGCTGGGCGTGTTGCGCAGCTACCAGACGGGCGCGGTGGCGAAGGATGCGGACGGCTCGCCGTACACGATCATCGGCTTCGGCAACGGCGAGAACCGCGTGCAGGGCAGCCGCGCGGGCACCGCGCTCACCGACGCGGTGGCGGGCGCCGACGACTATCGCCAGGAGGCGGTCGTGCGGATGGACAAGGGCAACGAGACGCACGGCGGCACCGATGTGTTCCTCGGTGCGATCGGCCGCGGCGCGGATGCGTTCCACGGCGTGATCGAGAACAGCAAGGTCTTCGAGCTGGTGCGCAACGCGGTGCAGCTTTGAGCGCCGACCATACGGGTACAGGGGAATACAGGATGTCGATCATCAAGTGCATCGCGGCGGCGCTGGCCGTCGCGGGTTTCGCGGGCGGCCCGGCGCAGGCCGCCGGCCAGGCGAAGAACGTGATTTTCTTTCTCGGCGACGGCATGGGGCCGACGACCGTGACGGCGAGCCGGATCTACAAGGCCGGCGAGTCCGGGCAGCTGACGATGGAGAAGCTGGCGCGCACCGCGCGCGTCAAGACCTTCTCGAACGACGCGCAGACGACCGACAGCGCGCCGTCGATGGCCGCGTACATGACCGGCGTGAAGATGAACAACGAAGTGCTGTCGATGTCGTCCGACACGCGCGCCGTGGCGCCGGGCAGCGACGCCAACGGCAACAAGACCGTCAACAACTGCGCGCCCGGCAACGGCCAGCCGGCCGCGACGCTGCTGGAGCTGGCGAAGGCGCGCGGCAAGGCGGTGGGCGCGATCACGACGACCGAGCTCACGCACGCGACGCCGGCCGCGACCTATTCGCACATCTGCCATCGCGACGCGCAGTACGACATCGCCGCGCAGGCGGCGCCGGGCGGGGCCGGCTACAACGCGGCGCTCGGCGACGGCGTCGACGTGCTGATGGGCGGCGGACGCAACCACTGGACGCCGTTCGATCCGGCAACCAACAAGCGTGGCCGGGCCGACGGGCGCAACCTGCTCGCGGAGATGAAGGCGAAGGGCTACACGGTGGTGGCCACGAAGGACCAGCTCGCGCAGGCCGGCAACGGCAAGCTGATCGGGCTGTTCAGCTCGACGAGCCATCTCGAGTACGAGCTGGACCGCGTGGCG
The DNA here is from genome assembly GCF_000732615.1 of Burkholderia paludis. Classification (GTDB taxonomy): domain Bacteria; phylum Pseudomonadota; class Gammaproteobacteria; order Burkholderiales; family Burkholderiaceae; genus Burkholderia; species Burkholderia paludis. The sequence continues at coordinate 243,054 of NZ_JPGL01000006.1, forward strand.
GGCAAGGGCGAAGGGCCGTCGCAGCCGAGCCTGGCGGAGATGACGTCGAAGGCGATCGACGTGCTGTCGAAGAATTCGAACGGCTACTTCCTGATGGTCGAAGGCGGCCGGATCGACCATGCGCTGCACGGCACCAACGCGAAGCGCGCGCTCGAGGACACGGTGGCGTTCGACGAAGCGATCCGCGTCGCGCTGTCGAAGGTCGATCTGTCGAACACGCTGATCGTCGTGACGGCCGACCACGACCACACGATGACGATCAACGGCTATTCGAAGCGCGGCAATCCGATTCTCGACATCAGCCGCAACTATCGCGACGGCCAGCCGAGCAAGGATGCCGACGGCAATACCTACACGACGCTGGTGTTCGGCAACGGCGCGAACCGGCCGAACGTGCGCACGTCGGTCGATTCGGCCACCGCGACGCACGAGGCGTATCTGCAGGAAGTCGGCGTGCGGATGGGCAGCGCGGGCTCGGAGACGCACGGCGGCGGCGACGTGATGCTGTTCGCCGACGGGGCGGATGCGAAGGCGTTCAAGGGGACGATCGACAACACGAAGGTGTTCGGGCTCGTGCGCTCGGCGTTCGGTTTCTGAGCGCGGCGACGCCACGATGAACGGGAACCTGCGATGAAACGCCACTTCCTCTGCGCGCTCGCGTGCGGGCTGGCCGCGGCCTCCGCGTTCGCCTCGGCGGATCTCGACGCCGTGCTGCTGCACGAGAGCCGCACGGTGACGGCCGACGGCGTGACGCGCACCACGACGTATCGCGAACGGATGGTGCGGCGCGACGGGCATGTGTGGGTCGAGCGCGTGCTGCCGGTCGCGGCGGCGGGCGGTCACGACGACGAGCACGATCATGACCACGCGCCGCGCGCCGGCGTGCAGCCGGCCGCCGCCCGCGCCGGTCACGCCGGCCACAAGCACTTCAATTTCCAGGCGGCCGCGCGGCACGTGACTTACGACGGCAAGGCGGCGCGCATCGAGTATGTGGATGCGGCGAACCGCACGGTGGTCAGCGTGCCGCCGGCCGAGTACGAAACCACGGGCTTCGACGGCTCGTGGGACAACGCGTATTACGTGACGCCGCCGTCGCAACTGAAGCGGCTCGCGGTCGCGAAGCGCGGTGACGCGCCCGGCACGCGCTGGTACGAGCAGGCGGTCGACACGCCCGGCGCGCGCGGCGTGAACCGGATCCTGTGGAGCGAGAAGTGGCAGGCGCCGCTGTCGGTCGAGTACCGGAGCGCCGACGGCAGCGTCGTGCGCAAGCTGACGTTGACGCCGGCGGCGGCCGCGCGGCGGGAGACGTTGCCGTGGCAGGCGCTCGCCGGCTATACGCGCAAGGAATACGCGGACTATCTGGACTGAGCAACGACGCGTACGCGGGGTTTGCGGTCGGGCCGGCCCGTATCGTCACGCGATACGGCCGGGCCCTGGCCGGTTTTTTCTCGTCGGCTTCGCACCGCGCCCGGCCGCGATCGCCGACGCCGCGCTAGAAGCGCGCGCCGTCCGGCACGCGCGCCGCGGGCCGCGACGCGATCCGCTTGACGAAGCGGTCGAGCGGGTTGGCATAGCCGCGCGCGATCGCCGCGCTCAGCGCCACCGACAACACCAGGTAAGCGATCAGCAACGGCAGCTTGACGTCGCCGTGCGTGGTCGACGGCGGCCAGAACGTGCGCAGCCCGCCGAGCACGATCAGGTGGAACAGGTACAGCTCGTAGCTCAGCTTGCCGGCCCGGCGCAGCGGCGCGAGCAGGCGGCCGTGCGCGCGCTCGCCGTCGACGTGCGCGCCGATCAGCAGCACGGCCGTGCCGAGCGCCATCGCGGTGACGCCGGCGACGTGGCTTTCCGCGATCGGCCAGGCCAGATACAGCGCGGCCATCGCCGCCGCGACGGGCCACTGCACGAACGGCGCGGCCAGCAGGCGTCCGTTCACGCGCTCGGCCAGCAACGCGGTGCAGCAGCCGATCGCGATGCCGTCGAAGGACGCGAAGTACGCGTACAGGAACCCGCCTTCGTCGCCGGCGTGCGTGAAGCGGTACACGGGCCCGATCGCGGCGATGACCACCCAGAACGCGACGAGCCGCGCCTCGCGGCGCAGCGCGATGCACAGCAGCGGAAACGACAGGTAGAACACCTCTTCCACCGACAGCGACCACAGCACGCCGAGCGCGTAGTTGACCCAGCCGTAGGCGCCGATCAGCACGTTCATCCAGAACGTCAGCGATGCGAGGTTCACGAGCCAGAACGACACGGCGATGCCCTGCGGCGCGTGGTTCTGGAAGATCGGCACGCCGGCCGCCGCGAGGCCGTTGACGAGCGCGAGCAGCAGCAGCAGGCACGGGACGATGCGCGCGACGCGCGACACGTAGAACGCGCGCACGTCGACCGCGCCGAGGTTGCCCCAGCGGCGCCGCGCGTTCGACGTGATCAGGTAGCCGGAGATCACGAAGAACATCGTCACGCCGTAGTTGCCGTTGCGCACGACCGCATCCACCGCGTCCCAGCCCAACGCACGCGTGAGCGACGCGTTGCTCAGCGAATACGGGATGTCGAAGTGATGCAGCAGGACCAGCAGGATCGACACGCCGCGCAGCAGGTCGATCCGCGCGTTGCGCGGGCCGGCGCTCATTGCGGCCTCCCGACCGGTTCGGCGAGGGCCGGCAGCGCCGCCAGGAACGTATCGCGTGCGCGCAGGCCGGCGTTCGGCGTCTGCCGCTGGTCGTCCTGCATCAGGTACGCGAACACGAGCGTGCGCGGCCCTTTGGCCGCCCAGCCGACGAACCAGCCGTATGCGTGCGACGCATCGTACCTGGGCCCCGGCGACCCGGTGCCCGTCTTGCCGTGCACGATCCAGCCGCCGGGCTGCGCGTCGATCAGCGTGATGCGCTCGGTCATGTCGTACGCGTGCGCGCTGACGGGCAGCGTCCGGTTCGCGATCTTGCGCATGAAGCCGATCTGTTCGAGCGGCGAGATGCGCAGCGACGAATTGACCCATGCGCCCATCACGCCGTTCAGTTCGCCCTGCGGGCTGGTCGCGTCCGCGTTGCCATAGCCGAACGCGTTGGTGTACTGCTGGAAGCGCGCCTGCCCGAGCGCCTGCGCGACCTGCTGCGAATACCAGAAAACCGACAGCTTCATCCAGCGCGCCGGATCGGTCGGCTCGCGCCACGGCGCGCCGCCCCAGTCGGGGTAGCCGTCGTGGAAGTCGAGTGTCGGCGTGTGCTCGTCCTTCAGGATGCCCGCATCGAAGCCCATCAGGCTGAGGGCAACCTTGAACGTCGACGCCGGCGTCACGCGGGTCGCGCAATCGCCTTGCTGCACGAGCACCTGGCCGGTGGCGGCGTCGGCGACGACGGTGCAGAGCGGGCGGGCATGGGAAGTCGCGGCGGCCAGAAGGCCGGCGGCGAAGGTGAACAGCGCGCGGCGCCAGTGCTTCAAGTGACACTCCTTGGGGATCTGTGGCAGGCGCACGGTGCGGGCGGAAGGCGGCAGGCCGTGCGTAATGAAGGCGACGGCCGGCATCGGGAAAGATGGGGAGGGCGGCCGTCGCGCAGGCCCACAGTGTATCGACGGATCGTGGTCCGTTGTCCTGTCACGGTTGACGGGGCCGTTGCATGCCCATTGGCCCGTTTCGGCGGCGGCGGCCGGTCACGCGCCGCGGCGCCCATGAAAAAACCCGCCGGCAGGCGAGGGCCTGCGGGCGGGCGAAGACACCTCGGGCCGACCGGCGCGGGTGCCGCGTGAAGAACGGAGAACCGGGGCGCGTCAGAACTTGTGGCGCAGCGCGATGCGCACGGCCACCTGGTTCGACGTCGACGATGGTGCGTCGGTGCCGGGGATGAACGCGTTGTCGAGGATCGAGTTCGTCTTGTCGCCGGCGATGTGCTGGTACGCGGCCTGCACGTACACGTCGGTGCGCTTCGACAGGTTGTAGTCGGCCATCAGCCCGGCCGAGTGGATCTTCGGCTTCGCGTCGCCGGTCGATGCGTCGTACTTCTCGAGCGACAGCACGTACTGCGCGCCGACCATGAACGCCGGCGTGATCTGGTAGGCGCCGTTGATTTCGAAGTTCTGGTACTTGATCGCGCTGACCGTCGCCCCCGGCGCGATGATCGCGCCCGGCGTGCCGAGGTAGCCGTTGCCGGTGGGGTTCGTGTAGTTCGAGTTGGTGTACACGAAGCCGAGCGTCGCGGGACCGAACGTGTAGTTGATGCCCGCGCCGAACACGCGCATGCGCTCGGCGATGTAGCTCGCGTCGTTCGCGGTGATCGCGCCGGCCGAGCCGTCGCCCGGATGGTTCGCCTGCAGGTACGCGGCGCCGACCAGCAGGCCGTTGTTCTGGTACTGCGCGCCGAAGCTGTACGCGCGGTTGTCGGAGAAGTTCGTGCTGTTGCTGAAGCTGTACGCGCCGCCGAACTGGAAGCCGCCGAAGTTCGGGCTTGCGTACTTCACGGTGTTGTCGAGGCGGAACGAGTTGTCGGTGTTGTCGTTGTCGAACGGGTGCGCGAGCAGGTAGCCGCCCCAGTTGCCGTTGGCCGTGGTCGGCGCGAGATAGTCGACGACGGAGTCGTACTGGCGGCCGAACGTCAGCGTGCCGTACTGCGTCTGGCTCAGGCCGACGTACGCCTGGCGGCCGAACATGCGGCCGCCCTGGTTGAGCCGGCCGGTGTTCACGTCGAAGCCGTTTTCGAGCTGGAAGATCGCCTTCATGCCGCCGCCGAGATCTTCGCTGCCCTTCAGGCCCCAGCGGCTGCCCTGCGCGTAGCCGCTCGCCATCTCGTAGACGTGGCCGGTGCCGACGTTGTTCGTGTAGTTCAGGCCTTCGTCGATCACGCCGTACAGCGTGACGCTGCTTTGCGCGAATGCGGGGGACGCGAAGGCGGTCGTTACGGCCAGCGCCGTCAGGGTCTTTTTCATTGAGAGATCTCCGGGATATCCAGCTTCTTGTATCGGTTGTCGTGAGCGCGTCCGGCGAGGCGCGCTCCGTCATCCGGGGCGATCCGGCGCAGCGCGTGCGGCGCCGGAAACGCGCGGTGCGCGGCGGCGCGGCGACAGGCCGGGTCGGGTCGTGTCTCCTCCGATGACACCCCGCATTCTTCCCAAGCCGAAAAGGAATCGAAAGCGAGTAATTTCGATGGATGGAATCGGGTTCGCCAATGGGGGGCGACGCGCGGTTTCGACAGGCGAAACGCCTTGCGCGGCGCCCGGGGGCCGCGGCGGGCCGGGCCCGCGCCGCGCGGGGGTGCGACGCCGCGCGCGCGGTCTCCCGCGCGGGCCCGGGAAATCGGCCGGGAAGCCCGTCCGGCGGGGCTGACGAGGCGTGCGGAGATCGATTGGCGCTGCCGATTGCAATGATCGGAATTACTCGTTTCCCTAAATAAATTGGCGGCTCAAACATGCAGGCTGACCGGACGAGGATGCGCTCACGATTCGCCGGCCGCCGCGCATGCCGCGACGCACAAACTACAGATTCGATTTGGAGACGACCCACCATGCAGATTCGACGACTGAAAACGGTCCTTCTCGCCGCCGCGGCGATCCTGTCCGCGCCCGCGGCGCATGCGGCCGGCGGCGCGTGCGCCGACGGCAAGACGGTCCATTTCGCGGGCATCACGTGGGAGAGCGGCTCGTTCGCGACCGAAGTGCTGCGGCAGATCATGGAGAAGGGCTACGGCTGCAAGACGGACGTCGTGCCGGGCAGCACGGCCGCCACCGAAACGGCGCTCGCGCGCAACGACCTGCAGATCTGGGCCGAGCAATGGACGGGCCGCAGCGAGATCACCGCGAAGGCCGTCGCGTCCGGCGCGGTGAAGCTGATCGGCGACACGCTGCCGGGCGGCACGACGGAAGGCTGGTTCGTGCCCGACTACGTGGTGAAGGGCGATCCGGCGCGCAACATCAAGCCGGTCGCCGCCGGGCTCGTGTCGGTCGACGATCTGCCGAAGTACAAGCAGGTGTTCGCCGACGAGGAGGAGCCGGACAAGGGCCGCTTCCTGAACTGCCCGACCGGCTGGGACTGCGAGCGCGTGAACACGCGCCTGCTGAAGGTGCTGAAGCTCGACCAGTCGTACACGAATTTCCACCCGGGCACGGGGGCGGCGCTCGACGCGGCGATCGCGTCCGCGTACCAGCGCGGCGCGCCGATCGTGTTCTATTACTGGGGCCCGGCCGCGCTGATGGCGAAATACAAGTTCACGGCGCTGAAGATGCCGGCCTATAACGAAGCATGCTGGAAGACGCTGCGCGACGAGAGCAGCACGCACCAGTGCGCGTCGTCTTACATGGTGTCGCGGCTGACGGTCGGCGTGTCGAAGCCGTTCGCCGATGCGAACCCCGATCTGGTCGGCGTGTTCGGCAAGGTGCGCTTCCCGATGGAGTTCCTGAACCAGACGATCCTCGAGATGACGACGAAGAAGATCGACGGCGCGGCGATGGCCACGCAGTTCCTGAAGACCCGCCCGGACCTGTGGAAGCAGTGGGTGCCGGCCGACGTCGCGCAGAAGATCGCCGGCAGCCTGAAGGGCGCGTAACCTGCGCGCGGCGGCGGGCCCGCGCCCGCCGCCGCCGTCACGCGCCTGCACGGCGCGACGGAGAATCAACATGAACGGCTTCTTCCTGCACCTGTCGATCGCCGACTGGGTCAACAGCGCGCTCGAGACTTTCGTCGCGCAATACGGCGACAGCTTCCATCACTTCAGCGTGCTCGTGTTGCGCTACCTGCTCGTGCCGCTCGAAGGCGCGCTGCGCGCGGCGCCGCCGTGGCTCGTGCTGCTCACGGTCGGCGCGATCGCGTGGAATGCGACGCGCCGCATCGGCCTCGGCGCGCTCTTCATGCTGCTGCTCTATGCGATCGGCTGCTTCGGCCTGTGGGACAAGCTGATGCAGACGCTCGCGCTGATGCTCGTGGCGACCGTGCTGTCGGTCGCGATCGGCGTGCCCGCCGGCATTCTCGCGTCGCGCAGCGCATGGCTGCGCCGGATGCTGCTGCCGGTGCTCGACGTGATGCAGACGCTGCCGAGCTTCGTGTACCTGATCCCGGTGCTGATGCTGTTCGGGCTCGGCAAGGTGCCCGCGATCCTCGCGACGATCATCTATGCGCTGCCGCCGCTGATCCGCCTGACCGATCTCGGCATCCGCCAGGTCGATCCGGACGTGACGGAGGCCGCGCGCGCGTTCGGCACGACGCGCTGGCAACTGCTCGTCAACGTGCAGTTGCCGCTCGCGCGGCCGAGCATCATGGCCGGCATCAACCAGACCACGATGATGGCGCTGTCGATGGTCGTGATCGCGTCGATGATCGGCTCGCGCGGGCTCGGCGAGGACGTGCTCGCGGGCATCCAGACGCTCGACGTCGGCAAGGGCACGCAGGCCGGCCTCGCGATCGTGATCCTCGCGATCGTGATCGACCGGATCAGCCAGGGCTTCGGCCAGGAACGGCGGGCGCGCCGGCGGCTCGCGCAGCAGCGCCGCCAGAAGGGCGCGTCGCGCGTGCCGTACCGGCTGCCGCGCAAGGCGCAGTCGGCGGGCGTCGATTCGAATCAGGCGACGCAATCGTCGCGCGCATAGGAACGGAGGCGAACATGGCGACCATCGACGTCAAACACGTGTACAAGCTGTTCGGGCCGCAGGCCGCGCATGCGCGCGTGCTCGACCTGCTGCGCTCGGGCAGGCGCAAGGCCGAGGTGCTGGCCGAAACGGGCTGCAACGTCGGGCTGAACGACGTGAGCCTCAGTATCGAGTCGGGCGAGATCTTCGTGATCATGGGGCTGTCGGGCTCCGGGAAATCGACGCTCGTGCGGCACTTCAACCGGCTGATCGAGCCGACGGCCGGCGAGATCGTGATCGACGGCAGCGATGTGATCAAGCTCGATGCGCACGGGCTGCGCGAGCTGCGCCGCTTCAAGGTCAGCATGGTGTTCCAGAATTTCGGACTGCTGCCGCACCAGACCGTGCTCGACAACGCCGCGTACGCGTTGCGCACGCGCGGCGAGAAGCGGCACGACGCGGCCGAGGCCGCGCGCAACTGGCTGACGAAGGTCGGGCTCGACGGGTATGGCGATCATTACCCGGACGAACTGTCGGGCGGGATGCGGCAGCGTGTCGGCCTCGCGCGCGCGCTGGCGGCCGATACCGACGTGCTGCTGATGGACGAGGCGTTCTCCGCGCTCGATCCGCTGATCCGCACCGAGATGCAGGATCAACTGCTCGAACTGCAGGCGACGCTCGCGAAGACGATCGTGTTCATCACGCACGATCTCGACGAGGCGCTGCGCATTGGCGACCGGATCGCGATCCTGCGTGACGGCACGCTCGTGCAGGTCGGCACGCCGGACGACATCCTGTCGCGCCCGGCGGACGACTACGTGCGCCGGTTCGTGGAGAAGCGCTCGAGCGTGAACTGACGCGCGGCATCCGGTCAGGCCGCGCGGTGCGCGGCCGTCGTCAGCACGATCTTGCCGATGTGCACGCCCGAGTCGATCAGCACGTGCGCGTCGCGCGCGTCGTCGAGCGGGAAGGTGCAGAACACCTGCGGCCTGACCGTACCGGCCGCGACGTGCGGCCACAGGTGCCGTTCGAGTTCGGCGATGAGCGCGCCTTTTTCCTCCGGCGTGCGCGAGCGCAGCGTCGAACCGATGTGCGTCAGGCGCTTGGTCATCATGGGCCAAACGTCGAGCTCCTTCGCCGGCCCGTTGAGCGCGCTCACCTGCAGAATCCGCCCGTTCATCGCCGCGGCCCGGTAATTGCGCGCGACGTAGTCGCCCGCGATGATGTCGAGGATCACGTCCACGCCCTTGCCGCCCGTGATCGTTTCGACTTCGGCGACGAAATCCTGCTCGCGGTAATGCACCGCGTGATCCGCGCCGAGCCGCAGGCTCGCGGCGCGATGCGCTTCCGAGCCGACTGTCGTGATGACGGTCGATGCGCCCATCGCCTTCGCGATCATCGTCGCGGTGGTGCCGATGCCCGACGCGCCGCCGTGGATCAGCACCGATTCGCCCGCCTGCAGCCGCCCGCGCTGGATCAGGTTCAGCCAGACCGTCAGGAACGTTTCCGGCATCGCCGCGGCTTCGATCATGTCGAGGCCGGGCGGCAGCTTCATCGTCGTGAGGTGATGGGCGACCGCGTATTCCGCATAGCCGCCGCCCGTCACCAGCGCGCTGACCCGGTCGCCCGGCGCGAAGCCGTGCACGGCTTCGCCGGTCGCGACGACTTCGCCCGCGATTTCCAGGCCCGGGAGGTCGGATGCGCCCGGCGGCGGGTTGTAGAACCCCTTGCGTTGCAGCACGTCCGGGCCGTTCACGCCGGCGGCGTGAACCCGGATCAGCACTTCGTCGGCCTTCGGCCGCGGCACGGGGCGACGTGCCGTCGCCAGGACGTCGGGGCCGCCGGGGCGGGTGATTTCGACTGCCGCCATGTCGGCGGGAACGGGGGAGAGCGAATCGGACATGTTTGCCTCGACAAGACAGATGAGTGGTCGGTGAAAAAAGTATAGGCTTGGGCCTTGATGAATTCGCGCAGCGATTTTCACGACCACAGATGCAAATTTGCATCACATCAGGAGAAGGCGCTTGAACTGGGACGACGCGCGGATTTTTCTCGCCATCCACCGGGAACGCAGCCTGCGCGGCGCCGCGCGGGTGGTCGGGCTCGACCAGGCGACGGTCGGCAGGCGGCTCGCGGCACTCGAGCGCGCGCTCGGCGCGACGCTGTTCCTGCGCACGTCGGCCGGTTACGTGCCGACCGCGGTGGGCGAGGTCGCGCTGCGCAACGTGGAGAAGATGGAACAGTCGGCGATCGATCTGATGCGGCAGACCCAGGGCGTCGACCGGCGCCTGGCGGGCGACGTGCGCGTGACGACGACCGATACGATCGGGCTCGAATTCGTGATGCACGCGATGCGCAACCTGCACGACGAGCATCCGGACGTGCGCGTGCTGCTCAACACGTCGACGCAGGTGGAGAACCTGGCCAAGCGCGAGGCGGACATCGCGATCCGCACGATCAAGCCCGACAATCCCGATCTGCTCATGCGCCGGCTCGCTGCGTGGCCGACCGGGTTGTACGCGTCGGCGGACTATCTGGACCGGCATGGCGAACCGGTGCCGGGCACCGGCTTCGACGGCCACGATCTCGTGTGCTTCCTGCCGCACCTGAATGCGCGCGGCCCGCTCACCGTGGTCGGCGAGCCGGTTCGCGCCGGGCGGATCGTGTCGGGACTGAATTCGAATCTCATGCTGCGCGCGGCGGCGCGCGCCGGGCTCGGGCTCGCCGAACTCCCGGTGCCGATCGCGGCGCGCGACGGGCTCGTGCGCGTGTGGCCGGCGCGCACGTCGGCGCGTCCCTATGAAGTCTGGATGGTGACGCACAAGGATTTGCGGCATACCGCGCGGATGAGCGCGATGATCGATCACATCGTGCGGGTGTTCGACGCCGTGCCGGCGTCGGGCGGTGCGTGGGGGGATGGCGGGCACGTGTGACGCGAGCCGGAAGGACGGCAGGTTGCAACGGGCTGCGCGCTGTCCGCGCCGATCGGAGCGGTGCAACGCGCCGCGCCGAGTTGCGTTTCGGGTCGTGTATCGCCTGCCGTTACGGCTCGATCGACAGATAGCGCGGATAGCGCCCGCTGCCGTAGTTGTCAGGCGTCCTGCATTTCTGGTAACTCTGCGTCAGCCGGAACGCGGCCTTCTCCCGGTCCGTCTCGTCGCCGTCCTGCAGCCAGAGCGCGTGGCTTTTCTCCGCGAGCAGGATCAGCAGGCGCCGCCTGGCAGCCGACAGGGCCGAACGCTCCAGCAGGTCGCAGACGAGATTGGCCGTGACCACGCCGAACAGCCGGCGGTGCTCGTGGCGGTCGCTGGACGCGAGCAGCTGCATCGCTTCGGCGAATGCCGCTTCCGCTTCCGCCGCGGATTGTTGAAGCGTGATCGCCGGGAGCGCGAGCGCCGTGATGTAGAGGCGATCGTCGGCGTCGAACCGGTCGAGCGGCGCATGCACGTCCCGCGATTTCTCGAGCACCGCATGCTGGCGGTCGATCCGCCGGCGCGCATCGGCCGGTGCATCGTCGTGCGCGTTCACGAGCCGTTCGAGCGCGTCCATTCCCGCTTCCCAGTCGCCGAGATGCTCGCCGAATACGTGCGCCACGAGCGCCGCCAATTCGACGAGATCCTGCGCGCCCATCGGGAGCGCCAGCCGTTCCCGCAGGCGGGTCGCGACCGCCATCGGCTGCTTCGTATGCTCCTGCCAGTCCTTTATCAGCGATTCGCGCAATTGCGCGTCGTGTACCTGCATCGTTTCCATGTGTTCCTCCGTTCGGTTGCACGAATGGTAGGAGCGGGGATGGTGTGTGTACAGTGCAGGTTTGTCAGATATATGATGCATCCGATGCAAATCTGCGAGGAGCGCGGCGTTGAACCGGATCGACCTGAACCTGCTGCTGGCGCTGAAGGCGCTGATCGACGAGGAAAGCGTGTCGCGTGCGGCGCACAGCCTCGATTTGAGCCCGTCCGCGATGAGCCGGACCCTTGCCCGGGTTCAGGACGCGATCGGCGACAAGGTGCTGGTGCGCGCGGGCAAGGGCATGGTGGCGACCGAAACGGCGCGGCGGCTGAAGGCGCCGCTCGACCGCATCCTTCAGGATGTGGAACTGCTGCTCGGTGCGCAGCACCGGTCGATCGACGCGCAACGCGTGTTCAACATCAGCGCCAACGACGGGTTCATCGATTCGTTCGCGGTGCCCATCATTGCGCAGGCGCACGAGGCATGGCCGCATGCCAGGCTGCGGTTCCTGCCCAAGCACGAGAAGACGGTGGCGCGCCTGCGCAGCGGCGAAGTCGATATCGAAATCGGCGTGATCGGCGAGACGGGGCCGGAGATCATGATCCGCAAGCTGTTCGACGACCGGATGGTCGGTGTGCTGCGCAAAGGCCATCGGCTGGCGCGGCGCCGGATGACGCTGGATGCCTACCTGTCCGTGCCGCACATCAGCGTGTCGCGCAAAGGGCGTTTCCACGGGCCGATCGACGATGCGCTCGGCGAGCAGGGGCGTGAGCGGAACGTCATCGCGGTGGTGCCGAACTTCAAGTCGGGCATCGAGCTGGCCCAGCGTTCGGACTGGATCGTGCAGGTGCCCGAGAAGCACACCGCCGAGGCCCGGCGAGACGTCGTGACGTTCGAGCTGCCGGTCGCCACGCCCGGGCTGGCGATCTCGATCATGTGGCATCCCCGCTTCGACCGGGACGCGGTGCATGCCGGGCTGCGGGACCTGATCGTGAAGGTTTGCCGGCAGATCGTGGACGCCGGGAACGGCTGAGGCCCGGCGGCGGCCGTCGATCCTGCCGGCGCCGCGTCACTGGGCGACCGCCTCCCGTTGCGTCGACGGCACGCCGGCCTGCTGCGCCCGCATCGCATCCGCCAGGATCAGATCCGCGCCTTTCTCCGCGACCATCATCGTCGGCGCGTTGATGTTGCCCGACGTGATGTTCGGGAACACCGACGCATCGACGATGCGCAGCGCCTGCAGACCGTGCACGCGCAACGACGCGTCGACTACCGACGTCGCCGCGTCGGGCCCCATCGCGCACGAGCCGCACAGGTGGTAGATCGATCCCGACTGCTCGCGGAAGTACTGCAGCATCGCCTCGTCCGAGTCGACCTGCGGCCCCGGCGAGATTTCCTCGACCGTCATCGACTTCAGCGCCGGCGCGCGCATCAGCGCACGGATCACCTTGCTGCCCTGCACGGCCTCGTCGAGATCCTTCTGCGTGGTGAGCGCGTTGACGTGAATCTTCGCGGCATCCTCCGCGCGGTCCGACGCGATCTCGATCGTGCCGCGGCTCGTCGGCCGGCACGGGTTGAACGCGATCAGGAAACCCGAATATGGCTCGGGCTTGATGCTCGCGCGGTCGCTTTTCGGAATCCGGTACGACAGCGGGTTGAAGTAGAGCTGGATATTCGGCTCCTGCGCATCGTCCGTGCCGCGGAAGAAGCCGCCGGCCTGGTTCACGCTCATCGCGAGCGGCCCGCGCCGGGTCAGCAGATAGCGCAGCCCGATCTTCAGCTTGCCGACGAGCGTACCCATCTCGTCGTTCAGCGTCGGCCGGTTCGCCTTGAAGTAGAAGCTCACGCACAGGTGATCCTGCAGGTTGCGGCCGACGGCCGGCAGCGCATGCACGAGCGGCACGCGGCGCTGCGCGAGCAGCGCCGGATCGCCGACGCCCGACAGTTGCAGCAGCTTCGGCGTATCGACCGCGCCGGCCGCGAGGATCACCTCGCGCGCGGCGACGAGCGTTTCGTCGCCGTGCGCGCCCGCGACGACCACACCGGTCGCGCGCGTGCCGTCGAACGTCACGCGCCGCACCAGCACGCCCGGGCGCAGCGTGAGGTTGGCGCGCCCCAGCGCGGGCCGCAGATACGCGACGCTGCTCGAACAGCGCTCGCCGTTCTTCGTGTTCAGGTCGTAGATGCCCGCGCCTTCGAACCGCGCGCCGTTGAAATCGTCGGTGCGCGGCAGGTTCAGTTGCTCGCAGCCCTTCAGGAATTCATGGACGATGGGATGCACGTCGGCCTTCATCGACGTGATGTGGATCGGCCCCGTCGTGCCGTGATGTCGCGGGTCGGTCGCACCGGCCGCATGCGTCTCGAGCTTGCGGAAATACGGCAGCACGTCGTCGTATCCCCAGCCCGGGTTGCCGGCGGCCGCCCAGTCGTCGTAGTCGCTGCGCTGGCCGCGCACGTAGACCATCGCGTTGATCGACCCCGACCCGCCGACCACCTTGCCGCGCGGGCAGTACAACTGACGGTCGCCGAGCTGCGCTTCGGGCTCGCTGTAGTACATCCAGTTGTAGCGGCGGTTGTAGTAGGTCTTCGTGAAGCCCACCGGCACCCTGAACCAGAACGACGCGTCGCGCTCGCCCGCTTCGAGCAGCAGCACCGAGTGCCGGCCCGATTCGCTCAGCCGGTTCGCGAGGATGCAGCCGGCCGAACCCGCGCCGACGATGATGTAGTCGTAAGTCATGTCGCTTCCTTCGCGCTCAGCCCTTCGCGGGGGCCAGGTCCTTCACGTCGACGGGGCGTTCGCCCATCTGCAGGTGCAGCCGCTCGCCGGTGTACGGCGTGTGGCGCTTCACGACGTCCATGTCGAGCTCGATGCCGAGGCCGGGCTCGTTCGACGGGACGATGTAGCCGTCCTCCCAGCGGATCGGCGTCTTCACGACTTCCGCATGGAAGCCGCCCCACGTCATGATGCTTTCCTGGATCAGGAAGTTCGGCGTGCAGGTGGCGAGCTGGATGCTCGCCGCCGCGCCCACCGGCCCGTTGTACAGGTGCGGCGCGATTTGCGCGTAGTGCACTTCGGCGAGCGTCGCGATCTTCTTCGCCTCGAGCAGCCCGCCCACGCGCGCGACGTTCAGTTGCAGGATCGACGCGCCGCCCGCCTGCAGCAGCTTGTGGAATTCGTACTTGGTCGTCAGGCGCTCGCCGGCCGCGATCGGAATCGACGTGTGCCGTGCGACCTGCGCCATGGCGTCTTCCTGGCCCGGCGGCACGGGTTCCTCGAACCACAGCGGGTCGTACTTCTCGAGCCGCTTCGCGAGCCGGATCGCCGACGACGGCACCATCTGCCCGTGCGTGCCGAACAGCAGGTCGGCCTTGTTGCCGACCGCCTCGCGCACCTTGCGGCAGAACGTCTCGCAGCGGTCGAGCACCTCGAGCGACAGCTGGTGGCCGGAGTAGGCCGTGTACGGGCCGGCCGGGTCGAACTTGACGGCCGTGAAGCCGAGCTTCACGTTCTCGGCCGCGCATTCGGCGGCGAGATCGGGATCGTCGTAGTCGTATTCGCCGCGCGCGTTCTTCGGGTACAGGTAGGTGTACGAACGCAGCCGCTCGTGGATCTTGCCGCCGAGCAGCTCGTACACGGGCTTGCCGGCGGCCTTGCCGACGATGTCCCAGCAGGCCATTTCGAGGCCGCTGACGACGCCCATCATCGTCAGGTCGGGCCGCTGCGTGAAGCCGCTCGAATACGCCTGGCGGAACAGCCGCTCGACGTGATGCGGGTCGCGGTTCAGCAGATGGCGTTCGAATACGTCGTCGATGATCGGGGCCATCGCCTTCGGGCCGAACGTCGCCGAATAGATCTCGCCGACGCCTTCGATGCCGTCGTCGGTCTTCAGCTTCACGAAGATCCAGTACATCCCGCCGACATGCGGCGGCGGCACGGCGACGATATGGGTTTCGAGCGAAACGATCTTCATGCGGACTCCTGGAGGCGGTTGAGGCGGTATTTGAGGAAGGCGGCGGCGCCCGCGCCGCAGAGCGCGATGGCCGCGATATAGCCGAAATAGAGCTGGTAGCCGTGCGCGCCCGGCCAGGTCTGCGTCACGTAGCCGTTGATCAGCGGCACGAACACGTCGGGCGAATAGCCGAGCACCGAGATCAGGCCGATCGCGAGGCCCGCGCAATGCGTCGGCACCTTGCAGTCGTCGAGCAGCGACCAGTACAGGCCGCGGATCGTGTAGGTGAGGATGCCGATGAACAGCACCAGCACGACGAGCATCGCCTGCGGGCTGTGCGGCGGCGCGGCGATCAGCCCGACGAGCGACAGCGCGGCGAGCACGAGCGCCCAGAACAGCACCGACACCTTCGACACGCGGTCGCCGAGAAACCCGCCGCCGATGCCGCCGACCGGGCGCATCCACAGCTTGAGCGTCGTGATGAAGCCGGCCGCCGTCGCGCTCAGCCCGAAATTGCCTTCGTGCAGGTACGCGGAGAAGCTGTAGGTCGCCCAGAACACCTGGTAGCCGCAGAACACGATCGCCGCGACGAGCCACAGCTCGGGAATGGTCGCGAGCGTCTTCAGGTCGGTCAGCACGTTGCCCCGGCGGTCGCCGTCGGCGCCGCGCCGCGTGGCCGCCGGGCGTTCGCCGGTGCGCGACGGATCCTTCACGAGTGCCAGCAGCACGCCGAGCGCGATGCAGAAGAATGCGTAGAGATGCACGACCAGCCTGAAGCCGGCCGCGTCGGTGCCGCCGTGCGCCTGCGTGACGTACGCGAACAGCGTGATCGCGATCGTCGCGAGCAGCGCCTCGACGAGCCCGCGGCCGCCGTCGAGCAGCCCGAAGAAGCGGCCTTGCTCGTCGGGCCCGGCGATCATGTTCACGCGCTTGATCACGGCCGCCCAGAACGTGAGGCCGGTGGTCAGCCCCCAGCCGCCGAAGATCAGCACGAGCATGTCGAACGACGGCCCGGTGGCATAGACGAGCCCGAGCGCGCCCGTCGCGACCAGCGAGAAGCAGATCAGCCAGCGCGGCGACAGGCGGTCGGCGAGCCAGCCGCTCGGCAGGTAGCTGATCAGGAAGATCGTGCCGAGCGACGAATACAGGTAGCCGAGCTGCACGTCGTCGATGCGGAAGAACTGCAGCATGGTCGGCTGGTACACCTGCCGCAGGTACAGCATCGGATAGATGGCGCCCGCGGCGATCACGAGCAGCAGCAGTTGCAGGTAGCGCTGCGCACGCGTGTGCTGCGACACGCCGGCGTCGGGCGTCGTGTCCTGCAACGCGAGCGACGCCGCGGGCGTCGACGGTTGGGTCGGCATGATGTCTTCCTCCATCAGACTTCCTTCACGCGGAAGTCTGCAGATTTGTTTTGATGAGTTCGGGTCGGGGCCGGCGCGCGCGATCGGGTGTCGGCGCGCGCCGGAACGGGCGCGTCGGCGCCGCGGCGTCAGTACTTCATGACGACGAGGCGCGTCTGCGTGAATTCGAGCATTCCGTGCTTGCCGTCGTCGCCGCCGAGGCCCGAGCGTTTCCAGCCGGCATGGAAGCCCTGGTACGGATCGGCCGGCGTGCGGTTCACGTACAGCTCGCCCGCCTCGATCGCGTTCGCGACCTTCATCGCAGTGCGGTAGTGCTCGGTGTAGAGCACCGACGACAGGCCGAACTGGTGGTCGTTCGCGAAGCCGACGGCCTCGTCGATCGTCCGGTAGCGCAGCACGGGCAGGACCGGGCCGAAGGTTTCCTCCTGCACGATTTCCATGTCCTGCCGGCAGTGCGTCAGCAACGTGGCCGGGTAGAAGAAGCCGGGGCCGGCGGGGATCGCGCCGCCGGTCTCGAGCGTCGCGCCGGCCGCGACCGCGCGCTCGACCATCCCGTGGATGTGCGCGCGCGCCGACGCGCTGACGAGCGGGCCCATGTTCGACGGATCGGCCGCGCGGTCGCCGCTGCGGACGGCGGCCATCTTCTCCTTGAGCAGCGCGACGAAGCGGTCGTGCACGCTGTCGTGCACGTACACGCGCTCGATGGCCGTGCAGAGCTGGCCGCAATGGGTCGTCTTCGACGCGACGAGGGCGGCGGCCGCGCGTTCGAGATCGGCGTCGGGCTCGATGATCGCGGGCGTCTTGCCGCCGAGTTCGAGCGACGGCTTCGCGATGTTTTCCTTGCAGTAGTCGAGCACCTTGCGGCCCGCGTTCACGCTGCCCGTCAGCGTGATCATGCCGACTGCCGGATGCGTGCACAGCGCCTCGGCCGTCGCGTGGTCCATCGTCAGGATGTTGACCACGCCCGGCGGGAAGCCCGCCTCGTCGGCGGCCTTCGCGATCTCGAACGCGGACACCGGCGTATGGTTGCTCGGCCGCACGACCACGGTGTTGCCCGCGATCAGCGCGGGCGCGACCTTGCGCAGCAGCGTGTAGACGGGGTAGTTGAACGGGATCAGGCATGCGACGACGCCGATCGGCTCGCGCTGCAGGAACAGGTTCTCGTCGGGCGTGTCGCTCGGGATGATCTCGCCCTCGATCCGGCGCGCCCACTCGGCGTGGTAGCGCGTGATCTGGCCCGCGTAGACGGCTTCGTTCGACGCGTCCTCGACGCTCTTGCCGGATTCCTGGGCGAGCGCCGCGCCGATGTCCGGCGCGCGGGCGGTCAGCGCGTCGGCGAAGCGGTGCAGGCAGGCGGCGCGCTCGGCGCTCGGCAGCGTGCGCCACGACTTCTGCGCGGCGGCCGCGGCGTCGACGGCGGCGCGCGCGGCGGCCGGCGTCGCGGCGGGCACGCGCGCGAACGGCGCTTCGGTGGCGGGGTTGTGGACGACGATGAACGCGTCGCTTTCCGGGGCGACGAAACGGCCGTTCACGTAGTTGCGTTCGGTACGCATGAAGTGGCTCCTCCGTTGGGTGCGCGCGGATCGCTTCGGGTGGCGACACCGCTGCACGGGATAAAGGCCATTCTGTTCATGCGTTTAGCGCACGGCAAACGACTTATTTTCGCGTCGAGCATGAGAAAAATGCACGTTACTCGACGCACCGGCGGGAGTTGCCCGTCGGGTAAGGCTGCGTTGGCACGGGCCGGGAGCGGGAGCGGGAGCGGAACGGGCGGCGGCCGGGTCGTGGTTTCCGGCGGGGCCGCATGCGCAAGGGGGCGGCAACCGCCGCGATGCCGCCCGTGGCGGCCGGCCGGGGGCCGCCGGGGACGGATGCGCTAGGCCAGCGGCACTTGCGGCAGCGGCGACGACGGTTCGAGGTGGCGTTTCGCGAGCCATACTTCCTGCTGCAGCCAGTCGCGGAACTGCACGATGTGCGGCAGGTTCGTCTGCTCGGGGCGCGTGACGAACCAGTACGACTGGTGGCCGTCGACGTGCACGTTGAGCACCTGCATCAGTTGCCCGGTCGCGAGCTCGCGGGCGACCATGTGGCGGTCGGCGATCGTGATGCCGAGGCCGTCGATGGCCGCGCGGATCGCGTGGTCGAGCAGGTCGAACTCGTAGCCGCCGCGCGTGTCGACGTCGGCGATGCCGGCGGCCTTCAGCCAGTGCTGCCAGGTCAGGTAGCGCTGGTCGTCGGTGGCGAGCACGTGCAGCAGCGTGAAGCGGTTCAGGTCGATCGGCGCGCCGTCCTGTCGCAGCCGCGCATACAGCGCGGGCGCGCAGACGGCGATATGCTGTTCCTGCATCAGCAGCGCATTGTCGAAGCCGTCCCATTCGCCGTCGCCGAACCGGATCGCGCAGTCGAGCACGCGCGATTCGCCGAGGCTGTCGTGGATGCGGGTCGTGAGGCTCAGCTCGAATTCCGGATGCGCGTCGCGCAGCCGGCCGAGACGCGGCATCAGCCAGCGCGCGGCGAAGGTGGGCGGCACGTTCGCGCGCAGGCGGTTCAGGTGGGTTTTTTCCTGCAGGCTGCGCACGGTCAGCTCGATCTTGTCGAACGATTGCTGCAGCGCGCGCAGCAGCACGCGGCCGGCCGCCGTCAGTTCGAGCTGGTGATGGCGGCGCTCGAGCAGGGTTTCGCCGAGCTGGCCCTCGAGCTGGCGGACCTGGCGGCTCACCGCGCTCTGCGTTACGTTGAGCAGTTCGGCCGCGCGCGTGAAGCTGCCGGTGCGGCCGGCCATCTCGAAGGCTTTCAGCGCATTCAGCGCCGGCATCTTGCGTCTCACGGGGCGGTGTCGTGTTTGGTGCGGGATGCTTATTGTAGGCGGGTGGCGGAGGGCGCGGGAACGATGAATGCCTGCAACCGGACGCGCGGGCGCGACGGGTTGTCGCGGCGCGGCGCTTGGCGCGTCCGGTTGCGACCCGGCTGCCTGCCGGTGGCCGGCGGCGCCGGCCGGCAACGAAATGAACGATACGAACGGAAGGGACACACATCATGCGACGCCTGCCATCGCTGATCGCACTGCGATTTTTCGAGGAGACCGCGCGTCACCTGAGCTTCAACCGCGCGGCGGTTTCGCTGTGCGTGACGCAAGGCGCGGTCAGCCGGCAGATCCGGCTGCTCGAGGACGCGCTCGGCGCACGCCTGTTCGAGCGCGACCATACGGGCGTGCGCCTGACCGACGCCGGCCGGCGATTGCTGCCGTACATCGGGCAGGCGTTCGACACGATCGAGCGCGGCGTCGGCGAAGTCGCCGCCGAGAGGCCGGGCGCGAAGCGGCGCCTCACGGTATCGCTGCCGCCGACGTTCGCGACGCAGTGGTTTTCGCCGCGGCTCGGCACGCTCGCGGAGGCGCTGCCGGAAGTCGAGCTGTCGATCCGCACGGAGCCGGCCGACGATTGCCATTGCCACATCCGCTTCGGGCGCGCGGCGCGGGCCGGGATGCAATCGGAGCTGCTGATGATGGAGCGGCACGCGCTCGTCGGCGCGCCGCGTTATCGCGGCGATGCGCTCGACGTGCTGCTCGGCCGCTTGCCGTCGCTGCATGTGCTGCACGAGGGCAAACGTCTGTCGCTGTGGGCCGACTGGTGCGAGCAGGCCGGCGTGCCGGTGGCGCGGATCGGCGACGGCATCGAGTTCTCGACGCTCGAACAGGCGATCCGCGCGGCGCGCAAGGGCGCGGGGCTCGCGGTTGTCGACCTGAACATGATCGAGGAGGAGATCGGCGAAGGCAGCCTCGTGCGGTTGTCTCCGGTGCAGCCGATCGGGCCGTTCGGCTACTGGCTCGATATCGAGCCGGAGAGCGTCGCGCTCGGGCACGTGGTCGCGTTTGCCGCGTGGTTGCGGGAGCAGGCGGCGAGGCGGGGGTAGGGCGAGGGGCGTGGCGATGGGACGCGGCTGACTTCGCCGTGGCGAGCATCGGCCCGGTCCATGTGTGTCCTGCCGCGCGCCCGGCGCCGGTATCTGTCAACGATCGTGACACGGAACGGCGTGGGCGCGATCGCTGTCGGCCCGGGCCGTGCGAGCCGCCCGCCTTCATCGTCAATGCCCGGCCGCCTCCTCCAGCGTCAGGTGCTTCGTTTCCGGCGCCCATGCGATCGACACGATCATCCCCGCCAGCAGCACGCCGGCCAGCGCGAACATCGTCGCGTGAAAGCCGAGCGTCGCGATGCCGGCCGGCAGCAGGAACGTGCCGATCGCCGAGCCGAGCCGGCTGCACGCGATCGCCAGGCCGACGCCGCGGGCGCGCACTTCGGTCGGGAAGCATTCGGGCGGGAACACGCCGACGAGGTTGCTGAACGCCGACATCGTCAGCGTGAAGATCGCGAAGGCGACGATCATCGCGACGGCCGCCGTCGACGGCAGCACCGCCAGCGCGACGAGCGACGCGCAGGTCACCGCGAACGAGCCGATCAGGAAGCCGCGCCGCGACAGCCGGATCGTCAGCCAGATGCCGATCAGCGCGCCCAGCACGAGGAAGCCGTTCAGCAGCAGGTCCGCGCCGAAGCCTTCGGCGAGGCCGATCGTCTTCAGGATCGTCGGCAGGAACGTGTAGATCGCGAAATACGGAATCACGAGGCACACGAAGAACGCGCAGTTGAAGATCGTGCGGCGGATCAGGTCGGGCCGGAACAGCCGGCCGAAGCCCGCGTGCCCGGCCGGCTCGGTGGCGCCGTCGAGCAGCACGTGCGGCCCGAAATGCTTCGCGACGATCGCGCGCGCTTCCTGCACGCGGCCCCGGCCGAGCAGCCAGCGCGGCGATTCGGGCGTGCCGATCCGCAGCACCAGCACGATCAGCGCGGGCAACGCGGCCGACGCGAGCAGCCAACGCCACGCATCGGGCGCGGCGTCGCCGTATGCGAGGCCGAGCACGTTCGCGGCGACGTAGCCGATGGTCCAGATCACGCTGAACGAGCCGAGCAGCGCGCCGCGATGCTTGCGCGGCGAGAATTCGGCGAGGATCGCGTGGCCGACGGTGAAGTCGCCGCCCATCCCGAAGCCGATCAGCACGCGCAGGATGCACAGTTCGAGCGGCGACGTGACGAAGAACTGCGCGAACGCGGCGGCCGTGATGATCACGAAGCTCGTCAGGAAGATCTTCTGCCGGCCCATCCGGTCGGACAGCCAGCCGAACACGAGGCTGCCGAAGAAGATGCCGATCAGCGCCGAACTGCCGATCATCCCCATCCAGAACGCATCGATCGGCATCTGCCTGCCGAGCGCGGCGAGCGCATAGCCGATCGTGCCGAGCGTGTAGCCCTCGGTGAAATGCGCGCCGAACGTGAGGCCGGCGATCTTCACGTGGAAGCGGTTGAGCGGTACGTCGTCGAGCGCGACGGGGCGGTGCGGCGTGTCGGCGCCGCGCGACGGCGGCAGCGCGCGGGCGGCGCCGGATTGAACGTTGGCTTGGGTCAAGCTGCCTCCTGGATTGTTGTGCGTGGCGCAGGCGGCGCGCGGAGGCAAGGCGCCGCCGCGCCGCCGTGCGAGGCGCCGCGGGGTGCGCGGCGCGGATCGGCCGCACGGCGGCCGGCGGTCAGAGGTCAGCGGCCGAGGCCGGCCATCAGCGTGTACTTGAGTTCCACGTATTCGTCGAGGCCGTACTTCGAGCCTTCGCGGCCGAGCCCCGATTGCTTGACGCCGCCGAACGGCGCGACCTCGGTCGAGATGATCCCGTCGTTGACGCCGACCATCCCGCTTTCCAGCGCACCCGACACCCGCCATGCGCGACCGAGGTCGCGGGTGTAGAAGTACGCGGACAACCCGAACGGCGTGTCGTTGGCCGCGGCGACGGCCTCTTCCTCGGTCGTGAAGCGGAAGCAGCCGGCGACGGGGCCGAAGGTTTCCTCCTCGGCGATCAGCATGCCGGCCGTCATGCCGGTCAGCACGGTCGGCTCGTAGAACGTGCCGCCGAGCGCGTGACGCTTGCCGCCGGTCAGCACGCTCGCGCCCCTGGCGGCGGCATCGGCCACGTGCCGCTCGACCTTGGCGAGCGCCGCTGCGTTGATCAGCGGCCCCTGGTCGACCTCGCCCGCGAGCGCGTTGCCGACGCGCAGCTTGCGCACGGCGTCAGCGAGCTTGCGCGTGAACGCGTCGTACACGCCGTCCTGCACGAGGAAGCGGTTCACGCACACGCAGGTCTGCCCCGTGTTGCGGAACTTGGACGCGATCGCGCCCTCGACCGCCGCATCGAGATCGGCATCGTCGAACACGATGAACGGCGCATTGCCGCCGAGTTCGAGCGAGAGCTTCTTCAGCGTGTCGGCCGACTGCTTCGCGAGCAGCTTGCCGACCCGCGTCGAGCCCGTGAACGACAGCTTGCGCACGACGGACGAGCTCGTCAGCGTCTCGCCGATCGCGACCGCGTCGCCCGATACCACGTTGAACACGCCGGCCGGCACGCCCGCGCGCTCGGCCAGCACCGCGAGCGCGAACGCCGACAACGGCGTTTCCTCGGACGGCTTGAGCACCATCGTGCAGCCGGCGGCGAGCGCGGGGCCGGCCTTGCGCGTGATCATCGCGAGCGGGAAATTCCACGGCGTGATCGCCGCGACGACGCCGACCGGCTCGCGCGTGACGACGATCTGCGCGTTCGGCTTCGGGCTCGGGATCACGTCGCCGTACATGCGCTTCGCTTCTTCCGCGAACCACTCGAGAAAGCTGGCCGCGTAGGCCACTTCGCCGCGCGCTTCCGCGAGCGGCTTGCCCTGTTCGCGCGTCAGCAGCTCGGCGAGCGCGTCGCGGTGCTCGAGCATCAGCTCGCCCCAGCGCTTCACGCGCGCGCCGCGCTCCTTCGCGGTCAGCGCGCGCCATGCGGGAAACGCGTGCGCGGCCGCGTCGATCGCGCGCTGCGTGTCGTCGGCGCCGCCTTGCGCGACCTTCGCGATCGTCTCGCCGGTGGCCGGGTTCAAAACTGGATAGGTCGCATCGCTCGCGCCGTGCGGCTCGTGCCACTCGCCGCCGATGTAATGGCCGGTTCTCAGAAATTCGTTCATCGTGTGTGGTTCCTTCCGTGCGTCAGTCCGCCGCGAAGCTGCCCTGCGCCGGGCGCGCCTCGCGCGCGATGCGCTTGCCCGCCGTGTAGTCGTTGATCAGGTCGCAGGGCGTGTAGTTGCGTTCGAGCTCGTGCAGTTCCTCGTCGGTGAGCCGCGTTTCGAGCGCGCCCAGCGCGCTGTCGAACTGCGCGACGGAATCCGCGCCGACCAGCATGCTGGCGATGCCGGGCCGGCTTAGCACCCAGGCCTGCGCGATCTGCGCGGGCGGCACGCCGCGCCGCTGCGCGACCTTCGCGACCGATGCGGCGATCGCGAGCGACGACGCGTCGCCGTACATCTGCGCGGTGAAGAAATCGGTCTGGTTGCGCGTGGATTGCGGCTCGCAGGTGAGCAGGCCGCGCGCGAGCGGGCTGAACACCGACACGCCGACGCCCTGGTCGATGCAGTACGGCACCATCTCGCGTTCTTCCTCGCGATACGCGAGGTTGAGCTGCAGCTGCATGTTGATCGGCTTGTCCCAGCCATTTCGTTCGCATGCCTGCATGATCTTCGCGAACTGCCACGTGTACATCGTCGAGACGCCGATATAGCGCGCCTTGCCAGCGCGCACGATGTCGTGCAGCGTGCTCATGGTTTCCTCGACAGGCGTGTTCACGTCGAAGAAATGCAGCATGAAGATGTCGACGTAATCCATCCCGAGGCGCGTCAGCGAGCCGTCGATGCCGTCGAGCACGTGCTTGCGCGAATGGCCGCCCGCGTTCGGGTAGCTGCCCATGTCGTAGCCGACCTTGGTCGTCACGACGAGTTCCTCGCGGCGCGCGTTGCGCTTCAGGATGCGGCCGACCACTTCCTCGCCGACGCCCGTCGAATAGAAATCGGCAAGATCGATGAAGTTGACGCCGGCGTCGAGCGCGCGGCGAACGATCGGCTCGCTCCGCGCTTCGTCGAAGATCCACGGCTTCCAGTCGGGGGTGCCCATGTTCATCGTGCCGAGACACAGGCGGGACACCTTCAGGCCGGACTGGCCGAGGCGGACGTATTCCATGCTTCCTCCTGGTGCGGCCTGGCCGGCCGCGTGTTGTCTGTCAGTTCTTTTTCGGCGTGTAGAACGGGTTCGACACGTCGCGCGCGGCGGCGAACACCGCGTCGCGATGCGGCAGCCCTTCCATCGCGGCGACGATCGCGTTGCGGCACGCGCGGTAGTTGTTCTCGAACACGGCGTCGAGGTCGTCGGTCTGCGGGTTCACCCAGTTCGCGGACACGACGACCCAGTCGTTTTCCGCTTCCGGCGGCAGCGTGCCGTTCTCGAGCGCTTCGGCCACGGCTTTCGCGATGCCGGCCTGCGACGCGCCCCACGTGGCATTGCCGTGGAAATCGCCCGCGATCTGGGCCTTGTTCACGTACAGCGTAAGCGGCTTGGTCGGCACGCCCGGCTGCGCGATCACGACGAACGGCGCGTGGCCGGCCGACGGCGTCGCGAGCGCGGTGGCGAACGCCTGGCCCGCCGGGCCGTTGCGCGGGCCGACCAGCACGTTGATGTGCGCGAGATTGACGCCGGGGCCTTCGAAGCCTTCGCCGATGTAGAGCTGCCTGGGTTGGGATGCGGTCATTGCGGTGTCTCGTCGATGAGGTTGGGTGTGAGGCGATTGTGGTGGGCCGCGGAGCGGCCGGTGAATCGATGTTTTCTGATCGGGCCATGAGTTTTCGTCGTCTCCGTGAAAACCCTGGCGCGACGCGCAAACGCCCGCCGGGCGGGCCTCGGCCGCCGTCGCGACGACGGGCGGGGCGGGACCGGCGGGTGAACTTGCCTGCACCGGCTCCGGGTTTGTCATACCCGGGCAGGGGTTGGAGGGCCGGGCGCATCTGGACAACAATCGGCGTACTCCGAACCCTATCTTTCGTCTTCCCTTCCATTTTCGAAAGCGAGTAATTCCGATGGCTGCCATTGAGAAACCTGTCGCTTCGCGACAGCCCCCCCGGGCGGAGCACGCCTCCACGGGGACTTCCTGCGGGGCGCCGCAGGCGGCGCGGCCCGGCGGTTTCTCGAAGCCCGACTGGTCGAAGCTGACCTCGCTCGATCCGGAGCTGATCCGGGCCTTCGTCGCGGTCGTCGAAAGCGGCGGCTTCACCGCGGCGGCCCGGCAACTGCACCGCACGCAGTCGACGATCAGCCTGCGGATCCGCACGCTCGAGGAGCGGCTCGACACGCACCTGTTCATGCGCAACAGCCGGCGGCTCGAACTGTCGCGCGACGGCGAGAATTTCCTGATCCACGCGCGGCGGATCATCCAGGTGCAGAACGACGCGATCATCGCGCTGAAGCAGACCAGCAGCGACCGTGGCGTCGTGCGCTTCGGCCTGCCCGAGGACTACGCGGAGCTGTGGCTGCCCGACCTGCTGAAATCGTTCTATGCGATGCGGCCGGGCGCGCGTCTGCACGTGCATTGCCGCACGTCGCTCGAGTTGCTCGAACGGCTGCAGGCCGGCGAGCTCGACGTCGCGCTCGTCGTGCGGCACGGGCCGAACGCGGGCGGGCGGCTGCTCGGCCGTCACGACGTCGTATGGGCCGCGCATCGCGAATTCGCGCTCGGCCCGCATGCGTCGGTGCCGCTCGCGCTGTTTCCCGAGACGTGCTGCTACCGGCAGCGCGGGCTGCAGGCGCTCACGACGGCCGAACGGCCGTATCACGTCGTCTATACGAGCCAGAGCCCGACCGGCATCAAGATCGCGGTGAACCACGGCGCGGCCGTGACGATGATCGATCGCTGCACGCTGCCCGAGAACTGGCGCGTGCTCGACGAGACGGACGGGCTGCCGCCGCTGCCGGCGGCGGATCTCGAGCTGCATCGCTCGCCGGGCATCTGCGATCCGCTGACCGACGATCTGGTGTCGCTGATCGAATCGATGGTCGACGAACGGCGGCGGGCGTCGCTCGAGGCGTTCGCGTAGCGGAGCGCGCGCCGCTACGGGAGGCCGGCGCACGCCTGGAACCGGGCGCCGGGCGGCTGCGGCGTTGCGGCATGCCCGCCGGTCGCAACCCGCGGCGGCCGGGCCGCATCGCGGGCAGCAAGCGCGGCAAGCCGTTTTTTGCACCGCCGCTGCGTTTTTTTGCACGACGTTTATGCGGTCTCTTCTAAGCTGGGGCTGTGTCGAACAGCCGTGACGGCTTCCGTCCGCTCCATGACCTTCATTCGTCCCGTTCCCGCCTTCGATGTCGCCGGCCGCCGGTTGCGCGCCGGCGTACGCTCCAACGTCATTCCGTTTCCGCCGCCGCGCCCGCGCCTGGCGTTGCCCGTCACGCTGACGGCCGACTCCGGCGAACGCGCGCACGCCCGGCTCGCCGCGCTGCTGCATTCCCCGCTCGGTGTATACGTCGTCAGCGCGCGCGCCGTGCGCGACGTCGTCCACGTGCAGTTCGACATCGCGCAGGAAGACCTCGATTTCACGCTGCACATGCTGATCGCGCAGCAGGCCGACGCGGTGATCGGGCCGGTCGCGCGCCGGTTGCACATCGGGCCGACAGCCCGCTGACGCGGAGCCGCGCCGCCGCCCGTGCGCGGCTTGCGCGGCCGGTTTGCGTCCGGTGCGAGGCCGGTTCGCCGTCCGCCTGCCGGCGGCGGCCATGCGTGCGCCGCGTCGTGCGCGGCGCCGATCCTGAATACGGAGTGTCCATGTACCTCACCGAAGCAGTGCATGTCGCGCGGCCCGCCGGCCGTCGCGTCCGGACGGCGTCGCTGCCGTCGGGCCAGCAGCTCGCGCGTCAGCTCGTGACGACGGTGCGCGTGGCCGAAGTACTGCTGCACCAGGCGATCGCCGTGCCCGACGGGCATCAGTGGTCGGTCGACACCGAGCGGGTCGACGCCGCCGGCGGGCCGCTCGAGGCCTGGGAAACCTGCGTGACGTTGCGGATCGGCAAGGTGTTCGCGCCGGCGGTCAGCCCGGCCGCGCGCGTCAACGATCGCGACCAGGTCGCGGTCGACATCCGGCTCTGCCTGCCCGAGCAGGACTATGTGGCCGAACGGCGCGTGAGCACCTTCGGCCGCTGCCACGGCAACCGCTACGGCGCGACGCTGTCGGTCGCGTCGGGCGCGCAGTGGGGCTGGCAACGCACCGAGCACGTCGCGCCGGAACACATGCACGTGTACGCCGACACGCTCGAGGCGCTCGTCGACGCGGTGGCCGCGCACGTCAACACGGCGCTGGGCGCGGCCGGGTTCGACGCACCGCGCTGATCACGCGTCGCCGGTCTGCCCGGTCTGGCGCTGCAGGTCCGTCATCAACTGTTCCGCGAGGAAGTCGCACGGCGGCCGCTTCGATTTGGTGCTGCGCGCGAGGATCAGCTCGAGCGGCGGCAGGTCGGGCAGGCCGTGCGTGCGGCCGAGCATCGACAGTTGCGCGGGAATCGCGCAGCGCGCGAGCGGCGCGACCGCGAGGCCGGCCTCGACCATGCTGAGCAGCCCGAGCAGGCTCGGGCTTTCATAGGAGGTGCGGTACGGCACCTTCGCCCGTTCGAGGCTGCGAATCGCGTTCTCGCGCGCGACGCTGCCCGGCATGAACACGGCGATCGGCAGCGGCCGCTCTTCCCATACGCGCGGGCCGTTCGTCATCGCGGCCCACGCCATCGGCTCGTGGCGGATGAAGTCGCCGGACAGCCCCTTGATGCGCGTGCCGCAGACGAGATCGACGGTGCCGTCCTTGATCAGCGGCGCGAGCGCGCTGCTCGGCAGCCCGATCACCTGGATCTCGACCTTGGGGTAGGTCGCGGAGAATTTCTTCAGGACCGACGGCAGCAGCGACGACGCATAGTCGTCCGGCACGCCGATCACGACCTTGCCGGTCACCTCCGGCCGTACCACGGCCGCCCATGCCTCGTCGCGCAGCGCCAGCATTCGTCTGGCGAATCCCAGCAGCACCTCGCCCTCGCGCGTCAGCACGATGCTGCGCGGCTTGCGCACGAACAGCGGCCGCCCGATCGCGTCTTCCAGGCTCTTGATCTGCATGCTCACGGCCGACTGCGAGCGGTTCACGGCCTCGGCGGCGCGGGTCATGTTGCCGGTTTCCGCGACGGCGACGACGGTGGCCAGCACGTCGTGATCGAGCATCTTCATGGGTATCAGGAAAACTGAACGTAACGATCAGCATTATGCGTTTTTATTGTTGCTGTGTGTCTGCCATAGTGCGATCACGCCGGCACGTCGCCCGGCACGCAGGCTGGAACAGGGAAAGTGGTGTTTCGATGATCGACCATCCGTTGCGCGCCGTACTGGCCGCGGAATTGCATGCGCGGCCGTTCCTGCGGATCGCCGAAGCCGTGTCGCTCACGCATTACGCGATCTACGCGGACGGCCAGCCCGACATCCACGAAACGCTGCTGCACGCGCTGTGCCGCGACACCGGCATCGCCGCGCCGCACGAGGGCGCAACGCATTACGCGGTGCAGTCGCCGTGCGGCTGGTACCTGAAGTGGGAACGCCACACCGAATTCTCGACCTTCACGTTCGTCGCGCCGCGTCGCGACACCGGCTATTTCGACGACCTCGCGATCGAAGGCATTCCGGCCGCGTGGTTCGCGCGCCTCGCCGGCATCCGCTTCGTCGCGGTGCGGATGGAGCTGCTGTCGGGCGACGCCGCGCGGCTCGTCTGCGGCGACCTGCGCCGCTGGATCGACGGGCCCGCGCTCGTCGGCAGCAACGTGCTCGGCGGCGGCAAGGTGTTCTGCGACTGGCATGTGCGCGACGACGGCTTCATGCGGTTTCTCGTCGTCGACGAGGATTTCCGCGAGGAGCAGGGCGGGCGCCTGCTGCAACGGCTGTACGAGATCGAGACGTACCGGATGATGGCGCTGCTCGCGCTGCCGGTCGCGCGCCGGATGAGCCGCGAGCTCGACGAAATCCACGCGGCGCTGCATGCGCTGATGCAGCGGATGGACACGAACGGCGCCGGCGGCGACGACGCGGCGCTGCTCGTCAAGCTCACGCATCTCGCGGTGCGGGTCGAGTCGCTGTCGGAATCCGGGGCGCGCTTCAGCGCGTCGCGTGCGTACGAAAAGCTCGTGCTGGCGCGCATTCACGAGCTGCGCGAGGAGCGTATCGAAGGGATGCCGACGATCGCCGAATTCATGGAGCGGCGCTTCGCGCCGGCGATGGAAACCTGCCGCAGCGTCTGGGCGCGTCACGAGCAGATCGCCGCGCGGATCGCGCGTGCGGTCGACCTGCTGCGCACGCGCGTGAATCTCGCGCAGGAAAAGGACGTCACGCGCCTGCTGGCGGGCATGGAGCGCACCGCGCGCAATCAGCTGCATCTGCAGCATGCGGTCGAGGGGCTGTCGGTGGCGGCCATTTCGTACTACGTGCTGTCGCTCGCGGCCGCGGCGTTCAAGGCGCTGCACGTGATGAGCCTGCCGGTCGATCCGGAGCTGGCGGAAGGCCTGCTGATCGCGCCGGTGGTGTTCGCGGTGATTCACATCACGCGGCGCACGCGCGCGCAGCTCGCGCACGCGGAGGCCTTGCAGGACGCGGCGCCGGCAGCGGCGCATGCGGCTGCATTGAAGCAGGTCGGTTAGGACATCGATAACACGGTCGAGATCAGGAGTGGAGATGACTTTTTCGCGGAAGCAAGCAGCGTTGCGTGGCGGTTCCGATGCGTTCGACGTATCGGCGGCGGACGAAGCGGGCG
Organism: Burkholderia paludis; assembly: GCF_000732615.1. Taxonomy (GTDB): domain Bacteria; phylum Pseudomonadota; class Gammaproteobacteria; order Burkholderiales; family Burkholderiaceae; genus Burkholderia; species Burkholderia paludis. The sequence continues at coordinate 273,354 of NZ_JPGL01000006.1, forward strand.
TGCCGGAGGCGGCGCGCGTGACGTCGTATCAGGCCGTGCTGCAGGAGCCGACGACTTCGCTCGTGGGCAATACGATCGACCGGCCGGACGTCGCGGCGGTCGCGATTCTCGGCTACAACTGACGCGTTCCGCCGCGCCGGCCCGATCCGGCGCAGGCGTTCATCGGCCAGCCGCGTGCCGGCGCGCCGGGCGCGATTCGCCTTCCGGCTTCCCTTTTTCCTTCCCCAGCGCAAGCGCCAGCTCGACGAACGCCCGCGCGGCCGCGCTCCGGTACGCCCCCTTGCGCTGCAGCAGCACGGCCGTGCGCCGCAGCACGGCCGGATCGAGTGCGACGGCGACGAGATCGTCGTGCCCGGTCGCGATCGTCGCGGGCAGTAGCGTCGCGAGGTTCGTGCGGCGCACGATCTCGATGACCGCCCCCAGCGAATTCGCTTCCATGGCCACCCGCGGCTGCACGCCGTGCTCGCGGAAATAACGATCGATCTGCACGCGCGTCGCGAATTCGGCGGTCAGCAGCACGAGCGGGGCGTCGTGCAGCGCGCGCAGGCCCGCCTTGCGTTTTCCGGCCAGCGCATGCCGGCGGTTCACGACGAGCGCGAGCGTCTCGACCAGCAGCGTTCGTGCGTCGATATCCGCCGTCTGCACCTCGTCGAACGCGATGCCGACATCGAGCGCGTCGTCGACGAGCAGCGCCTCGATGCGTTCCTGCGACATCTCCTGCACCGACAGCGACACACCCGGGTAGCGGCCGTGAAACGCCTCGACGAGCGGCCCGACGAGATAGCTCGTGAAGGTCGGCGTGAGTGCGATCCGCAGCGAGCCGCGGCTGAGATCCTGCACGTCGTGCAGCGCGCGCCGGCCTTCCGCGAGATCGTGCAGCGCCTGCCGCGCATAGCGGAAATACACGTCGCCGGCGTCCGTGAGCCGCGTGACGCGCCCGGTGCGGTCGAACAGCTGCGCGCCGAGCGTCTCCTCGAGCTGGCGGATCTGCTGCGACAGCGCGGGCTGAGAAACGTGCAGCGCGGCGGCCGCGCGCGTGAAGCTGCGGTGTTCGGCGACCGCCAGGAAGTAGTGGATATGGCGCAGGAGCATCGCGGTTCTCATAAGTCGTGCTTATCCGGTCGATCATAAATCAGTCTTTTACCTTATGGGAAGTCCGGCGTAACCTGCCCTTCATCGATTCCACCCGCACCGGAGAACACGTGATGAAGGACATCATCGAAGGCTTCCTGAAGTTCCAGCGCGACGCCTACCCGGAACGCGCAGCGCTGTTCCGGGATCTCGCCCGCAGCCAGAACCCGCGCGCGCTGTTCATCTCGTGCTCGGACAGCCGGCTCGTGCCCGAACTTGTCACGCAGCGCGAGCCGGGCGACCTGTTCGTGATCCGCAACGCCGGCAACATCGTGCCGTCGTACGGCCCCGAGCCGGGCGGCGTATCGGCGTCGGTCGAATACGCGGTGGCCGCGTTGCGCGTGACCGACGTCGTGATCTGCGGGCATTCCGATTGCGGCGCGATGACCGCGATCGCGACCTGCCAGTGCATGGACCACATGCCGGCCGTCGGCCACTGGCTGCGCTACGCCGATTCGGCGCGCGTCGTGAACGAGGCGCGTGCGCATCGCAGCGAACGCGACCGGATCGACTCGATGGTGCGCGAGAACGTCGTCGCGCAACTGGCGAACCTGAAGACGCACCCTGCCGTGCGGCTCGCGCTCGACGAGGGGCGTCTCGCGCTGCACGGCTGGGTGTACGACATCGAATCGGGCTGCATCGACGCCTACGACGGCGCGGCCGGCCGGTTCGTATCGCTCGCGGGCCATCCCGAGGTCCGCGCCACGCCCGCGACGCCCGTCGTCGCGGCCTGAATCGCTCCCACCCCACCACGAGGAATTGCCATGATCCAGTCCCAGCACAGTCAGACCGCCCGCCACGCGCTTGCCGAAACCGTCGTGCTCGCGAAGGCGCGCAAGCAGCTGTCGTTCGCGCAACTCACCGAAGGCACCGGCCTGAGCGAGGCGTTCGTGACGGCCGCGCTGCTCGGCCAGCATGCGCTGCCCGCCGATGCGGCACGCATCGTCGCCGACAAGCTCGGCCTCGACGACGACGCGGTGCTGCTGCTGCAGACGATCCCGCTGCGCGGCAGCATCGACGATCGCGTGCCGACCGATCCGACCATCTACCGTTTCTACGAGATGCTGCAGGTGTACGGCACGACGCTGAAGGCGCTCGTGCACGAGAAGTTCGGCGACGGCATCATCAGCGCGATCAATTTCCGGCTCGACGTGAAGAAGGTCGACGATCCCGAAGGCGGTTCGCGCGCGGTGATCACGCTCGACGGCAAGTATCTGCCGACCAGGCCGTTCTGATGCGGGCGCGGCGTTGGCCGGCGCGGTTGGCGCCGGCTGGCGCCGGTCGCACGATGAAGTAATCCGCGCGGCGCACCGGCCGCGCGTTGCAGCCGCCCCGGCTGCGCGTTTTCCCTGCCATTCGCGACGCCCGGAGCGCATCCATGCCGCTGGGCGCCCGCGCCGCGGGGTACGACCGTGTCGTACCCCGTTCTCCCGCCTTCCAAACATCGATCCCGTTCAATGTCCGGAACGGAAATCCGCGATCCAAAAAGTTTTTGACGGGTTTAAAAATTCGCACTGGAGACGACGGAAACGTGCGGAAAGCCCGATGAAAACCGATGAAATGTTCATGACAGCCGGCGCGGCCGCCGCTGCCGGCCGCGATCGGTTCGCGCCGGCCGCCGTGCTTCCCGTCGTGCCTGTTTCGTCGCGCCATGCGTCCCGCGCCGTCCGCATCGCGCGACCGCCCGGCCGGTTGCGCGTGACGCCCGAGATTCGCTTACCTGCCTGAAACGGACCATCATGAAACGGGATTCATTCAGTACACCTGACGCGACGCGTCGCATCGCGACGGACATGCTTCAACCGAACGACGCCTTCGTGCGCATCGAGAACGTCGTGAAGAAATTCGGCGACAGCACGGCCGTCGACAACGTGAACCTGACGATCGCCAAGAACG
>NZ_JPGL01000007.1 GCF_000732615.1 Burkholderia paludis
GGGGAGCGGGCGGTGGCGACGCGTTGATGCGCCGCAGGCTGCCCGGAGGCAAATGACATTCGCTGTGCCGGACGCGCAATGCCCGGAGCAGGTCGGGTACGCCCGGCAACAGAGATATCGCCGATTGACTGCCCGCCGGTGAAGCTCGGCACCGGTTCGTTCCTTGCGGCGGTCGTCGGGTCGCCCTTCAGCAATACGGCGCGCGAAACGCCGGTCGCCGACGCCCGGCTTGATGCAAGCGGCGACGGAACGCGGGCGCCGGGCGGCATGACGAGCATCGTGCACTGACCGGGCGAGGCGGCGGACCGACGCAACGCGTGCCCGCGTACATCCCCGTTTCCCGATCTGCACGACCGCGCGATCGCGGCTCCACGTCGACCAAAGCGCGTTCTCCGGTTCTGTGCAAGAATCCGCGCGACCCGCGTCTCAACCAACAACGACACGCGCGGGCGTCCCTGTCAGGAAACGAGGAGCACACCTTGATTCAACGAATTTCCCGCTTTTTCACGCAGGTGGTCCACCGCGTGCTGCCCGACCCGTTGATTTTCGCAATCCTGCTGACGATCGTCACGTTTGCGCTCGCGTTCGGCCTCACGCCGAATACGCCGGTGCAACTCACGACGATGTGGGGTTCGGGCTTCTGGAACCTGCTCGCGTTCTCGATGCAGATGGTGATGATCCTCGTCACCGGCCACGCGCTCGCCAGCTCGCCGCCCGTCAAGCGCATGCTCGTCGCGCTGGCAAGCACCGCGCGCACGCCGGGCCAGGGCGTGATGCTCGTCGCGTTCGTCGGCGCGCTCGCGTGCGCGATCAACTGGGGCTTCGGCCTCGTGCTCGGTGCGATGCTCGCACGCGAGGTGGCGCGCCGCGTGGCCGGCAGCGACTACCGGCTGCTCGTCGCGTCCGCGTACATGGGCTTCCTGAGCTGGCACGGCGGGCTGTCGGGTTCGGTCCCGCTCGTCGCGGCCACGAAGGGCAACCCGATGGAGAAGACCATCGGGCTGATTCCCGTGTCGCACACGATCTTCACCGGCTACAACGCGTTCATCACGATCGGGCTGATCGTGATGCTGCCGTTTCTCGCGCGGATGATGATGCCGAAGCCCGGCGACGTCGTCAGCGTCGATCCGGCGCTGCTCGCCGAGCCGCCGAGCGTCGAGCGCACGCTCGGGCCCGACGCGACGTTCGCGGAGCGGCTCGAGGAGAGCCGCGCGCTGTCGGTCCTCGTGGCGGCGCTGTGCGCGGCGTTCCTCGTGCTGAAGTTCGTGCAGAAGGGTTTCGCGCTCGACATCGACACGGTGAACCTCGCGTTCCTCGCGGCCGGCATCCTGCTGCACCGCACGCCGATGGCGTATGCGCGCGCGGTGGCCGGCGCGGCGCGCGGCGCGTCGGGGATCATGATCCAGTTCCCGTTCTACGCGGGCATCCAGGCGCTGATGGATCACTCGGGGCTCGCGGGCGTGATCACGAAGTGGTTCGTCGATATCGCGAACGTACATACCTTCCCGCTGCTCGCGTTCCTGAGCTCGGCCGTGATCAATTTCGCGGTGCCGTCGGGCGGCGGTCACTGGGTCGTGCAGGGGCCGTTCGTGATGCCGGCCGCGCAGGCGCTCGGCGCCGATCTCGGCAAGGCCGCGATGGCGATCGCGTACGGCGAGGCGTGGACCAACATGGCGCAGCCGTTCTGGGCGCTGCCCGCGCTCGCGATCGCCGGGCTCGGCGTGCGCGACATCATGGGGTACTGCGTGACGACGCTGCTGTTCTCGGGCGTCGTGTTCGTCGCGGGGATGTATCTGTTCTGATGAAGCGGGGCGCGAATTACGCCGGTTGTGAATCGTGCGACCGCAGGCCGGCCTCCTCGTGCCCGTGACGCAATGCGAGACTCGCGAACGCCGCGATGACCAGCGCGGCCGCGAGCAGCGCCAACCCGTTCTTCGCGTTGCCGGTCGTCGGTCCGATCGCACCGACGACGGTCGGCCCGACGAAGCCGCCGAGCAACCCGCACGTATTCACGAGCCCGAGCCCGCCGGCCAGCGCGTTGCCGGCGAGCCGCGACGCGGGAAACGTGAACACGATCGATTGCACGACGAAGAACATCGACGCGGCCACGCATACACAGGCGAGGCCGGCGACCGGCGACGCATGCGCGGCGCCCGCCATCCCCGCCGCCATCACGATCAGCCCCGCGCACGGCATCCGGCGCGAATGATGCGACTCGCGCGCGAAGCGTGGCAGCGTCGCGACGCCGAGCGCGGCGGCGAGCCACGGCAGCGCGGTCAGCAAGCCGACCGCGAACGGAGACACGCGGCCCGACGCGCCGATGATGCCCGGCAGGAAGAAGATCACGGTGTAGATCGTCAGCTGGTGGCAGAAGTACACGAAGATCGCGAGCCAGATCTGCGGATCGCGCAGCGCGGCGCCGAATGCTCGGCCGCCGTGCGCGGTGACACCCTCATCCTGTTCGGCGCCGAGCAGCAGGCGCATCACGTAGAACGACGTCTCGCCGCTGACGAACGCCAGCTCGTGTCGCACCCGAACCGGACTTGTCGGAGCGAGACTTTGCGGAAGCCGCAGTAGCGATCGACCGCCGTTGCGCACGGTCTCCCGCCTCGCGAACACTACTCGAGCGTCCGGATCGGGCATGAAGGCCGTATCGGAGCGGCTCCATGCGGAGCTGCCAATGGCGCCTGCCTTCCAGTGCATCCGTGCGCGCCGCTGACCAACACGGCGCGCACCGCAACGATAGCCCGCCCCTCAGTGCGCCGGCTCGTCGTTCAGCGTGCCGAGAAACGCTTCGATATCCTTGATATCCTGCGCCGTCATCGCGGGCGTGTCGCCCTGCTTGCGATCGAACGGCGCATCGGTCACGTCGACGTTCGCGCGATACTTCGGCGGAATATCGTCGTACTCGTCAACCTTGCCGTCCGCGCCGCGCGAATAGAACTTCTGCGGCGAGATGCTGCGCTCGTTGTAGAACGCCATCACCTGGTCGAGCGTGTGGAACACGCCGTTGTGGAAGAACACGTGGCGCGTCGCCGAGTTGCGCAGCGTCGGCGTCAGGAACATCGCGCAATACTGCGTCTGGTCCTTCAGGTCGTCGCGGAACGGCCCGCACACGCCGAGATCGTAGAACGCCGGGTTGTGGTTCTGCGCCAGCGCCCGGTTGCGCGGCGCGCCGAGCGCCTCGTACTGGTAGTCGGTAAACATCGGCGGCAGCCCGTCCTTGCCGGGCTTCGACAGGTGGCAGCCCGCGCAATTCGCCTTGTCCGGATCGTTGAACAGGCGAAGCCCGCGCAGTTCGGCCCGCGACAGACGCGCACGGCCTTCGAGCCAGCGGTCGTACTTGCTGTTGTACGGGTGGAACGACGGGTCCTCGACCTGATACCGCGCGATCGCGAACATCGCCTCCGACACCGCGAGCTGCGGGCTGTCGAACACGCGCGCGCCGAACAGCTGCTCGAGCTGCGCGCGGTGCGACGACTGCGCGAGCTTGCGCGCGACGTCGTCGATGCTCGTGTTCGCCATCTCGACCGGATTCAGCAGCGGGCCGAACGCCTGCTGCTGCAGCGTGTCGGCGCGGCCGTCCCAGAACATCCCGCCCTGCGGCACGAGTTGCGGCGCGGCCGACGTGCCGGCCACCTTCTGCGCCTTGACGACGCCGGCCGCCGACGCGGCCTGCTGCGCAACGGTCGGCGCGGCATCGTTTTCCCCGGCGTCGGGGCCGATGCTGAAGTTCGGCTGGCGATACAGGTACATCAGCGACGGCGGCGGGCGATATCCCTGCTGCGTCATCGCGAGGCCGCCGGGCTGCACGTCGAGCCCGTTCGGCGGGCCGTACGCGTGATCGGGGCTGTGGCACGACGCGCACGACTGCTTGCCCGACGCGGACAGCGACGGATCGACGAACAGCGCGCGCCCGAGCTGCGCGACCGCCGACAGCGGCTGCGCGGCGGGCCGCTGCAGCACGACCGGATGCGGGTTCGCGCCCGTCCAGTCGGCGACGACGGTGCCGATCGCCGCGGGCACCTGCGCGGGGAACGCGATCGCGAACGCGCCGTAGCCGAGCACGGCGGCGCCGAGCACGCACGCCGCGCGGCGCAGCGGGCGGGAAGGGGCGCGCGGCGCGGGCGTGCCGGAGGTGTCGGGAGACGGAAACGCAGGGCGAGCTGTCATGCTGTCGGTCGGAAATCGGGGCCGCACGAAACGGCGCGTTAAACGGAAACGGCCGGCGCGTGATGCGCCGGCCATGCGGTCATGAAGTACCGGTCAGATCGACGGCGCGGCGCTCAATGCGGTGCCGAGCGTCGGGTCGAGATACAGCGGCGTCGTGTTCGGCTTCGACGTGAAGTCGAACAGCGCGCGCAGGTCGCCCGCCGTCGCATCGAACGAACCGCCGCCGATGCGCTGGCCGCCGAGCCAGTTGTCCTCGATGAAGCGCACCACGGACGACTGGTCGATCATCGTGTGGTCGACGTAGTTCTGCTTCGCATACGGCGAGATCACCATCAGCGGAATGCGCACGCCCGGGCCGCAGCGGCCGTTCACGGTCGAGCCGCTCACGCCGGTGGTGCCGCCCGTGCCGCACTTGCCGTTGCCGCTCACCTGGTCGACCGGATCGGACGAGCCGCGCGTCGGCGGCGTATACACGTGGTCGTACCAGCCGTCCGAGTCGTCATAGGTGACGATCACGGCCGTGTTCTGCCAGTCCGGCTGCTGCTGCAGGAAGTTCACGACCTTCGTCACGAACGCCTGCTCGTCGAGCGGATCCGAATAGCCCGCGTGCCCGTCCTGCGCGGCCGGGGCCTTCAGGTAGCTGACCGACGGGAAGTTGCCGGCCTTCACGGCGGCGAAGAAGTCGTCCGTGTCGTACTGGTGGTTCGCGGGCTCGGCGGTCTTGCCGTCGGTCTGCAGGCTCGAGCCGATCGCCGCGACCGAGCTCGGGCGCGTGTGCTGCGGGTTCGACGTCGACGCGTAGTACTGGAACCAGTTGTGGTGCGGGATGTAGTCGGACGTCGCCGCGTTCACGGCGGTGGCGACCGTGCTGCGGGAGCAGCCCGTCGTGCCGTTGCCGTTCGTCGTCGACAGGTTGAAGCCGCCCATGAAGCCGCCCCACGTGATCTTCGCGCCGTTCAGCAGGTCGCCGATGTTCTTGCCGGACATCATCGCCTGGTCGGTCGTGCTCGAGCACACGTCGTAGCCCGGGTCGACGTCGTTGATCATCGTGTAGCCGCTCTGGCCGTCATTGATGTAGTACGAGCTTTTCGCGAGCGTCGACGGCTGCGCGGACGTCTTGACGATCTGCATCCCGTTGGTCTGGCCCGACACGACGTTCAGCGCGCCCGGCGTCGACGGGCCGTACGACGTCGTGTACATGTTGTCGCTCATCGCGAAGCGCTGCGCGTAGTTCCACAGGGCGGTCACGGTGTTGCCGTCGAAGTAGCCCATCACCTGGCCCTTCGTGCCGAACGCGCCGGCGCCGCCGGACGAGCCCTTGCCGGTGTATTTCGGGAACAGGTCGGCGCCGCCGAGATCTTCTGCCTGCTGCTCGGCCGTGTACGCGTGGTTCTGGTCGGCGGTCGCGGCCTGCGTGCGGTCGAGGCGGAACGGGTTCGCCGCGTCGGTGCCGTTGGCCGTGTTCGTGAAGTTCGGGTTCGCGGTGAGCAGCGTGCCCGTCAGGCCGTTCGGCGTCGGCGTGCCGGCCTTCGCGGTGAAGGCCGGTTCGCCCGACGGGTTCGTCGCGTTCGGGTAGGTGCCGAAGTAGTGGTCGAACGAGATGTTTTCGCCATAGATCACGACGACGTGCTTGATCGGCGTGGTGGTCTGCAGCGCATCCTGCGACGACACGACGGGTGCCGCCGGCGTCGAGGTGGGATCGCTGCCGCCGCAGGCGAACAGTGCCAGCGCCGCGGCAGCGCAGGCGGTGACAAGCAAGGCTTGACGGAACATCGGGAAACTCCGGTTAAGGTCTTCGATGGTGGGGAGCGGCCCCGTCGCCGTGTGGGTTCGGCGCGGAGCTCGCGAGAGAGCAGGCGCATTGAAACAGTTCCATATGAAGATATGGGGACGGAGTGATTTCGCATCGATTGCGCTCCGGTATCGATTTCATTACGGGGTAATGCGGCGCGAAAGAGAACGGAAAGGGACGGACCGGATGCCCCGTCCGTGACACATTTCGCGGCCTGCCGGGGTAGCGGCGCGGATCCCGCGCGGGGCGGGCGAAGGCGCGCGGTCGCCCGGTTCGCGCGGGGTGTCGCGCGCCGCTGCTTTTTGACAATCGGATGACATATTCATACGATGAGCGCCTTCCGGCGACGAGGTCACGTTGCCGACCGTCAGGGAGCTTTCAGCGTGCCGATTCCCGTTTTGTTTGCCGTTCTGTGCGCGGCGTTCCTGCACGCGTCATGGAACGCGCTCGTACGCAGCAGCGGCGACCGGCTGCGATCGGCCACCGTGCTGCAGATCGCGATCGGCCTGTTCGCGCTGCTGTTCCTGCCGGCAGCCCCGCCGATCGCGCCCGCGAGCTGGCTCTGCGTGGTCGCGTCGGCCGTGCTCCACGTCGTCTATACGCTGCTGCTCGTGCGCGCGTACGAGCACGGCGACCTGACCGTCGCGTATCCGGTCGCGCGCGGCACCGCGCCGCTGCTCGTCACGCTCGGCGCGGCCGCGTTCGCGGGCGAGCACCTGAATACCGGCGCGCAATGCGGGCTCGTGCTGATTTGCGCGGGCATCCTGGCGATCGGCCTGGAACGCGGGCGCGGCGCGGGGCACCGGATGGCGCTGGTGCTGCCGACCGCGTTCGCGACCGGCGTGTCGATCGCGGCCTACAGCGTGGTCGACGGGATCGGCGTGCGGGAAAGCGGCAGCACGGTGGGCTATACCGCGTGGATGTTCGTGCTGACCGCCGCGATGATGGCCGCGTACTACCGGCTGCGCGCGGGGCCGCTGCGGCTGACGCGGGACGTCGGCGAAACGGCGAAGGCGGCATGTGGCGGCGTATTCGCGGCGCTCGCGTACGGCATCGTGATCTGGGCGATGGATCGCGCGCCGATGGGGCCGGTGTCGGCGCTGCGCGAGACGAGCGTGGTGTTCGCGGCGCTGATCGCGCGCGTGTATCTCGGCGAACGGCTGACGCCGCGCCGGGCGGCCGGTTGCGTGGTGATCGCCGCGGGGGCGCTGCTGATCAGCGCGTTCGAAGCGGTGCGGTGAACTTGCCTCGGGCCGGGCGGGCGGCCCGCCGCATCATCCTTCCACCGGCATCGCGCTCGTGCATTTGATTTCGTCGAGACAGACGCTCGAATGCACGCCGCTCACGCCCGGAATCCGCATCAGCGTCTCGAGCAGGAACCGCGACAACCCCTTCAGATCGTGCGCGACGACCTTCAGCACGTAGTCGATGTCGCCCGTCACCGAAAAACACTCCTGGATCTGCGCGAGATCGGACACCAGTTTCTGGAACTTCGACAGGTCGCGGATATGCCCGCGCTCCATCGTCACGTGCACGAACGCGGTGACGCCGAAGCCGAGCGTGTCGGGGCAGAGACGGGTTTCGTAGCGGCGGATCGCGCCGATTTCCTCGAGCCGCCGGTGGCGGCGCAGCGTCTGCGCGGGCGACAGGCCGACGGCCTTCGCCAGATCGAGGTTCGACGCACGGCCGTTCTCCTGCAGGATCGAAAGCAAGTGCCGGTCGATGCGGTCGAGAACCAGGTCAGGCATTTTTGTTTCCTCGTTTGTCTCCTGGATGCAATCTTATCTCATAATGTAGGGTTTGCATGAACGGGTTACGAAACCCGATTTCGCCGTCGCGACGCTAAACTGACGCCGGATTTTCGTGCGCGATCACAGCAATGCGGGCGCGGCGACGGTCGGCGGCCGGTCTGGCGGGCACGCCGACGCGAATCGGGCGCCGCCACACGAAGATTGCAGTCCCCAACCCGGCGGCTCCACGAACGGCCCCGGCACAGCAAAACAGCGCCCGGCACACCGAGGCGCGCCGCACCGCTTCAGGCGGAGGCGGACAAAGTGGAGAAGACATGGTTTCTGGAAACGAGAGCGACGGCCTGAAGCGCGGGCTGAAGAACCGGCACATCCAGCTGATTGCGCTCGGCGGCGCGCTCGGCACGGGGCTGTTCCTCGGCATCGCGCAGACGATCAAGATGGCGGGCCCGTCCGTGCTGCTCGGCTATGCGGTAGCCGGCATCGTTGCGTTCTTCATCATGCGCCAGCTCGGCGAGATGGTGGTCGACGAGCCCGTCGCGGGCTCGTTCAGCTACTTCGCCAACAAGTATTTCGGCCATTTCACGGGCTTCCTGTCCGGCTGGAACTACTGGGTGCTGTACATCCTCGTCAGCATGGCCGAGCTGTCGGCCGTCGGGATCTACGTGCAGTACTGGTGGCCGGGCGTGCCGACCTGGGTCTCGGCGCTGGTGTTCTTCGTCGTCATCAACCTGATCAACCTGACCAGCGTGAAGTCGTACGGCGAGACGGAATTCTGGTTCTCGATCATCAAGGTCGCGGCGATCGTCGGCATGATCGGCTTCGGCGGCTGGCTGCTCGCGAGCGGCCACGCGGGGCCGGAAGCCTCCGTGCGCAACCTGTGGCAGCACGGCGGGTTCTTCCCGAACGGCGTGTCGGGCCTCGTGATGTCGATGGCCGCGATCATGTTCTCGTTCGGCGGGCTCGAGCTCGTCGGCATCACGGCGGCCGAGGCGGACGATCCGAAGCGCAGCATCCCGCGCGCGACCAACCAGGTCATCTACCGCATCCTGATTTTCTACATCGGCGCGCTCGCCGTGCTGCTGTCGCTGTATCCGTGGGAAAAGGTCGTCAGCGGCGGCAGCCCGTTCGTGCTGATCTTCCATGCGCTGAGCAGCAACCTGGTCGCGAACGTGTTGAACGTGGTCGTGCTGACGGCCGCGCTGTCGGTCTACAACAGCGGCGTGTACTGCAACAGCCGGATGCTGTTCGGCCTCGCGCAGCAGGGCAACGCGCCGAAGGTGCTGTGCTCGGTGAACAAGCGCGGCATTCCGCTCGCCGCCCTCGGCGCATCGGCGCTCGCGACCGGCCTGTGCGTGCTGGTGAACTACTTCATGCCGGGCAAGGCGTTCGAGGTGCTCATGGGCCTCGTCGTGTCGGCGCTGATCATCAACTGGGCGATGATCAGCCTGATCCACCTGAAGTTCCGCGCGGCGAAGCGCGCGGCCGGGGAGGAGACTTCCTTCCGCAGTCTGGGCTATCCTTTCACGAATTACCTGTGCCTGGCATTCATGGCCGGCATTCTCGTCGTGATGTACCTGACGCCGGATCTGCGCCTGTCGGTGTACCTGATCCCGGTTTGGCTCGCGGTGCTCGCGATCGGGTATCGCTTCCGTCAGAAGAATGCAGGCTATGCGATGCACGACCGCGCGTCCGCACGCTGACCCAGGGCACGACCGATCATTCTTCCAAACGAGACCGACATAGCCATGTTCGAACACATCGACGCGTACCCGGGCGATCCGATCCTGACGCTCAACGAGAACTTCCAGAAGGATCCGCGCGACCAGAAGGTCAACCTGAGCATCGGCATCTACTTCGACGCCGAAGGCCGGATTCCGGTGATGGGCGCCGTACGCGAGGCCGAAACCGCGCTGCAGCGCGAGAGCGGCGCGAAGCCATACCTGCCGATGGTCGGCCTGGCCGCGTATCGCGACGCGGTGCAGGCGCTCGTGTTCGGCGCGGATCATCCGGCGCGCGCGGCCGGCCGCATCGCCACCCTGCAGACGCTCGGCGGCTCGGGCGCGCTGAAGGTCGGCGCCGATTTCCTGAAGCGCTACTTCCCGGACGCGCAGGTCTGGCTCAGCGATCCGAGCTGGGAAAACCACCGCTTCATCTTCGAGCGCGCCGGCTTCACGGTGAACACGTATCCGTACTACGACGCAGCGACGGGCGGCTTGAAATTCGACGCGATGCTCGCGGCGATCGACGCGCTGCCGGCGCGCAGCATCGTGCTGCTGCATGCGTGCTGCCATAACCCGACCGGCGTCGACCTCGACGAAGGCCAGTGGGAGAAGCTGATCGACGTGATCGAGGCGCGCGGGCTGCTGCCGTTCGTCGACATGGCGTACCAGGGCTTCGGCGCGGGCCTCGACGCGGACGCGTTCGCGGTGCGCGAGCTGGCCCGCCGCGGCGTGCCGGCGCTGGTCGCGAACTCGTTCTCGAAGAACTTCTCGCTGTACGGCGAGCGCGTGGGCGGCCTGAGCGTCGTCTGCGAGGATGCGGCCGCGGCCGACCGCGTGCTCGGCCAGCTGGCCGGCGCCGTGCGCTCGAACTACAGCAACCCGCAAACCTACGGCGCGAAGGTCGTGGCGGCCGTGCTCGGCACGCCCGCGCTGCGCAAGCAGTGGGAAGAGGAACTGTCGGCGATGTGCCGCCGCATTGCGCGGATGCGCCAGTCGATCCACGACGGCCTGCGCGACCACGTCAGCGGCGAAGCGCTCACGCGCTACGTGAAGCAGCGCGGGATGTTCACGTACACGGGCCTGACCGAATCCCAGGTCGACGCGCTGCGCGAAGTGCACGGGGTGTATATCCTGCGCTCGGGCCGGATGTGCGTGGCGGGCCTGAACGACTCGAACGTCGCCATCGTTGCGGACGCGATCGGCAAGGTGCTGAAGAGCGGCGTCTGAGCGTCGCACGCCCGGGCGCGCCACGTGGCGTGACGAACCGGCTGTCGCCCTTCGGGGTGGCAGCCGGTTTTTCATTGCGCGGCCGCTGTGTACGCCATCCGGCAGACACGGGGGCGGGCGCGGCGGTAGGATCACGGAATCGGACGACGGAAAGGAGCGGCATGGGTATCCGGATCATCCAGCTCGGCACGCCGCGCGCGGCCGGCGAGGGCCTGCGGATCGGGACGGTGCGGCGGCCGCCGCGCGGCGTGCCGAAGGCGGAATTCGCGTCGCGCAACTACTATGATGTATGGTTGCCGACGCTGTCTCCGAGCCCCGAGCTCGTCGCCCGGGCGCATGCCGCCGGGAGCGACGCCGAATGGCGCGCGTTCAAGCGCAGCTTCCGCGCGGAGATGGCGCACGGCGATGCGGCGAAGGTGCTGGACCTGCTGGCGGCGCTGTCGGCGACCACCGCGTTCTCGATCGGCTGCTACTGCGACGACGAGCGCCATTGCCACCGCAGCGTGCTGCGCGAGCTGCTCGCGGAGCGCGGCGCGGCGATCGAGCCCGGCGCGGACTGACGCAGGGCGACGCGCGTCGCCCGGCCGCGACGGCCCGTTGCCGCGCGGCCGTCATGCAGTGCAGCGAACCGGTTGACGTGGGTCAAGCGTGCGGGCGCGCGCGCCACTATGCTCTCGTCATGGAGGCATCACGATGATCACGGGCGGACAGATGCAGATCGCCTTCCCGCCGGATCCGGCCGAATATTGCGCACGCGATCTGGTCGTGGCGTTTTCGGCGCTGGTCGACGGGCGTTGCGTACAGTGCGCGGTCACGGCCGAGGCGCTGGAGGATCATTTCGGTGCGCGGTCGCTGCTCGAGCGCGATCTGCTGAGTGCGTTCGATGCGCACCGGCCGGCGATCGAGACGATGGCGCGCCGGATGCTCGAGGAAATCGGCGGCCGGCCGGTGCTGCTGCACAGCGGCCACTTCCGGCTCGAAGACTGATATCGCAGGAGGGGGCATGACACTGCAGGGCAACATTCACGAACGCGACTGGTCCGTCGAGGTGGAGACGCGCCCGTGCGAATCGGGCGAGTTCCGCTGCCGCGTGTCGGTCGAGCACGGCGCCGGCGCCGCGCGCTTTCATCACACGTTCGAGCACAGCCATGCGTATCCGACCGAGCGCGAAGCGATGATCGAAGGGCTGCGGGCGGGCATGACGTGGATCGAGATGAAGGCGTCGCAGACCTTCAACGTATGAACGGTTCCGCGCCTGCGAAGGCGCGGGTGAACGACCGGCCGGGCAGGGATCGAAGCATCCGCGCCGCGCCGGGGGAAACACGTGCCGCCGCATTCCGGTGCGGCGGGCGCAGGCAAGGCGGTCGACGAGCGGGCGGCCCCGTCAGGAGACACGACATGGGCGTGGGCATGCAGATCGCCTGCCTCGGATTCGCGGGTTCCGCCGCGGTCGAAGCCGAAGCCGGCGCGCAGCTGGTGCGGCTCGAACGGTTTCGCGCGCTGATCGGCGGTTGCCACCTCGCGATCGAATTGCGTGCCGCTGCCGATGGCGCACGGCTGTACGACGTGCGGCTCGACCTCGTGATGCACGATGCGGCGCTCGTGCCGCTGCCGCCGTGCGTCGGCGGCGAGGTGGATGATGCGCTGCACCGCGCGTTCGCGCAGGCCGAACGGGCGCTGATCGCGTGGCAGGCGGGCAGTGCAAGGGTGGCGTTGCGCGACGCGGCGGCCGGCGGCGCGGTGCGGTGATGCAACGCGGGCCGGGCCCCCGGGCGGTGGCGTGGCGCGCGTCAGACCCGCGCGAGTGCTTGCGAATCGATGATGCGCACGCGCTTGCCGCGCGTTTCGACCAGTGCGTCGCGATGGAACCGCGAGAACATCCGGCTGACGGTTTCGAGCTTCATCCCGAGATAGCAGCCGATCTCCTCGCGCGTCATCCGCAGGTTGAACTCCGTCGCCGAATAGCCGCGCGCCTCGAAGCGCGACGACAGGTTCAGCAGGAAATGCGCGACGCGCTGTTCGGCCGACATCGTGCCCAGCAACAGCATCTGGCTCGATTCGCGGACGATCTCGCTGCTCAGCATCTGGTAGAGGAAATGCTGCATCGGCTTGATCTCTCGGCAGGCCGCCTCGAGCGCGCCGAACGGGATGATGCACACGACGCTGTCCTCGAGCGCGATCGCATCGCAGCAGTGCTGGCCGCTGCCGATGCCGTCCATCCCGAGCGTCTCGCCGGCGATCTGGAAGCCCGTCACGTGCTCGCGTCCGTCGCGATGCATCATCACCGTCTTGAACGAACCCGCGCGCACCGCGTAGATGCTCTGGAACGGATCGTCGATGCGGAACAGCGCGTCGCCCTGGCGCACCTGCCGGGTCGAGCAGATGATCGCGTCGAGGCGGCTGTATTCGGCGGCCGTCAGGTGCGGCGGCAGGCACATCGAGCGCATTGCGCAGATCGAGCAGCGCGCGGCGGGGTGTTTGGCGGCGTCGGCGCGCGTGACCGCGCGAAGCGGAATCGTCGGCCGGGACACGGCAGGTACGGCGGGTACGGCAGGTACAGCGGGTACGGTGGCGGCGCAGGCGGTGGCTGTGGACATGAGTCACTCCGGCTCGTCAGGGTTGGTGCGCTTGAGCGTGCACCAGGGATTCGATGACATGGCATGCGGCGTCGAATTCGACGGTCTTGTCGAAGAAGTAGTCGGCTCCGGCCGTCGCGCATGCCTCCCTGAATGCCGGCGCCGAGTGGTTCGTCAGTACGATCGTGACGATGCGCGGCGCCGCCTTCGACAGCGTCCCGATCAGGTCGAGGCCGCTGCCGTCCGCGAGCCGCAGGTCGACGATCACCACGTCCGCGTGGCTGCTGCGGATATGTACCCACGCTTCCTGGCCGTCTTCCGCTTCGCCCACGACGACGACGCCGCGAATCGCGCCGACGAGCAGCGCGATCCGGCGCCGGACGGTGACGGCGTGATCGACGAGAAACACCCTGAGCGCGGCGGGTGACAGGCTGGCATTCATGGCGGCAGTATCGTGTTGCGTCGCCAAAAATGAAATCGGCCGAATTGGAACTTCGTGTAGGCCGCGGCGACGCGTTGTAGGGGAATTCCTACAACGCGTCCGGGAAACCGCCGGCGCGGCCCTGGCGGGCCGATGCCGCGTGCGTGGCCGGAGGGCGGCGGGGCCGGATCAGCCGGCCCGGCGCGCGGCCAGCGCGTCGCGCGCGGCGCGGCACGCGGCCAGATCCCATGCGGCGCAGCCGACGCTCTTGAACAGCAGCGGCCCGCCCGCGGCGAACGTGCCGTCCAGCACGTCGGCGAGCGACGCCACCTGCCGCCAGTCCACCTGCGCGACGATCAGGTCGCCGGCCTCGTGGCGCGCGCCGGCGAGATCGTCGACCACCAGCCGGCTGCCGCGCACCGTGTGCGCGTCGATTTCCGCCGCGTCCGCGGTGAACGCGCCGACGCCGACCACCAGCCGGCCCTCGCGCGCGGCTTCGCGATAGACGGGAGTGCGGCTCGTCGTCAGCGTGACGACCACGTCGATCGCGTCGGGAATCGCGTCCCCCTCGAGCGGCGCGAGCCGCGGCGCATGCGCGCGGTGCGCGGCGCAGAACGCGGCGGCGCTGTCGGCGCGGTTGCCGCGCACGTGAAGGCGTGCATCGGGAAAGATCGCGGCCAGCGCTTCCGCGTGATTGGCCGCCTGCTTGCCGGTGCCGATCAGCAGGATGTCGCGCGGCGCGGCGCCCTGCAGCGCCTGGATGCCGAGCGCGGTGACGGCCGCCGTGCGGCGGCCGGTGACGGTCGGGCCGTCGAGCGCGAAGCGCAGCTCGCCGGTGGTCGCGTCGTACGCGCTCACCTGGCCGACGATCGTCGGCAGCCCGCGCGCGCCGTTGCCCGGACACACGTTCACGAGCTTGTGGGTCGCGAGGTCGCGTGCGCTCGACGGCATCGACAGCATCACGCCGCCGCCCTGCAGCGGCACGACCAGGCGTTCGGGGCTGACGATCTCGCCGGCCGCATAGTCGGCGACGGCCTGCCTGAGCGCGGCGAGCAGCGCCGGGTAATCCAGCAGCGCGGCCGTGTCGGCCGCATCGAAAACGGGAATCGGGGAAGGAGCGGTCATCGTGTACGTCGCATGCATCGGTGAGCGTGGACGACGGGCGCATGCCGCGCCCGCCACGGGGCTGCCGGATACCGTGACACAGGGCAGTGTGGATCGAATCTATACCAGCTGCTGGTGCGCCTGCAAGCCGGAAAATAAAGCGCACCGCCGATTTTGGTTCTAATATCTGTCCAGAAGGGGCGCCGTAGCCTCGATGCCGGCCCGCTCCGGTATAGTGCGAACCCATTCCCGATTCACGCCCGCGACCGGGCAGGAGCCACACGATGATGTCCGCGCGTCCCGACTCACTCGAAGGCGGTTTCAGGCCGCTGCAGATCTACGAGCAGGTGGCCGAGAAGATCCGCGACGAGATTCGCGCCGGGCGCTACGCGGCCGAGTCGCGGCTGCCGTCCGAGCGCGAGCTCGCGGGGCTGTTCCAGGTCGGCCGGCCGGCCGTGCGCGAGGCGCTGGGCGCGTTGCAGAACGAAGGGCTCGTGTTCACGAAGCGCAATTCGGGGACTTACGTCGTGGCATCGCCGCTCGACGTGCTCGCGCAGCGCGGCGACACGCGCGCCGCGTCCGAAGCCGACTTCAGCCCGACGTCGACGCTCGACGTGCGGCTGATCCTCGAACCCGCGATCGCGCGCCTGGCGGCCGCGCATGGCCGCGCCGACCCCGGCGCCGAACGCTATCTGGCGCAGATGGAGACCATCACCGACGTCGACGATCCGCATCAGCGCGCGCTGTGGAACGAGAGCGACCGGCTGTTCCACCGGCAGCTCGCGCTGATGACCGGCGACGCGCTGATCGTGAAGATCGCGGACGAGGTCGCGAAGACGATGGACCAGCCGCTGTGGAAGCGCCTGAAGGACGACGGCATCTACGACGCGGGCCGGATCCGGCTGTACGTGTCGGAACACCGGCTGATCTACGAGGCGATCGTGTCCGGCGACGCCGATGCGGCGGCGTTCTACGTCGAGCAGCACATCCGCCGCGTGCGGCGCGACATCACGCCCCGGTGACGGCGTCGGCGTCGTTCTGGTCTGAAAAATGACCAGAACGGCAGAATTTATTTTGATATTGCTTGCGCGGTGACCACGCGTGTCCTACATTGGTTTCACACAAAACCAGTCAGGAGACATCATGCGACACCTCGTTACCGTGCTTTCGGTGGCCGTCGCCGCCGGCGCGCTGACTTCCGCGCATGCGCAGGAAGTCGTGATGATCGGTCATTCGGCGCCGCTCACCGGCCCGCAGGCCGCCAACGGCAAGGACAATGAAAACGGCGCGCGCCTCGCCGTGGACGAGCTCAACAAGGCCGGCGTGAAGGTCGCCGGCAAGACCGTCACGTTCAAACTGGTTTCCGAAGACGACCAGGCCGACCCGAAAGCCGGCGTGCAGGTCGCGCAGAACCTGGTCGACAAGGGCGTCGTCGCGGTGCTCGGGCCGTACAACTCGGGCGTCGCGATTCCCGCGTCGCGCGTGTATTCGAATGCCGGCGTGCCGATCCTGCCGGTCGCGTCGAACCCGGCGCTGACGAAACAGGGTTTCAGGAACATCTTCCGGATCGGCGCGAGCGACGAGCAGCTCGGCGGCACGATGGCCACCTTCGCCGCGAAAACGCTGAACGCGAAGACCGCCGCCGTGATCGACGATCGCACCGCATACGGGCAGGGTGTCGCCGAACAGTTCATGAACGTCGCGAAGGCGAACGGGATCAGGATCGTCGACCAGGAATACACGAATTCGTCGGCCACCGATTTCCTCGGCATTCTCACCAAGATCAAGGCCGGCAACCCCGACGTGATCTTCTTCGGCGGCTATGCGGCGCAGGGCGCGCCGATGGCCAAGCAGATGAAGCAGCGCGGGCTGCGCGCGAAGCTGCTCGGCGGCGACGGCATCTGTTCGGCCGACATGGGCAAGGTCGCGGGCGATGCGGCGTCGATCGTCTACTGCGCGCAGGGCGGCGTCGCGCTCGAAAAGACGGCGGCCGGCCGCGAATTCCTGAAGAAATACCACGACACGTATCACACCGATACGCAGGTCTACGGCGTCAACTACTACGACGGCATGAAGCTGCTCGCCGACGCGATGGTCAAGGCCGGCACGACCACCGACAAGGCGAAGCTGGCCGCCCAGCTCGCGAAGTCGGATTACGCGGGCGTCGCGGGCACCTATTCGTTCGACGCGAACGGCGACCTGAAGGGCGCACCGACGACCGTCTACGTGATCCGCAACGGCCTGCCCGAGCCGTACGCGAAGTAACGTCCCGCCGCCCGTCACCGGACGGCGGCCCGGCCGCCGTCCTTCGCTTCAACGCATCCGATTCGTCATGAAAATTTCCCGATCCCTTTCCACCGTCGAAGTCCATACGGGCGGCGAAGCGTTCCGCATCGTCACGAGCGGGCTGCCGCGCCTGCCCGGCGATACGATCGTCCAGCGCCGCGCGTGGCTCAAGGAGAACGCCGACGAGATTCGCCGCGCGCTGATGTTCGAACCGCGCGGCCACGCCGACATGTACGGCGGCTACCTGACCGAGCCCGTGTCGCCGACGGCCGATTTCGGCGTGATCTTCGTGCACAACGAAGGCTACAGCGACCATTGCGGGCACGGCGTGATCGCGCTGTCGACCGCGGCGGTCGAACTCGGCTGGGTGCAGCGCACGGTACCCGAGACGCGGGTCGGCATCGATGCGCCGTGCGGCTTCATCGAGGCCTTCGTCCGGTGGGACGGCGAGCACGCGGGGCCGGTGCGGTTCGTCAACGTGCCGTCGTTCATCTGGCGGCGCGACGTGTCGGTCGAGACGCCGTCGTTCGGCACCGTGACCGGCGATATCGCGTACGGCGGCGCGTTCTACTTCTATGTCGACGGCGCGCCGTTCGACCTGCCGGTGCGTGAGGCGGCGGTGGAAAGGCTGATCCGTTTCGGCGCGGAGGTGAAGGCCGCCGCGAACGCGAAGTATCCGGTCGTGCATCCGGAGATTCCGGAAATCAACCATATCTACGGCACGATCATCGCGAATGCGCCGCGCCATCCGGGCTCGACCCAGGCGAACTGCTGCGTGTTCGCCGATCGCGAGGTCGACCGCTCGCCGACGGGTTCCGGCACCGGCGGCCGCGTCGCGCAGCTCCATCAGCGCGGGTTGCTCGCGGCCGGCGATACGCTCGTCAACGAATCGATCGTCGGCACGGTCTTCAAGGGCCGCGTGCTGCGCGAGACGATGGTCGGCGACATCCCGGCCGTGATCCCGGAAGTGGAGGGCAGCGCGCATATCTGCGGGTTCGCGAACTGGATCGTCGACGAGCGCGATCCGCTGACCTACGGTTTTCTCGTGCGCTGAGCCCCGGCGCCGTCAGGCCGCCCTCGCGCGGCTTACCGTTGTCGTACCAGGTTTGGCGCGTCGTTCCCGTTGCGGGGCACGCGCCTTTTTTGCGTGCGAGCCGCCGCGCGGCCGCCCGGTGTCGCCGGCGCGGTGCCGCAGCGGGCCGGCAGGCCGCGCGAGTTTGGTACGATGCACCCTTTTCAGCCGAGCTCCACCCGCGTGAATCGCCGAAACGTGTCGTCAGTGCGTGACTTCTGTGCCAGATGGGTCGCGCGCGCCCAACCCGTCGCGGCCGCCGCCGTCGCGAGGGTCAAGCCTCTCGCCGCCGCCGCGTGGCGCCATCTCCGTCATCCGACGCGCCGCGGCGTGCTGCTCGCCGCCGCCGCCGTGCCGGCGCTGTTCGCGGTGTACGTCGTCGTGCTCATCCCGTTCACGCCGGGCATCGGCGACATCCGCAAGGCGCGCGTCGACCAGCCGGCGCAGGTGCTGTCCGCCGACGGCAAGCTGCTGGCCGAATTCAAGCCGTCGAATCGCGAGTGGGTGCCGCTCGGGCAGATTTCGCCGCACATGGTCGACGCGCTGATCGCCACCGAGGATCACCGTTTCTACGAACACCACGGCCTCGACTGGAAGCGCACGGCGTCGGCCGCGCTCCATACGTTTTCGGGCAGCCGCCAGGGCGGCTCGACGATCACCCAGCAGCTCGCGCGCAACCTGTATCCGGACGAGATCGGCCGCGCGCCGACGCTCACGCGCAAGGTCAAGGAGGCGATCACCGCGCTGAAGATCGAGGCCGTCTACAGCAAGGACCAGATCCTCGAGACCTACCTGAACACGGTGCCGTTCCTGTACAACGCGTACGGCGTCGAGATGGCCGCGCGCACCTATTTCGACAAGTCGGCCGACGAGCTCGACGTGCTCGACAGCGCGACGCTCGTCGGGATGCTGAAGGGCAACAGCTACTACAACCCGGTGCTGAATCCCGAGCGCGCGCTGCAGCGCCGCAACACGGTGCTCGGCCAGATGGTGAAGTACGGCAAGCTGTCGCCCGCCCAGTTCGCGCAATTGCAGCGCCGGCCGTTGCGGATCGATTTCGAGCGGCAGAAGGAGCCGCCGGGGCCGGCACCGCATTTCGCGCAGCAGTTGCGCAAGTGGCTGATCGCTTGGGCTGACCGCAACGACTACAACATCTATTCGGACGGGCTGATCGTGCGCACGACGATCGACTCGCGGCTGCAGCAGATGGCGACGCAGGCGCTCATGCTGCAGGGCAATCAGCTGCAGGGCATCGCGAACGGCGCATGGAGCGGCCGCGACGGTTGCGGCACCGACAACGAGGTATTCCGCGCCTTCATGCGCGAGTCGCCCGAATACAAGGCCGCGCAGGACGCAGGCAAGGACGATGCGGCGGCGATGAAGCTGCTCGCGGCCGACCGCGGCTTCATGCGCGCGCTGTGCCGGACGAAGACCGACGTGCAGGCCGGCTTCCTCGCGATCGATCCGCGCAACGGGCAGATTCGCGCGTGGGTCGGCAGCCGCGATTTCGCCAGCGAGCCGTTCGATCACGTCGCGCAGGCGCGGCGCCAGCCGGGGTCGACGTTCAAGCCGTTCGTCTATGGCGTTGCCTTCGCGAACGGGATGAAGCCGGACGACACGTTCATCGACCAGCCGGTCGAGATCCCGCTGAAGGGCGGCGAGATCTGGCGCCCGAACGACGACGTGCCGCCGAGCGGCAAACCGATGACGCTGCGCGACGCGCTCGCGCTGTCGCGCAACCGGATCACCGCGCAGGTGATGGACAAGGTCGGGCCGGCCGCCGTCGCACGGCTCGCGCGCGACATGGGCGTACGCGAAAGCCCGCTCGAGCGCGTGCCGTCGCTCGCGCTCGGCACGAGCCCGGTCACGCTGAAGGAAATGGTCGCGTCGTACGCGACGATCGCGAACGGCGGGCTGTACGTCGAGCCGCAGATGGTCACGCGCATCGAGAACCGTCAGGGCGAGGTGCTCGCCGAGTACGCGCCGGCGCCGCCCGAGCGCGCGCTCGACGCGGAAACCGACAAGACGCTGCTCGGCGTGATGCGCGATGTCGTGACGCGCGGCACGGGCGGCAGCATCCGCACGCGCTTCGGCATTCGCGGCGACGTGGCCGGCAAGACCGGCACGACGCAGGACAACGCGGACGGCTGGTTCATCCTGATGCAGCCGGGGCTCGTCGCCGGCGCGTGGGTCGGTTTCGACGACGGCCGCGTGACGCTGCGCAGCGATTACTGGGGGCAGGGCGCACACAGCGCGCTGCCGATCGTCGGCGATTTCTTTCAGCGCGCGCAGCGCGCGCGGATCGTCGATACGAAGGCGAAATTCGACACCGAGCCGTCGCCCGGCTGGTTCGCGTCGCTGCGCGAGCGCGTGACGGACCTGTTCGACACCTGGTTCCCGCCCGAGTCGAAGAAGGCGCCCGCGCCGGTCAGGACGCAGCGGGTGGAACGCCAGCCCGACGGCGGCCCGGACGCGGCGTCGGCCGCCTCTGCCGCCTCGGCACCCGAGGCGGCGTCCGACGGGTTCGTCGAGGAATGGGTGCCGGCGTCCGAGGTGGCCGCATCGGCCGCCGCGCTCGCCACAGGCGCATCGCAACCGCAGCCCGCGCCGCCGCCGGCCACGGGCGCGACGGCGACGGGCGGGGGCGGCGCAGGCGCCGGCACCGCGCCGGTCGCCCCGCCGTCCATGCCGGCGCAGCCGCCCGCGCAGGCTGCGCCGGACGCGACGGGCGGGTCGCAATAACCCAGCCGTTCAGAATTCGCGCGATGCTGCCGTAATCATGTTGTCATGACAGTTCGCGCGGTCGCTCCGCGCCTTACCGATGCGGCTTCCCACCGACTACGTCGCGCTCGCGCGCGACGACCTCTCCGCCGGCGTTCCGCTCGGCTTCGATCTCTACGATGCCGATGGCGCCGCGCTGCTGCCGGCCGGCACGACGCTGCGCGACGACGCGCAGCATGCTTTCCTGTTCGACCATTTCCGGCCGGTGCGCTTGCGCGACGACGCCGAAGCCGGGGCGCACGCATCCGGTGCGATGCCGCGTGTCACGCGCATGGGGCTGTCGGCCGGCGCGGCGATCGGGATTCGCCGCCGGGTCGGCACGGCGCGTGCGCTGCAGCGCTGCCGGCTGATCGGCGTCGCCGCGTCCGGCGCGCTGTTCGTCGAACCGCAGCCGGCGGCCGGACTCGACTTCGCGCGCGGCGACGACATCGAGGCCGTGGCGATCGGCCGTGCCGCCGTGTCGCGGTTCGGCGCGACGGTCGAATCGGTGCAGACGTCGGGTGCCGCGCCGTTCATGATCCTGTCGCCGCCGGGCTTCGTCGACCGGCTGCGCACGCGCGGGGAGCCGCGCGTGCCGGTGCGGATCGCGGCCTGCTACGCGGGCGGCGCGGGCGCGACGGAAGGGATCGGGATGGTGCACGACATCAGCCTGAGCGGGCTGTCGATCGCGGCCGACCGGACGATCGCCGCGACCGGCGAGCCGTTGCGTGTGCTGTTGCCGTACGTGGCGGACGGCCGCATCGAGTCGCTGGCGCTCGACGGCACGGTGCGCGCCACGCACGCGGATCCGGCGGCGCCCGCGCTGACGCTGCATCACGCGGCATTCGGCGAGACCGGCGCCGACGCCCTGGTGCGCCTCAAGGCGCTGCTGTTCGACAGGCTGATGGCGGCGGACAGCGCTCGCGGGCGCTGACGTGCGGCGGCGGGGCGCCGGGTGCCGGCTGGCGGCATTCGGTGCGCATGCGCCGATAATCATCTGACGATTCGATCGATTCGACGGCGATTGTATGTAATCCGTCAACAGTGAATTTGCGATTTAAGTATTTACCCTGATAGCCGTGCCTCCTAGACTTTCACTCATGCGCAACGACCTCGAGTCCGAAGCGCCTGACAAAACAATCCTGGAGGTAACGCATCATGAAATCGCTGATCAAGGCAGTTGCACTGGCCGCCCTGGTGGCCGCACCGGTCGTCTCGTTCGCCCAATCGAACCAGCAGCCGCTGACGCGCGCGCAAGTGCGTGCCGAACTCGTCCAGCTCGAAAAGGCCGGCTACAACCCGAACGACTGGATGAACTACCCGGACAACATCCAGGCCGCCCAGGCGAAGATCGCCGCTGCGCAGAACACCGGCGCGCAAGCCGACACGACGGGCTACGGCGCGAACGCCGCCGCGACGTCGCAGTCGGGCCAGCGCGTGGCCGTGCCGGCCGCCGCCGATCGTACGTCGGTGTACTTCGGCCACTAAGCCGGCCGGCGCCTGTGACGGCGCCCGGTTTGCCGACACCCCCGAAACCCGTGCACGGCAGTCGTGCGCGGGTTTTTCTTTTGTACCGGCAGCCATGAACGCGCGGCGGCGCGCCCGCCCGGCTCACCGTGCGGCACCCGCGTGCCGGGCGCGCGTCGCGAGCACGGCCGCGACGCCGCCGAGGATGGCGGCCGATGCAAGCGCGAGCCGCCAGGTCGGCTGTTCCGACAGGAACAGCGCCGCGCCGCACGCGGCGACCGGCGGCACGGACAACTGGACGGCCGCGGCGCGCATGGCCGTGAGGTGCGGCAGCGCGGCATACCAGACGACGTAGCCGAGCCCCGACGTCAGCGCGCCGGACAGCACGGCGAGCGCGGCGCCGGCAGGCGTCACGTGCAGGCGGGCGGCAAGCGCGACGCTCAGGGCGAGCGCCAGCGGCGCGGCACGCCGGAAGTTGCCGGCGGTCGCGGCCACCGGATCGGCGGGCTTGCGGCCGCGGATCGAATAGAGGCCCCACGCGACGCCGGCGGCCGTCATCAGCGCGGCGCCTTGCGGCGTCGGCGCCGCGAGCCCCGGCGACACGAGGTACAGCAGCCCGCCGGATGCGACGCCGAAGCCGGCCCAGCCCGCCGGCGCGAACCGTTCGCCGGCGCGCCATCCCGCCGCGAACATCGTCAGTTGCACCGCGCCGAACAGGATCAGCGCGCCGGTGGCGGCACTGACGGTGAGGTACGCGAACGAAAAGCACGCGACATAGGCAAACAGCATCGCCGCCGCCGGCCAGTCCGCGGGCGGGGCAGGCCGGCGCGCCCCCGCCCGCGCCACGATCGCGAGCATCAGCGCACCCGACACGAGGCGCAGGCTGCCGAAGCTGGCCGCGTCGATCCGCCCGGCCTGCAGCGCGAGCCGGCACAGCAGCGAATTCGACGCGAATGCGAGCATCGCGACCGACGTCAGCGCAGCGGCCCGCATGCCGGGCCGCACGTGCGGCGCGCGGGTGGGGACGGGCGGATGCATCGCGGGCCTCACGCGTGGTTCGCGACGATCAGCACGGCCACGCCGAACAGCGCGGTGCCGAGCGGCGCGGTGAGTTGCCGTCCCCACGTGACGTTCTTTTCGACGGCCATCAGCACGGCGAGCGACAGCATCCAGCCGAGACTGCCGGCGCCGACGACGAACATCAGCAGCATCAGCGCCCAGCAGCACCCGACGCAGAAGAGCCCGTGGCTTGCGCCCAGGGCGAACGCGTGCCGCGACGGCGCGCGGCCGCGCCAGCGGCTGATTACGAAACTGAAAGGGGTGCGGCAACGGTCCAGGCAGCGCTCCTTCAGCCCGCTGAACTGGAATGCGCCGGCGAGCGCGAACACGGCCGCGCCGATCAGCCAGCCGCGCCATGCGAGCGCCGGCACATGCGCGACGCCGGTCAGTACCAGCGCATGCAGGCCGTGCGCGACGAGCCCGAATCCGCTCCATACGACGACGTAGCCGGCGCCGACGAGTGCAAGCAGGCGCGTCTGGTCGGGGCGGCTCGCGACGACGCGCGCGAACGCGCCGAACAGCGACAGGGTCGTCGGCAGCATCATCGCGAGGATCATCAACGTCCACGCGGCCGCGTCGAGCACGGCCGGCAGCCATAGCGTCCCGCCCGGCAGCGCGCGGCAGAGCGTGCCGAACGGTTCGGCCCCGCCGCTGTGCTCGAGAAAACGCCCGTAAGGACTGCGCGTCCACGCCCACAGCGTGATCCACGCGAATGCAGCGAGGCTCGCGAGCACGAACGGAAACAGGCGCCGATGCAGCGACGCGGCCATGGCACGGCTCCGTGCGGCGGCGCGTCACGCGTCGAACTGGAACGTGCTCTGCAACGCGTTGTGATTCTTCAGATCGACGTCGATGCCGATCGCCGCGTTCTTCGACCGGTAGACCGGCGCCTTGCCGACGTACACCGGCGCGCCGGGCACCGTCGAGAACACGGTATCGGCCAGCGTCGTCTGCCCGCCGCTCGGGCCCAGGCACGGTTCGAGTTCCGCGTAATAGTCGGTGCCGATCGACAGCGTGCCGCGCGCGCCGACGACGTCGAACCGGATCGGTGCGCGCTCGACCGACACGACGGTGCCGATCAGTTTCGCGAGTTCGGCGATCGGGCCGCCGGCCTGTCCCGTGTACACCTTGAGCAGCGCCTTCTCCTGTTCGTCGGACGCCGTGTCGCTGACGTAGATCGCGGCCGTCCAGTGACCCTGCAGGATATTGCCCGGCACGCGGCACACCGCGGCGATGGTGTTGCCGCCGACGTCGACGCCGTCGACCGTGCCCTTGTCGACATGCCACGCGACGATGGTGTCGCACACGTCGAAATCCGGATCCTCGCCGATCCAGCACGGGCACAGCACGCGGCAATTGCAGACTTCGAGCAGGCGTCCTTCGAGGTGATAGCTCATGATTTCCTCCAGAGAGCGGCAGCGATGGCGCGTGCGCGGGGCTGGGGAAACCGGCTGACGAAAGGTCGGGCCCGCTCGGCGGCGCGAACGCGAAATGCGCTGATGATTGCGCGAAAGCGGAGACGGGATGGGGGCGATAGCGCGGGCCTGAAGCGGCGTATCAGTTTTTCAGTGTAGGTGCATGCGGACGATATGCAAGACCGCGCGCGGCGACGGTGCAGGCTGACAATTACACGGGTGTGCGCTAGCATCGCGGACGGTATTGCCGCGCGCCGAGGGGCGGCCGGGGCGTCAGGCTCCGCCCCGGCTTCCACGATTGCAACGAACGACAAGGAGCTTCCATGCGTGTCTTGACCGGTCTGCTGTGTGCGCTGGCGCTGACGGCGAACGTCGCCCATGCACAGGCGAATTGTGCGGATGCGACGGATCAGGCGACGATGACGGCATGCGCCGATCGCGCATACAGGAAATCCGACGCCGAACTGAACCGCACGTACCAGGCCGTCACCGCGCGCCTGCACGACGCCCGGCCGCTCGCCGACAAGCTCGTGAACGCGCAGCGCGCGTGGATTGCCTACCGCGACGCCGAATGCGGTTTCTCCAGCGCGAATGCCGAAGGCGGCAGCGTATTCCCGATGGTCATGTCGACCTGCCTCGACGATCTGACGAAAGCGCGCACCGAGACGCTGAAGGGCTACCTGTCCTGCGAGGAAGGCGATCTCGCGTGCCCGGTGCCCGCCCGGTAAAACCCGTGCGCCGGCGCGACCGGCGCGACATGCCGTCCGTTACACGTCGTCCGTTTCGTCGAGCAGCTTGTGCCGCATTGCGTAACGCACCAGCGCCGCTTCGTGCGGCATCTGCATCTTTTCCAGGATCCGCGTCTTGTACGTGCTGACCGTCTTCGCGCTCACGCACAGCGCGTTCGCGATCTCGGTCAGCGTCTGGCCGGCCGCGATCCGACGGAACACGTCGAATTCCCGGTCGGACAGCCGCTGGTGCGGCAGCGTCTCGGCCGGCTCGTTCAGGCTCTGCGCGAACTGTTCGGCCATCGCGAGGCTCACGTATACGCCGCCCGACGCCACCTTCGTGACCGCGCCGACGAGTTCGGCGCTCGCGCTTTCCTTCGTCAGATAGCCGGACGCGCCCGCGCGGAACGCGCGCACCGCGTACTGCTGCTCCGCGTGCATGGTCAGCACGAGGACGCGCAGCGCGGGCTTCTCGTCCTTGATCTGCTTGATCAGTTCGACGCCGTTGCGGCCCGGCATCGACAGGTCGAGCACGAGCACCTGCGCGGGCGTGGCCCGCACGAGCGCGATCGTCGACGGTCCGTCGCAGGCTTCGCCGGCCACCTCGAATCCGGTGGCGTTCTGGAGAATGTGCCGCAGACCGTCGCGCACGAGCGTATGGTCGTCGGCAATGAGCACCTTGATCATGTGATGAGCGTTTCCTGTTGAACGGTGGCGAGCGGGAGCGCGACGGTAATCGAGAAACCGCGCGCGAGCGCGGTGTCGATCGTCACGGTGCCGCCCAGCATGTGCGCGCGTTCGCGAATCCCGATCAGGCCGAACGATTTGTCCTCGTGGGCCGTGCCGCCGGGCATCGAGCCGCGGCCGTTGTCCGCGACCCGCAACACGCAGAAGCCATCCTCGACATCGAGCCGGAGCGCGACGCGCGTGGCGTCCGCATGGCGCGCCACGTTCGTCAGCGCTTCCTGGACGATGCGGAACAGCGTGGTCGCACCCGCGCTGGTGAAGGTGAGGCCGCCCGTTTCGATGTGACGCTCGACATCGATTCCGTAGCGGTTCGTGAAATCGTTCGCGAGCCATTCGATCGCGGGCACGAGGCCGAGATCGTCGAGCATCACGGGTCGCAGGTCGGCCGCGATGCGCCGCACCGACGCGACCGTCGCATCGATCAGCCGGCGCATGCCCCGCAGATGCCCGAGCACGCCCTCGTCGGGCGGAGCGTGGTCGGGCCCGCGCAGTTGCTGCTCGATGACCGACAGATCCATCTTCAGCGCGGTGAGCTGCTGGCCGAGGTCGTCGTGCAGTTCGCGCGCGATCCGGGTCTTTTCCTCTTCGCGCACGTTCTGCAGGTTCGCCGACAGTTCGCGCAATTCCTCGCGCGACTGCTTCAGCGCGTTCTCGGCGCGCAGCCGCTCGGTGATGTCGCGCAGCATCACCGTATAGAGCTTGCCCGATGCATCGCGGATCTGCGAGATCGATGCCTCGATCGGGAACTCGTCGCCGTTCGCGCGCAGCCCGAACAGCACCCGCTGGCGGCCCATCTGCCGCTCGGACACGCCCGTCACGCCAAACTGGTCGACGTGCTTCGCGTGCGCGGCGCGAAAGCGTTCGGGGATGAAGCGTGACAGCGGCGCACCGATCGCCTCCATCGCGGACACGCCGAACACCTGCTCGGCCATCGGATTGAAGATCACGACCGTCTGCTTTTCGTCGATCGTGATGATCGCCTCCATCGACGAACGGATGATGCCCATCATCCTCGCCTCGTTGAGGATGCCGCGGCTGCTCGCACCGGAATCGGCCGCGCCGGACCGGCCGCGCAGCAGCGCATGGACGAGCGCCGCGAACACGAACGACGCGAGCAGCCCCGCCGCGAGCACGGTGCCGGCCGCGCGTTGCGCGCCGGTCGCGCTCGGGCGGCCGTCCGCGGAATAGGCGAGCGTCAGCACGGTGCCGCCGAAATTCAGCTCGTCGGTGCGCCGCATCAGGTCGGGCGATGCGGACGCCTCGTCGGTCGTCGTCTCGACCCCGACGATCGTGCGCCGATCGCCGCCGGCGGTCAGCCACACGTCGATCCCGCGTTCCGCGTCGAGCGCGCGCTCGACCAGGCGCCGCGGGCTCAGCGCCGCGAACAGCATCCCGTCGGCGCCGGCTTCGCGCGTGCCGGACGGTGTGGCGGCCGCGTGCGGCGAGGCGGTCACGGGCAGGAACAGCGTGAGGGTGCGGGCGTCGCGGGACGCGTCGTCGTCGGCCGGATGCACGCCGAGCGCGATGTCGCCGGTCTGCAGCGCGCGCGCCAGCGGCGCCGCATCGGACACGCCGAAGCGGACCACGGGCGAACTCGACGCCGGTGCGCTGCGCGTCGCGGACGCGAGCGTGCCGGCCGGCATCGGCTTCGTGCCGGCGAGGGCGCCGCGCGTCGCGGGCGGCAGCGGCGCGTAGCCGATCTGGCGAACCGGCGAGCGGCCGCTGTCGAGGTCGAGCGACTCCGCATAGCGGCGCCACTGCTCGGGCGTCATGTCCGGGACGAGGCCGAACGCGCCGCGCGCGCCTTCGAGCACGGCGACGCCGGACTGCAGCTCATGGCGAAGCATCGCCGTCACGTGCGTCGTGCGGCGTTCGAAGCGCGTATGGACGGCGCCTTGCCACTGCTCGCGCACCAGCAGCGCGACGCCGAGCGACAGCGTCGCGCCGGCGCACAGCGCAACGACGCCGGCCGCGAGCGGCTGGCGTAACATGGTCTGGAGGTGCGTGGGCCCTCGGGCGTCACGCGTCGGGGTTCCACTTGCGGTCATTCAATGGCCATTCGGGTGTCGGGGGCCGCCCCACGGCACCGGGGGCGGCGCGGCAAAACCGGGCAAAACTCGCACCGGCTGCACGCAACGTCTATTTTCAAGATGAAATTGTGCGCGTTTTACACGTTTTTTGTAATGGGGTCACCTGAAAATGCGCGAAACGGCGCGCGCAGCGGGCACGCCGGCCGCGCTTGACGCGCATCAACCGGCGCGCCGGCGCGTGGGGCAGACTGTTCGACAGGCTGGCCGGCGCGGTGCCGGACGGCGATCACGGGCCACCGTCGCGCAAGGCGCGACGTGTGCCCGGTCGGAGGAACGGACCATGTACAAGCGGATTTTCGTGGGGCTCGACGGCAGCCCGAGTGCGCGTCTCGCGCTGAACGAGGCGATCCGGATCGCGGCGGCGTCGGGCGGCGAAGTCACCTGCGCATACGTCGTCGAGCATCGGCCGCAGCTCGTCGACGTCGACGCCGGTTTCGCGGGCGAGCGCGACGCCGACGCGGCCGCGACCGATGCCGCGACGCCGGTGCTCGACGATGCAAAGGCGGCGCTCGCGCGGGAGCACGTGCAGGGCACCGTACGCGCGCTCGACGCGTACGGCGAGGAGGTCGCCGCGGTGCTGATGCGCACGGCGGCCGAAGCCGATGCCGACCTGATCGTGATGGGCACGAGCGGGCGGCACGGGCTGCGCCGGCTGCTGCTCGGCAGCGTCGCCGAATCGCTGCTGCGCGCGGCCGACCGGCCCGTGCTGCTGGTGCGGCACGGCGAGCCGGGGGCGCCGGCGGCCGCGTGAAGCGTGCGGCGCGGTGCTGACGCGTGTGCGGCAGAGGGCTGGCGATTGCCGCGCGCATGTGCCGGGTAACGGTCCGACGAAACGGCGGCGCTCATTGCGCATGAGCACATGACCGACGCTTGCGCTGCCGTCGTGTCGGCCGGGTGACAGCCACGCCGGATACGCGCCAAGGGTGCGATGGCAGGCCTGCCGTTGCATCCTGTCACGCAGGTCTGGCAGCATCGGACGGTGTCCGCTTTGTCGCCGTGCGCATGGCCGCGGCGATCGGCGTGTCGGCATCCGGCGGTACGCAGTCGCCTCCGCGAGGGACGGCGCTGCATGCCGGACGCCCGGTTTCTCCCTTGCCGAAGCTACCCGCCATGCCGATATCCGCCGCCGACCTGATTCACCGGTTCGACCTGCAGCCGCATCCCGAAGGCGGCTATTTCCGCGAAACCTACCGCTCGACCGATTCGGTCGTGCGTTCGGCCGATGGCGCCCCTCGCGCCGCGTCGACGGCGATCTACTACCTGTTGTGCGACGGCGCGTGTTCGTCGTGGCACCGGAGCCGCTCGGACGAGGTGTGGCATTTCTATGCCGGCGATCCGCTCGAAGTCTGGGTGTTGGACGAGCGCGACGGGCTGACGATCCATCGGCTCGGCAACCCGCTCACGCATCCGGGCAGCGTGTTCCAGGCGACCGTGCGGGCCGGGGGCTGGCTCGGCGCGCGTTGCGCGTCGCCGGAGCACGTCGCGTTCGTCGGCTGCACGGTTGCGCCGGGGTTCGAGTTTGCCGAATTCGATCTGGCGGACGCCGCCGCGCTGGCGGCCGCGTTTCCCGACTACGCGGACCACGTCGCGCAACTCGCGCGACGTCGCCGCGCTTGAGCGCGCAGGCGCTGCGGGGCAGGGCTCGCGACGTGCGCCGACGGCATGTGTTCCGCGCGAGCGCGGCCAAACCCGTTTAGAATGCGCGTGATGCACTCGTCGGCTGCGGGACGTGCCGCGGCGGTCGTTGCACAGCCGTACCGACGGCCCCCGTCGCCCGGCCCGCATGTCTTCCAGGAGCGCCGCCGTGTGGCACTTTCCCATCGCTATTCCCTCGTCGCTCGGCCCATGGGCCGTGTTCGCGAGCGTGTTGATCACGCAGCTCGGCGTGCCGGTGCCGGCCGTGCCGATGCTGATCCTCGGCGGCACGATGGCGGCCATGGGGCAGGCGTCATGGGTCAGCATGTTCGCGGCGGCGATCGGCGCGACGATGCTTGCCGATTCGCTGTGGTTCTTCATGGGCCGCACGCGCGGCCGGCGGCTGCTGAACGGCCTCGTGCGCTTCTCGCTGTCGCTCGACACGACGCTGCGTTTCGCGCGTAACGTATTCGAAAGATACGGCGCGCCGCTGCTCGTGCTGTCCAAATTCCTTCCCGGCCTCGGGCTCGTGTCGGCGCCGCTGCTCGGCACGACTGCGATTGGCGTCGGCGTGTTCCTGTTCTGGGATCTGGCCGGCGCGTCGCTGTGGGCCGCGTTCTGGCTGATCGGCGGGGCGGCCATTCACGACCAGATCGTCCAGTTCGTGCTGTGGGTGCGGGCGAGCGGCGGCACGATCCTCGATGCGTTCCTCGCGATCTTCATCACGTTCCTGCTGTACCGCTGGGTACGCCGCGTGCAGTTCCGCCGCTATCTCGCCCAGGTGCGCATCTCGCCGCCCCAGCTCGTCGAGATGATGACGTCGGACGAGCCGCCGCTGATCTTCGACGCGCGGCCGAAAGCGATTCGCGAGCGCGAGCCGTACCGGATCGCCGGCGCGGTGCCGGTCGATCTCGATTCGCCGGACCTGCTCGACCCGGAAATGCTGAAACGGCCGATCGTCGTCTATTGCGTGTGCCCGAACGAGGCTACCGCGAAGCGTCTGATCGCGAAGATGCAGCGCAAGAAGATGATCCACAACATCCGCGCGCTGAAGGGCGGGCTCGATGCATGGGAAAAGCATGGCTTCCCGGTCGAACCGCTGCCAAGCGATCTCGATTCGTCGCGGTATTTCGTGCGGCCGGAACATGGCGCGCTCGCGGGTGAATATACGGTGCGGGCGACGTTGTCGAAGTGAGGTTTGGAGGGGCGGTGCTGGCGGGAAGGGGCTGGATAGCGTACCAAATTTGGGGTGCGCGGTAGTCTGCAAGATCGTGACAGCATCGGATCTTGTCACGCTTTGACGGAAGTCGGGCATTGGCGTCGATGCAGATGCTCGGAACTCATCTCACGGTGCGTTGCCGACGCAGCAGCCAAACGGGCTGTAGGGGCTCCGGCGACAGGATCACATTCCGGGCCACCGACACAAATTCCGCCACTTTCTGATGCTGTCCCAGTGCGGCCCGGGTGCTTGCAAATCGGAGCGCCACAACGCTGGCAAACAGTGGTTGCGATGTCGTTCAAAATCCAAGTGTCTCCGAGTCAAAGAATCCTGATCATCTGGTGAATGGTTGAGCTTGTGAAAAGGATGCGCCATCTACCGGATGGCAAGGGACGATCAGGATAGTGGCATTGTCGTGAGCTTGATTGATGGTTCGACCACACCCTCTGCATTTTGAAATGTAAATTAATGCTTATCCGATTTCCTGCCTTGGGTATGCGATGGTGGTCGAAAAGTCTGGAAAGGCGATTCATTTTCCGATAAAGGGATGGTAAGTGACTATCGATGTGTTTTGTTATCTTTGAATTGATTCAGAGGATTGTAACGTTGCGCGGCTGGAGTTGATTGATGATCATCCGGATTGTTTGGAGGGGATTTTATGATCTCCTTTGCAATGAATGCAGGCCCGGTGCATGTGGAAATCGCTGCGGAGCATGATTTTTTTGCCGAAGGTATTTTCCTGGAGCGCTGAATTCAAAATATTTGTCGGACCAGATGGGTCTGGTTTCCGAAGTTTTGAAAAAAATTTATCCGGAAAAGTCTGATCATTCGTGAAGATGGGCGCGGGATATGAATATTTTCATGAGATTGATAATGTTCATCTCTGGGTATGAATTGTCGGTTGGTTATTTTTGTGCCATATTTTATTTGACGCGATGATTTTGATTTGTTCAGAAAATCAGTATTGAAGATCGATCGGCAAAAAGACAACGTTTAAATTAGAGAATGCGCCGCCGCCGAAAGATGGCCAGCATGGAGATGTTGAGTTCTCGGGGGATGGAACTGTGCCCTTCGACTCTGGAAATATGATTGCAGGCAGCGGCTCGAAGCCGATCACGTTCCGCATGACGGGCTTCGACCATCAAATGTCATACAATAATGAGCCGGTGCGTGAGTGTGTATTATGGTGTATCGGGAAGATCGTGCAACTAGCGCCGCCGGTCCAGCAATCAGGTGCGTCTGTAGAAGGGGATGTATGAACGTGAGGCGATTGCTAGTATTAATATTAATTTTATTTTCCGTAACTTGCTTGGCTGGTGAGCCGAATACGAGTGATTCAAAGACATATTGCGTCGGCCGATATCTTGTCGATGTGCCGGCACGTGCCGAACTATACGCCCAATTGGGCGAATATATTTTCGGTCCGGTTCAAACGAACACTCGCTACGCAAGCCTCTCTGCTTTCAAAAAGCGAATGCAAGAAAGGGAGGCTGGCCTGAAGAAACCCAAGGGGAAAAGTGATCTCGTTCTGGATCGCACAATTGATTTACGAGGTAGTGAGACGGTTTTTCTTAAATCTACTGTCCTCTATGGTCGGAAAATAGAGGGATTTGAGGCGTACAAGTGGATCAATGGGCGTACGTTTTTTATCGATATCGACGGATTTGATTCGGATAAATATGCGGCTATGACAAAGAAGCTGCAGAGCAAGTTTTTGCCGAGCCTTCGCGCCCGAACTCCGGATGAAATTCCTTCGCAAGCAGGGTTTTGCTTAAAAGACGGATTCATTGCAGATGACGGGCAATCGGCGCAACACGAAATCGCTTCTGTCACGTTTAAGCTTCCGAATACGCCGGGGCTGCTCATACACGTAACAACGATGACAGCAAAACCGGACGAAAAAACATTGCTACAACGTGTGGACAGCGGTGCTGTGCCGGGACAGCTGCAATCGATTGCATCAGGTATTCGCACTTTGCGCCGTGGCGAACATGACGTGAATGGGCGCAAGGGGGAAGAAGGGCTATGGTCATTGCCGACCGACGCTGGGTTTCGTGCATATCAGTTCCATTGGGAAGCGCAAGGGGAGCATCTGCAACCTCTGAATTCGACGCTTTCGGTCGAATTGACGACTCGAGACGATCAACGTCCGAACTTGACCGAAGAACAAGCAACGAAGATTTTCGAGTCGATTGTGAACTCTGTACGGCTGCGCCCGACATCAGGCGCGGCAAATGTAAGCGATGCGAATGTGCCCCCGGTTCCGCTCAATACGATTGTTCGAACGGGGGCTCTTTGTCCGCGTGCCGGATGGTGGACATGCCCGGAAGCGAACGGACTGCCAGTGGTCGGTGGTAGCCGACAATACTTCGAACTTGGGGTGGTAATGCCGTCGGTTGACGTGTTGGGCCAACCTGGAGTGCTGGATCGCGTGTTAGGGCGGGAATTGAAACATAGTGTGCCGACTACGTGGACACTTGTAGCAGTCGACGAAGTTGCATCACCGGAAGCGGACGATGAAACGCCGAAGGTATGATGGAGAATGACGACCAATGCGTAACGTTATTCGAGTAGGTGACGCAACTGACCATGGCGGGCAAGTTGTCGGCGGCGCTTCGAAATTTGAGGTGGACGGGCGAGCGGTCGCCCGCAAAGGAGATTCGTGTATCTGCCCGATTGAAGGGCATCAAGCCTGCCTGATCGCGGAAGGCGACCCGAACTTTGTGGTTGAGGGTCGCCCGGTTGCGTTTGACGGCCACAAGACGACGTGTGGCGCGACGCTGTGTTCGAGTGTGCGGGGATTCGGTATCGGCTAGCCGAAAAACTGATCACGCGACCAAAATACGATGCCGCTCGCGCTCGACGTCAGGCACATCACGCATGACGATGTGCTCTGCCCGGTGTGCAAGACGATTGACAAGGTTCAATGTGTCGGCCCGGGAATTGCGATGGCCGGGCCTGATGATGCGCGGTGTAGCGCCGATTGACGACCTGTGCGTTTGCAAGTGTCCGGTACCGTAGCCACGCCTCTGCTTCATAAATCGACCGTCGTCTCGTCAATGTGGCCAATTTATGCTGCGCCGTCTTGTGATAACCTCATCTTTCCCTCATTGCGGCTATATCACTAGTCGGTCGAATCCAGCAATCCAATGAATGTCCCGACACCTCGCGACGAAAACCCCAGTTCTCCGGAGGAACTGTATCTCCAAGGTAAATTCGAGGCTGCGATCCAGGTCGGGGAGTGGCTCATGGAGCGCAATGGAGCGAGTTCCGAGCTGTTGAATTTGCTTGGCGCTTGTCATTTGAATCTGGGTGACACGCATAAAGCGGAATCTCGCTTAAGGCAAGCCGCCATGCTGGGGCCGCTGACGGCGGACAATTGCAACAATCTGGGTGTTCTGTATCAATCGACCGGTCGACTGGATGAAGCCGAACATTGGTTTCGGCTTGCCGTTTCGATTGCTCCCGAACATTACCGCGCACTGTTGAATCTCGGCCTGCTATTGCGGTCGAGACTGCGCTTGAAAGATGCCGAATCGACGGTACGGCGGGCAATCGACATCGCGCGTGACAGCCACGAAGCGCTCAACGTGCTTGGGCTGGTTTTAAGGGATTTGCGCCGTCATGGTGAAGCCGAAGCGGCTTATCGGCAGGCACTTTCACTCAACCCGCATAGTGCCCTCTACAAAGTTAATCTCGGCATATTGCTGTTGTCGCAGAATATGTGGGGCGAGGGCTTGCCGCTCTTCGAGGCACGGCACGATTCGGGGCTAGGGGCCGTCTTCTCAAGTGCGGCGCCAGTCCCATTCCCCAGGTGGTCGGGGGAATCGCTGGAGGGTGCGTCGTTGCTGATCTGGCCGGAGCAAGGTCATGGCGACCAGATTCAACTTGTACGCTACGTAAATAAAATAAAAGAGCTTGGGGCAAGCTACGTTACGTTGGTTTGCTCCGACGCGACGCACTCGTTGTTTTCAACTTTGCGTGAAGTCGATTTGGTCATCGCTCAAAGTCAATTCGACTCGTCGATGTGCCCGCCACACGATTATTGGACGCATATATGGAGTATTCCGCTCAATTTGAATGAGGACGTGGACGCAATTCCGTCCCGTGTACCGTACCTGTACGCGCCGAGGAATTCGATATCGAGCTGGGAGCGGCTCATACCCAAAGGGCGTTTTCGAATCGGGTTGGTGTGGAAGGGAAACCCGGGAAATCCGAACGATGTTGTCCGATCCCTCCCCGATCTGAAAACGCTCGAATCGCTGTGGCAGACAAGTGGCGTTACTTTCGTCAGCCTGCAAAGGGAGGCGAGCGCCGCCAGTCTCCAGGCAGAACTGGGCGATCGATTCATTGTGAACCTGGGAAGCCGTGCCGCCGACTTCTCGGATGTCGCAGCAATTATTTCGCGACTCGATCTGGTGATCGGCGTGGATACAGCAGTAACGCATCTGGCAGCCGCACTCGGCAAGCCCACATGGATCATGCTGTCCAGCGTGGCGACTGACTGGCGCTGGAAGTGCTCGGGCTCGACCTCGGAGTGGTATCCCGATACCGTGACGCTCTTTCGGCAGGAAGTCGATGAGCTTGACTGGACAGGCGTCGTCAGGCGAGTGGCCGATGCATTGTCGATGAAGGCGCTTCGAGCGTAACTTGAAAAAAGGGGCGATATCGCCCCTCTTTCCATAGACGCTCCGGTTCAGACCGGCCCGCCGCTGCTGGGAGTGGTGCAGTCGATTGTTATCGTTGCAGAGCCTTCGGCCGTCGCGGGATTAAACTGAACGCCCGATACAGGTGCGCTATAGGCGGTTAACGTTCCTGATTGATTTGTTAAACATTGAACCGAGACGGTTGTTCCGGTCAGATTGGATAGGGAAATATTTTGCCCTCGCCAAATAAAACTGAAAACTCTCGTCGAAGTATTGAGCGGAAGCGTGTCCCCTGTCGCGGTGCATGTCCCGCCTGAAGGGCTCGAACACTGAAGTACGATCGTGGAGCCGTCGGCATAGGCACCTCCTGCCGATGCCATTAACGAAAGCGCGAAAACAATCGAGCCAATTTTTCTCATAATGCCTCTCCAATGAACATCAATCGATTTTAATTGGCGACACCTTTCGGTACTGCGATGTGAGTGTATCAAAATACTAAATATCGGAATCGAATTTGGACGGCCGGCGTTAAAAAAATCAGCAGCCGATTCCGTATTTTCCGGGCGTTGTCGTGGCCGGTCGGTCTGATTTCATCGAACGGGCGAAAACAGTTCACAGCATGACTTCCGCTAGTCTTGCCCCCTCGTTAAGGGGGCGAGTCACGTCCGGGCTTGATCGCAAAACGACGAACGGATAACTCGCCAAGCAGTCGCACGGCAGGTTGCGCCCGGTGTTGCATCACTCCTCTGACAACCATCCTCTCGCGCGAACGGGGTTCGGCGGCCGGTTGCGACAGGATTGCGGTGCGTGGCGAACCGATCGGCATGCGAGTTTGCGCAGAAGGGTATGCAAACAGTTCGTTGCCTGGTTGCTCGTGCATGCGACGTTGTCCAGATAAATCGCGCTCGAGCGCCACGCCCTCGATTTCGCTGCCGATTTCCCAGTCGACCTTCACGAAAATCGTCTGGCGCGATGCGTCCGATTATCTCTATAATCCCGCCTGCATATTGCGTGCGCATGATCCCGCACATTCGACGCGTGTTCGTTCACGCCGAAAACGATTGATCCCGCAGTTGCCCGCCTCGCGCACAGCCGCGCCACACGGGCCGCTCGGGCGTATTCCGTGAAAGGCCCGATCCGTTTTCCGGATTGTTCCGGAAAATACGGATAATTCGCGGCGATTCCCATCGAATTGACGCAGTATCCGTGTCGTTTTCCATTCGGAAAAC
Source organism: Burkholderia paludis (assembly GCF_000732615.1). GTDB lineage: Bacteria > Pseudomonadota > Gammaproteobacteria > Burkholderiales > Burkholderiaceae > Burkholderia > Burkholderia paludis. Next base: position 37,119 of record NZ_JPGL01000007.1, read on the forward strand.
GACGGCGTGGATTATTTCGTTTTCGGCTGCCGGAATCGGCATGAACGGGCGCGCATTGACTTCGACAATGACGGCGGCCCGCTCGCGGCCGCCAGGAGACAGACTTGAAACAACCAGAAGACCAGTTGCACCGCGGGCTGGAAGAGCGACACATCAACCTGATGGCGCTCGGCGCGACGATCGGCGTCGGCCTGTTCCTCGGCTCGGCCAGCGCGATCCGCGTGGCCGGCCCGGCCATCCTGCTGACCTACCTGCTGGGCGGCATCGCGATTTTCCTGATCATGCGCGCACTCGGCGAGATGGCGATCGCCAACCCGGTCGCCGGCGCATTCAGCCGCTACGCACGCGACTATCTCGGGCCGCTCGCCGGCTACCTGACCGGCTGGACCTACTGGTTCGTGTGGATCGTCACCTGCATGGCGGAAATCACGGCGGTCGGCGTCTACATGCATATGTGGTTTCCCGGCGTGCCGAACTGGATCTGGGCGCTCGCGGCACTGATGGCGATGGGCTCGGTGAACTTCGTCGCGGTCAAGCTGTACGGCGAATTCGAGTTCTGGTTCGCGCTGATCAAGATCGTCACGATCGTGCTGATGATCATCGGCGGCGGGCTGATGATCGCGTTCGGCATCGGCAACGGCGGGGTCGCGATCGGCCTGTCCAACCTGTGGGCGCACGGCGGCTTCATGCCGAACGGGATCGACGGCGTGATCGGCGCACTGCCGATCGTGATGTTCGCGTACCTCGGCGTCGAGATGCTCGGCCTCACGGCCGGCGAGGCGCGCAACCCGGAGAAGTCGCTGACGAAGGCGGTGAACTCGGTGTTCTGGCGCGTGCTGATTTTCTATATCGGCGCGCTGTTCGTGATCATGTCGCTCTATCCGTGGGACCAGATCGGCACGCAGGGCAGCCCGTTCGTGATGACGTTCTCGCGGCTCGGCATCCCGGCGGCCGCGGGCATCATCAACTTCGTCGTGCTCACGGCGGCGCTGTCGTCGTGCAACAGCGGCCTGTTCAGTACCGCGCGGATGCTCTACAACCTCGCGCAGCAGGGCCAGGCGCCGCGCAAGCTCGGCCGGCTCAACCGCAACGGCGTGCCGGTGTACGGCGTGATCGTGTCGGTCGCGCTGCTGCTGATCGGCGTGCTGCTCAACTATCTCGCGCCGCAGCACGTGTTCACGTGGCTCACGTCGGTGTCGACGTTCGGCGCGATCTGGACGTGGTGCGTGATCCTGATCGCGCAGATGCGTTTTCGCCGCACGCTGTCGGCCGACCGGATCGCGCGCTTGCCGATCCGCGTGCCGTTCTATCCGCTCGGTTCGTTCGTTGCGCTCGGGTTTCTCGTGCTGGTCGTCGTGCTGATGGCGTTCACGCCCGACACGCGCGTCGCGCTCGTGATCGGGCCGGTATGGATCGTGCTGCTCGGCATCGCGTACGCGGTGTTCTACGCGAACCGTCCGGCCGCCTCGGTGCCGACGAAATCGTAACCGGCACGGGCAGGGGGCCGCGCGACCGTTGATCGCGATCATGCACGTACGGGCCGGACGTCCTATGCTGAACGCATCGATTGTCCGCGTTTCGCGCGTCACCCCGCCGATCCCCGCGACCGCGGCGGCCATCCGGCCGCTGCGCGTCGCCTGCGCGCGAAGCGCCCGTCGTCTTTCGCACGGAGGCCTTCGCCATGCAGCCTGCCCAGTCCATCCCGACGCTCGAGCGAATCGCGCTGGCCGTCGATTCGACGCCCGAATCGCTGTCCGCCGCGCGCTACGCACGCACGCTGCTGCGTCCCGGCATGCGGTTGCGCATCGTCTGCGCAATCGACAACCCGCGCCTCGCGCTCCCCGACATCCCGCGCATCGACGCGCTGCTGACGTCCGCGCGCGACGACATGCTGCGCGAAGCGCACGCCACCTGCGCGCGGATCGCGGCGCTGTTCGACGGTGCGGGCATCGAGGTCGAGCAGGTCATCGTCGATACGTCGACGACAGGCGGCACGGTTGCCGATGCACTGGTGGGCGACACGTCGGCGTGGCGCGCGGATGTGCTGGTGGTCGGCGCGAATCCGCATCACGGGCTGCTGCGGCTCGTCGAAGGCGCGACGTCCGACTCGCTGACGACGCGCGCACGCTGCGCGCTGCTGATCGTGCCGGCCGCCTATGCACGGCCGTCGGACGGCGATCTGCAACGGCTGATGTTCGCGGTGGACGGCAGCGAGCCGTCGCTGCACGCGGCGCATGTCGGGCTCGGCTTCGCGGCGCCGACGACGTTGCTGTACGCGGCGTACGTGATCGATCGCGCGGTTCGTCTGACGGATATCGTCCCCGTGCGCGCACTCGAGGATGCGTACCGCGCGGAGGGCGAGGAAGCGCTCGCGAAGATCGGGCCGCTGTTCCACGCAACCGGGAATCCGACCAAGCGCGGCATCGTCGAGACCCGTCCGACCAGCGACGACGTGGCCCATGCGCTGATGCGCGACGCCGTGCACTGGCGCGCGGAATTGCTGGTGGTCGGCACGCATGGCCGGCGCGGCATTGCCGCGTGGCTGGTCGGCAGCGTCGCGCGCCGCGTGGCGCACCTTGCACAGGTCCCGGTGCTGCTCGTGCGCGCTACCGAATGAGGCGCGCGTTGTCACGATCAAAGCGGGTTTGGATTGACCTGCATCAGAAACGGCGCACATATCGCGTGAGACATTGACGGAACATCCGGTCATGCATGCGGTCTGTCATGCGTGCCCGGACGGGTCGAAGCCGCTCGTCCAGGGCGACGCCCGACGGTGCACTCCCCGCCGTCGCATCATTTCAGGATCGTCACCGCTGCACGGCACGGTGCGCGATCCGGTCAGAAACTCTCTGGCACGAGGGTAGGCAGCCACGGCTGCCTTGGAGGACGGGCGGGGTGCATGTCACCCCGTCCGCTTTCCGCTTGTGTGTCGTTGGCCCCGTCTGGATTTCCATCCCCGCAGGAAGCATTGTCGATGCCGCCGTTCGTGCGCGACATGCGCTGCCGCGGTTGTGTGTGGCGTGCAGCCTTGGCGCGGCCCCGTACCGCGCCGGCTGCCCGCGCGCTCAAGGCGTGCGAGGCATCGAGCGCGACTCATGCCGGCGCACCGCGCCGCGGCGTACCTGCGGGCGCTGCCGCGCGACATGCAACGGCGCGCAGATGCTGCACGTGCGGTTGCGCAGACGGTTCGCGTGCGGCCAGCCCGGGCGTGCCTTGCGGCGAGGCTCCGACGTGGCCGGCGCGTCGGGCGCGGTACGGGCGCAGAGCGCCGCGGCGAACCGTTGCAGCGCGAGCACCGAGCCCGCGACGCTCTGGTATTTCTCGCGGCCGATCTGCCCGTCGAGCGTCACCAGCAGCCCGGCCTCCCGTGCAAGGGCGAGCAAGGCGTCGAGGTTGTCCGACGGGCCGTTGCCGGCCGTTACGACCCGGACGGGCAGGGCGCGCGCGTTGTCCGCCGCGCGCCGCTGGCCGTCCCGGGCCGGGAAGTTGCGATGTGCCATGATGGTCTCCTGCGCCAGACCCCGCATGCCGGCTCGGCGGCCGGCTGGGCGATGGCCTGTATGAACGTTACGTCCATGGCACCAGTATCGTGTGGCGATCGCGCGCCGCCAAGCAGCGCGCGCTGAAGTCGCTGTCAGGTATTGCGCGGTGCGTATCGGAATTCGCTGACACGCGCCGCGGCCGATCGGCCGGTTCGGCGACGGTTGCGCCCGTTCGTTCGGACGAATGCGCCGCGCGCGGCAAGCGTCCCTTGACGCATGATTTCGGCCGGTCTAAGTTGCCGACTGCATCGACGTCGCGCGGCGTTCCATCGTCTGCCCGGCGGCCGGTGCCGCGCCCCCGGGGTGGCGTGGCAGGGTTTCCAGGCCCGTTCGCGGGCTTTGCGCGGCCGGTTCGGCGACGAACCGGAAAGCGGCATGCAATGTGCCGTTGATCGCGCGCAAACACGCGCCGGCGCATCGCACGCCGCGCGTCCGTCCAGTCTTTAAGCTTCCGGTAACGTCTTCTTTTCGTTCCTCGACCGTCAGGAGTCTGTCGATGTCCAAGGACAGTTTGCTCGATTCACTCAAGGAAGCCGCCGCGCAGCGCGCGATCGGTTCGGATCAGTTGCGTGCGATGCTCGACGACGAAGTGCGCGTGCTGTCGTCCGGTGCGCGCGTGCACGACTACATCCACGTGTTCGCGATTCGCCACCTGCGCGAGCGGATGCGGCAGCAGGACGATCTCGGCGGCGATACGCGGGCCGGTACGCCGCCTTCGGAATCCGATCCGCGCCCGAGCCATCGCCTGTAACGCTCGCGCGCTGCGGCTGACGCCGCGAGTCACGTAATCCCTCGCAGCGCTCCGGCCGGCTCCCGGTCGCGCGGCACGCATCCTCCCGGGGCGACCGGCCGGCGTGGCTCGGCCCTTGATTCCCGTGCGCGAGACCGCCACCGTGGTCGCCGCGCGCGGCGGCCTGCGCAGACGGCGCCGGGCGGGTACGGCCATCCCGTCAATCCTGCGATCCGCGACCATGCGTTTCGTCATACCTTTCACATAAATGTCACAGCGGCCTCAAGTAAGCGACGCGATTGCCGTTTACCCGTGGAATTCGTCCACCGGGCGTTCGCGCTCCCTTACCGAGTCGTTGCCATGCTCTCGTCCATCCGCGCTCGCATTCTTGCCGCCAGCGTTGCCATCGTTGTATTCGCGCTTGTCGCCACCACGCTGATCAACTACTTCATCGCGCGCTCGTACAACGACGACGCGATCGACCGCAACCTGACCTCAGTCGCAAGCGGCCATGTGGTCGGGATCGCCGACTGGGTCGCCACCCGGAGCCGGATGATCGCGTCGCTGCAGGATGCGGCGCTGACGCCCGATCCGCTGCCGGTGTTCAAGCAGATGGCCGCGGCCGGCGGTTTCACGAACGTCTACGCGGGTTATGCCGACAAGACGTTCCACTTCTCCGACCCGACCGGGATTCCGCCCGATTACGACCCGACCGGCCGGCCGTGGTACAAGCAGGCCGCGCAGGCCGGCAAGCCGGTCGTCACGCCGCCGTACGTCGATGCCGGCACGGGCAACCTCGTTGTCACCTTCGCCGTGCCGATCCTGCGTGACGGCGGGCTGAAGGGCGTGGTCGCCGCCGACGTCGCGATGGACACCGTGATCGCGAACGTGAAATCGATCCACCCGACGCCCGCGAGCTTCGGGATGTTGATCGACAGCAACGGCCACGTGGTCGCGCATCCGGACCCGAAACTCACGCTGAAGGCAGTCGCCGACGTGTCGCCCGAACTCGGTGCGACGAACGGTGCGACGATCGCGGCCGCCACCGCGCCCGTCGAGGTGAGCGTGGGCGGCGACGCGAAGCTGGTCCGCGCGCGGCCGGTGCCGGGCACCGACTGGTACGCGCTGGTCCTGCTCGACAAGTCCGACGCGACGGCGGGGATGCACTCGCTGCTGACCGCGTCGCTGATCACGCTGGTCGTGATCGTCGGCGTCGCGTCGCTGATCATCGGCGCGATTACCGCGACCGCGTTCCGCCGCCTGTCGCAGGTGCGCCAGGCGATGTCCGCGATCGGCTCGGGCGCCGGCGACCTGACGCAGCGCCTGCCGGCCGACGGCAGCGACGAAGTCTCGGACATCGCGCGTTCGTTCAACAGTTTCGTCGACAAGCTGAACGATGTGATGCGCCAGATCCGCGATGCAAGCGAATCGGTGCGCACGGCCGCGAACGAAATCGCGGCGGGCAACCAGGATCTGTCGTCGCGCACCGAATCGGCGGCGGCGAGCCTCGAGGAAACGGCCGCATCGATGGAAGAAATCACCGCGACCGTCGGCCAGTCGGCCGCGGCGGCCGGCCAGGCCGACGAACGGGCGGCGGCCGCATCGCGGATCGCTTCGCACGGCGGCGTGGTCGTGTCGGACGTGGTCGCGACGATGGAGAAGATCGAGGAAGCATCGGGCCGGATCGGCGACATCATCGGCGTGATCGACGGGATCGCGTTCCAGACCAACATCCTCGCGCTGAACGCGGCTGTCGAGGCGGCGCGCGCGGGCGAGCAGGGCCGCGGCTTCGCGGTCGTCGCACAGGAAGTGCGCAGCCTCGCGCAACGCAGCGCGCAGGCCGCGCGCGAAGTGAAGGTGCTGGTCGAATCGACGGTCGCGAGCGTGTCGGCCGGCTCCGGGCAGGTGCGTCAGGCCGGCGACACGATGCGCGAGATCGTCTCCAACGTGTCGAACGTGACGACGATCATCTCCGAGATCACGCACGCGGCAAACGAGCAGACCCGCGGCATCCAGGAAGTGAATCGCGCGGTCACGCAGCTCGACGAGATGGTGCAGCAGAACGCGGCGCTGGTCGAACAGTCGACCGCCGCCGCGACCGCGCTGCAGTCGCAGGCGAATGCGCTGGCGACGACGGTCGGGCGGTTCAAGGTCGCGTAACGCGTCACCCGGCGGTCGCCCCCGGTAACGGCCGCGTCGCGCGGCGCGACACCGGGGGCCGCCGTCAGCCGCGCTCGGGGGGCGGCGAGGGCGTGTGCGGCGCCCGATGCCCGGTCTCGCCGGTCGGCTTCGCCGGGTCGATACGGGTCGCGCCGCCGACGGCCGGCGGGTCGCTGGCCGGAAACGTCTCTTCGAGCCCCTCGTCGATGCGCTCCTCCGTCCTGTCGTCGGACGGCGGGCGTGACGTGCCGAACCGGAACGGTCCGGCAGCCGGCGGTACGGCGTCGTGGCGGCCGGTGGCGTGAACGGTCATGGTCGAACCTCCTGGGTCGTGGGTCCGGGCGCACGCGACATGGCTGCGTACCCGGCGGCTGCGCGGGGCGGCGGCGGTACGCCGTCGTCGTGCAGGCCGCCCGGACAGGATACGTGACGACGCGCGTGTCTGCTGCGACGGCGATTGGCGTCGCAGCCCGCACCTCGCCGGCTCGTCGACGCATGCGGCAAGGTGCCCGCGCGCAGCAGGCGCTTTGCGTCCGCGTGCACGTCGCGTAGGATGTCCGTTAATTCAGCGCACACTACGTTCGCGTCGCAGGCCCGCCGAGGCGGCCGATGCGATGCGCTTTTCTTCGGGTTCGTTACTCGCAACCGACAGGGGCCGCCTTGATGATTGATGCTCGTCCGTTGCTCTCTCCCGGCGCACGCCGGTTCTTCTCCGGCCTGTCGGCATGCGCGGCGCTCGCCGCGGCCGGCGCCCGCGACGCGGCGGCCCAGACGCCTTCGCCGCTCGGCGAATGGCAATATTCGGCGGGCGTGCCGCTCGAGAAACTGTACGATCCGAACGTCCCCGTCTGGGATGTCAGCCTGGGCGCCGCGATGACCCTGCAGCCGCGCTATCCCGGCTCCGATCGCTACCGCGTGATGGGCGGCCCGAATGTCGACATCCGCTACCGCGACCTGTTCTTCCTGTCGACCGGCGAGGGGCTCGGCGCGAACGTGCTGCGCGGGCCGAACTGGCGCGTGAGCCTGTCCGTCGGCTACGACCTCGGGCGCCGCTCGGCCGACGATGCCGAGCACCTGAACGGGCTCGACAACATCAATGCGGCGCCGGTGATGAAACTGTCGGCCGACTACGTGATCTCGAAGGAGTTTCCGCTGGTGCTGCGCGCGGATGTCCGGCGCAGCGTCGGCGGCTCGAACGGCTGGGTCGGCGATTTCTCCGCCTACATGCCGCTGCCGGGCAGCAACGAGCACTTCTTCTGGTTCGCGGGGCCGACCGTGTCGTTCGCCGACTCGCGCTACATGAACAGCTGGTTCGGCGTGAACGCGGACGCCGCCGCGCGCTCCGGGCTGCCGGCCTATTCGTCCGGCGCGGGGCTCAAGTCGGTCGGTGCGGGCGTGACGATGGCGTGGTTCGTGAACAAGCACTGGTTCGTCACGATCGACGGCGCGCTCGAACAGCTCGTCGGCCGCGCCGCGCGCAGCCCGATCACGCAGCAATCGACCAACGGCGTGTTCGACATGTCGGTGAACTACGAGTTCTGACGGCGGCCGGGCAGGCGGGAGGCCGCACGGCGTGCGGCATGTCGCGTCATATTTGCTATGATTCCGACCTGTACAAACGTACAGTGATCAAATCCCGTGACGCCTGCTTCGCCGACACCCCCGGCGTTTTACTACCTGACCAATTTCGAACGCGCGCTGGCCTGGCTCGGCGAGCGTTACGACGACCTGTTCGACGCGCACGAGCGCGCGTTCGTCCGGCAGTTCGCCACGTTGCCGCAGGCGTCGCGCGCGCTGCTCGTGCGGATGCTGATGCGCAACGGGTCCGACTTCCGCGCCAGCAAGCTCGTGTACGACGAAATTGGCTGCGCGCTCGACGCGGCCGCGCCGCTCGTCGATCTCGGCTGGGTCGACCCGGCGCCCGCGCTGACGCTCGACGACCTGTTCACGCTGTCGACCAAGGCCGATCTGCTGCGCATCTTCCCGTCGCTCGCCGCGCATGCCGGCGAGCGCAAGCCCGAATGGCTCGAACGGCTGCGGCCCGCGCACGACGCCGCGAAGCCGCTCGACGCGTGGTGCGCGCAGGCCGTCGACCGCGTGTTGCGCGTGACGATCGGCCCGCTGTGCGAGCGGCTGCGCCTGATGTTCTTCGGCAATCTCCATCAGGACTGGAGCGAGTTCGTGCTCGCCGATCTCGGCGTGTTCCAGTACGAGAGCGTGCCGATCGCGCCGTCGTCACGGGCGTTCCAGCAGCGCGGCGACGTCGACGCGTATCTCGCGCTGCAGGTGTGCCGCGATGCACTCGACGCGTGGCCCGACGACCTGCCGTTCGACGACCTGCTGCGAGCGGTCGACGCGGTCGGCTGCGCGCAGCCGTGGCTCGCGACGCGCCGCGCGAAGCTGCTGTTCGCGCTGGGGCAGGCGGCCGAACGCCGCGCCGACTGGGCCGCCGCGCTCGACGCATATGCGCGCAGCGCGTGGCCCGGCAGCCGGCACCGGCGCATCCGCGTGCTCGAACGCTGCGGGCGCGACGACGATGCACTCGCGCTGGCGCTCGATGCGCGCGGCGGCTTCGAGAGCGACGAGGAGCGGCAGCGCGTCGAGCGCATGCTGCCGCGCCTGCAGCGCCGCCTCGGCCGGCGCGTCGAACGGGCGGCGGCCGCGGCCGACGTGCCGCGCGAGACGCTGGTGCTCGCGCGTCCCGATGCGTTCGTCAGCGTCGAATTCGCGGTGCGCGACCATCTCGCGCAGCCGGCCTCGCCGGTGCATTACGTCGAGAACACGCTGATCAACTCGCTGTTCGGGCTGCTGTGCTGGGAGCCCGTGTTCACGGCCGTGCCGGGGGCGTTCTTTCACCCGTTCCAGCGCGGCCCGGCCGACCTGCACGCGCCGGATTTCGTCGCGCGCCGTGCGGACGCGTTCGCCGCATGCTTCGCGCAGCTCGATTCGGGCGCGTATCGCGACACGATCCGCCGGCATTTCGCGACGAAGGCGGGGTTGCAGTCGCCGTTCGTGTTCTGGGGCGTGCTGACCGACGCCTTGCTCGACGAGGCGCTCGCGTGCCTGCCGCCCGAGCACTTGCGGCTGTGGTTCACGCGCCTGCTCGCGGATATCCGCGCCAACCGCTCGGGGCTGCCCGACCTGGTTCGCTTCTGGCCCGGCGAACGCCGCTACGAGCTGATCGAGGTGAAAGGCCCCGGCGACCGGCTGCAGGACAACCAGACGCGCTGGCTCGCGTACTGCGTCGCGCACGGCATCCCGGTGCGCGTGGTCGATGTCGAGTGGGCCGGCGAGGGCGTCGCGCACGCCGAAGCGGCGGGGCTGTCCGCATGAGCTACGTCGTCGCGGTGCGGGCGATGTGCGAATTCACCGCGCGACGCGGCGATCTCGACCTGCGCTTCACGCCCGCGCCGACCGCGCTCGAAGGCATTGCCGGCCACGGCGCGGTCACGTCGAAGCGCGGCGTGCGCTACGAGACCGAAATCGCGCTCGCCGGCACCTGGGGCACGCTTGCCGTGCGGGGCCGCGCAGACGGCTACGATCCCGTCGCGAATCGCATCGAGGAAATCAAGACCTATCGCGGCAGCCTCGATGCGATGCCGGCCAACCATCGCGCGCTGCACTGGGCGCAGGCGAAGGTCTATGCGCACCTGATGTGCGAGGCGCGCGGCCTCGCGGAAATCGACGTCGCGCTCGTGTATTTCGACATCGTGTCGGAGCGCGAGACCGTATTGACCGAAACGCTGGACGCGGGCGCGCTCGCGGCGTTCTTCGCGGAACAATGCGCGTGCTTCGTCGGCTGGGCCGAGCGCGAGACGGCCCATCGCGCGGCGCGCGACGCGGCGCTGCGCGCCCTCGCGTTTCCGCACGGACAGTTCCGCAGCGGCCAGCGCGAGCTGGCGGTGGCGGTCTATCGCGCGGCGCGCGACGAACGCTGCCTGATGGCGCAGGCGCCGACCGGCATCGGCAAGACGGTCGGCACCGTGTTCCCGCTGCTGAAGGCGTGCGGCGCGGGCGAGCTCGACCACGTGTTCTTCCTCACCGCGAAAACGCCCGGCCGCGCGCTCGCGCTCGAGGCGGCCGCGACGCTCGGCGCCGGCACGCCCGCGCTGCCGCTGCGCGTGCTGGAACTCGTCGCGCGCGACAAGGCGTGCGAGCATCCCGACAGCGCGTGCCACGGCGAATCGTGCCCGCTCGCGAAGGGCTTCTACGACCGGCTGCCGGCCGCGCGCGATGCGGCGATCGAGGCCGGCCTGCTCGATCGCGATACCGTGCGCGCGGCCGCGCTCGCGCACGAGGTCTGCCCGTATTACCTGGCCCAGGAGCTGGCGCGCTGGTCGGACATGATGATCGGCGACTACAACTATTACTACGACGGCAGCGCGATGCTGCACACGCTCGCGCAGCAGAACCAGTGGCGCGTCGGGGTGCTCGTCGACGAAGCGCACAACCTGCTCGACCGCGCGCGCAAGATGTACAGCGCCTCGCTCGACCCGCACGCGTTCGCGGCCGCGCGCGAAGCCGCGCCCGCGCCGCTGCGCAAGGCGTTCGACCGGCTCGCGCGCGCCTGGGGCACGCTCGGTCGCGCGCAGGCCGAGCGCTACGCCGCCTATCCCGACGTGCCGGGCCCGATCGTGTCGGCCGTGCAGAACCTCGTCGCGACGATCGGCGAACACCTGACCGACGCGCCGCGTGCGAACGGCGACGCGCTGCTGCGTTTTCATTTCGAGGCGATCCAGTTCGGCGTGCTCGCGGAAGCGTTCGACAGCGCGTCGATCTTCGATGCGACGCTGCACGGCGAACCGGCGCCGCGCCAGCCGGCGCTCGACGGCGTCGGGCCGGCCGGCCGCCGGCGCCGCGTCCAGTCGACGCTGTGCGTGCGCAACGTGATCCCGGCCGGCTTTCTCGCGCAGCGCCATGAAGCCGCGCATGCGACCGTGCTGTTCTCGGGCACGCTGAGCCCGTTCCACTTCTACCGCGACACGCTCGGCTTGCCTGCCGATACCGGCTGGCTCGACGTCGACGGGCCGTTCCGCGCCGAGCAACTGACGGTGCGCGTCGCGAGCCACGTGTCGACGCGCTGGCGCGACCGCGACCGGTCGCTCGAACCGATCGCCGACCTGATCGCCGCGCAATACGCGACGCGGCCCGGCAACTACCTCGGGTTCCTGAGCAGCTTCGACTACCTGGGGCGTGTGGTCGCGCTGATGCAGACGCGCCATCCGGACGTGCCCGTGTGGGCGCAGGCGCCCGGCATGGCCGAAAGCGAGCGCGATGCGTTTCTCGCGCGCTTCGACGCAGGCGGGCGCGGCGTCGGCTTCGCGGTGCTGGGCGGCGCGTTCTCGGAGGGCGTGGATCTGGTCGGCGAACGGCTGATCGGGGCGTTCATCGCGACGCTCGGGCTGCCGCAGGTCAATGACGTCAACGAGCAGATGCGGCGCGCGATGGAGGCCCGCTTCGGCAACGGCTACGACTACATGTACCTGTATCCGGGGCTGCAGAAGGTCGTGCAGGCGGCCGGGCGCGTGATCCGTACCGAACACGACGAAGGCGTCGTGCATCTGATCGACGACCGTTACCGGCGGCGCGAAGTGCGCGAGCTGCTGCCGCGATGGTGGCGGATCGGGTGAGACGGGCGGCGGGCCGCCGGTTCCCGCAAGGGGGGGCGAGACTGCGAGGGGCTGGACGGCACGGTCGCGGTTAGGGCCGCCGCTGTCGCTTTCGCTACAGCACGTTCAGCATCGCGAGCGCGGCTTCCTGCAGGTGCGGCAGCACGCGCCGTAGCGCGGCGTCGGTCGTCTCCGCGCCGATCGGCATGTTCGTGCTCAACGCGGCGACCACTTCGCCGTGACGGTTCTTCAACGGCACCGCGATTCCGCGCACGCCAACCTGCAATTGCTGCTCGATCGCCGCGAAACCGGCGTCGCGTGCCCGGTCGACCTGTTCGAGCAGACGCGCCTTGTTGGTGATCGTGTGCGGCGTGAACGGCGGCAGTTCGGTGTCGTCGAGCCACGCGCGCACGGCTTCGCGATCGGGATGATGGGCGAGCAGCACGACGCCCGGCGACGTCAGCGGGGCCGGCACGCGCGCGCCGAGCACGAAGCCGGTCGTCATCACGCGCGACACGCCATTGCGCGCGATGAACACGAGTTCCCAGCCGTCGAGCACGCTCACATATGCCGACTCGTTCAGCGACGCGCTCAGTTGCTGCAGATAGGGCTGCACCGTGCGCGGCAGCCGCGCCGAATCGAAGTACGACCAGCCGACCCGCAGCACCCGCGGCGTCAGGCCGTACAGCTTGCCGTCGGTGTAGACGTAGCCGAGCGATTCGAGCGTCAGCAGGTAGCGCCGCGCGGCCGTGCGCGTGAGGCCGGTGCGCGCGGCGGCCTGCGTGGGCGTCATGCGTGCGTGCTGGCTGTCGAAGGCCTCGAGGATCGTCAGGCCTTTTTCGAGGCCGGCAATCCAGTCGCGTCGGTCGAGTTCGGGCTTTTTCATCGTCGGAATCGGCGCTTGGGTGCGCGGTGATCGCGCGGGTGCGGGCGATTATCGCGCGAATCGGCCGCGCAGGCGCAGCCGCGCTAGAATCGCCGGCCAGACTGGAACAGAAAACGATGAAACTCCGAGAATCCGCATTGGCCGTGCTCGTCGCGGCCGCGTCGCTGCTTGCCGCGGCGAATCCCGCGACCGCCGCGACGCTCCAGAAGCCGACCGTCGACATCCGCGCGTGGCCGCGCATGACGTCGCCCGAATTCGGCTGCTATTTCGAAACGTCGTTCGGCTATCGCGACAAGCGCTTCAATTGCTCGCTGAAGAAGTACCGGAACACCGGCGACGCGTGCAGGAATACGAAGGCGTACTACGAGGGCCCCGCGTTCCCCGACCGGCTCGCGGCCGGCGTGCACCCGCTCGCGACGAAGGTCGAACTGGACTGGGAGCATGGCGCGCTGCAGATGGTCACGGTCACGCTGAAGGGCACGTGGAACGAGGCGGAGGTGCGCCGTGCCTTCGGGTTGCCGCGCGCGGAGGGAACCAGGCTGACCGAAGCGGAACTGCGGTCGCAGCCGGACAACCTGATGAACACGAGCATCCAGTATCCGTCGGACGCGCTCGACGAGCGCGTTGCGAAACGCCCGAGCGACCCCGCGCGCGGCACGACGGCCGTGATGCTTTACGGGTTCGACCACATGGGCGCCGGCGACGCCGGGTGCGGGGAAGGCGAGTAACGCGGAAGCAGCCGGCGGCCCGTCGAAGCCGATGGCGGAATGCGGCGCCCGCGTCGCGCGCCGCACCCGTCAGGGCATTACTCGCTGCTCGTCCACTCGACGTTTGCGCCGACCGAGCGCAGGTTCTCGACGAAATGCGGGTGCGCGCGGCGGATCGGCAGCGCGTTCATGATTTCCGAGCGGCCTTCGATGCTCGCGGCCACCATCAGCAGCGCGATCGCGACACGGATGATGTACGGGCTCTCGACGCGTGCCGGCGTCAGCTGCAGCCCGCCGAACGTGATCAGCCGGTGCGGATCGGAGAGCAGCACGTGCGCGCCGAACTTCGACAGTTCGCCGGACCAGCCGAGCGCGCCGTCGTACACCTTGTTCCAGAACATCGCGCTGCCTTCCGCGCGCACGCCGAGTGCGATGAAGATCGGCAGCAGGTCGACCGGCAGGTACGGCCACGGCGCGGCTTCCACCTTGGTCAGGATGTTTTGCGTGAACGGCCGGCGCACGCGCAGCGGGCCGTCGCGTTCCGCGCGCGACCACCCGTCGCGGTGCGTGACGTTGACGCCGAACTTCGCGAACGTGCGGTCGATCAGCGGGAAATGCTCGGGCGACGAGTTGCGCACCGTGATGTCGCCGCCCGTGATCGCGCCGAGTGCGAGGAACGTCGCGATTTCGTGGAAATCCTCGGCGAAGCGGAACTCGCCGCCGCCCAGCTTGCCGCCGCCCGTCACGCAGAGCCGCGACGTGCCGATGCCCTCGATCGCGACGCCGATCATCGCGAGGAACTGGCAGAACTCCTGCACGTGCGGTTCGGAGGCGGCGTTCATCAGGGTCGACGTGCCGCTCGCGGCCGTCGCGCACAGCGCGAAGTTCTCGGTGGTCGTCACCGACGCGTAGTCGAGCCAGTGATCGTTGGCCGTCAGCGGGCCGTCGGTGCGCACGATCAGCGAATCGGGCGTGCGCTCGATATGCGCGCCGAAACGCTCGAACACCTCGACGTGCGGATCGATCTCGCGCACGCCGAGCGTGCAGCCCTTCACGTCGTTCTCGAGGCGCGCGACGCCGAAGCGCGCGAGCAACGGCGGAATCAGCATGATCGACGAGCGCATCGCCTCCGGCAGCCGGTGGACGGCCGGATCGAACTTCGTGTCGCGATGGTGGAGGTCGAGCAGGCCGGTCGTGAAGTCGACCGACACGTCGCTGCCCAGCGTGCGGAAGATGTCGAGGATCTTGCGGACGTCGGTGATGTCCGGCACGCCGACGAGGCGCAGCGGTTGATCGGTCAACAGGGTGGCGCACAGAATCGGCAGGACGGCGTTCTTGTTCGCGGACGGCTTGATGTCCCCGCGCAGCGGAGTGCCGCCGTGGACGATGAGATTCGACATGATATGGGGGCGTATCGGTGACTGACGTAGGCCCATATGATGCCATTGGTCGGCCGGCGGCGTGGGATGTTCGGAGGGGAAATGGGGGGATTGCTGCGTGCAACTGACAGTGTTTGACGTCACTCTCGCGATGCGGCCGGGAAGCAGCCTGCACGCGTCACGTCGCGGCCGGTCCTGTCTGCATCGTCACTGCGCGGCCCGCATCCGCGCGGCGACCACCAGCGAGATCAGGCAGCCCACCGCGAGATAGCCGGCCACGAGATGCCACGAACCGCCGGCGAGGCTGACAAGGCCGACGGCGATGAAGGGCGTGAACCCGCCGCCGACCACGCTCGCGAACTGGTAGCCGACGCCCGCGCCGCTATAGCGGTATTCGGCGCCGAACAGCTCGGTGAACAGCGGTTGCTGGACGCTCACGACCATGTCGTGCGCGGCGTTCGCCAGCAGGATCGCAAAAATCACGATCCACGCGATCGACCGCGCCTCCAGCGCAACGAAGAACGGCACCGCGGACGCCACGCCGATCAGCGCGCCGATCAGATAGATGCGGCGCAGGCCGTAACGGTCGGCCAGCCACGCGAAACACGGGATCGTGATGCAGCTCACCGCGCCGACCAGCAGGCCGATATTGAGGAACAGGTCGCGCGACATGCCGAGGTTCGTCGTCGAATAGCTGAGTGCGAACGCGGTGACGATGTACATCGTGAAGAGTTCGGCGAGCCGCAGCGCGACGATCAGCAGGAACGCCTTCGGATGGCGCGTCAGCGCTTCCAGCACCGGCAGGCGCAGCTTGCGGTTGCCGTGTTCGACCTGTTCGACGAACTCCTGCGATTCGTCCATGTTCTTGCGCACCCACAGCCCGATCAGCACGAGCACGATGCTGAACACGAACGGCAGGCGCCAGGCCCACGACTTGAACGCGGCTTCGCCGAGCAGGTGGCTCAGCAGCGACACGATGCCGGTGGCCAGCACGAGGCCGACGCCATAGCCGACCTGCACGCCGCTGCTGTAGAACGCCTTCCTTTGCTTCGGCGCGCTCTCGACGGCCATCAGCGCCGCGCCGCCCCATTCGCCGCCGACCGCGAAGCCCTGGATCGCACGCATCAGCACCAGCAGCACGGGCGCCCACCAGCCGATCGTCGCGAAGGTCGGCAGCAGGCCGATCGCGACCGTCGACAGCCCCATCAGCATCACGGTCAGCACCAGCATCCGCTTGCGGCCGAGCCGGTCGCCATAGTGGCCGAACACGACGCCACCGAGCGGCCGGAACAGGAAACCGACGCCGAAGGTCGCGAACGCCGCGAGCGTGCCCATCGTCGGGCTGACCTTCGGGAAGAACGCGGAGTTGAAGACCAGCGCGGCGACGATCCCGTACAGCAGGAAGTCGTACCAGTCGACGACGGCGCCGACGAAGCTGCCGATCGCCGCCTTGCGGGCCTGGCTGCGCACGCGGGCACCCGCGGCAGGGTCGAGGGTGTCGAAGGTAGGGGTCATGGCGGTGTCTCCTGGCTTGGCGCATCGTGGAATCGTGGCGGCGCCGCGTCCGATGCTGCATTGAAGTCGATGGGTGAACGGAGAATAGGGCCCGCGCCGCACGGCGGCAATCGGCCACCCGGACAACGTGCGCGATTATCGTTCAAGACCGTGCGATTATCGAACGCTTTCCGGGTTTGCACTAGGCGGCGCGATGATATCCCGTTCGGCCGGGGTGTGCCGCCGTGAACGATCTGGTTAAAATCTGCAGCATCGAATACTCGCCCGTCCGGCGGGGATGCCCGGCCGCCGCCCCGGCCGCGCATGCCGCACGCGACAGGCCCGATCCCCATCGACCGCATGCCCCCGGAGACTGGAATGCCCGGCAATTCCCACACGCTGTCCGGCGATACGCCGCCCGTCACCGATCCGGCCGCCAATCCGCTCGGGATGGCCGGCCTCGAATTCGTCGAATTCGCGGCGCCCGTGCCGGATGCGCTTGCCCGGCGCTTCGGGCAGCTCGGGTTCAAGGCGATCGCGCGGCATGTCAGCAAGAACGTCACGCTGTACCGGCAAGGGCAGATGCATTTCCTGATCAACGCCGAGCCCGAGTCGTTCGCCGCGCGCTATGCGGAGGAGTACGGGATGGGCGTTTGCGCGATCGGGTTGCGCGTGGCCAGCGCCCGGCGCGCGTTCGAGCGGGCGATCGCGCTTGGCGCGTGGGCGTTCGAGGGCGAGCGGGTCGGTGTCGGCGAGCTGAAGATCCCGGCGATCCAGGGCATCGGCGATTCGCACCTCTATTTCGTCGACCGCTGGCGCGGGCGCGACGGCCAGCGCGGCGGCGTCGGCGACATCTCGATCTTCGACATCGATTTCCGGCCGATCGACATCGCGACCGCGCATACCGATCTCGACTGCGCGGGCGTCGGCCTGCAGCAGGTCGATCATTTCACGCAGACCGTCGGCGCGGGGCGCATGCGGGAGTGGCTGGATTTCTACCACGACCTGTTGCATTTTCGCGAGATCCACGAAATCGACGCGCACTGGCATGTGTCGGAGGAGTCGCGCGTGATGGTGTCGCCGTGCGGCGCGGTGCGGATTCCGGTCTACGAGGAAGGCACGCGGCGCACGGAGCTGATGCACGCGTATCTGCCCGACCATCCGGGCGAGGGCGTGCAGCACGTCGCGCTGGCCACCGACGACATCCTTGCCAGCGTCGACGCGCTGCGTGCGAACGGCGTCGAGTTCGTCGAGCCGCCCGCCCGCTACTACGACGACGTCGATGCGCGGTTGCCGGGGCACGGCGTCGATCTCGACGCGCTGCGCCGCCGCGCGGTGCTGGTCGACGGCGAGATCGGCCGCGACGGCGTGCCGCGCCTGTTCTTCCAGACCTTCGTCAAGCGCCGGCCAGGCGAGATATTCTTCGAGATCGTGCAGCGCAAGGGGCACCACGGGTTCGGGGAAGGGAATCTCGCGGCGCTTGCCCGCGCCCGCGACGCGGGCTGAACGGGCACGGCGGCCGAGGCGCGCGGCCCGGACGGTTCATGCGCGCACGCGCGGCCGGCACGCGGTTCGGCGCGTGCACAGGGGCGTCCGGCTCGCACGGAGCGCATGCGGTGCCGCCCGGCGTGCATCGGTCAAACTGTTTGAAGGAACATGTCGATGAACGGCGTCGTGCCGAAGCGGCAGGCCGCCCACCACGCGTCCATCAGGAGAACCGCATGGCCAGCCAGTCGCCGCCGAAGCACAAACGTCTTCCGAAACCCGCCGAGCGCCAGGCGATCCTGACCGGGGAGCGCCGCCGGAAGATGGCGCGCTCGCCGCACGCGTACGTGCGCGGCAACACGGCGCGCTTCTACGAATGGCTCGTCGAAACCAACGGCAGCGCGCTGCCGCACGGGCCGTCGATCTGGATCTGCGGCGATTGTCATACCGGCAATCTCGGCCCGGTCGCGAACAGCGAAGGGAAGGTCGACGTGCAGATCCGCGATCTCGACCAGACGGTCGTCGGCAATCCCGTTCACGACCTGATCCGCCTCGGGCTTTCGCTCGCGACGGCCGCGCGCGGGTCCGCGCTGGCGGGCCTGACGATCGTGCACATGATGGAGTCGATGACGGCCGGCTACGCGTCCGCTTTTGGCAGCCGCAAGGCAAAGCGGCCCGAGCGCCCCGATCCGGTCCACGTCGTGATGAAGCGCGCCGTGCGCCGTTCGTGGCGGCAGCTTGCCGCCGAACGCATCGACGGGCCGGCACCGACGATCCCGCTCGGCCGCCGCTTCTGGCCGCTGAGTGCGCCGGAATCGCGCGCGATCGGCGCGCTGTTCGGCGACGAGGCGATCGCGGCGCTCGCCACCGGCCTCAAGGGCCGCAACGACGCGGGCAAGGTCGACGTGCTCGACGCGGCGTACTGGGTGAAAGGCTGTAGCTCGCTCGGCCGGCTGCGGTACGCGGTGCTGCTCGACATCGACGGCGAGGTGAGCGACGGCGACGACCTGTGCCTGATGGACATCAAGGAAGGCGTGACGGCCGCCGCGCCGCGCGATGAAACGGCCGCGATGCCGCGCGACAACGCGGAGCGGGTCGTGGAAGGGGCGCGGCACCTGTCGCCGGCCCTCGGCGAGCGGATGCGCGCCGCGCGCCTGCTCGATCGCGCGGTCGTGATCCGCGAACTGCTGCCGCAGGATCTGAAGCTCGACATCGATCGGCTCGCCGAGGGCGACGCATGCGACGTCGCCCGCTATCTCGGCATGGTGGTCGGCGTCGCTCACGCACGGCAGATGGACAAGCCGACGCGCGAGGCATGGCGTGCAGAACTCGGGCGCAACCGCGCGAAGACGATCGATGCGCCGATGTGGCTGTGGAACAGCATCGTGCAGCTCGTGAGCAGCCACGAAGCGGGGTACCTGGAGCATTGCCGGCGCTTTGCCGCCGGCGAGTAGCGGGGCGCCGCGAGCGGCGTCGGCGCTACCCGGCGGCGCCCAGCTTGCGGCTCTGGCGGCGCATGCCGTCGAAGATCGCGTCCGCGACGTCCGCCGGAAAATCAGCCGGGATCTGCGCGGCGGCTGCCGCGATCGCGGCCTCCGTGCGCGCGGCGACGGCCGCCATCGCGGCGCGTACGTCGTCTTCGGTCAGGCCGACGCGCTGGCCCTGCGCGATCCAGTGGCGCGGCTGGATCTCGCCGATCACGTAGTGGCGGTTCTTCCCGCACACGGCCATCGCGAGCCGCGCGCGGCGCGGCGGCAACTGGTTGCGGCGCGTGCCGATGATCGGATGCGCGGACAGCACGTCGTACAGCGGCGTGCTGCGATACGTGTTGCCGGGCAGGTGCGCGATGCTGAAGTTCTTCGCGTGGCCGTCGATCGCCGCCAGCACCCAGAACACGAGCTGCGCGACGAAGAAATTCGTCCGGTCGTGCGCGGCGCCGGCCGAATTCGCGAGGATGCCCATGATCGCTTCGATGCCCGGGCCGCCGTCGGACTCGTATTTCGCGCCCGACGGCGTGCCGGTCGCCTGGCACATGTCCTCCTGCGGCAACCTCAGGATCCACGAGCCGTCGCGCGACGGACGGCGGTCGAAGCGCTCGACGATCAGCGCCTTCTGGTCGTCGAACATGCCGATCTCGTACGGCGCGACCGGCAGGCCGTATTCGGCGACGAGCTTCGAGCACAGCCATTCGTTCTCGACGGACGTCCGCATGTCGGCCTGCATGTTCCCGACACGCCCGAGCGGCAGCTTGAAGATGTGCGTCGTCGGCGTGCTGCCCGACGGCCGCAGCCAGCGCTTTCCGTGGCGCAGCAACGCGGTCTTTTCCTGCGCGCCGGCGATCGACAGGCGCAGGTCGCCGTCCGGCCCGGCGTCGCCGGGCAGCGGCGCGGCGGTCGCGTGGCGCAGCACGTCGGCAACGGCTGCGTCGTCGAGCGTCACGCCGTCGATCGCCTCGAGATCGACGGGCGTTTCGCCGGGCGGCAGCATCTGGATCGCGCCGACGCAATCGCGGCCGATCGACGCGAGCAGTTCGAACGGCGCCGTCGAGCCGAGCCGGTAGCGCTGCGCGATACGGCGGCGGATCGGCTCGCTGTCGGGCAGCAGGTTGTCGAAGTAATCGGCGACGATCGCGCCCTGGTGCGGCTGGTTGCCGGGCGTGAAGGGCAGCGACAGCGACAGCGGCCGCCCCTGCGGATCGTCGAGCCAGCCCGGCAGGTAGACGAGACGCTCGACGCCGCGCCGGACTTCCCAGCAGCCGACCGGAATGCCGTTCATCCACAGGTCGAGCCGGTCGTGGCGGGCACGCGCGGCCATCGTCACCAGTCCTCCCGTTTCGACACCCGCGGCTTGCCCGGGGTGGCTGCTGCCGGCTGCTTGCGCGCGGCGCCGGCCGGGTTTCCGGCCGGGATTTTCGCGGCCGTCGCGGCGCGCGCCGGATCGGGTGCGCGTTTGCGCGCGGCCGGCTTGCGAACCGCCGGCGCGGCATCGGGTGTCGGTTCGGGTTCGGCCGATGGCGCGGACGCGTCCTGCGTGCCGAGGGCGAGCGTCATGCGGACCCCCAGCGTGTTCAGCACCTTGAAAAGCCGTTCGATGCTGACCGCCGACGGGTTGGCCTCGAGCTGCGCGTAGGATTGCTGCGTGACGCCCAGGCGGGCGGCCAGTTGCGCCTGGGTGAGCCCCGCCGATTTCCGGAAGCCGATGAGGATCGGGCGCAACTGGGTCAAGGTCTGGACAGGAAAGGCCATCGGGCGCTCCGCTGGATGACAGGCGATCGCTTGTATTCGAAAAATACAGTCTATGGCATGTATCGTCAAAATACAAACCTGGGACTGTATTCAACAAAAACAAACGATAGCCTGTTGTTCGGCGAGCTGATGGCGCGCATTTATCAGGGGCCGCTGGAGACGCCGCCGTGGGCCGGCGCGCTCGAACGGGTCCGTCGCTGGCTGCAGGCGAACTACGTGACGCTGATCCTGCGTGCGGCCGCGAGCGACCGCCGCGCGCCGCTGTCCGTGCACGCATCGGAATTCGGCCCGGTCGTGCCGGGCGACGGCGAGGCGTCGTACAACAACTATTACTATTCGCTCGACCCGTTCGTCGGCCTGCCGGCCGACCGCGTGGTGACGGTCGACGACGTGTTCGGCGACACGGGCTGGCTGTCGAGCGAGCTGTACAAGCAGTTCCTGAAGCCGCAGGACGTGCGCTACATCCTAAGCGCGGACCTGCGTGCGCCGTCGGGCGTCGAATGCCGGTTCCGCGTGTGCCGCAACCACGCGTCGAAGCAGTTCTCCGCGCGCGACAAGGCGATCTGCGCGCTGCTGCTGCCGCACCTGAAGCGCGCGGTCGAACTGCATTCGCGGCTCGACACGGCCGAGGTCGAGCGCTCGATCTATGCGAACGCGATCAACCGGATGCAGATCGGCACGATCACGCTCGACGAGAACGGCACGATCATCGACCTGAACAGCGTGGCCGACGAGATCCTGAAGCAGAACAACGGTCTGACGATTGCGCGGCACGATCGAGGCGACCGACGCACTGGAGAACCGCACGCTGAAGCGGCTGATCCGCCACGCAGTGATGGGGCACCACGGCACGGCCGCCGCGACGGTCGAGGCGATGCCGATCACGCGCGGCTTCGACAAGCCGCGCCTCGGGCTGCTGGTGCGCACGGTGCTGTTGTCCGACTGGTCGGAGGACAACAAGCGGCGGCCGGCCGTCACGCTGTTCCTGCTCGATCCCGACCGCAAGCCGCAGGGTGCGCAGGAGATCATCCGCAAGCTGTTCGACCTCACGCCGGCCGAGACGTCGCTCGCGCTGTTGCTGACGAACGGGCTGACGCTCGAGGAAGCGGCGGAGGAATCGGGGATCAGCAAGAACACGGCGCGCACGCACCTGCGCGCGATCTTCTCGAAGACGGGTGTCACGCGGCAGGCGACGCTCGTGCGGATCCTGCTCGGAAGTGTCGTGCCGCTCGGTTAGGCGTCAGGCTGCCGTCGCAAGCGCCGCGCCGGACCCGGCCGCATGCACGTGACGATACGGCGTTCACAACCCGCGCGTCGACCGGCCCGCCCAGGCCGCCAGCGCCGGCCATTGCGCGCAGCCGCGCCGGATGAAGCCGGCGCCGGTCCGGATCACGAGTGCGCCGATCGCGAGGGCGGCCAGATCGTCGAGACGGCCGAGGCCGACCCATGCCGCGCTCATCGCGAGCGCCGCCAGCAGCGACGACAGCGCATCGGTCCGAACGTGCCAGGCGCTCGCCTCCAGCAGCGTGGAGCCCGTCTCGCGCGCCTTGCGCAGCATCCATTGCGACAGCACGGCCTTGCCGGCGAGCGTGACGGCGACCAGCGCGAGCGTCACCGTGCCCGGCTGTACGACGGGAGGCGCCGCGAACCGGCTGGCGGCGTGCCAGATCATTTGCGCGCCGGTGGCGGCGAGCAGCGCGCCGAGGCCCGCGAGCGCGAGCGGTTCGTAGGTCGGGCGCCGCTCCGGCGGCAGGCGGGCGTCGAGCCGGCACGCGACGAGGATCAGCACATCGGCCGCGAGGTCGATCGCGGCGTGCGCAACGTCGGCGAGAAGCCCCGACGAATGCGCGGACAACGCCGCGGCCGTCTCCGCGACGAGCAGCAACAGGTTGATCGCCAGGCTGGCGGCAAGGGCGCGGGACGTGGCCGCATAGATGTGGGGCGTGGCGCGCGACGAGCGCTGCATGGTGTTTTTGTCTGTCGATAGCGTGGGTCAGACCCGAACGCTACCGGTCAACGGTGGCAGATCGATGACGATGCCACGCGCGGCGCGGCGGGTCAGCGCGGCACGTCCGCCGACGGCAGCAGCGCGGCGAAGCGATCCGCGAGCGTCGGGCGCGACCGCGCGGGCCAGATCGCGCCGAGTTCGAACAGCGGCAGCGCGCCGCCGTCGCGGACGGCGCTGTAGTCGACGCCTTCGAATGCAAACGTATGGATCGAATGCGGCAGCAGCGACACGCCGCACCCGGCGGCCACGCACGAGATCACGGTCAGGGTGCGGTTCACGTCGAGCACGATGTCGACCGGATGCCCGGCCTGCCGGAACGCGCTCAGGATGCCCGCGCGAATCAGCGGCAACTGGTCGTGCGGAAACCAGACGAGGCCGACGGCGGCGAGATCCTGCAGCGTCACCGTGCCGTCGGGCTGGCGCCGGAACTCCTTCGGCAGCACGGCGACGAGCGGGTCGCGCCGGATCAGCTTCTCGCGCATCCGGCCGTTGACCGCGACCGGCGTGTGCAGCAGACCGATGTCGATCTCGCCGCGCTCGAGGGCGATCGCCTGCTCGGCATTGCTCATCTCGCGCATCACGAGCTCGACGTCGGGCGCGCTTTCGCGCAGCGCGCGGATCGCGCGCGGCAGCGTGTCGAACAGCGCGGCGCTGACGAACCCGATCGTCAGGCGCCCGGCGCGCTGGGCGCCGATCTCGCCGGCCCGGTGCGCCGCCGCGTCGAGCCGCGCGAGGCTCAGGCGCAGATCGTCGACCATCGCGAGACCGGCCGCCGTCAGCGTCGCCCCGCGCCGCGAACGGTCGAACAGCCGGACCCCGAGTTCCTTCTCCATCCGGTTCAGCGCCTGGCTGAGCGCCGGCTGCGCAATGCCCAACTCGCTGGCCGCACGCGTGAAGCTGCCGGTATCGACGATCGCGAGGAAGTAGCGGACGTGCCTGATTTCCATAAGCTCGCGTTATGAATAATTATTCAAAACATAGTAGCGAATTATCCCCATGCTTCATAGGATGCACATCGGGCCACAACATCCCGCACCCGGCGGCGGAACGACGACACGAGGAGACCTGCATTGAACTGGACCCGCGAGCTATCGACGACCGAACGGCGCACGTTGCGCGGCTGCTTTGCCGGCTGGGCGCTCGACGGCCTCGACACGCAGATGTTCAGCCTCGTGATCCCCGCGCTGCTCGCGACCTGGGGAATCGGCAAGGGGCAGGCCGGGCTGATCGGCGGCGCGACGCTCGTGTCGGGCGCGCTCGGCGGGCTGCTGGCCGGCGTGATCGCCGACCGCTACGGTCGCGTGCGGGCGCTGCAGATCACCGTGTGCTGGTTTTCGCTGTTCACCTTCCTCAGCGCGTTCGCGCAAAGCTTCGAACAATTGCTGGTGCTGAAGGCGCTGCAAGGGCTCGGATTCGGCGGCGAATGGACGGCGGGCGCGGTGCTGCTGGCCGAAACGGTCGGCGCGCGCCATCGCGGCAAGGCAATGGGCGTCGTACAGAGCGCATGGGGCTTCGGCTGGGGCGGCGCCGTGCTGCTGTACATGCTGGTGTTCGCGTGGCTGCCGGCCGAATGGGCGTGGCGCGTGCTGTTCGCGATCGGCGCGCTGCCCGCGCTGCTTGTGCTGTACATCCGCCGCGCGATTCCCGAGCCGCCGCGCGCGACGCCGGCAGCGGCGGCGAGCGAAGGCGAAGGGCCGACGGTCGGCATCTTCGACCGCTCCGTGCTGCGCGCGACGGTGGTCGGCGGGCTGATCGGCGTCGGCGCGCACGGCGGCTATCACGCGATCACGATCTGGCTGCCGACCTACCTGAAGACCGAACGGCACCTGTCGGTGCTCGGCACCGGCGCGTATCTCGCGGTCGTGATCGTCGCGTTCATCTGCGGCTGCTTCGTCAGCGCGTACCTGCAGGACCGGATCGGCCGCCGCCGCAACGTGATGCTGTTCGCCGCGTGCTGCGCGGTGACGGTAAACCTGTACGTGTTCCTGCCGCTGAACGACGTCGCGATGCTGCTGCTCGGCTTTCCGCTCGGCCTGTTCTCGGCCGGCATCCCGGCGACGCTCGGCACGCTGTTCAACGAGCTTTACCCGCGCAACGTACGCGGCCGCGGGGTCGGCTTCTGCTACAACTTCGGCCGCATCGTGTCCGCCGGCTTTCCGGTGCTGGTCGGGCGCATGGGCGAGTCGCTGCCGCTCGGCACCGCGCTCGGCATCGACGCC
This sequence comes from Burkholderia paludis, assembly GCF_000732615.1. Classification (GTDB taxonomy): domain Bacteria; phylum Pseudomonadota; class Gammaproteobacteria; order Burkholderiales; family Burkholderiaceae; genus Burkholderia; species Burkholderia paludis. The sequence goes on from NZ_JPGL01000007.1 coordinate 62,583, forward strand.
GGCATCGCGTACGGGCTGGTCGTGATCGCGGTGTGGTTCCTGCCCGAAACGCGCAGCCGCGGGCTGTCCGGCGCGGCGCCGGGCGACGACGCACCGGCCGAACGCCAGCCGCGCGCCGGGGCGTCGCTGTAGGTTGCGCCGCTTCCCGTCATCGCATCGCCCGGCACCGCGGCCGGGCGCCTCTTGCAGACTCGTCATGGATCGCCCCGTGAATCACTTCGTCGAACCGGATCAGGCCGCGCCGTCGCTGGACGCGTGGTACGCAGCGAACCCCGCCGTTGCCGCCGTCGATGCCCATGCGCACGTGTTCGCGCGCGGCCTGCCGCTCGCGCCGGTGGTCCGCCATGCGCCCGACTACGACGCGCCGCTCGAGGCGTACGTCGCGCACCTCGCCGCGCACGACATCACGCACGCGGTGCTGGTCCAGCCGAGTTTCCTCGGCACCGACAACACGTTCTTCGTCGACGTGCTGCGCCGTTACCCGCGCCGCTTTCGCGGCGTCGCCGTGGTCGATCCGGCCATTCCGGACGACGATCTCCTCGCGCTCGACCGCGCGGGCGTGGTCGGGATGCGGCTGAACCTCGTCGGGCTGCCGATCCCGGATTTCGGCGCGCCCGCATGGCGCGCGCTGTTCGCCCGCATCAACGCGCTCGGCTGGCACGTCGAGATCCATCGCGGCATCGAGGATCTGCACGCGATCACCGCGCCGTTGCTCGCGCAGTCGTGCACGCTCGTGATCGACCATTTCGGCCGCCCGTCGCCCGCGCTCGGCGAGCGTGCGCCCAGCTTCCGCCGCATGCTGTTGCTCGCGGATACCGGCCGCGTGTGGGTCAAGCTGTCCGCGGCGTATCGCAACAGCGTGGCCGGCGACGGCGCGATCGACGCGTTCGGCGCCGCGCGCGCGCTGCGCACCGCGTTTACGGCCGAGCGGCTGGTGTGGGGCAGCGACTGGCCGCACACGCAGCATCGCGAGCGCGTCGGTTTCGACGCCGCCTATGCCGCGCTGGTGCGCTGGCTGCCCGACCCCGGCGAGCGCCTGCGCGTGCTGCGCGACTCGCCCCGCATCCTGTTTCGTTTCGACCAATGAGGCTATCCATGTCCGATCACACCGCAGTTCGTCGCGCCGGGTTCCGGCGCAGCATCGCCGCCCGCCAGGGGCTGCTCGTCGCCGGTACGTTCAACGCGCTCAGCGCCCGGGTCGCGGCCGATCTCGGCTTCGGCGCGCTGTACCTGAGCGGCGCCGGCGTCACCAACATGTCGCTCGGCCTGCCCGATCTCGGCTTCGTCGGCCTGGGCGAGCTGGCCGAACACACCGCGCGCGTGCGCGACGCGGTCGAACTGCCGCTGATGGTGGATGCCGACACGGGGTTCGGCAACGCGCTGAACGTGCTGCACACGGTGCGCACGCTGGAGCGCAGCGGCGCCGACGCGATCCAGCTCGAGGACCAGGTGCTGCCGAAGAAATGCGGTCATTTCGCGGGCAAGGAAGTGATTCCGGCCGGCGAGATGGTCGGCAAGCTGAAGGCTGCCGTCGACGCGCGCGTGGACCCGAACCTGCTGATCGTCGCGCGCACCGATGCGGCCGCGGTTCACGGCATCGACGACGCGATCGAGCGCGCCCACCGTTATGCGGAAGCGGGCGCCGACGTGCTGTTCATCGAGGCCATGGATACGCCGCAGGACGTCGAGCGGCTGCCGGCGCTGTTCGACACGCCGCAGCTCATCAACATCGTGATCGGCGGCAAGACGCCGACGCGCTCGCGCGACGAACTGGCGCGCCTCGGCTACGGCGTGGTGCTGTATGCGAACGCGGCGCTGCAGGGCGCGGTGCGCGGGATGCAGGCCGCGCTGACCGCGCTGCGCGACACCGGCCGGCTCGACGAGGATCCCGCGCTGGTCGCGCCGTTCGCCGAACGGCAAAGGCTCGTCGACAAGCCGCGCTTCGACGCGCTCGACGCCCGCTACGCGGCCGACCGCGCGTAGGCCGCGGGCACGGGCGGCACCGGCTGCCGCCCGACGGACACGAACACACGAGCACAAGAACACAGGACAGGAGACCTCCGTGGCAATTTCCCCCACCGAAGCGGCCGGCGAGCCGCCGCGCATCGGTTCGATCGTCGGCGGGCTGGCCGGCAACCTGATCGAGTGGTACGACTTTCTCGCGTACAGCATCTTCTCGATCTACTTCGCGCCGGCGTTCTTTCCGGCCGACCGGCCGACCGTGCAACTGATGAACACCGCGGCGATCGCGGCCGTCGGGTACGTCGCGCGGCCGGCGGGAAGCTGGCTCGTCGGCCTGTATGCGGACCGGCGCGGGCGCAAGGCCGCGCTGACGAAATCGGTGCTCGCGATGTGCGCCGGGTCGCTGCTGATCGCCGTCACGCCCGGCTATTCGACGATCGGCGTGCTCGCACCGGCGCTGCTCGTCGCCGCGCGGCTGCTGCAGGGGCTCAGCATGGGCGGCGAATACGGCACCAGCGCGACCTACCTGAGCGAGATCGCGCCGGCGAACCGGCGCGGCTTCTACGTCGGCTTCCTGCAGGTGAGCGTGGTCGCCGGCCAGCTGGTCGCGCTCGGGCTGATGCTGGCGATGCAGCGGATCTTCGCCGGCACGCACGACCTCGAACGCTGGGGCTGGCGGATTCCTTTCTTCGTCGGCGGCATGCTCGCGCTGTTCGCGCTCTACATGCGCCGCAACGTCGTCGAGAGCGACGCGTTCGTCGCGAGCCGGGCGCGCGCGGCGAAGACCCGCGTGACGGCCGATCTCGCCGCTCACTGGCGCGAACTGCTGCTCGCGATCGGCATCACGATCGGCGGCACCGTCGCGTTCTACACGTACACCGTCTACATGCAGAAATACCTGGTCAACTCGGTCGGGCTGCACAAGGAAACGGCGACCTGGATCTGTACCGTCGCGCTGCTGCTGTACATGCCGCTGCAGCCGCTGTTCGGCCTCGTGTCGGACCGCGTCGGCCGCCGGCCGGTGCTGCTGTGGTTCGGGATCGGCGGCACGCTGCTGTCCGTGCCGATCTTCACGGCGCTCGGTCACGTGCACGATCCGCTTGCCGCGTTCGCGCTGGTGTTCGCGGGGCTCGTCGTGCTGAGCGGGTTCACGTCGGTGCACATGCTGGTCAAGGCCGAGCTGTTTCCGCCGCAGATCCGCGCGCTGGCCGTCGGGCTGCCTTACGCGCTGACGACGGCAATCCTCGGCGGCACGACCGAATTCGTCGCGCTGCGGCTGAAGGCGGGCGGCAACGAGACGATGTTCTTCTGGTACGTCGCGGCCTGCGCGGCGATTTCGCTGTTCGTGTACTGGCGGATGCCGGAGACGCACCCGGCGAAGCGCGAGCCCGAGGCCCTGTCTCCGGTCGGGGCGCCGGCGCCGCGCTGAACCGGCGCCGGCGGCGTTACCGGGTCTGTTTCTGTTGCGCCTGCTGCGCCGCGAGTGGCGTCACGGGCGTCGCGCTGCGGGCCGCGCCGTCTCGCGGCGCGACGCCCGGCCACGACGCGGCGCACTGCATCCCGGGCGGCGGCGCCGGCAAGCCGCCCGTCATCACGGGTTCGGCGCGGTCACGGCCGCAGCCCGGCAGCCAGCCGGACACGCCGAGGCTCCATATCAGGGTCGCGAACAGGCGCATCGTCACGCTCCGTTGCCCGGGCAGCGGTACACGCTGCCGGTCAACGTGACGCCGGTCTGCCGCAGGAAACCGCCGTCGGTGCCGTCGAAACTGCCGCTCTGCGCGGCGCGCTGCGTCAACAGCACCACCAGGTTGCCGCCAAGCGCGGCGGCGCGGTTCTTCAGGTCGTGACGCGCCCCCGTCTCGAGCGACGTGTCCGGGATGAAGCCGCCGGTCAGGAAATTGCCCTGGCTGCCGGTCACGTCGCCGAGATAGCGGCAAGCGGCACCCGGGTCGGTCGTGACGACGCGCACTTCGCGGCCCGCGGAAGACAGCGCGAGCGGCGCGCATGCCGCCAGCGCGGCAGGGAGGAACAGCAGCCAGACAGGTCTCATGTTTCCGCCGTATCGAATGCGCGTGATCGCGCGACAGCGTCACTCTACGGACAGCGGCCACACGGCACATCGGGCGAAGGTTGTGCGCCCGGGCGGAAAAGCGTACGACCAAAGTCGCAGACGCAACCCGCCGAGCAGGCGGATGGGCGCGCGCTGCGGCTTGCGGGGCAGGGCGCCGGACGGGCGGCCGGTACGCTGGCCTCGAGCGGCCGAGCCCGGTGCTCAGGGCTTCGGCGCCATCAGGCCTTCCCGCCAGGCGAGCGCGACGGCCTGCGTGCGATCCGACAGGTGCAGCTTCGACATCACGTTGCCGAGATGCGTCTTGACGGTCTTTTCCGTGATGCCGAGCGTCGCGGCGATGCGTGCATTGCTGCCGCCTTCGGCCAGGCAGCGCAGCACTTCCAGTTCACGCGTGGTCAACGCGGCGAACGGGCTGTGCGGCGGCTTGCGCAATGCGCCGATCATGCGCTGCGCGATGCCGGGATGCAGGGTCGGCTCGCCGTGGACGGCTGCATGGATCGCCTGCAGCAGCCGCTCGCCGCGTATCGATTTCAGCAGGAACGAATCGGCGCCGGCATCGAGCGCGGCGAGTGCGAGCGCATCGCTGTCCGACGACGTCAGCACCATGATGTGTGTGGCGCGACTGGCGTCCCGAATCGCGCGGATCGCGGCGGGCACGCCGGCGTGCCCCATGCCGGGCATCATCAGGTCGAGCAGCAGCACGTCGGGACGATGCGCGCGCACCTGCTCGATCGTCGAGTCGCCGTCGTCGGTTTCCGCGACGATCGTGAACGACGTATCGAGCCGCAACAGCCCGCGGATGCCTTCGCGCACGACCGCGTGGTCGTCGGCGATGAGAATGGTGGTCATGCCGTCTCCATTGGGTCGAAATGGACGGTCACGCGCGTGCCGTCCGCGCCCGACGCGATGTCGAGCATGCCGCCGGGCAGCGCGTCGGCGCGCCAGCGCAGGTTGGCGAGCCCCATGCCGACCGGCACCGCCGCCGGATCGAAGCCGCTGCCGTCGTCGCGCACGATCCAGCGCCAGCGCGACGACGGCGCACCGGGCGCCGCGTGTCCGGCGCCGTCCGTTTCGCATGCGATGCCGATCCGGCGGCAGCCGCTGTGGCGCAGCGCATTCGCCGCCGCCTCGTGGGTGATCATCAGCAGTTCGTGCGCGGCCGCCGGATGCGCATCGAGCGCGTACGCCGCGCCTTCGGGCAGGTCGAGCGACCAGTCGATGCCCGAGCCGGCCAGCAGGTCGCGCACCGCATGCGACACGGCCGCGCGCAGGCCGTCCTCTGCGATGGCCGGCAGGCTGAAGCCGGTCACCACGTTGTCGAGATCCTGCTGGAGATGATCGGCGAGGCGTCGCGCCGCACCAACGGTCGGCAACAGGTCCGGATGCCGTTGCGCCTCGTATTCCAGCTCGGTCAGCTTGAGGCCGAGCACGAAGCTGCGCTGCTTCGCGGTGTCGTGCAGGTCGCGCGCGATCCGCGTGCGTTCGACCGATACGGCGAGCGCTTTCTGCATCCCGAACGCACGCGCGAGCGCATCGGCCATCCGGTTGAAATGCGCGGCCAGCGCGCCGAGTTCGTCGCCCGACGCATCGGCGATCCGGGCCGACAGATCGCCGGCCGCCCAGCGGTCGGCCGCGGCCGTCATCCGCCGCACGCGCCGCACCAGCAACCAGACCAGCAGCCCCGCGAAGCTTGCGCCCATCGCGCCGAGATAGAGCACGGTGCGCATCAGGTCGTACGCCGATGCATCGTCCGCGATTTCGTAGTGAAGCTGCCAGCCCGGCCAGTAATGGACGCCGATCCACGCGATCGCGCCGCCGGCCAGCGGGACGCGCGTGACGATGGCCCAGTCTCCGTCGCGGCGCAGCATCGGGTCGGACGCGGCCGGCGCGACCGCTGCGGATGCGAACGCGTCGGACAGCAGCGGCGACGCGGCCGGCGCGGTGGCGCATCCACCGCCATCCGGGCGCGCAATGCGCACCTGCAACCGGCCGGTGCCGAAGAAGCTCATCATCGGCGCGAAATCCATCACGTCGCGCGTGCCGTCCCGTGCGATTTGCCAGAACATCGCGTCGGCCGCGGCACGGCATGCGACCGGGTCGCGCAGGTCGACGGCGCCGGCCGATGCGGCCAGTGCGGGGCGGTCGAGGTTGCCGAGAAAACGGCGGATGTCGCTTTCGGCGTGGGTGCGCCACAGCACGCTCGTCAGCACCGACGACAGCACCATCGCCACGAACCCCACGACGATGAAGGTCGGCACGAGCTTGACGAACAGGCCACGGAAGCGGATCCGGAACAGGCGCAACGCGGGCTCCTGGTTTTTCGTTTTCCACCGGCGCGCCGGATGGGCGCCGACGGCGTGGCGAAGCAGGGCGACAGGCTTCGGTCGCGCCATCTTGACGGTTTTTTGCGGCGGTTGCAGAGGCGTTTCGTTCGGACGGGCGGGATGGCCCGGGCGGAGGAACCGGCAGCCGGCATGCCGGCGGGAATGCGTGCGGGCGGGTCGACGGCGCGACGCCGGGTTCGTTTGTGCGCCAATGAACCGCGCCGTATGATGACGCGTTCCATGCGGCTCTCGGTCAGGGGCATGCGGCCCGGCGGCGCGTGGATCGTCCTTGCCGTGTCCTGCGTCTTCGGCACGGAAGCGCCCCAATGCCCCGGATTGCCGGTCCTGGTCCCGGTCGCAGTCGAATGGAGAACATCGGATGAAGCTTCAAGCCGGCTACGACCTGACGTTTCGGCATGTCCGACGGCATGCGGAAGGCCTTGCGTACGATGTCGGGTTTCACGTGTATCAGCGTCACGACGGGACATTCATACTCGGCTACGAAGTCGTGCAACAGGCAAGCCAACTCCGATTCGGAAGCGGGGCCCACCGGCTGGACTTCGACGGCACGCGCGAAGAAGCGGAAGCATTCGCGCGCACCTATCTGGAATGGGTCATCGACAACCTGCCGGACTCGAACGGCTGGGACAGCGGCATGCGAACAGGCGAACGCGCCGGCTATCGGATCGTCGAATGGAACGACGGAACGGACGGGGATCTCGAGAACCTGGTTCTGCGCTGCCCCGAACTCGTCGTCGGACGGTATGTGGCAATCGCGAGTTGCGACAGCGGCCCGTACACGCCAACCGACGGGGAATTCGCGGCGGGTTGGTCAAGAATCGGCAGTCTCGCGTTGAGTCCCCCGGTCGAAACGCCGTCGCGGCTTCCGATGCCCGGTTTTGACGAGTGGTACGTGTACGACACGCCGGGCAGGGGCGAGCCGCACGCCAACTTCGTGAATCGCGTCGGCTTCAGTCCGCTCGACGTCGATGACAGGGACACGGATGCATTCTGGGAACAGGTCGTCAAGCTGGCGCCGCTGCACGTGCTTGGAGCAGGCACGCCGCATTTGTTCCTGGTCACGCGCGACGACGCGCTGTTCCAGGCGGTACTTCAGGGCGCAAAGCCCTGAGGGCGACGCCCGTCGAGGTTCCACAGCAGTCTCCGGCGTCATCGAGACGCCGCGTCCATGGCCACGCCCGCAGGAACGCCGACGAAGCCCCGTCGCGCAACGCATCGCGCAGTTTTCGCGTGAAAACGTCCGCCCGGACAATCGCGATGCCGACTTCAATGGATCAATGAACCTGCCGGGCGCCGGCTTCGCCCGCGCACGCGGCCTCTCCGTGCCCCCGATTGACCTCCGGTCAAGCCGCCGATGCAGCGACGGGTAGCCGCTAAGGAGCGCACGGCCCGCATCTCGGCGACTCGCCGGCGGCGCTGTCGCTTGCAGCGGGCTTCGGCCGGCCGGACCCACCGGCAAGAAAATATTTTTCGCCCGCTGTAACCGGCCGCGCCGATCGCACGAATTAACTTGCGTACCCACGACGGGTACCTTCCAGCTCAATCATCGGAGAACACCATGTCGGCAAAACTCTCGCTCCAAACCGCGCTGCTCGTCGGCGCCGTCGCCAGCCTCGTCGCCTCGGTTGCGCATGCCGCACCGCTCACGAAAGCCGAGGCCGACGCCGCCGTCGCCGCCCACAAGGAGAAGTGTTTCGGCGTCGCGCTGAAGGGACAGAACGACTGCGCGGCCGGCCCCGGCACCACCTGCCAGGGCACCTCGACCGTCGACTTCCAGGGCAACTCGTGGAAGTTCGTTCAGGGCGGCACGTGCACCAGCATCCAGGTGCCGGGTGGCAATCACGGCTCGCTCACGCCGATCAAGTCGTAACGCACGTCGGCAAGAGGAAATCGGGAGGCGATCGTGAACCATTCAATCAGCATGACGAAGCAATCCGGCCATGACCGCCTCCGCCGCGTGCCGCCGCTCGTCGGCACGAGCTTCAAGCCTCGCCACCTCGAGGACATCCTTCGCGACGGGCTTCAGGACGGTTTCTTCGAGGTGCATGCGGAAAACTACATGGGCGAGGGCGGGCCGCCGCACCGGGCGCTGCGCGCGTTGCGCGAAACCTACCCGGTTTCCGTGCACGGCGTGTGCCTGTCGATCGGCGGGCCGTCGCCGCTCGATCCGCATCACCTCGCGCGCTTCCGCGACGTGGTCGCGCGTTACGAGCCCGTGCTCGTTTCCGAGCATCTCGCGTGGTCGTCGCACGGGGGCGCCTTCTACAACGACTTGCTGCCGCTGCCGTACACGCGTTCGACGCTCGACCGGGTCTGCGCGCACGTCGACGAGGTTCAGGCGGCGATCGGGCGCCCGCTGCTGCTCGAGAATCCGTCGACCTACGTCGGATTCGCGTCGTCCACAATGAGCGAAACCGAATTCATCTCGGCGGTCGTCCGGCGTACCGGGTGCGGCCTGCTGCTCGACATCAACAATGCGTTCGTGTCGGCGACCAATCACGGGGGCTCCGCCGCCGACTATCTCGCGGCCCTGCCGCTCGAACGGGTCGGCGAGATCCATCTGGCCGGACACAGCGAACAACGCGACGACGAGGACGAACCGCTCCTCATCGACAGCCACGATCGCCCGGTCGCCGGCCCCGTGTGGGCGCTGTACGCAGGCGTGATCGCGCGTACCGGCCCGGTGCCGACGCTCGTCGAATGGGACAGCCAGCTTCCCGACTGGCCCGTGTTGCGCGAGCAGGCGCTCGAAGCCCGCCGGATCATGGCCGCTTCCGCCGCATCGTCCGTGGAGATGGCCGATCATGCGTGCTGATGCCACCCCGACCGATTACGCGTGCGCGTTCGCGCCGGGCCTCACGAATCCGGCGATCGACGCGCCGGACGACGCGATCGCCTACGGGGGCAAGCGCGTCGCCCGCCGCTACGACGTCTACCGCAACAACGTGACGGTCAGCCTGATCGACGCGCTCGCCGCGGTGTATCCGTCGGTGCAGCGTATCGTCGGCGTGGAGTTCTTTCGCGCGATGGCGCGCTTCCACGTGCGCGAAACGCCGCCCGTGTCGCCGCTGCTGTTCGAATACGGGCGCGATTTCCCGGACTTCATCGCCAATTACGAATATGCGCGCTCGATGCCGTGGCTCGCGGATACCGCCCGTATCGAGCGCGCGTGGCTCGACGCGTATCACGCGGCCGATCTGCCGATACTCACCGCCGATGCGTTCGCCGCGATCGCGCCTGATGAGCTGGCTGCGGTGCGTCTCGTTCCCCATCCGGCCACCCGCATCGTGCGCTCGCCGTATCCGGCCGTCGCGATCTTCGCGATGAACCGGGCCGACGGCCCCGTCACGCCGCTGTGTTCCGGCGAAGCCGAGGACGCGCTCGTCACGCGCCCGGCGCATGACGTGATCGTGTCCCGGCTCCCGCCCGGCGGCGCGGCATTCCTGATCAGCCTGATCGACGGCGCCTCGCTCGGCGACGCGGTCGCGATCGCCCTCGAAGACAATCCCGCCTTCGATCTCGCGGCCGGCTTGCACGGCATGATCGAAGCCGGCGTGTTTACCACCGTCCATTCCGGAGCCTGACCGCCATGTCCGATCTACATACCGCCGAACGCTCGCCGCTGCAGGCGCTCGCAATGCTCGTCAGCCGCGCGCGGCACGGCATCCAGTGGCTTGCCCGCCCGTGGCTCGCGCAACTCGCGCTGCGGCTTGCGCTCGCGGTGCCGTTCTGGAAATCCGGCATCCTCAAGTGGGACGGTTTCCTGCGGCTCAACGACACCGCGATCGATTTGTTCACGAGCGAATTCCAGCTGCATCTGCCGGGCGGCCCGTACCCGTTCCCCGCACCGGCCGTGTTCGCCTTCCTGTCCGGCTGCGGGGAAGTGCTGTTCCCGGTGCTGCTGGTGCTCGGCCTCGGGACGCGATTCGCGGCGGCCGGCCTGTTCGTGATGACCTGCGTCGTCGAACTGACGGTGCCGGACGGCTGGCCGATCCACCTGACGTGGGCCGCGATGGCGCTCGGCATCGCGGCGTGGGGCCCGGGCCGCCTCTCGATCGACCATCTGCTCGGCGATCGCGCACCGCGCGATTGAGCCGGCGGGGCTTCGCGACCCGGCGGGGCGCGGCGGATTCACGCGCCGCCGCGCCGGCCCGGAACGCAGCCCGATCTTCGCCTCTTCACGATGAAAACCCGAGACCTGGTCACGCGGCTGGCAGCGGATCTGAAGCCGGTCGAACCCGGCGCGGTTTCGCAGCGGCTTTACCGCGCGCTGGTTGTCGGCTTCTCCGGCAGCACCGCGCTGCTCGTTGCGCTGTACGGCATCCGCAGCGACATGCCGCAACTGATCCTGACGACGATGTTCTGGGCACGGCTCGCGTTCCCGCTCGCCGTCGTGTTCTCGGCGACGCGGCTCGCCGAACGCCTCGGCCGCCCCGGCGCGCAACTGAGCCCCGCCGGGCTCGCGACCGCGCTGCCGGTGGCCGCGATGCTGCTCGCCACGGGCGGCGTGCTGATCGCGACGCCGTCCGGCTACCGGCTGCAACTGGTACTCGGCACGACATGGCGGACCACCGTCGCGGACGTCGTGCTGCTGTCATTGCCGCCGCTCGCCGCCGCGCTGCATGCGATGAAGCGGCTCGCGCCGACGCGTCTCGTGCTCGCTGGCGCGGGCGCCGGCCTCCTGGCGGGCGCACAGGCGCTGATCGTCTATTCGCTCTATTGCGCCGAGATGTCGATACCGTTCTGGGGTGTCTGGTACGTGCTGTCGCTCATGTTGACGGTGGCCCTCGGCGCGACGCTCGCGCCGGTCTCGCTGCGCTGGTGACGCACCGGGCGCGCGCCTACCAGCGCAGCCAGACCGGCGCGACGAGTGCGCCGAACGCAGCCGGCAACACCATCCCGAGCAGATACCAGACGCTCCAGAATGCCGGGCTCATTTCCGGGCAGTGGAAGGAGTAGGCGATCGTCGCGATCGCGCTCGTGGCGAGTCCCGCCGCCGCGCCGGCGGAACGCAGCCGCGTCGGCGCCAGCCCGCGGATCGCGACGAACATCGCGACGAAACCGGGCACCGACAGCAAAACGATGTTGAACGGGCATACGCGCCACGTCTGACCGAGCACGACCGCGAGCCGGTCGCCGGGGTCCGCCGTCGCGACCACATAAAGGCCCGCGATCCAGACCGCCGCGATGCCGGCGCCGACGATCGGCCAGCCGGCGCCGACGGCCGCGCCGGGGCGGGCGAGCCGTACGGCCGCCACGATCGCGCCCGCGGCCACGCACAGCGGGAATGCGAGCTTCGCCCAGAAGAGCGGGGTGCGCATCACGGCCGACAGGTCGGGGCGCACGCCGAACGCGATCGTCATCAACAGCACGGCGCCCGCCGCGGCGATCGCGAGCGCGCCGGCCAGACGCCTGGCCGGTGCGCCGCGCTCGACGGGGGTGACGCCCGCCGCCAGCATGTCGATGAAATCGTCCGTTTTCATATCACTCCTCGCACGCGCGCCGCGAGTGCCTTCAGTCCCCTGTGGATGCTGACCTTGACGACGGATTCGGACGCGCCGATCAGTTGCGCCGCCTCGGCAACCGACAATCCCTGCAGTTTCACATGCAGGATCGACAGCCGCTGCTTGTCCGGCAAATGATCGAGCAACTGGCCGATGTCGCGATGCGCGTCGGACGCCTCGTCGTCGGGTTCGGAAAAGATTTCCGTGTGATCGTCGAGCGGATCGTGCAGCGCTTCGCGGCGGGCGCGCGTCCGGAAGAAATCCATCAGCTTGTAGCGCGCGATCGCATGCACCCATGCGGTCAGCGGTTCGTCCGCGCGATACGTATGACGTGCATTATGAACGGCGAGCAGGATCTCCTGCACGAGATCCTCGATGTCCGCGTCGAATTGCGGGATCCGCTTGCGGAGAAAGCCGCGCAAGTGACGGGTCAGCTCCGACAGGAACGACCGGTAATCCGGCGCATTGCCGGCGAGGCCGCTGACGAACAGCGCTCTCAGGCGGGATTCCACGGAATGCAAGATCGGGCCTCCGGCGCTATCGCGCCGAATCGGCTTGCCGCGGCCGCGCGACGTCTGGCGCGCCGGGGCCTCTGCGGCGTGCCGCTTGCGCCTGCGCGTGCGTCCGGAGCGCAAGCCCGCGATCGACCTGGTTCGATCCGTCTGCGCCGGCTACTCGCCCGTTCCCGATGTCCATGCCGCGGTTCCTTGTTCGATTCGACGTTCCGCCCGGGCCGATGCATCGGCCGGATACCGTAAGCGCCTGCGGCGACGAAACCGCGCGGCGCGATTCATTCGATCTCCCATGCCGGGAAATGGCCGATCGCAATCCAGGGTGCCCGGTGCTCCGCCGGTATGCCATCTTGGTGCACCAAGCAATTTTAGATCGACCGATCTAGAATATCGCGGTACCCGGCCCATTGCAATGCGGGGCGTTACGAGCGCCCGGCAAGGAGGAACACGATCATGGCCCGCCCACGGGAATTCGACGAATCGGCTGCGCTCGACGCCGCGGTCTACCGCTTCTGGGTCCACGGCTACGAGGCGACGTCGGTGCGCGAACTCGCGCAGGACATGGGCATCACGGGCGCGAGCCTCTACAACGCGTTCGGCGACAAACGCTCGCTGTTTCGGCGCGCGCTTTCGCACTATGTCGAACGCAGCTTTGGCGACCGCCAATCGCGGCTCGAGGCGACACTGCCGCCACGCGAGATCATCAAGGGCTTCTTTCGCGAGATCATCGACCGTTCAGTCGACGATGAGGATCGAAAAGGGTGCCTGCTGGTCAATTCGGCGCTCGAGGTCGCGCCGCACGACCCGGAATTCCGCACGATGATCGCCGGCGTGCTGGACAGGGTGCAGGCGTTCTTCCGGAACCAGATCGCCGCCGGCCAGTTGTCGGGGGACATCCCGGCCGACCGCTCGGCCGACGATCTGGCGAACCTGCTGCTCGGGGTGCACCTGGGCATCCGCGTACTTGCGCGCACGCGGCCGGAGCGCGCATTGCTCGAAGGGCTGGCGCGGCCGGCGCTCGCGCTGCTCGACGGCGGTGCGGACTGACAGGCGGTAGTGGCAAGGAGAGGCCCGGCGGTGGCGCCGGCCTGCTAGGCATCCGGGCCGGAGACATCCACGAGCGCCGCGCAGCAATTTGCCCGGGCGTCATGGAGTGCGTGATGCCGTCCGCCGTGTTGGCGGTAATACGCTTCCATCTTGTGGGGATCCAGCGCTGCGCCACCGAGATGGCTCGCCTGCCAACCCACCGGTACGTCTTCCAGCAGATCAACCAGCAGTTCCCAGTCTCCGCCGTAATCAAAGCACAGCATCCGTGGCCCGGATTCGCCCGAGAACTGATCGAGCCACGCGAGCAACGCATCGCGCAATTCCTCGCGCGTGAACACTCGGTCGGGGAATTGTCCCAGTTGCGGCAGGATGGCCGCACGCACAAATTCGCTGCAGCTCCGGAGATCGAAATCGGAGCGCTCCCCGTAAAACTCTCGCCCGTCGGCAGACACGATTGCGATGCTGATCAGATCGCAATCCAGAAAATCCGTGAACTCCGTGTCCACGTACAAGCGCAAGGGCGTCACATGCTCTCCGAGGGTGAGTAGGCATCGTACCTGGAGTACGGAATTCGGTGCCTGCGGCGCCCGCACGGGCAGGGCATCCCGTCACTCTCCGAGTCCGGTTATACATTTCCACAAAGCGCAGCGCCGGTTGCCGAACAGGCGATGCCATGTTCCAGATGCAAGCGACGCGTCTTCGAGTATCTCAGCGAAGCTGCCGGACCCTTCTGGGCAAGGGTTGGGGCGCTGAATCCAGTCTGACGGCAGATGCGAGGGCTGCAAAGCGGCACAAACAAACAGCTCGCATTCCATACACGGCACCGAACCACACAATCTCGACATTATAGAAATAATGTCAAAATTCAGAGGACGAATGATTGGATATCTACCGGTTTACGTTATATTATTTATCAAATCATCCGTGAACCCCACCATGTCCGATCTCGCCGCCGACGAATTCCGCCTGACCGCCGAAATCGAGCGCCTCAAGGCCGACTTCCCCAAAACCCGCGAGCTGTACCGCGAAGCCTGCGCGCTGCTGTTCTTCCGCTTCGGCATCACGCCCACCGCGAACCGTCTGTATCAGCTCGTCCGCAAGGGCAGCATGAGCACGCCGACGGCCGTCCTCGGCGAGTTCTGGGCCGAGCTGCGGGAAAAGAGTCGCGTGCGTATCGAGCACCCCGATCTGCCGGTCGATCTGCAGGCGGCGGCCGGCGAACTGGTCGCGGCGCTATGGAATCGCTCGAGCGCCGACGCTGCCGCCGCGCTCGACGCGCTGCGTACGGACGTCGAAGCCGAGCGGACGGCAGCGCACGCGGAAGTAGCGACGCTGCGGGCCGAACTCGCGCGCACCGAAACGGCACTGGAGCAACGCACGGCCGCGTTGCTGGCCGCACAGGTGCGTATCCAGGAACTGGAGCAGGCGAGGGCGGCGGACGATGCGTCGCGGCAAGCGCTGCAGGCGGATCTGGCGCGCCTGAAGGCCGACAACGCGGAAGGCGATCGCGCCCTTGCGCAGGCGCGCGCCGACTTCACCACTCAGCTCGACCTCCTGCGCGACGACGCCGGTCGCGCCGAGGAGCGCTTGCGCGCATCGGAGAAGCGGGCGCTTCAGGAGATCGATCGCGAGCGGCTTGCGGCCGCCCGGCTGCAAAAGGAACTCGACGCCATGGCGTCGCGCGCCGAGCAGCGCGACGCCCGGAACCGGAACGACACGGCCGCGTTGCAGGCGCAGCTCGGCGACGCGCTGCATCGATGCGGCGTGCTCCAGGGGCAGCTCGACGGCGCGCTGGCCACCGACGCGGCGCGCGGCAAGGAACTCGAGGATCTGCGACGGGAGATGGCCGTGCTCGCGAGACGGGCGCCGGCACGCGGCGTCAAGACGGCTCCGGCCGCGCAACGGAGCGAGCGACGGGCGCGCACGAGGCAGCGCGCCGGCGACGCATCGCGCTGACGCCGAAGCCGGCCGGCAACCGAGCAGGCGAAGCCGGCGGGATGCCACCCGCCCGACCGACCGCCTGTCCGGCTGCCGCCTCGACTCAGCTCAGCACGTACCTGGAAGGCAGCGGCGGCGCATCCGCCGGAATCGTGACGAGCGACGTGTTCAGCCAACCCTGCGGCGTGCCGTTCGACTGCGCATAGGCGCCGACGTACGGCATCATCCGCGTCGTCTGATAGACCTGCGGCGTCCAGCCCGCCGGCGCGAGGAAGATCGACGTCGCGCGCTTCTCGCTGTATGCGGACGCGCCGTACGTCGAGATATTCCACAGCGTCTGCTGATACGTCGCATAGTCGGCGTTGTGGCGCGAGCCGCCGGCCTGCCAGCCTTCGAGCTGAATGAACGTGTTGTACGTGCCGGCGCCCGCGAGCAGGTTGTTGACCGTACGCCCGTACAGGAACGACAGGATCAGGCCGCAGTTCGCCGGCGCGAAATCGCTGCCGACGCTCAGGTAGTAACGGCCGGTCGTATTCAGCACCGATGCGTAGTGCGAGTTGCCGATATCCGTCGACGTCGTCAGCCCGCTCGCCCCCATGAAGCTGTCGAACGCCTGCATCGTGACGCCTGCGGGGAGGTCGCTCGTCGCGCTGATCGCGACGATGTGCGAGCCGGCCGCCAGCAGCGTCAGGAACGCGGACAGCGTGCCTGCGATCCAGTTGCCCTGCGCATCGACGAACGGAAACGCCCGGTAGCCCGTCAGCGCGAAGACGGCCGGATCGGAGCCGGCCTGCCATGCGATCTGCGGCACCCACATCGTCAGCGGGCCGGTGCTCGATGCGCTGGACACGTATTGTTTCAGCGCGTCGATGAGCTGCGCGTCGGCCGCTGGCAGCACGCCGTACGCGGCGCCGCTCTGCCAGCGCTGCACCCATTGCGCGACGAACCCCGCGAGCTGGCCGCCGGTGAAATCGGCGGGCGGCACGTAACCGAGCGGCCCCGTGCCCTGGTAAGCGGACTGGATCGCCGCGGCCGTGCGCACGTTGGTGCCGAACATGCTGTTCGCGAAATCCTGGCAGTTGTTGGCCGGCGGCGTCGCGAGCTGCGCAAGCGGAACGACCCAGGCGCCGTTCGCGGTCGGGACGCCGCGATACAGCGTGAGATTGGCGACCGAGTCGTGTCCGGGAAACGTGGCGGCGTCCGCACCGGACACATAGCCGGCCGACGGCGTGACGCTGACGGTGGTCGGCTGCGATCCGAACGGGTGCGTGTACGAGATCGCGAACGACGCGTCGCCGCCGGCCAGGCCGAACGACCCCGTGCAGTCGCCCCAGCTGTTCGACGCACTCACGGCGGTCGATTGTCCGGTCGCGATCTGCGCCTGCGACGCCTGCGGTATCGAACCGCTCTGGCTCGCCGCGTTGCCGAAGGCGAGCGTCGACGACGGAATCGCGTTGACGACGTTGATCGTGATCGAGCGGTCGGCGATGCCGTAGCTGCGCGTGGACGCGTTGGCCGCGCCGGCGGCGGCGAACGACGATGCGGATGTCGGGCTGCCGTCGCCGCCGCAGGCAGCCAGTGAGCCGACGAGCGGCGACAGGGTCAGCGCGGCGCCGTGCTGGATGAAGCGCCGGCGATTCGGCGCGGACGGGCGTTCGGGTTTCGAAGCGGTCATGGGGCGTTCCTGGTCACGGGTTCGAGAGGAGGCAACGACGATCCGGCGCATTGCACACGTGTGCAATGCCGGCCGGGATACGGCGCCTGCCGGCACATGCGCCGCGCGTATTTATCCGGGAAATCGATGAAACGCCCGCGACGAAACCAAGTCGCTGATGTGACGGCGCGCACGCCGCCATGCGCGGGCAGGCCGGAACGGACGCCGCCTGGCATTGGGCGCCCGGCGGGGATCGGGTAAAGTGCCGCTCAACATGCCGGTTCGACGTTACTAGACGACCGGTCTAATCGTTGCTAACATACGCCATCATGAATGCATCTTCAGGCGCGGAAGTCCGCCAGCACATCCTGAATATCGCCAAGCCGATCATGCTCCACAAGGGGTTTTCGGCGGTCGGCCTGAACGAGATTCTCGCTGCGGCGGGGATCCCGAAGGGCTCGTTCTACCATTACTTCGGTTCGAAAGAGGCATTTGGCGAGGCGCTGCTCGAGTCGTATTTCGAAGGCTATCTCGCGCATCTCGACAACCTGCTCAAGCGCCAGGCCGGCACGGGCGCCGAGCGCCTGATGACGTACTGGGGCAACTGGCTGCACACGCAGTGCGCGGACGATCCGGAAGGCAAGTGCCTCGCGGTGAAGCTCGGCGCGGAAGTGTCGGACCTGTCGGAGGCGATGCGCGCGGTGCTGCGGCAGGGCACGAGCCAGATCATCGAGCGGCTCGCCGGCGGCATCGAGGCGGGGCTGGCCGACGGCTCGCTGAGCGCAGTCGACGATCCGCCGCACACGGCCGCGATCCTGTACGAGCTGTGGCTGGGCGCGACGCTGCTGGAGAAGATTCATCGCAACCGCAAGCCGCTCGAAAGGGCGATGGTCGAGACGCGGCGCATGCTGAACCTGCCGCCGGCCGCGCTCGACGACGGACAGCCGTAAGACGGGCGCGCATGGGCGCGCCTTGTTTTTACCCTTATTCTAGACGACTGGTCTACTTGATTCTTGCATGACGAACGTACCGTGCCGCGTTACGCTGCTCCGACGATCCCCCCGCACCCGAGCAACCGCGACGCGGCCGCCGCTGCCGATGCCCGCGTGCACCTTCCGCTGCTTCACCGCTGATCCGATCGTGCCCGCGAGGCACGCCCATTCCTGTTGACGGAGGCATACATGCCGCAAAGCAAGACCGCAAACCGCCAGATCGTTCTGAATTCGCGCCCGGTCGGCGCGCCGACACCGGGCAACTTTCGCGCCCAATCCGCTGACGTGCCGACGCCCGGCGCCGGCCAGGTGCTGCTGCGCACGGTCTGGCTGTCGCTCGACCCGTACATGCGCGGCCGGATGAGCGACGCGCCGTCCTATGCGGCACCGGTCGAACTCGGCGGCGTGATGGTCGGCGGCACGGTCAGCCAGGTCGTGGCGTCGAACCTGCCCGCGTTCCGCGAAGGCGACCTGGTGGTCGCGGGAGCGGGGTGGCAGGACTACGCGCTGTCCGACGGCCGCGACCTGATTCCGCTCGGCCGCGACTTCGCGCATCCGTCGTACGCGCTCGGCGTGCTCGGCATGCCCGGCTTCACCGCCTATACGGGGCTGTTGACGATCGGCGAGCCGAAGGCCGGCGAAACCGTGGTCGTCGCGGCGGCGAGCGGCGCGGTCGGCTCGGTGGTCGGCCAGATCGCGAAGCTGAAGGGCTGCCGCGTGGTCGGCATTGCCGGCGGCGCCGACAAGTGCGCCTACGTGACCGGCACGCTCGGCTTCGACGCGTGCGTCGACCATCGCGATCCCGCGTTGGCCGCGAAGCTGAAGGACGCATGCCCGAACGGCATCGACGTCTATTTCGAGAACGTCGGCGGGGCCGTGTTCGACGCGGTGTGGCCGTTGCTCAACGATCACGCGCGGGTGCCCGTCTGCGGGATCGTCGCGCATTACAACGACACCGCGCTGCCGACCGGCCAGGACCGCGTGGCGGCGCTGATCGGCACGATCCTGCGCAAGCGCATCCGCATGCAGGGTTTCATCATCCGCGATCACTATGCCGCCGGCCTTGCATCGTTCATGAAGGACATGCGCGAATGGGTCGCGCAGGGCAAGGTGAAGACGCGCGAGGACGTCGTCCCCGATCTCGCCGATGCGCCGCAAGCGCTGATCGGCTTGCTCGCCGGCCGGAACTTCGGCAAGGTTGTCGTGCGCGTGGGCCCGGACGAACTGGCCTGACACGACGGTAACGGTTCGCAGCAACAAACGGCCGCCCGCCGGCATCGCCAGACGCCGGCCGGCGGTTTTCCCGATTCCGTCCGGAAAGGAGTGACAAGATGGCCCTTCACGTGATTGCTTCCCTGTTCGTGAAGCCCGAGCATGCACAGGCCGCCGAGGCCGAACTGCGCAACTTGGTCGCCAGGACGCGCGCCGAGCCGGGCAACCGGCGCTACGACCTGTTCCGCGCGCAGGACGGTGCGCCTGATCTGCATCTGTACGAGATCTACGACGACCAGGCCGCCTTCGATGCGCATCTCGCGAGCCCGCACTTCGGCGAATTCAGCGAGAAATCGGCGGACTGGTTCACCGCGCCGCCGGTCATCCGGGTGCTGTCGAACCTCGACGTGGCCGGATAACCGCGCAGCAACACCGCGACGGCCCGCTTCTCCCGGGGGCCGCGCGGCACCCGTCGCGCCCGGCGCGACGACAACAACAACGACAACACCGCACGGCGCGTTCATCGCGCCGATTCCCCCAATAGCGGCCCCGGAGGCTGAATGATTACCCTCACCATCAACGGCGCAACCCACCCGGTCGACGTCCCCGACGACATGCCCCTGCTCTGGGTGCTGCGCGACGTCATCGGCCTCACCGGCACGAAGTTCGGTTGCGGGATCGCGCAATGCGGTGCGTGCACCGTCCATCTCGACGGCGTCGCCGCACGCTCGTGCGTGCTGCCGGTCGCGGCCGTCGCGGGCCGCAGGATCACGACGATCGAGGCCGTCGGCGCGACGCCGGCCGGCCACAAGGTCCAGCAGGCGTGGCGTGAGCTCGACGTCGTCCAGTGCGGCTACTGCCAGTCGGGGCAGGTGATGGCCGCCACCGCGCTGATCGCGTCGAACCCGAACCCGACCGACGCCGACATCGACGCGGCCATGGCCGGCAACATCTGCCGCTGCGGCACGTACAACCGGATTCGCGCGGCGGTCAAGCAAGCCGCGCAGGGGGCCTGAGATGAACCTGCTCTCATGCTCGCCTGGTGCGCTGCCCGCCGCGGGAGCGGTCAGCCTTGTTGAATCCACGTTGCGGAGGCCGACATGTCGCGCGGACTGATCGAAGCAGGTCGGGCCGGTGCGGGCGTCTCGCGCCGGTCGTTTCTGAAACTCGGCATGTCGCTCGGCGCGGCGGCCGGCGGCGGCCTGCTGCTCGGCTTCAGCCTGCCGGCGGCGGGGGACGATGCACGGCGCTCGGTGATCGGCGGCGACGCGGCCGAACCCGCGCAGGCCGGCGTATTCGCGCCGAACGCGTTCGTGCAGATCGACCGCGCCGGCAAGGTCACGCTGGTGATGCCGAAGGTCGAGATGGGGCAGGGCGTCTATACGGCGCTGCCGATGCTGATCGCCGAGGAACTCGAAGTGCCGCTGTCGAGCGTGACGCTCGACCATGCGCCGCCGAACGAGAAGCTGTTCCTCGACCCGCTGCTCGGCGGCCAGCTCACCGGCGGCTCGACGTCGATACGCTACGCGTGGGAACCGCTGCGCCGCGCGGGTGCGACGGCGCGCACGCTGCTGGTCGCGGCGGCGGCGAAGCAGTGGAAGGTCGATCCGGCCGCCTGCCGCGCCGTGAACGGCGAAGTGCAGCATCCGCCGAGCGGCCGGCGCGCCTCGTACGGCCAGCTCGCCGATGCGGCGGCGAAGTTGCCGGTGCCGAAGGACGTCGCGCTGAAGAAACCCGCGGATTTCAAGCTGATCGGCACGCCCGCGAAGCGGCTCGATTCGCCGGAGAAGGTCGACGGCACCGCGCAGTTCGGGCTCGACGTGCGGCTGCCCGGCATGCTGTACGCGGTGATCGTGAACAGCCCGGTGTTCGGCGGCACGGTCGCCGGCGTCGACGACACCGCCGCGAAAAAGATTCCCGGCGTGCGCCAGGTCGTCCGCGCGGACAACGCGGTCGCGGTGGTCGGCGATCACACGTGGGCCGCGAAGCGGGGCGCGTCGGCGCTGGTCGTGAAGTGGAACGAAGGCGCGGGCGCGAAGGTGTCGACGAAGGACATCGTCGCGGATCTCGCGCAAGCCGCGACGAACGGCAAGGGCGCGGTCGCGCGCAAGGACGGCGACGTCGGCAAGGGTTTCTCGAATGCGAAGACGCGCATCGACGCCGTGTACGAGCAGCCGTTCCTCGCACACGCGACGATGGAGCCGGTGAACTGCACGGTGCAGGTGCGTAGCGACGGCTGCGAGATCTGGGTCGGCACGCAGGTGCCGACGCGGGCGCGCGATACCGTGCAACAGCTTACGGGCCTCGCGCCGGAGCGGATCGTCGTGCACAACCATCTGCTCGGCGGCGGCTTCGGCCGGCGGCTCGAGACGGACATGATCGCGCAGGCCGTGAAGATCGCCAAGCAGGTCAACGCGCCCGTGAAGGTGGTGTGGACCCGCGAGGAGGACATCCAGCACGACATGTACCGGCCGTACTACTACGACCGGATCTCGGCCGGCCTCGACGCGAACGGCAAGCCGATCGCGTGGCAGCACCGGATCGTCGGCTCGTCGATCCTCGCGCGCTTCGCCCCGCCGGCGTTCAAGGACGGCGTCGATCCCGACGCGGTCGAGGTCGCCGCCGATCTGCCGTACGACCTGCCGAACCAGCTGATCGACTACGTGCGGCAGGAGCCGCGCCATGTGCCGACCGCGTTCTGGCGCGGCGTCGGGCCGACGCGCAGCACGTTCGTCGTCGAGAGCTTCATCGACGAACTGGCCGCGCAGACCAGGACCGACCCCGTGCAATACCGTCGCGCGCTGCTCGGCAAGACGCCGCGCGCGCTCAACGTGCTCGACGTCGCGACGAAGGCGGCCGGCTGGGGCCCGCCGCTGCCGAAGGGGCAAGGGCGCGGCGTATCGGTCATGCACGCGTTCGGCAGCTTCTTCTCGATCGTCGTCGACGTCGCGGTGGACAACGGCGAGGTGCAGGTGAAGCGCGTCGTCTGCGCGGTCGATTGCGGGATGGTCGTCAATCCGGACACGATCGAGGCGCAAGTGCAGGGCGGCATCATTTTCGGGATCACGGGCGCGCTGTACGGCGAGATCACGATCGAGGACGGCCGCGTCGTGCAGACCAATTTCACCGACTACCGGATGCTGCGCATCAACGAGACGCCGCCCATCGAGGTTCATCTGGTGAAGAGCGGCGAGGCACCGGGCGGAATCGGCGAACCGGGCACCGCCGCGACGGCGGCGGCCCTGTCCAACGCGATCTTCGCGGCCACCGGCACGCGGCTGCGCAAGCTGCCGGTCGGCGACCAGTTGAAGACGGCATGAGGGGAGGGACGATCATGCGAAACCTCACCCTGAACGTGCTCGGCGCGTCGCTGTTCGCGCTGTCGGCAGTGTCGGCCGGCACCGCCGCGCATGCCGCGCAAACGGCGCCGGCCGACAGCGCGCTCGTCGCGCGCGGCGCGTATCTCGCGAAAGCCGGCGACTGCGTCGCGTGCCACACCGCGCCGCGCGGCACGCCGTTCGCCGGCGGCCTGAAGATGGTCACGCCGATGGGCGCGATCTACACGACCAACATCACGCCCGACCCGGACACGGGCATCGGCGGCTATACGGAAGCCGAGTTCGCGAGCGCGCTGCGCGCCGGCGTCGCGAAGGACGGCCATCACCTGTATCCGGCGATGCCGTATCCGTCGTACGCAAAGCTGAAGGACGACGACGTGAAGGCGCTGTACGCGTACTTCATGCACGGCGTCGAACCGGTGAAGCAGGCGAACCGTCCGTCCGACATCCCGTGGCCGCTCAACATGCGCTGGCCGCTCGCGTTGTGGAATGCGGTATTCCTCGACACGACGCCTTATGCCGACAAGCCGGCCCGGGACGCGTTGTGGAATCGCGGCGCCTATCTCGTGCAGGGGCTCGGACACTGCGGGTCGTGCCACACGCCGCGCGGCGTCGGCTTCCAGGAGAAGGCGCTCGACGAGGGCGGCAGCGTGTTCCTGTCCGGCGCGCCGATCGACAACTGGTTTGCGTCGAACCTGACCGGCGAGTACAACACGGGGCTCGGCCGCTGGAACGAGGCCGACGTCGCGCAGTTCCTGAAGACCGGCGCGAACCGCCACGCCACCGCGTTCGGCTCGATGGTGAGCGTGATCAACCACAGCACGCAGGCATTGACCGACGACGATCTGGCGGCGATTTCCCGCTACCTGAAAACGCTGCCGGCCGCCGGCGGGACAGGCGCACCGCCTTACCGCTATGATCCGAAGGCGACGCAGGCTGCGCTGGGCCGGCCGGCAACCGATCCGGGCGCGAAGGTGTATAACGCTTACTGCCTGCATTGCCATGGCGTGGACGGGCGCGGCTACGCGCCGCTGCTCGCGCCGCTCGCGGGCAACCCGAACGTGCTCGAGGCCGATGCCGCGTCGCTGATCAACGTGACGCTGAACGGCAGCGACACGCTCGTGATCGACGGCGTGCCGTCCGCGTATCCGATGCCGGCGTTTTCGAACCAGCTGAACGACCGGCAGATCGCCGACGTGCTGACGTTCATGCGCGCCGGCTGGAACAACGGCGCGCCGGCCGTGCAGCCGGCGGACGTCGCGAAACTCCGCAAGGCGACGGCGGCCGCGCGCTGAGCGCGGCCTCATGCGGAACGACGGCAGGCCCGTGTGCCGGCCATCAGTGCCGCCGGGGCGCGCCTGCCCTGGCAGCCTGGTTTTTTGTCAACCCGCGCGCGGCCGTTCGCGGCAGCGCGCGTTTTATCGACGCAATGTAGGGGTGTCTGGATGGCTAACGTGACTTATACGGATACGCAACTGCTGATCGACGGCGAGTGGGTCGACGCCGCGAGCGGCAAGACGATCGACGTCGTGAACCCGGCGACCGGCAAGCCGATCGGCAAGGTGGCCCACGCGGGCATCGCCGATCTCGACCGTGCGCTCGCCGCCGCGCAACGCGGCTTCGAGGCGTGGCGCAAGGTGCCCGCGCACGAGCGCGCGGCCACGATGCGCAAGGCGGCCGCGCTGGTGCGCGAACGCGCCGACGCGATCGCGCAACTGATGACGCAGGAGCAGGGCAAGCCGCTCACCGAAGCGCGCGTCGAAGTGCTGTCGGCCGCGGACATCATCGAATGGTTCGCGGACGAAGGCCGCCGCGTGTACGGCCGCATCGTGCCGCCGCGCAACCTTGGCGCGCAGCAGACGGTCGTGAAGGAGCCGGTCGGCCCGGTCGCCGCGTTCACGCCGTGGAATTTCCCGGTCAACCAGGTCGTGCGCAAGCTGAGCGCCGCGCTCGCGACCGGCTGCTCGTTCCTCGTGAAGGCGCCGGAAGAGACCCCCGCATCGCCGGCCGCGCTGCTGCGCGCGTTCGTCGACGCAGGCGTGCCGGCCGGCGTGATCGGCCTCGTTTACGGCGATCCCGCTGAAATCTCGTCGTACCTGATTCCGCACCCGGTGATCCGCAAGGTCACGTTTACCGGTTCGACGCCGGTCGGCAAGCAGCTCGCCGCGATGGCCGGCCTGCACATGAAGCGCGCGACGATGGAGCTGGGCGGCCACGCGCCGGTGATCGTCGCCGAGGATGCCGACGTCGCGCTCGCGGTGAAGGCGGCCGGCGGTGCGAAGTTCCGCAACGCCGGGCAGGTCTGCATTTCGCCGACGCGCTTCCTCGTGCACAACAGCATCCGCGATGAATTCACGCGTGCGCTGGTCAAGTATGCGGAGGGGCTGAAGGTCGGCAACGGTCTCGAGGAAGGCACGACGCTGGGCGCACTCGCGAACCCGCGCCGGCTGACCGCGATGGCGTCGGTGGTCGACAACGCACGCAAGGTCGGTGCGCGGATCGAGACGGGCGGCGAGCGGATCGGCTCGGAAGGCAACTTCTTCGCGCCGACCGTGATCGCGGACGTGCCGCTCGACGCCGACGTGTTCAACAACGAACCGTTCGGCCCGGTCGCGGCCATTCGGGGCTTCGACAAGCTCGAGGAGGCGATCGCGGAAGCGAACCGCCTGCCGTTCGGTCTGGCCGGTTATGCGTTCACGCGCTCGTTCGCGAACGTGCACCTGCTGACGCAGCGCCTCGAAGTCGGGATGCTGTGGATCAACCAGCCGGCGACGCCGTGGCCGGAAATGCCGTTCGGCGGCGTGAAGGATTCGGGCTACGGGTCGGAAGGCGGGCCGGAAGCGCTCGAGCCGTATCTCGTCACGAAGTCGGTGACGGTGATGGCGGTCTGATGGTCGACCGGTCGCGCGCGGTGCTCGGTTGGGGTGCCGTGCGCGATCGGGGGTGGGGTGGGTGCTTGCCTGGTGCGTGCTGTTTTTTTCAGTAACCTGGCCGAACTCCCGACGCCCCCGTATTCAGCAGCACCTGGCTTTAGAGTTCGAGGGAATGCGTATAAATTTTTCGTACCCGTATGTCTTTGACCAATAACGATGAAAGTTTCGAGAGATTTCGGGATCGTTGTCCGCCGGGCTGCGCTAGCGGCCAAGAATGTCGACCTATCTCCAGTTATGGTCGAATTCAGTTTCCGGGAATATTTTGACGAGTCCGATAGCCTTATATCGCTTGGTCCGTTCTTTGGTGGCGACGCGGCAGACGTGTGCATGAGGTCATTGGAACGCCTTGGGCTGACGTACATCGACGACTTTTTTATCTTCGATGGGTTCGTGCCCGACTGGTGTTCGTTCGAAGTATTTTGACGCGGGTGCAGCTACACCGAGTTTCGGCAATTACCAGTCCGTCGATCAGGTTCGGGATAGTCAGTTTTGATATTTGACATAACGTTAATTATCGACATTTTTGGTTGTAGCAGCTAGATTGAAATGTCCGCTTTCGGCTACATAGAAATGTCCGCTTTCGTGCCACGTAAGCTGTTCGGCCGCCGGGTGTCCAGCGCCGGAGGCTTCGATGGCTGGAACGGAACGGATCACGATGACGATGCACGAGCTGGACAGATTCAAGGTCATCCAGGACGTCGCGGACGGCAAGCTTCAGCCGTGGCGTGCGGCCGAGCGACTCGGGCTGACGACGCGGCAGATTCGGCGGCTGGTCGGCCGATTGCGTGAGCACGGGCCGCAAGGTCTCGTGTCGCAACGGCGCGCGAAGCCCAGCAACAATCGATTGGATAGCATGACGGCTGACCGCGTGCTGTCGATCATCCGGGATCGCTACGCGGACTTCGGCCCGACGCTGGCCTGCGAGAAGCTGTACGAATGCCACGACATTCGGTTGGCCAAGGAAACGATCAGGAGGCTGATGACGGACGCTGGCTTGTGGATTCCACGTCGACAGCGGCCACCGAAGGTTTATCAGCCACGAGCGCGTCGGGCCTGCCTGGGCGAACTGATCCAGATCGATGGCAGCGACCATCGGTGGTTCGAGGAGCGGGCGCCGGCCTGCACGCTGCTGGTGTACGTAGACGATGCGACGAGCCGGCTGATGATGCTGCACTTCACGCAGACCGAATCGACCTTCAGCTACTTCGAAGCGACGCGCGCGTACATCGAGAGCCACGGCAAGCCGGTAGCGTTTTACAGCGACAAAGCCAGCGTATTTCGCAGCACGACCGCGAGCAAAACCGGCAGCAGCGTGACGCACTTTGGCCGGGCGATGTTCGAGTTGAACATCGACACGTTCTGCGCGAACAGCAGCCCGGCCAAGGGGCGCGTCGAGCGAGCGCACCTGACGCTGCAGGATCGGCTGGTCAAGGAGTTGAGATTGCGCGGCATCAGCACGGTGGCCGACGCTAACGCTTATGCGCCCTCCTTCCATTTCTATTTAGCTGGCGCTACGACATCTTGAAATGGCTACGACAGTGTAGGTCCCAAGTTCAGATGTCGCGTTTGGGGGTGCCCTTGACTCCCGTGCATTCTTCCGGTCTGGCACTGCCGGTCGAGGGACCACTCATCTTCGATACACCGCGTTCGGGGAAGCCCTCTGCTTCGTTGGCGAATGGTAGACACTAACTCATTGTTTTGTTGGGTTAATTATTTGGGGCCGCAAGGGAGAGCCTTGCTAGGCTAAATGCATCAAACCGGAAAAGAGCATAGAAATCAAAGGCACCCCAGCAGTCGTGCCCGAGCACCCTTCGCGCGCGGTGCAATCGCCTGCGCGGGGGATGTGTCCAAGGCCGGGCCGAGCAATCGGAGCACAACACGCCACAACTGGACTGCCCGCGCTTGTGAGCATCGCTGATGTCCACGGATGAGGCGGCGCCTGTTCGATTGCCGACGTCGACGCGGGACTGAGCCTAAGCAAGTCGTGACTCGCGACCTTAACCATTTCAGGTGCGATAGCCACTAGGTCACCGCGCTTGACCGCGTCGGGCCAATCAATGAAATTGGGCCGTGCCCGTCGCGCCGGGCGCGGCGCCTGTGAGCGGCGCATCGGCCGCTCGGGGGGCGAGCTTAACTTTGCTCCCAGACCCACCAACTCTTTTTGGGGTAGCCATCTTTGTGCTTCTGCACAAGGGCCCATTTTTGGGCGATCTTATGCAGGAAGGCCTCTGCGGCAGCCCTTTCTGCGAGCTGCTGTCCGGCGACGCTTGCCTCGATCAGCGCCACGACGCCTTCCGCGGTGCTATACACCACGTCACCATTGCCGAGCACCAGCCCATATATCAGGACCGGCGCGCCGTTAGCATCTTCTGCTGACGCGTCTCTCTCAGGCAGCACGATGGTGAAACTGAGCCCGGCCTTCGTGTAGACGGTGGACTGGCTCTGGCTAGTCGGGAACGAAATCACGTCGGTCATGCTGGCTCCTTTGAATAGTTGGCTTTGCCGTTTTGAGCCGGTGCTCACGCGTCGCGCGACTGGTCCTGTCGCCGCGTCGGTGGGTTCTCGGCAAACCTATCGTAGCAAGATCCGAGCGTCGAGAGTTTGGGTGCGTTTAACGTCAACGACGATAAGCCAGGACCGCCGACGTTCATCGTTCGATGTCGAACGGCCGATCTCGTCGGCGGCTTCCGTCCTGCTGTAGGTACGCAGGGGGCGGTGTGAGTTGCTGCGGCCGGTTCGACATGGCTTAGACCAATGCGGCACGCGCCCGAGCGCGCGGTTTCTCGGCCGGGAAAACCGCCTCCCACTGTTCGGGAGAAGCTCGGTCGATTCTCTCGATCGCGACGGCACGCGCGGCGTCGATCGATGCCTCCATGATTTGCCCGACACTGCGCCCCGTTTCAACTTCGGACACCGAGAATAGCGCCGGCATGCTTGGATCGGACAGCGTGCTGCGATGCACAGCCCACGTGCGGCCGCGATGTTCGAACGGAACGCCGATCGTTTCGGCCCAACGATCATCATGCGGCGCGACATGGAACACGATGCCTTCGACGCGTACGGGCACCGGTCGGGCGGGCTGTTTTTTGGAGGCTACGCGGGACATGGATTAACTCTCGTCAGGATTGACCACGTCGATCAGTTTGCTGCTCGCCGGGCGAACCAGCGAGTGTGCCGCGATCATTGATGTCACTCGGCATCGTGTTTGAATATCTATCAATCGCGTTTGCCGAAATAGTCTCGTAGCGTTGGATCCACGGCCTCTATCCTCCCCGAGTTGGCGTAGATCCCCGGCAAAGGTCAGGAAATCAGTTCAAGATGCTTGGCGCCGTTCGGCACCGCATCGACAACCAGGCGTCGATCGAACGTCGCCAGCTTGCCCTTGTGAGCCCGTGCCAGCGCGAGCAGGTAAGTGTCGGTCAGCTGAGCGGACGACAGCAGGCGGGTGGCGTCGACGTGTTTTTCATCTAGCAAGCTCACGTCGTCCGACCAGAAAGCGTGCCCCGCGTGGGCCCGTAGTTGCACGACGAGCGGCGCAACGGACGCAGGTGATCCCATCGTGTTCGGATACTTCGGATTACCTATGATCCGGAGCACGCCATTTTCGGTAAGGGGGCACGTGGCCCATGCAGAATGACCTACCCGGCCAAACCATGCATGGGCCGGCTCGTGCTGAACATGCGCAGGGTCCAGCAGTGCAATGAGAACGTTGACGTCGAGAAGGTAAGTCATCAAAGCGAATCGTCGCGAAGTTGATTAACGGTGTCGAGGGTGACCGGACGTGCAGTCGCGGAGACCGGCATCAACGGCAAGCCATTGCGGCTCGACTGGTTGGTCGTCGTTCGCTGCAGCGCTGTCCGCGCGAGATCGGAAATCACCTTGCCGATACTCGTGCCGGCCTTCGCACGCTCCCGCGCGAAGGCAAGGACGTCGTCATCGATGTCGATAGTGGTGCGCATGTGGCCCTCCTTGGTAGCATCAAACATCAAACATCACCATTATACCCGGAGCGCATCAAACATCAATCATCTCGCATCATTTCTGTTGTAAACCCCGCTACCGGGCGGTATACCGGGGGCACGCCTGAGCCAGGTGGCCATGAGCCCCTGCCGGAGCAGAATCGGCATGATCGTCCCCGATGCGGCGATGCCCAGCCCGATGCCGGTGAAGATGCCGCCGCTCGCAAAGCCGCGCCGCGACGGCGGCACGTGCGCGAGGATCGTCGGGGCGGCGAGCACCATCAGCGCGCCGCCCGACAATCCGGAAGCGAATCGCCAGACGAAAAACCACGGGAACGATACCGGCAGCGCACAGGCAACGAACGCCAGCGTTGCGAGCAGCATCATCGCGCGCATGACAGCATTGCGCAGCGAAATCCGTGCGCGGCAATCCAATCGGTGACGCATTCGACCGGTTCCGCGCGACCTGCCTCGGCGCGTGGCCTGCCGCGGCACACCCGTCACGCGGTCGGGATTGCATTGGAGGCGGACATGTCCCGATCGCATGCTGCGCAGGCTGGTGGTCGGGCCGGCTGGCCTGCGACACGAAACGCCGGTTCCGGCGCACGTCGCGTCACGCTGCCGGAACGATCCCGATGACAACACGCGAAACGGATCGCCCGAAGGCCATCGTGGCGGCAGCCTCGCCCGGCGCAACCGCCTCCGGGACGAAGCCCCGCCACGCGACCTTAAGGCGTTCACCCTGCCCGCCCGTCCGCCGTCAATTCACGCCGACCGCGCTCCACGCGCGAGCGACGATCGCACTCTCCGCCGAGTTGGCGCCATACAGGTCGTTCGCCGCCTGGATCGACGCACGCCGTGCGTTCGGGTAGCTGGAGTTGGCGTTCAGATACACGGTCAGCGTCCGGTACCAGATCTTGCCGGCCTTCTCGCGACCCAGGCCGCTGAAGGTCGTGTCGCCGTTGCAGACCAGTTGCGCCTTCGACAGGCCGGTATCGGTCGACGGCACCGCCGGGCCCTCCGACAGCAGGTAGAAAAAGCGGTTGCCCACGCCCGACGTGAGATGCGGATCGTGACGCGGGTTCGACCACGAGAAGCCGCCGGACGGATAACAGCTGAACGACCGGCCGTCGAGATCCTGCTTGTACATCTTGCGCAGGCCGCCGCTCACCACGCGCGCGCCGATCACATAGTTGCCGGGATCGTTCGGGTTGTTCGCGAAGTACTTCACGAGCGTACCGAAAATGTCGGACGTCGACTCGTTCAGGCCGCCCGCGTCGCCCGAATAGTTCAGATTGGCGGTGGCCTCGGTCACGCCGTGGCTCATCTCGTGCCCGGCGACATCGACCGAAACGACGGGTTTCGGCAGGCGGGTGCCCGGATCGCCGTCGCCGTACACCATCACGTGCGACGACAGCCATGCGGCGTTCGCGCCGGTGGTGCCGCTGCCCGTGTTGAACACCACGTGCGCATAGCTTTTCACGCCGCGGCCGTCGTTGAAGATGCCGTTGCGGTTGTGCATGGTCTTGTAGTAATCCCAGGTCAACGCGAGCCCGTAGTCGATGTCCGCGGCGACGGTCTGCCGGTCGGTGGTCGTGTTGTTGCCCCAGACGTTCGTGCTGCTGGTGAAGATCGGCAGGTCGGTCGCCTGCTCGATGTCGTCGGAGCTCAGGCCGCGACCGTCGTAGACCGAGCCGGAGCCGCGCCCCGGATCGAGCATCCGGTACGCGTTCGTGCCGGTCTGGTCCGTGGTGAGCGCCAGGTTGCCGTAGTACAGCGAGCGGCCGGTGCCGGTCGCGGCGGCAGTCTTGATCAGGTCCTGTGCGTCGAGCACGACGCCGGTGCGCGCGTCGACGTAGTACAGCACGGCATCGCCGTGCGTATCGGTCGCCTTGCCGTACACACGCACCGCATAAGCCAGCGTCGGCGTGACATCGCGGGCGAACACGACGAGTTCCGCGTCATCGACACGGCGCACGTCCGAGTCGAAACGTGCGGCCGCGATGCGCCTGACCGTAGCCGCGCCGATGTCGGGCGCGTTGCGCACCACGGCGCGGTTTCCGACCTTGCCGATCGTATTGCCAAGATTGATCGGCGCGAGCTGGGTCAGGCTCGCCTGCTTCAACTGCCCCTGGCGCGAATGGACAACGACGTCGCCGCCGATCACGGGCAGCCCCGCATGGAAGCGGTCGAAACGCACGTGCTCGGTGCCGTCGGGATCGACGATCACGTCGCGCACCTGGAACTGGTCGCCGTCCGTCGGCGCATTCGCCTGCGGCCCCGCGAACTTCAAGGTACGTGCCGCGCCGCCGGTGGCCAGGCTGAAGGCGGACGGGTTCTGCTGGATCAGTTGCAGCGCCTTGTCGACCGTGGCCGACGGGTCGCCGGCCTGGGCAAAGGCGCCGAGACTCGCGACGGTAATCGCGGTGACGGGCAGCAGACGAGACAGTTTCTTCATGTAATCCCCCGCGTTATGAATGGGTAATGTTCGAGGAATACCTCAAGTAAAACCTTGGTTTAAGACATGTCACGAACCGCAGAGGCATGCTAGGAGGCCATTTTTATAATTACAAGATATTTTCTGACAGGTTAATTTTTCCAGTCATCGGTGTTAATCGAGTCAGGATTTAGTGATGAATTTGAAATTGTTTCGTCGGCCGCGCTGGAGATATCGGCAACATCGCATCGGAGGCACGTGGTCGCGACGTTTCGCGACAATCGGGCATGACAACGCTTGCGCAGGCCACCTCGGACAGACGATGCGAACCGGTATTAAAACAATCTCGCCATTTGTTTTATTTAATATCGATAGCGATTATTCCCGTGGCGGGATACATCGATGCACTTTGTTAGCGTCGCTGCAATTCTCATTTCGACAAAATCGTCCGGCAAAAATCATGGCCGGTCCGGCAACCGGATCGCGCCGATTGCCGCATCGATCCGAAGCTGACGGTTGTTTCCCGGCATGTCAGGAAAACACGATATCCGTCTGCGGCGGCCAGACCGGCAGACACCGATACCGGCACCGCTAACCGCCACGCGGTATCGAGGCGCTTCGACGAACGAGCGCCGGCGTGCGCGTTCCGGGTATGTGTTCGCGGCCTTCGATTTTTCCCGCCGGACGCAATCGCCGCGGTTCTGGTCGGCTAAAATTCCCGCGCTTGCAAAGTGTGCAAGCCAGGATGGGGCCGATGGCGGCTGCATCGCGCGATCGGGCGCGGCGCTGCCGCCGATCGGGGCGGAAACACGGGAATACGCCGCGGATGCACGGAGCGGTCCGAGGTAGCGGTATGACTAAGGTGCTGTTGCTCGACGATGAAGTCGAGTTGCGCGAGGAAATCGCCGCGTTCCTGGAAAAGCGCGGCTGGACGGTCGATCAGGCCGGCACGGTCGCGGAGTTCCGGGAACGCGCGTCGGATCTCGCATTCGCGATCATCGACGTGATGCTGCCGGACGGGAGCGGCTTCGATGCGGCCGTGTGGCTCAGGGCCCGGCATCGAGACTGCGGCATCGTCATGCTGACCGCGCGGGGCGACACGCAGGACAAGATCGACGGCCTGATCGGCGGAGCCGACCACTATCTCGTCAAGCCGGTGAAGCTGCTCGAACTCGACGCGATTCTCCAGGCGCTCGGCCGCCGGGTGACGAACCACTGGCGGCTCGACGGCCAGGCGCGCGTGCTGTCGGCGCCGGACGGCGGTCGGCTCGACCTGTCGGCCAGCGAGATCGCCCTGCTCGCCCTGCTGGCGCGCCATCCGGCCAAGGCGGTCAGCCGGCGGCAGATCGCGGAGGATTTCGGTTTCGACTGGGTGGACTACGACGAGCGCAGGCTGGAGACGATGGTCAGCCGCCTGCGGCAGCGCTGGCGCGGCGAGGCCGGTTCCGAGCTGCCGCTGAAAACGGTGCACCGCACCGGCTATACGTTCGCCGCGCCGCTGATGCTCGCCTGAGCGGCCAGGGCCGCCACGTCCGCCTGCACGGGCAGGAAGACCGTCGCCCGGCAGCCGCGCCCGGGCTCGCTGACCAGGTTCAGGGTGCCGCCCTGCATCTCGACCATGCGGCGCGCGAGCGGCAGACCGAGGCCCGTACCCGGTTTGCGGCCCACGTTGCGGCCGCGATAAAAGCGGTCGAACACGTACGGCAGGTCCGCCGGCGGAATGCCGGGGCCGTCGTCCTCCACCTCCAGCTCCACGCCGCCCGGCGCACGCCGGCCCCGCAACACGATCCGTGTGCCGGCGGGCGTGTACTTGACGGCATTGTCGGCGAGCGTGCGCAGCACCAGGCGCGTCAGGCTGCCGTCGCACGCGAAGGCGTCCGGCAGGTCTTTCGCGTCGATCTGGAGGCGGTGCCCGTCGGACAGCGCCTCGGCGGCCGCGGCCGCATCGTCGAGCAACCCCGCCAGCCGCGTGTCGCCGATCCGGGTGCCGCGCCGCAGCAGCTCGAAGCCGTCCTCGTGCAGCGAATCGTTGATGAGCACCGTCAGGCGCTGCGTCGCGCGCAGGATCTTCTGGTAGCGCGACGAGGTCAGCGGATCGGCACGGGAGTCGTCGAGATCGAGGTTCTGCGCGGTGGCGTCGATCACCGCGAGCGGCGTGCGCAGCTCGTGCGAGACGGTCGCCAGAAGCTGGCGCTGCTCGTCCTGCGCGCGCTTTTCCATCGCGAGCGACGCTTCCACCTGCTCCATCGCCTCGCGAAGCGCCTGGGTGCGCAGCGCGACCTTGGCCTCGAGATCGCGCTCGGCCTGGCGGGCAACGCGCAATGCGTCGGCCTGCGCCGCTTCCATCGCATTGCGCATCGCGTTGTAGCGCGAGCTGATCGCCGAATTCATGATCAGCATGAACGCGAGCATCCCCAGATATCCGGCGTTGTCGGCCAGCAGCCCCGGCGCGATCCAGCCGACGTTGCGGGCGACGCGCAACGCGCTGCCGCCGAGCAACAGCAGCAGCACGAGCACGACCACGCGCGCATGGCGGTGTCCGCGCACGCTGAGCCAGAGCGAGACGGCCATCGTGACGACGATGACCGCGATCTGCCAGAACAGGTAGAGCGGGCGCACCCACCAGACGTTGACGATCAGCATCAACGGCGCGGCGGCCAGCGCGGCGACGATCGTCACCGCGCAAAAAACGATCGCGGAGCGCCGCCAGCGCGCGTTGAACAGGCCGAGGTAGTGCGCGGTGAACAGCGTGCCCACCGGCGTGCCGAGCAGCCAGCTGCTCAGGTAGATCGCACTGCTTGCGACCGGCGAGTGAGGCAGCAGGTACTGATAGATATAGCCTTCGGCGCCCAGCGCGGTGAGCAGGTTCACGAGCACGCTCAGCCCGTAGAGCCCGAACGATGCGTCGCGCGTTACCCGGAACAGCCACAGGCTCGAGACGAGCAGCACGAGATGCGCGGCGTCCAGCAGGCCGAACAGCAGCGATTCCTTGCTCGTCGCGGAGATGAATGCGTCGGGCGACCACAGCGTCATCGAGAAGCTCATGGTGCTGGTACTGCGGATTCGCAGATACAGCGTGACCGGTTGGCCCTCGGGAAGATCCACGCGAAATACCGGGTTGCGGTAGGCGACGTCGCGTTGCTCCACCGGCTTGCGATCGCCCGCGACATGGCGCCGGTATCCGCCGTCGGGCTGCGGCACGTACAGCGTGACGTCGTTCAGCAGCGACGAGCGCAATTCCAGGAACCACATCGGCGGCGCACCCGCCGGGCGTATGACGGTCAGGCGCAGCCACGCGGTGCCGGCGACGTAGCCGAGCGCCGGCTCCGACGTCTGGCCGACGAACCCGCGCGCGATCTCGGGGCGCGAGATCTGCTCGACCGTCAGCGTGTTGCCGGGATCGCGCAACAGGTCCCAGCCCGTCCGGATGCCGACCTGCCCGCCGGCCGGCAGCGAAATGGCGGGTGAGGCGAAGGCCGCCGGGGCCCACGCAAACAGGATGAGGAAGATGAGCCGAAACATCACGCGATCCGTGCAGGTTGCTGCGATCGGGCGACACTATACCCGAACGCGCGACGTCGTCCGGCCGCCCGGCGCCGGCCGTCTCCCGAATGTCAGAATTTGTCAGTTTTCGACGCGCGCGCTCATTTAACATGCACGCCAATCAAGGATGCACGGGCGCAGTGCGCGGCCATGGACACCCGGGCGCCTTGATCAGCACCACCATCATGGGCAGCACCCCGCACGATGACGGCGCGTCGATCGGTCAGGCGACCGCTTCGAGCGACGCCGATAAAACAGGGCGGCCGGGCTGTCGGCGGCATTCCGACGAGCACTGATATAAAAAAGGCACGAGGCGCTCGTTGGACAAGCATGCCGTCGACCAAGGGTCGGCAGGGTTTGCGGGCCCGTGTGGTGTTGCGCGCGAAGCGGACGGGTCGTGGCCCGCCCTTCTCCAGCCTCGCCTGGCCCGATCGGGCCGGGCGAGGACGGAGACGCGGCGCCGCCCGGAGCCCCGCTTGCGCGAATCCCCGTATAGCCGGCGCGTCAGGCCAGATAGCCGGCCACTTCGGCGGGCGTCAGGAAGCGCACCAGCGCCATGGACGGGTTCTGCGCCGGGTGACAGACGCCATTGAAACCGTCCCAGCTGCGCCGGATTCCCTCTTCCGTATCCAACGCGATCAGCACGCATTTGCCGTGCTTGCGGGTGAGGTTGCGCAACGGCGCCTCGCCCCATGCGAGCGCCAGGTTGTCGACCAGCACGCCGTTCGCATAGGCGTGCGCCTGCAGCCAGTGAAACTCCGACGTGTCCTGTTCCTCGTCGCCGATCCTCGCGGCGATCGGCCTGCCGATGCGCAGCGCGTGCGCGTGTTCGCCGATCAGGCGCTGCAGCAGCGTGAATGCATGGAACGTGTTGTTGACCGCGTGCGCGCTGGCCACGAAGCCCGTGCCCGAAGCCGGCAGCACGACGACGCACTCCGGGTCGTAGGTCAACGCGGATGCGGTGCGCAAATAGTGCAACTGGTCGAACGGCAAACTGTCGTTGTCCGCCATGCGGTCGAGCAACGCCTGCAGCGCGGTGTCCGCGACGAAATCGCGGTGATTGTCGCGATCGCGCATCAGCATCGCCATCAGCGGCAGCACGAGCGTATCGACGGCGGCCCGCAATGCGTCGACCTCCCAGGCTTGCCGCTCGTCGCGTGCATCGAGCCGCTGGCGGGCCGCGTGCCAGTCGCGGCGGGCCTCGTCGTCCGCTTCATCGTCTTCTTCCTCGACCGCCTGCGCGCAATACGGCGCGAGTTCGCGCAGCCACGCGCCAAGCACGGCCCGCGCGGCCGCAAACAGGATGCGGGGATCGGCGCCGCGCTCGACGATCGCGCCGCCGAGCAACGCAAGCAACGCCGCGCGATTCGGATGCAGCGCCGGCAGTGCGGCCGCACACGCGTGCAGGAAGGTGTCGGCGCAACTGCGATCCTCCGTCTGCTCATGCACGGCGTGGACTTCGGTCAGCTCGAAGAAATCGTCCAGCGTGAGGAGATCGGCCTGACCGTGTACGGGACGCTGCAGGATGGCAAGGAGTTCGGCGATGGGCTGTGTCATGGTGAGTGTCGAAAGAACCAAAGCAACGGGAGGACGTGCGGGCGGGCGGGCGTGACCGCGGCGGGCGGCCCCTGCCCCTCGGCCCGTACCTGCACGGCAATCAGTGTCGATACGGCCGGCACGGGCGGCGGCCGATGCCCGCGTGCGCCGGCCGCGACGCACGCCGGGCCGCATGATGCCGTCGTTGTTCGTGAACCGAGGTCGCATGTCGTTCCGATCCTGCCTGTCCGCGCGGGGGCCGTGCGTTCACGAAACCGCCGCCGGTACGGCAAGGTCCTGGAACGGCGACGCGTGTGCGCTTCGCGTTTCGCCGTGGATGCACATCCTGTTGCGTCCCGAACGCTTCGCCTCGTACAACGCGGCGTCCGCCTTCGTGCTCAGGTGGTCGAGGGTTTCACCCGGCCGCCAGCCTGCCAGGCCGCCGCTGATGCTGTACGCGCACGGCCCGGCCTGCGTCGTCACGGGTTGTGCAAGGACGGCGTGGCGCAACCGCTCCGCGAGGCGCAGTGCATCGTCCAGCTCCGTCGCCGGCAGCAGCACGGCGAATTCCTCGCCGCCGATGCGCCCGAGCACGTCGCCGCGCCGCAACTGCGATTGCGTCATGCGGACGAATTCGCGCAGCACGGCGTCGCCGCCCGCATGACCGAGCGTATCGTTGATCGATTTGAAATGATCGAGGTCGGCGATCAGCAGGGAGGCAGGCAGGCCGCACCTGTCCGCGTCGGCCAGATGCTTGCGCGCCACCGCTTCGAAGCCCTTGCGCGACAGCGCCCCGGTGAGGAAGTCCCGGTTCGCCGCCTCGCGCGCATCGGCGAGCAGGAGGTCGTGCACCATCATCATCGCGGACATCGACAGCGTGGGCACGATGGTCGCACCGGCGACCAGCAGTATCACGTTGCCGGTGGACGCAAACATCAGCGGGCTCGACGCGCCGTCGAGCGTCATGAAATAGATCCCGCGCGCGAGCTGGCAGACGGCAAAGAGGAACGCCATCACGGCGGTCACCCGATACGGATAGGCCGGGCGGCCGGACGGCCGATGGCGAAGCACCAGAAGCCCGATCGCGACGCAGAACGCGGCGCTGAACGACGTGGTGACGAGCACGCGCACGGGAATGCTGTCGACCGCGTAGCGCCAGTAGACCAGCGCCATGCCGAGCGGCAGGAGCGAAACGGTCAGCCAGGCCCAGCGAACGGCGTGCCCCAGGAAACGCGCGCAACCGGCGTAGTACGTGATGGCCGCGGAGGCCATCAGCAGGTTCGCGGCAACGACGGACAGGGAATCCGGAATCTGCCCGCGCAACAGGATCAGCGGCATGCCGACGACCATCGCGGCGTTGGCGGCGAACCATTCGAGCACGCCGGGGATCCCCGACCTGAGCAGGGAGCCGAGCAGCACCAGCAGTACCGTGCTCATGAGTGCGGAAGTGGCGATGGCCACGGCGGGATCTAGCATGTCGGTGAAATTGCCCGGAAGAAGTCGACTGGCCGGGAGCGGGTCCGCCG
The DNA here is from genome assembly GCF_000732615.1 of Burkholderia paludis. Lineage (GTDB taxonomy): Bacteria > Pseudomonadota > Gammaproteobacteria > Burkholderiales > Burkholderiaceae > Burkholderia > Burkholderia paludis. The sequence goes on from NZ_JPGL01000007.1 coordinate 101,092, forward strand.
TTCGGGGAGGACTCGCCGCCTCTTGTTGCGGCACGGCGTGCCGGAATGTGCTCCGGCCGATTCGCCATCGCGCGGCAACATATCAGCGATTGTCGACGCGCATGTGTCCGTTTCCGGACATCGCAGGTCATCCGTCACGGCAAACGGTTGCGGGCCCCGTAGTACGCGCGCCGGCGCGTCCCTTCACGTCGCGCCGCCTTCTGCTCGAAGTAGCGGCGCAGCTTCGCGCGATCGTTTGCGATGAATGCGCGGGCGGCCGTCAGGCTCGGTTGCCGGCCCGGCGGGCGTGACCGTGCGCCGTCCTGCGCCTTCAGTTCCGCGAACTGATCGGCATACGGGACTTCGGCGGGTGGACGCTGCAATGCATGTGGTTGAGACGGAGCCATGTCTGATTCTTGTTGTCGTGTCGTCTGTGCGCGGTCGCGCTCGAGTGCCCTCGGAGTGCGAATTATATCGTCGCGCACGTCGTCGCGATATCCACCTGGATCAACGCATGACGCTGCCCGGCAACCCCGTCACCGCACCCACAGCCCGGCGAACGACACGAACCCCAGCGGCGCGGCGTCGACCCCGGCAACGTGCGATGCGAGCTCGACGTGCTGGTGCTCGTGCGAGATCGGGATCAGCCATGCGGCCTCGACCAGTTGCCTGCCGATTGCCTCGTAGTCCGTCATTCGCGCGCACGCATCGGCTTGCGCCTGCACCGCGCGCAGCCGGCGATCCAGTTCGAGCGCGGCATGCTCCGGCATCCATTGCCGGAATACGCTGTCGGCCGCGAACCATTCGAAGCAGCCGAAATCCTCGTCGTCGTGCAGGATCTCGCTGCCCAGCACCAGATCGGCCGCATCCAGCCAGTCGCGCCGGATCAGGTCGGCATAAGGCAGCGCCATCACGCGCAGCCGGACGCCCGCCTCGCACAGCCGGGCCTCGATCGCGCGAGCCAGCACCTGCTCGTCGTGGGTCTGCCCGGTGACCAGCGTCAGCTCGGTGTATTGCGGCGCGAAGGGCGCGGGGCCCGGCGTCGCGACACGATGCCGCCAGGCCGGCAGCAGCCCGGCCGCCGGCCGCCGCGCGGGATCGTCAGGGCCGAACAGGCGGCCGGGCGCGAGCCAGTCCGCCAGCGCCAGCCGATCGGCGCGCTCGCGAAAGGCGTCGCGCGTCGCGTTGCACACCACATAGGTACAGCCCGCCTGCACGCGCACGATGCCCTTGTGGTCGGGCGCGCGGGACGCGGAGTGTCCGAAGCGAAGATCGAAGCCGTCCGCCTGCTCGGCCGACGGCATGAACCACAGATCCAGTTCGTCGAGCAGCGCGCGCTCGCGATAGTGATCGCCGAACGCCGACAAGGTGATCCGGTAATCGCTGTGACGCGTCAGCCTGAACGGCCCGGTGCCGATCGGCATGCGCGCGAAGTCGGCGCTCCGGTGACGCGGCACGATCGACGCATTGGCCGCCGCGAGTCGCTGCGGCCACAGATGATCGACGTCGCTCAGACGGCACACGATCCGCCGGCCTTCGGCGATTTCCACGTCGAGCAGATGCCGGTACAGGCGCTGGAAATAGCTCGGCTCGTCGCGCATGCGCAGCAGCGTGTCGCGCACGTCGTCCGGTTCCAGCGGCCGGCCGTCGTGGAACGCGACGTTCGGCCGGAGCCAGAAGTGCCAGACCCGTCCGCCCTCGTCCGGCTCCCAGTGATGCGCCAGCGCCGGCACGACGCGCTGCGTGTGCCGGTCGAACTCGGTCAGCCGCGAAAAGATCTGCCGCACCAGGTGGGCTTCCAGGCGGCTGATCACCCGGTACGGATCGAGCGCGTCCACCGCCCGGTAAAGGGGCATGCGCAGGCGGCGGCCGTGCGAGCCCGCGGGCTGGATTCCGAGGAAATCCGGCAACCGTCGCAGCAACTGCTGGCGCTGCCCGTCCCCCAGGCTGGCGAACGCCTGCTCCAGTTCGCCGTCCGCCAGCAGGCCGGAGAGGCGGTCGAGCGCCGCGTGCTGCGGGGGAACCAGCATCGTCAGACGCGAGAAGTGGCCGCGGCCGCGCGCCGCCTCCCACCGCAACCACCCTTGCGCCTCCATCTTGCGCAACAGGCCCCGCACGTTGCGCTCGGTGCAGTCCAGCGCCTGCGCCAGCGCCGGCAACCCGGGCTGACTGCCCTGCTCTTCGAGAAACTCGCCAAGCCGATGAAACCGGTCGATCAGTCGCATAAAAGAGGAAACAAAAAATTCTGAATTTGCCGTTTTTATTGTGCTTGCCGTTATGCAGAATGTCCACGCAAATAAAACAAATCGATTCGAATTCGCCTTTGCCGAGGCCGGCATGCCTCGCCTCGGCGAATTCAACGGTTTTGTAAACAATGGTCGAATCGAGCGTTAATTCTATTCTCTTGATTATCGATTCGTTCATTGCCTCATAAATATGCTGCCCCAGCACGGCAATACCCCGGCCGTTATCAATTATCGTGGATAGTTAATGAGCGAAATGGATTTTGGATATCAGCCGTCCCGCAATACGCTGGTCCATCAGGTCGAACGGCCGCACGGCGAACCGCGCCGGGAGCATTTCCGTTTCGTCCGGCAGCCGCTGGCGCCATTGGCGCCCGGCGAAGCCCTGGTGAGAAACGTGCATTTCTCGGTCGACCCCTACATGCGCGAGTGCATGGACGGCGACTGGGCGCTGAATGCGCCGCTCGAAGGCCGGACCATCGGCCAGGTACTCCGCTCCACGGACGCCGCGCTTCGGCCCGGCGACTGGGTCTTCCATCGACAGGGATGGCGCACCTACGCCCAGGTGCCGGTGCAGGCGGCGCGGGTGATCCGCCCCGTCGAAGGCGTGCCGCTCACCGCATGGCTGAGCATCCTCGGCGGCACCGGGCTGACCGCGTGGGTGGCCCTGACCCGCATCGCCCGCCTGCAGCCCGGTGAATCCGTGTATGTGTCCGCCGCGGCCGGCGGCGTCGGCACCGCGGCCGGCCAGTTCGCGAAACTGCTCGGCGCGGGCCGGATCGTCGGAAGCACAAGCAACGAAAGCAAGGCCCGGCAATTGACGAACGGTCTCGGCTATTCCGACGCGTTCGTCTATCGGCCCGGGCAGGTCGGCGCGCAATTGCGCGAACGGGTTCCCGAAGGCATCGACGTCTACCTGGACAACGTCGGCGGCGAACAGCTCGAGGCGGCCATTGACGCGCTGAAGGAACACGGGCGCGCGGCGCTGATCGGCGCGGTCGCGCAATACAGCGCGCTGCAGCCGCCCGCCGCGCCGCGCAATCTGTTCGACGCGGTGGGCAAGAGCCTGACCCTGCAGGGCTTCCTCGTGAAGCACTACACCGGCCTGCAGCAGGAACTCGAGGACTTCGCGATCCCGCACCTCCAGCGTCGCGACCTCGTCGCGCCGGAAACCGTCACGACGGGGTTCGACAACATCGTCGACGCCTTTCTCGCGATGCTCTCGGGCGGCAATCTCGGCAAGGCCATCGTCAGCGTCGACAGCGACGACGCAGGCGCGGCCTGATCCCCGCCCCGGGATACGCCCGCCAGCCGCAGTTCATTCAAATAAAACAAGGATTGCCCCTTTCAGTCGAGGCACCCTGACTCATTCAGTCAGGAATACTCATTTCCGGCTCGTCACGCGCCGGCCATAGTTTTCGTACCGGGTACCAACCAAGGGTGGGGAAATAATGTCTACGGTTGAAGTGAAATTCAATTATGCGGAAGCATTTGGCGACGTCCTGCATCAACTCAAAACGACGGATGCCTATCGGCATTTCCTGACGTTTTCTCGCAGCGCCGGTCATTTCCCGCTGGCGAATTACCAGGAAAAGACGATCGAGGTGTGGTGCAGCAACGACTACCTGGGCATGGGGCAGCACGACAAGGTCATCGCGTCGTTCCGGGACGCGCTCGCCCGGTTCGGCGCGGGCTCGGGCGGGTCGCGCAACATTTCCGGCAACACCGGCGCGCACGTCGACCTGGAACAGCATCTGGCCCGGCTGTACGGCCGGGACAGCGCACTGATCTTCAACAACGGCTATCTGGCCAATACCGAGAGCCTCGGCGTGCTCGTGTCCGTGCTCGGCGACGCGGTGGTGTATTCCGACGCGTTCAATCATCGCTCGATGATCGAGGGCATCCGGAAGTTCAAAAGCGACAAGTACGTCTTCAAGCACAACGATCTCGCGGATCTCGAACGCGGCCTGGCCGCCGAGCCGTTTGAGCGGCCGAAGCTGATCGCCTTCGAATCGGTGTATTCGATGGACGGCGATCTGGCGCCGGTGAAGGAGATCGTGCGGCTCGCGAAGCGCTACAACGCGCTCACCTATATCGACGAGACCCATTCGGTCGGCGTGTTCGGCCCCAGGGGCCTGGGCCTGTGCGAAGCGCTGGACGAACACGGCGTCGACTTCATCCAGGGCGGTTTCGGCAAGGCGATCGGCACGTCGGGCGGCTTCGTCGTGGGCGCGCGCGACGCCGTCGACTGCATCCGCAGCCTGTCGCCGGGATTCATCTTCACCACGTCGCTGCCGCCGGCGCTGATGGCCGCGACGCGCGCGAGCATCGACCACATCGTCGGCGACACCGCGCGCCGCGCGACGCTGTTCGGGAACGTCGCGTACCTGAAGGCCGCGTTGCGCCGGCATGAGGTCGACTTCGTCGATGCCGAGAGCCATATCGTGCCGATCATCATCCCGGGCCTGGAGAGGATCAAGCGGGTTTCCCGCACGCTGTTGAACGACCACGGGATCTACGTCCAGCCGATCAATTTTCCGTCCGTTCCGCGCGGCCAGGAGCGCTTTCGCGTGACCGTGACGCCGGACCATTCGACCGCGCAGATCGACCGGTTCGCGGCGGCACTCGCATCCACCATCTGATCCAGGCACAGGGGAACATCATGCAAATCAAGCCAGTCAGCGATTACGTCGGCGCCGAAATCCACGACATCTCGATCCGCGACATCCGCAACCCCGAGACCCGCGAGCAGGTGCTGCAGGCCCTGCACGACCACGAGCTGCTGATCTTCAAGGACCTCGAGATCTCGCCGGGCGAACAGGTGGAACTCGCCCGCCTGATCGGCGAGCCGGTGCCGTTCGTGATGAGCCAGTACCGCCATCCGGAGCACCCCGAAATCATGATCTCGTCGAACGAAATCGTGAACGGCAAGGCGTATGGCGTGCCGCGCGTGGGCAACTTCTGGCACCAGGATTCTTCCTATACCGACAACCCGACCACCTATACGCTGCTGCACGGCATCACCATCCCCGCGTCCAGCGGCGATACGCTGTTCTCCAGCGCCCGCGATGTCTATGCGCGCCTGCCCGACACCTGGAAGAACCGGATCGCGGGACGCCAGGCGGTTCATACCGTGCGCAAGCGCTTCAAGGCGCGCCCGGAACATGTCGGCTATTCGATCGCCGAGATCATGCAGCACGCCGAGAAGCTGCATCCGCCGGTCACCCACGACCTGGTCAAGATCGACGCCCGGACCGGGCGGCCGTACCTGTACGGCGCGCGGGACTACCTCGATTACGTGATCGGCTTCGATGCGAACGAGAACCAGGAATTCCTCGCGCTGCTCGAGGAACTGGTGACCGACAGCCGCTACGTTTACCGCCACCGGTGGACCAAGGGCGACCTGCTGCTGTGGAAAACGGAAACCGCCTATCACGCGGTCACGCACGTCGAGGACAACCAGGCGCGCACCGTCCATCGCGTGGCGGTGAAATGAGCGGCGCCGTCGGCGTGACCGATTTCGAGACGCTGGTGCCCGCGATCACCGTCTCGCGCGAGGACCTCGTGCGCTGGTCGGGGCTCGCCCCCGGCGACCTCGACGAGATCCTTCCGGCGCCGGCGGTGTCGGTGTTCGACGCCGATATCCCGGACTGGCGGTATGCGGCGCAGGTGGCCGCGTCCGTGATCGAACGGCAGGCCGTCGACACCCGCCGGATCGGCTGGGTGATCTACTGCGGCTCGGGCGTCTGGGACGCGCCGTTCTGGTCGCCCGCCGCGAAAGTCGCGTCGGAACTGGGGCTGGCGCACGCGCACTGCTTCGAGGTGGTCAACTTCTGCAACGCCGGCGCGACGGGCCTGTCCATCGCGCGCGACAAGGTCGCCGCGCGGCCCGGGCAGCTCGCGCTCGTCATCATCTGCGATCGCCTGAGCCGCGTGATCGACCGGTCCGACGCGCAGTCGCGCGCGCTGTTCAACTTCGGGGACAGCGCCACCGCCGTGCTGGTCGGCGCGGAGCGCCCGCTGCTGACGCTGCGCGGCGACGAGATGCGCACCGACCCGTCGTGGTGCGACATGTACCGAGGCCACCTGCACGACGGCCGCACCGTGGTCGGCAAGCACTACGAACGCCGCGGCCTGAAGCAGCGCTACATCGACGCGTTCGTCGAGCTGCTCGGCCTCTGCCTGGGCGGCGCCGCCCTCGCGATCGACCAGTTGCGCTACCTGCTCATCAACCAGGGCGACCGCGACGTCCACGAGAGCCTGCTGAAGAACCTCGATTTTCCGGCCGAGCGCAGCGTCTTCAACTACCACCTCGACGGCCATCTCGGCGGCGGCGACAACTGGATCGCGCTGCGTCAGCTGTTCCAGGCGGGCCGGTTGCGGCGCGGGGACGTCGTGGCGATGGCGACCAGCGCGATGGGGTTCAGCTGGGGCATGTCGCTGCTGGAGGTGTCGCAATGAAAATCCTGATCCTGCATCAGGCGCCGTTCCGGAAAATGCGCTACGACCTCGTGCTCGACCATCGTGCGCACGAGCTGACCTATATCGGGCTCGACAAGCACCTGCGCGACCTGCCGGACGAACTGGCGTGCCGCCGCATCGCGCTGCCGCCGGACGCCGAAGACGATCTCGTGCAGGCCGTGCTCGCGCGCGTATCGCCCGGCGACGGCTTCCGCTCCGTGATCGCGTTGTCCGAATACGGGATCCTCGAAGCGTGCCTGATACGCGCGGCGCTCGGCATCGCCGGGCCGGCGTACGAACAGATCGAGCTGGTGCGCGACAAGGTCAAGATGAAGCGGCGCATCGCCGAGGCCGGCTCGATCCGCTATCCGCGCTTCATCGAGCGGGCCGAGGACGTGCCCGCGCGGCGCTGGAGCGGCAGGACGATCAGCAAGCCGCGCGACGGCGCATCGAGCCGCGGCATCGTGGTCCATGACAGCTTCGACGCCGCGATCGACCATCTCGAACGCCACGACGGCTGGGAAAGCCACGAGATCGAGGAATATGTCGACGCGCCGCTCTATCACTTCGACGGCGTGGTGGTGGACGGCCGGGTCGAGCACTTCCTGCCCAGCCGCTATCTCAACACGCCGCTCGCCTACCTGTCCGGCGAGCCGGTGGGTTCGTTCCAGGTCGCGCACAACCCGATCTTCGACACCTTTGCGCGCCAGGTCGTCGACGCGCTCGGGATCCGTCACGGCTGTATCCATCTCGAGGCGTTCTTCGACGGCGAGACCTGCATTTTCCTCGAGGCCGCCAACCGCCTGGGCGGCGCCCGCATCGTCGAAACCCATCGGCTGCGCACGGGCGTCCACCTGCCGTCGGTCGAGCTCAGCGACTATCTGCAACTGCCGGCCCCCGCGCCGGACGCGTCGTCCCCGGCGTACTACGGCTTCCTGCTGTATCCCGGCCATCATCGCCCCGACCTGCCCGAACTCGTGGTGCCCGACGATATCGTGCGCAGCCCGCTGCTGATCGAGCTGCAGCGCAACGACCGGCCGGTGGAGCAACTGACCTACGACGAAGCGCAGATTCCTTTGTCGCTGGTGGCGCGCGCCGATTCGCCGGAACAGCTCGAGCACTTTCTCGGCCACTGCCTGCAGCGCATCGCCCGGCCCGGCACCCTCTGACCGCCTCGTTCCTACTCCAGCCTGAACCTTCACCATGCACGACATTACCGATCGCATCATCACGCTTTCGTCACTCTTCGACGCGCTGCGGGACCAGGCCGGCTGGCGTCGGCGCCTGACGCCGCAACAGGCCGGCGAGATTGCCGCGCTGTTCGATCCCGCCGCCCTCGGGCAAGCCGTCTGGCGCGGCCTCGGCAACCTGCACGCGCTGCCGTGGATCTACCACGCCGATCGCAACGACGTCACCGAACTGCGCCCGCGCGGCGCCGTCACGATCACCGGTCGCAGCCTGGAGGCGCAATGGCGCGGCGTGCTGCTCGCATGGCTGACCGGGAACCGGGTGGCGGTGGCGAGCGAATACGACGCGTTCTGGGCGGCCGTCGCCGAAGTCGCCGCGCAGCTGCGCACCTTCGTGCCGTTCGCGTTTTCGCTGAACCCGGAACCGGACGACGGCTCGCTGCGCGTCGAGGTCCCCCCGCTGCGCGCGCCCGGCGACGACGACGCCGGGACGCCCGCGATCCGCTACCGGACCGCGCCGGGGGCCGCCGCGCCCTATCCGCTGGAGCTGGATCTCTCGCACGCCTGGAGCGCGGTGCTGGTCGAGCGGATCTACCTGGCCGGCGTATCGCTGACCGACGCGCGTCGCCAGGCGAGCGCAGCCGACCGCGCGCGGCGGCTCGACAGCCGGGTGCGCTTCCTGTCTCACGCGCTCCGGCAGCTTCCGTACTACCGCGGAACGCCGCTCCCCGACACGATCGCGGCATTCGGCGCTTTTCCGGTGCTGGACAAGGCCGCGCTCGAGGCCCATTCGCCGCCGAACGGCACCGGCATGGGTTCGGGCGCGCTGCCGACCGGCGAGGTGCTGGTTTCGGGCTCCAGCGGCGGAAAGAAACGCTACATTCCCTATTCGCGCCACGACTGGCAAAGCATGCTGCAGGAAGCCGTGCAGATGCTGTACGACTCCGGCCTCACGCCGGGCGACAAGGTCGTCAATACGCTGTACGGCGGCCACCTGTACGGCGGCATGCTGACGAGTTCCCAGGAGCTCGCCGTGATGCCCGTGGAATCCTATACGGTCGGGCAGAACGTGACGCCCGAGGAACTGGTCCAGTTGCGCCGTGCGTTCGGCGTCAATGTCGTGATCGGCATTCCCAGCCTGCTCGAAACGCTGCTGAGCGGCGCCAGGCAGATCGATCCCGAATTCCGGATCGAGAAGGTCATCTACGGCGGTGCGCCCTGGCAGGAAAGCCGCAAGCGCTGGTTGAAGGCCGAGTTCGGCGTGAGCGTGATCCGCAGCATCCTCGCGGCCAACGACGGCGCGCAGATCGGCTACCAGCCCGACGGCCTCGGCGGCGCCACGCATCTGCTGGTCGACGACTACAACTATGTCGAGATCGTCGACGACGACGGCAAACCGGTGCCCGACGGCCAGCAAGGCCACATCCTGATCACCAACTGGCAGAAGTTCGAATACCCGCTGGTGCGCTACCGGATCGGCGACCTCGGCCGGATCGTCGCGCATCCGCACGGTCGCGCGCTCGAATACCTGGGCCGCGGCGACGGCCTGATCATCCTCAACGGCCGCCAGGCGCTCTATCACCAGGAAATCGTCGACGCCCTCGCGCATGTGCCGGTCATCCAGCTGCAGTTGAGCATCCGTCGTCAGCAGCAATACGAGACCCTGCAAGTCAATCTCGAATCGCCGGAACGGCTCGACACGCTCGCGCTGCGACAGCATCTGATCGACACGCTGCCGGCCCTGCGGCCGCACGACCTGGTGTCCGACCAGTTGCTGCAATTCGAGGTGGAAGTCGTCCAGTTCGCACAGGGCGCGCTCACGCGCAACCCCGTCAGCGGCAAGGTGCGCCTGGTCGAAGACCATCGCCAGAGCGACCTGGAGGTCACGCCGTGATCGAAGCGCGATCCTGCCCGCCCCTGCAGCAGGGCCTGTTCCGGCGCGACGTGCTGTTGATGGGCGCGGGCCCCGTCCCGCAACCGCTCTCGGTACGGCAGGCCAACATGCATGTCGCGAGCCATCTCGGCCCGGACATGAACGACGTGCTCGACCAGCTCAAGGACATGGCGCGTTACGCGTTCCAGACCGCGACGCCGTGGATCCTCGGCCTGGCCGGCCCCGGTTCGGCCGCCGGTGAAATGGCGCTCGCCAACCTGGCGAACGCGCGATCGCGGGTGCTCGCCGTCGTCGGCGGCCATTTCGGCGCGCGGCTGGCCGAGATGGCCGCGCGCCTGCAAGCCGGCGTCGAGGTGTTCCGGTTCGACGGCCACGCGCGCTTTCCGATCGACCGGTTCGAGCAGCACCTTGCGCGCTACCGTCCCGACCTCGTCACGGTGGTGCACGGCGAAACCTCGTCGACCACGATCAACCACGCGCTGCCGGCGATTGCGGCACTGTGCGGCCGATACGACGCGCTGAGCGTGGTCGACGCGGTCTGCACGGTCGGCACCACGGCGTTGCCGATGGATGCGTGGCAACTCGACGCGGTGTTCTGCGGCGGCCAGAAGGGGCTGTCGTCGATACCCGGCGTGTCGCTGGTCGCGTTCTCCGACCGGGCCTGGGAACGCATCGCCAGACGCGATTTCCGGCCCGCGCACTGGTGCCTCGACGCCGCCCTGGCACAGGCGTTCTGGCACGAGCGCCGCTATCACTACACGGCCCCCGTCAACGGCCTGTTCGCGTTGCACGAGGCGCTGCGCCTGCTGAACGAGGAGACCCTGCCGGCACGGATCGAACGGCATCGCGCGAGTTCGGCCGCGGTGCAGGAGGCACTGCCGAAACTGGGCCTGACGCTGGCCGCGCCGCCGCCGACGCGCCTGCATTCGGTGATCGGCTTTCATCTGCCCGACGGGCTGCAGCCCGATGCGTTCGTCGCGCGCATGCGCGACCTGCATCGCGTGGAGATCTCGACCACCTTCGGCCTGCCGCTGCTGCGCGTCGGCCAGATGGGGGAACAGTGCCGCCCGCAGGCGGTCCTGCGCCTCGTGTCCGCGCTCGGCCACTGCCTGCGGCAAGCCGGCCGCGAACCGGACGTCGACGGCATCGTCGACGAAACCGCGGCCCGGCTCGATTCGCGGGAGCTGATGCCGAATGACTGACGCACCCGTATTGCGGCCGCTGCTCGCGCTGGCCTTTCTGCTGAACTTCAGCCGGGCATTGACGTTCACCTTCTTTCCGATCTACCTGTCGACGGCCGTCGGGTTCACGCCCGTGCAGGTCGGCTACGCGCTCGGTTGCTCCGTGATGATCGCGACGCTCGGCGGCATTTACTGCGGGATCGTGGTGGACCGCGTCACGCCGCTGCGCGCGCTGCTGCTGGTCGTCGCGCTGTCCGCCGCGATCTACGCGCTGATCCCGACGACGACGCGCTTCTGGTTGATCTTCGCGTGCCTGGTGGCGATCGAACTGGCATTCACGACGATGCATCTGTCGGTGAAGTCCCTGCTGACCGCGGTCCTTCCCGAACACCGGCGCGGCGCCGCCTTCTCGGCCAATTACACGATCATCAACCTGGCGTTCTGCACCGCGCCGGTCGTCGGCCTCGCGCTCAGCCACCGGTCGGCGCTGGCGCCGATGCTCGTGTCCGCCGTGTTGAACGTCGTGGCGCTGGCCGTTCTGCTCGCGTACGCCCGGCGCTATCGCGCCGATGCGAACGCGGCCGGTCCGCAGGCCCGATCGCAGCCGCCCGTGCGGGAAATCCTGGCCGTGCTGGCCGGCGATACGCGGCTGCAGCTGTTTACGCTCGGCGGCCTGTTCAGCTCGCTCGTCTATGCCCGCTTCGCCACCTATCTGTCGCAGTATGTCGGGCACGTGACGGACACGGCCCGGGCCGAGACGCTGATTTCGCTCACCACGGCCGTCAACGCCGCAACCGTGATCCTGCTGCAATACCTGGTCGGCAGCCGGATTTCCCAGCGGAACATGCTCGCGGCCGTGGTGGCCGGCAGTGTCATGCTGATTGCCGGGCTGCTGGTGTACGACCATTCCATGCTGGTGGCCTTCTGGATCGCCGGAACGCTCATCTTCACGCTCGGCGAAATCCTGATCGTGCCGTCGGAATTCATGTTCGTCGATTCGATCGCCCGTCACGACATGAAAGGCGCTTACTTCGGCGTACAAAACATCGCGATGCTGGGCGGCGGCCTGAATACCCTGATGTGCGGCTTCCTGCTCGACAGCCGACTCGGCGCGAACGCGCTGTTCTACATCATGGCCGGCTTCGCCGTCACGGGCTGCGCGTTCTATATCGCCGGCGTTCGCCATCGAACGGCTGCGCCGCGAACCGGGCCGGCGAACACCGAAGCGTAGGCACCGATGCGGCGAGCGCGACACCCCGCCGGCCGGCCGCGCCCCCGGTCGCGCGGCGCGTCTGTAGAATCGGCGTATTCATTGTCCGCGCCACGGCAAGGGTCACGCTTCCCGGCCGCCGGCCCGGCGGATGCCCGCGCCCCTCCGCCGATCCGGCCCGCGCGTCGTGTCCGCCGGTTCCGGCCACCACCACGACATTCGCGATGCACTATCACCCCGACGACATCGCCCGGTTGTTTCTGGGCGTGCCGACGCTGCGGCTGAACCGCCCTGCTCCGGCCGAACGGTTCCTGGCCGACGCCGTCGATACCGGCGCCGAACTCGCGCACGTGCTGCGCGACTATCCGGCGCTGCGCTACCAGCCGCTCGACTTCCACTATCTGTGCCAGCAAAGCCTGTCCGTGCTCGACGACGCGGTGCTGGCCGCCCTGACGTGCGAGCCCGAACACGGATGGCGCGGCGCGCACTGGGCCGCGCTGCTGATCGCGCTGTCGGGCGACGCGCGCCATCTTCCGCGCCTCGACGAAGTCAGGCGCCATCGCGGCGTCGCATGGACGGCCGGGCTGGCCGAAGCCGCCGTGCGCCCGGATGCGCCGTCTTCGGCCTCCCGCTGCTGCCGGCTGATCGTCGACCTTCGGCGCCAGCTCGCCGCGCTGCCGCGGGTCGCCGTGCGCCTGCGCAGCCGGCCGCCCGCCGACCGCGTCGCGGCGCAGGCAGCGGCCGTCCGCGCCGCGTATCGACGCGGCGACGTCGCCGCGGCGCTGGCGCTCGCCCGCGGCTAGGTTCGCGACGGCCCGCCGGCCGTCGCCGTCACGGCTCACTCGACGTTGTCCGACACGTCCGTCATGCGGATCATGTGCGGCCGCACGCCGTCGTCGTCCACCGCCGCCTCCTTCGGATGGATCAACGCTTCGAGCCGCGCCTTGGTCGCGACGAATTCGGGCGTATTGACCTGCGACGCATCGCGCGGCCGCGGCACCGGCACCTCGATCAGTTCCTGCACCGCGCCCGGATTCGCCTTCAGCACGAGAATCCGGTCCGCCAGCAGGATCGCCTCGTCGAGATCGTGCGTGATGAACAGGATCGTCACGTCGATATTGCGCCAGATGTCGAGCAGATGCGCCTGCATCCTCGCCCGCGTCTGCGCGTCGAGCGCGCCGAACGGCTCGTCCATCAGCAGGATGCGCGGACGGTTCGCGAGCGCGCGGGCGATCGCCACGCGCTGCTTCATCCCGCCCGACAACTGGTGCGGATACACGTCCGCGAAACGCGTCAGCCCGACGAGATCGAGCCACTGCAGCGCTTCGCGCTCGGATTCGCCGCTGCCGCTGCCGTTCATCCGCAGGCCGAACATCACGTTCTTCTTCACGGTGAGCCACGGGAACAGCGTATAGCCCTGGAACACCATCCCGCGATCGGCGCCCGGCCCCTGCACGGGCTTGCCGTCCAGCAGCACCTCGCCGCTCGTCTGCGCGTCGAGCCCGGCAAGGATCCGGATCAACGTCGACTTGCCGCAACCGGACGGGCCGATCACGCACACGAACTCGCGCCGGTACGTACGGAAACTGATGTCGTCGAGTGCGACACATTCGCCCTGCGGCGACCGGAAACGCTTGCCGACATGGCGCACGTCGAGTATCACGTCGCGGCTTTTCAGCCGCGCGAAGCGCTCGCGCACCGCGTCGGATTGCATCAGGTAATCGGGAACGGCTTGCGGGTTCTGCATGATGGTCTCCGCGGAAATCGGTCGATGGGGGCGGGTCAACGGGCGTCACGCTTTCAGCGTGCGGTCCCACGGAAACAGCTTGCGGCCGAGCAGCGCGAGCACGATGTCGGTGCCCAGCCCGATGATTCCGATCATCAGGATCGCCGCATAGACGTTGTCGAAATGCTGGTAGCGCGCCTGCTGGCTGATGTACCACGTGATGCCCGAGCTCGTGCCGACCAGTTCGGCGACGATCAGGTAGGTCCACGCCCAGCCGAGCAGGATCCGCTGGTCGCGATACAGGTCCGGCAGCACGCCGGGGATCACCACGTGGGTGAGCAGCTTCAGTCGCTTCGTGCCGAGCGTCATCGCGGCCTCGAACAGCCCGTATTCGAGCTTGCGCGTCGTGTTCGCGACGATCAGCACCTGCTGGAACAGCGTCCCGATCACGATGATCGCGACCTTCGGCGCGTCGTAGATGCCGAGCACCGCGACCATCAGCGCGCCGAACGCCGGCGCGGGCAGGTAGCGGAAAAACTCCAGGAACGGCTCCTGCAGCCTGGCGAGCGCACTGAAGGTGCCGCAGACGATGCCGAGCGGCACGCCGATCGCGGACGAGATCGCGAAGCCCCAGAAGATGATCCGGATGCTGTGCCACAGGCTTTCGTGCAGCCATACGCCGTCGCGCGATGCCGGCGGCGTCGTGAACGCCGTGTAGAACGCGCGCAGCACCTGATGCGGCGCAGGCAGGTAGACCGGGTTCGCGCGCACGCCTTCGGGCACGGCGGCATGCGTCGCGCGCGCATGCGCGAGCTCGTCGTCGAACACGTCGCGGTCGATCTGCATGCCGGGCTGGAAATAGTCGACGCTTCCCGGGTTCGTGATGCGCATTTGCGGATGCCAGACGAACGGCACATAGCTGATCAGGCACCAGACGGCGAACGGCAGCAGGAAGGACGCCGCGCCGAGCGTCCATTTGCCGCGCGTCGTCAGCTCGCGGCGCACCGCGAGCCATCCGGTCGTGTTGCGGGTCATTGACATGGGAATCTCCGTATCGTTTCGGTTGCCGGTCGCGCGGATGCCGACAGGCCGCGCGACCGGGTGTGCATTGCAGTGCGCCGGTCGCGCCGGTCGCGCCGCCCGTGGCGGTCGCGCGGCAACGCCGCCGGGCGCCGCAGCAGGGTCGAACGCGCCGTCGTGCTCATGCGACCGCCTCGGCGGCGCCGGTCGTCATCACCATCAGCCGCTGGCCGGCCACCACCGCCGCGCCCGGCGCGCAGTCGATCGTCTCGATCGTGCCGTCGTCCGCCGCCGTCACCGTGACCTCCATCTTCATCGACTCGACGATCGCGACGGCCTGCCCCGCGCTCACGCGCTCGCCGGCTTCGACCAGCACCTTCCATACGCTGCCGGACACGTCCGCCGCAATCGCGCGCTGCGTATCGGCGAGCACCCCGGCGTCGCGCGCGGCTTCCGGATCGCCCGACGTCGCGTCGCCGACGTATTCGGCATGGCCGGCCGCCCGCCACCGTTCGCGTTCCGCTTCGAACGCCGCCTGCTGCGACGCCTTGAACGCGGCGATCGAATCCGCCTCGTCGCGCAGGAAGCGGTTGTACTCGCCGAGATCGAACACCGATTCCTCGATCTCCAGCCCCGCCCGGCCCGCGATGAAATCCGCGCGCAGCGCCGCCAGCTCGGCCTCGCTCACCTCGTGAAAGCGGATCTCGTCGAAGAAGCGCAGCAGCCAGGGCTTGCCGGCTTCGAACTCGCGCGTGGTCCGGTGACGGTTCCACATCTGGACGGTGCGGCCGACGAACTGGTAGCCGCCGGGCCCCTCCATCCCGTACACGCACAGGTAGGCGCCGCCGATACCCACCGCGTTCTCCGGCGTCCAGGTCCGCGCCGGGTTGTATTTCGTCGTCACGAGCCGGTGACGCGGATCGAGCGGCGTCGCGACCGGCGCGCCGAGATACACGTCGCCGAGGCCCATCACCAGATAACGCGCGTCGAACACGATGCGCTTCACGTCGTCGATGCTGTCGAGACCGTTGATCCGGCGGATGAATTCGATATTGCTCGGACACCACGGCGCATCGGGCCGCACCGACTGCATGTAGCGCTCGATCGCGATGCGCGTCGACGGGTCGTCCCACGACAGCGGCAGGTGCACGATGCGGTTCGGCACGCGCATGTCGGCCACGTCGGGCAGTTCGCGCTCGGCCGCCTGCAGGTGCGCGAGCAGCGCGGCGAGCGGCAGCGCCCGGGCGTCGAACTGCACCTGCAGCGACCGGATGCCCGGCGTCAGGTCGAGCATGCCGGGCAGCCGGTGCGCGTCGAGCCAGCACATCAGCGCATGCACGCGAAAGCGCAGGTTCAGGTCGAGCGCGAGCGGCCCGTATTCGATCAGCACGTTCCGGTCGCCCGAGCGCCGGTAGACGACGCCGATGCCGCCCCCGGCCGACGGGTCGCGATCCAGCACGCAATCGTCCGGCGCGGCGCCGGCCGCATGCGGGAGCGCGTCGACGGCCGTCCCGGCCGACACGCGGGCGCGGACGAACTGCACGGTATCGCCCGGCCGCAGTTGGCCGAGCTTCCACAGCTCGTCGCGCACGACCGTCACGGGGCACACGAAGCCGCCGAGGCTCGGGCCGTCCGGGCCGAGGATCACCGGCATGTCGCCGGTGAAGTCGACCGCGCCGATCGCATACGCGTTGTCGTGAATGTTGGACGGGTGCAGGCCGGCCTCGCCGCCGTCCGCCCGCGCCCACTGCGGCTTCGGGCCGAGCAGCCGGACGCCGGTCCGGCTCGAGTTGTAATGGACCGTCCACTGCGTGCGGTACAGCATCGCGATGTCGTCGCTCGTGAAGAAATCCGGCGCGCCGTGCGGGCCGTCGAGCACGCCGAGCGTCCATGCGTGCGTCAGCGCGGGGATGTCGGCCGTGGCCAGTGTCGCGCCGGCGTCGCCGCGCCCCGCATCGGCATCCAGATGCAGCACGTCGCCCTTGCGCAGCGCGCGCCCCGCATGGCCGCCGAACTGGCCGAGCGTGAAGGTCGCCTTGCTGCCGAGCGTGTCGGGCACCTGCAGCCCGCCTTTCACGGCCAGGCACGCGCGCACGCCGGCGCCCGTCACGCCGCCCAGCTTCAGCACCGCGCCCGGCCGCGCACGCAGCACCTGCCAGAACGGTGCGGGCTCGCCGTCGAGCGTGGCCGCGAGCGGCGCGCCGCCGAGCACGAACAGCGCCCCGGTATTGAAGCGCAGCGTCGCGCCGACCATCGTGAACTCCAGCCCGGCCGCGTCGCGCGCATTGCCGAGCAACGCGTTCGCGAGATCGAACGCGCGATCGTCCATCGGCCCGGACGGCGGCACGCCGACGCTCCAGTAGCCAACCCGCCCGGGCGTCTGCTGCACGGTGGTCTGCACGCCGCCGTCGAGCACGTCGATCGTGTGAGGCGCGAACGCGAAACGGGACAGGAAGGCCGTGGTCGCCGCGCCGCGCGCGAACGTGTCCGAGCCGGCGATCGCGCGCAGATAGTCGAGATTCGTCTCGATCCCGTACAGCCGGGTGCGCGCCAGCGCGTCCTGCAGCGCGGCCAGCGCATCGCGCCGGGTATCGCCGCGCACGATCAGCTTCGCGAGCAGCGGATCGTAATGCGCGCTGATCTCGGTGCCCGCGTCGATCCATCCGTCGACCCGCACGTCGTCCGGAAACGCGACGTGCGTCAGCAGCCCCGCGCTCGGCAGGAACTGCTTGTGCGGATCCTCGGCGTAAAGCCGTACCTGGATGCTCGCGCCGCGCGGCGCGACGGCGAGCGTGTCGAGCGGCGGCAGATCGCCCTCGGCCTGCAGGATCATCCATTCCACGAGGTCGATGCCCGTCACCGCTTCGGTCACGCAATGCTCGACCTGCAGCCGCGTGTTCACCTCGAGGAAGTAGAACCGGCGCGCCTGCGCGTCGAACACGAATTCGACCGTGCCGGCCGACGCGTAGCCGACCGCGCGGGCAAGCCCGACCGCGCTCGCGTGCAGCGCATCGCGCTCCGCGTCGGTCAGGCCCGGCGCGGGCGTTTCCTCGATCACCTTCTGGTTGCGCCGCTGCACCGAGCAGTCGCGTTCGCCGAGCGCGATCGCGCCGCCCCGGCCGTCGCCGAAGATCTGCACTTCGATGTGGCGCGCATGCTCGACGAACTTCTCCAGATACACGCCGGCATGCGCGAAATTCGCGCGGCCGAGCCGCACCACCGATTCGAACGCGGCGTCGAGTTGCGCGGCGTCGCGACACAGGGACATGCCGATCCCGCCGCCGCCCGCGGTGCTTTTCAGCATCACCGGATAGCCGATCGCGTCGGCTTGCGCGCGCGCCGCCATTGCGTCGTCGAGCAGGCCCGTGCCCGGCAGCAGCGCGACGCCCTGTGCGGCGGCGAGTTCGCGCGCGGTGTGCTTGAGGCCGAACGCGCGCATCTGGTCGCCGCGCGGCCCGATGAAACGCAAGCCCGCGGCTTCGCATGCGTCGGCGAAGCCGGCATGCTCGGACAGGAAGCCGTAGCCCGGATGCACGGCTTGCGCGCCCGTCCCGCGCGCGGCGGCGAGGATCGCCGCGACGTTCAGGTAGCTGTCCGCCGCCGGCGCGGGGCCGACCCGCACGGCTTCGTCGGCGAGCGTCACGTGACGGGCGTCGCGGTCGGCGTCCGAGTAGATCGCGACCGACGCGATCCCGAGCCGCTTCAGCGTGCGGATCACGCGGCACGCGATTTCGCCGCGGTTCGCGACGAGGACCTTGGCGAATCTCATGCGGCCTCCCAGATCGTGAGGCGCACGGGCGTCGGGCGGTAGCCGTTGCACGGATTGTTGAGCTGCGGGCAGTTCGAGATCAGCACCGTCACGTCCATCTCCGCGCGCAGCTCGACGTACTTGCCGGGGGCGGAAATGCCGTCCTCGAACGTCAGCCCGCCGAGCGGCGTGACGGGCACGTTCATGAAGAAGTTGACGTTGCCGACGAGGTCGCGCTTGGTGAGCCGCGCGCCCGCGCCGCACGTGCAATGCACGATCGCGTTGAGGAAGCTGTCGCGGCAGTTGTGCATGTGGCGCGTATCGGGCGCGTAGCGCACGGTGTTGCTCTCGGCCGCGCAGGCGCCGCCGAGCGTATCGTGGCGGCCGCAGGTATCGGCAACGATCGTCGCCATCGGGTTGCCCCGGTTCGACAGCAGCACGCTGCCCGCGCTCAGGTACAGGTTGCGCTGCGCGCGGATGGTGTCCTGGGCGCTGTAACGCTCCCCGGTGTCGTCGGACCGGTAGAACAGCGTGTCGACGGCCTGGTTGCCCTCCAGATCGAGGATGCGGAACACCTGCCCGCGCTTCAGGTCGTGCAGCCACGGTTCGCCGGCGTTCAGCGTGGTGTCGTGGATCGCGTCGCGCGTGTCGAGACGGCTTTCGATGATCGGCATGGCCAGGCTCCTCATGCGAACAGGCGGTCGGTGTTCGCGAAGCCGCGCGTGTTCTCCGCGCAGGCGCGGCGGCACGGGTCGTCGCCGGGCGCGGCGCCGTCGGCCGGATACGCGCGGTACGCGATCAGCTTCACGGCCCCGGGCGCATAGTCCGGGCGCGGATCGAGCGGATGCGGCGCGGTCGAGAACGCCGCGAGCGTGTTCATCTCGAAGCGCAGGTCGACGGCGCTGCCCGCCGGCGAATGTCCGGCGACGAAATCCAGCGTGCCGTCGTCGCGCGTGTCGAGCCGGCTGAAGAAGTTGACGTTGGCGGCGAGATCGCGCGCCGACAGCCCGTATTTCGCGAGTTCGAGCACGAGGCTGTCGCGGCCGTTGCGGATCATCGCGTTGCGATCGGCCTGGTAGGACGTCGTGCCGTACTTGTGCGCGAACAGCCGCGCGTCGCCGACGCCGCCGAGCGGGTCGTGCCAGCCGAGCGTGTCGGCCGTGATCGACGCGATCACGCGCCCCATGTCGGTGTACAGCGCATGGCCGCGCGTGAGATGCGCGGTGTGCTGCGCCTTCAGCGTATCGGCCATGTTGTAGCGCTCGAGCGGGTCTTCGTGGCGATGAAACACGGCGGACAGGTTCGCGCCGCCGTCGACGTCGACGACGCGCAGCGCGAGACCGCGGCGCAGGATGCCGGACCAGTGGGTTCCGGCGGGGATCAGCGTTTCCCACACGACGTGCGGCGGCGGGGCAAGGACGGCTTGGGGGCTCGGCGACATGGCGGCTCCGTGGATCGGTTGGACAAAAGGCGTGAGAGGGCGACCGAACGACATCGCGACCTCCCGGGCTTTTATCCCTCCGTGGAGCCTCGCCGTTTCCTCGCAGCGAGGAAGGGGCAAGACCGGATTGCTCTCGGACCAGCCGTCGCGCGACGCGAACGCCGCACGACCGGAACCCTAGCGATCCTGAAGATGATGCAAATTGCTTCGCACCTCTCGGGCAACCACCAAGCGAGTTGCGTGCCAGCTATCGCTCGACGGCTGCTCGACGGCTGCGCCGTGGCGCGCACACGCGGGCCGCGCCCGTCGCGCACGGCCACCGCCTGCCCTCGCGGCGGGCGTGCGGCGCACCACGCAAACGCGCTCGCGCACCGGCGCAGTGCGCACCGCGCCCGCCTGCGCGGCACGATCCGTCGTGGCACGGGCATTGCTGGATGCACGCACCTTCACTTGAGGCCCCCCAGTCATGAACAAGCTCGACCTGCTCCGGCGTGCGCTGAGCGCGCTCTTTTCCGTCCGTTTCATCGAACTGCAGCGCGCCGTGCGCCGCCGCTGAACCACGCCGTCGCGCGCCGTTGGCACGCTTCTCGCTCGGCATGACGCCGAGAGGTGCGGCGGCGTCGCATCTTAGGGGTGCTAGGGTTCCGGTTCATCGAACGTCTGGTCCGAGAGCAGCCCGGCGCGGCTTCGTCCGATCGCGAGACCGGATGCGCACGTGCTACACGGCGGGACAAAAGCCCGGGAGACTGGCGATGGCAACGGCCGTCGCGCCTCTCCGTGGCCGCCCTGTTCGTTCCGCTTCCGCAGGAACCGGCCACGCGGCCGGACCGTGCATGGGCACGGTCCGTATCGACGATCCCGATCCCGGTCTCCTGGAGAACAACGATGACCCGTCCCGCCCCGGCCCCTCGCCACCTGCTGTCCTTCCGTTTCGTCCGTCACGTACTGGGGGCCGCCGCCGCGGCCGCCACCCTGCTGGCGACGCCCGCCGCGCACGCGGCCGCGCCGCTCAGGATCGGCTACAGCGACTGGCCCGGCTGGGTCGCCTTCCAGGTCGCGCTCGACAAGGGCTGGTTCAGGGAAGCCGGCGTCGACGTCGATTTCGAATGGTTCGATTACTCGGCGTCGCTCGACGCGTTTTCCGCCGGCAAGCTCGACGCGGTTGCGGCGACGAACGGCGACGCCCTCGTGACGGGCGCGGCGGGCGCGAAGAACGTGATGATCCTGCTCACCGACTATTCCGCCGGCAACGACATGATCGTCGCCAAGCCGCCGCTGCGCAGCGTCGAGGCGCTCAAGGGCCGCAAGGTCGGCGTCGAACTCGGCCTGGTCGATCATCTGCTGCTCGAAACCGCGCTGCAGAAACACGGGCTGAAGGACGGCGACGTCACGCTCGTGAATGCGAAAACCAACGAACTGCCGCAGGTGCTCGGTTCGTCGGCCGACATCGCCGCGGTGGCGGCGTGGCAGCCGAACGCCGGCGAGGCGTTGAAACGCGCGCCGGGCGCACGCGCGATCTTCACGTCGGCGGATGCGCCGGGGTTGATCTACGACGCGATCACGGTCGCGCCGGCGAGCCTCGCCGCGCGCCGGGCCGACTGGGGCAAGGTGATCAAGGTCTGGTATCGCTGCGTCGCGTACATCAACGATCCGAAGACGCAGGCCGATGCGGTCAGGATCATGTCCGCGCGTGTCGGGCTGCCGCCGGAACAATATCTCCCGCTGCTGAAGGGCACCCACCTGCTCGACGAGGCTGCCGCGAAGCGCACGTTCCGCAAGGGCGACGGGCTCGATTCGATCTACGGCTCGACGCGCAACGCGAATGCGTTCAACGTGCGCAACGGCGTCTACAAGCAGTCGCAGGACGTCGACGCGTATATCGATCCGCGCCTGGTCGCGCCGCATTGACCGGCGCCGGGCCGCGCGTCGGGCGCCGGCCCGGCTGACGAAGGCGCACGCGCCGGCTCCCGTCGCCGCATCCCGGGTGCGCGTCGACGCCCGGGTGCGGCCGGCGGCGATCGCCGCCGCACCGTCGCGACGGCCCGCCGGACACGACACGGCCCGATCGGCATCGCCCGTTCGATCGCGCCCCTCCCGCCCTCTTTGCGTCCGATTGCCGGCCGAACGACGGCCGGTTGCCGCTGCGCGATTCCATGCGAATCCGCAGAGGACCTTTCCTGTGCAACGCCTTAATCGAACTCCGCACGATCTCCAATAATGGCCGCTCGATCCGCCGGCCACCGGGCCCGGAGGAAAAACGATAAAAACTCCTATGCATTCCTACAAAATGAACAAGCACGCCACCACTCACGCCGCGGGGACCGCCATTGCCGCCTGCCTGACCGCCTTCGCGCCGGGGGGCGCACAGGCACAGAGCAGCGTGACGCTGTACGGCCTGATCGACACGTCCATCACGTACGCAACGAACCAGCGCACGCATGGCGCAGGCTCGCCGGGCAGCGGCACGGTCGCGATGACGAGCGGCGCACTGAACGCGTCGCGCTGGGGGCTGCGCGGCCGCGAGGATCTCGGCGGCGGGATGGCCGCGGTGTTTACGCTCGAGAACGGCTTCTCCGGCACCACCGGCGGGCTGTCGCAGAAAGGCGTCGACATGTTCGGCCGCCAGGCATGGGTGGGCGTGAGCTCGAAGACGGCCGGCACGCTCACGTTCGGCCGCCAGTACGACCTGATCCTCGATTTCGTGACGCCGCTCGGCGCGTCCGGCCCCGGCTGGGGCGGCAACCTCGCGGTGCATCCGTACGACAACGACGATTCGAACCGCAACCTGCGCATCAACCAGGCGGTGAAGTACACGAGCCCGACGTACCGCGGACTGACGTTCGGCGCGATGTACGGGTTCTCGAACACCGCCGGCCAGTTCTCCAACAATGCGGCCTGGAGTGCCGGGGTGTCGTACGCGAACGGGCCGCTCAAACTCGGCGCGGGCTACCTGAAGATCAGCCGCGATCGCAACTCGCCGAACCCGAACGGCGCGCTCAGCACGGTCGACGGTTCGGCGACGATCACGGGCGGCAACCAGCAGATCTG
The DNA here is from genome assembly GCF_000732615.1 of Burkholderia paludis. Classification (GTDB taxonomy): domain Bacteria; phylum Pseudomonadota; class Gammaproteobacteria; order Burkholderiales; family Burkholderiaceae; genus Burkholderia; species Burkholderia paludis. The sequence continues at coordinate 124,230 of NZ_JPGL01000007.1, forward strand.
GGCCGCGGCCGGCCGTTATGCCTTCGGGCCGCATTCGGTCGGCGCCGCGTGGTCGCACTCGACCACCGACGGCGTGACGGGCGTGCTCCAGGGCGGCAGCATCGCCCCGCTGAAGGGCGAATCGCTGGTGTTCGACAACTTCACGGTCGACGGCCGCTTCTTCGTCACGCGCGCGTTGAGCCTCTCGGCCGCGTACACGTACACGATGGGCCGCTTCGACACGCGCACGGGCCAGACGCGCCCGAAATGGAACCAGGTCGTCGCGCAGGCCGACTACGCGCTGTCGAAGCGCACGGACGCGTACCTCGAAGGCGTCTACCAGAGCGTGAGCGGCGGCAACGGCAATCCCGCGTTCAACGCAACCGTCTGGACGCTGACGCCGTCGGCGAACAGCAACCAGGTCGTCGTCGCGCTGGGGCTGCGCCACAAGTTCTGATCGTGCAGCCTGCGCGCGGACGCCATCCGTTCCGCGTGCAGGCCGATCGCTGCCCGCATCCGGAAGTCATCGGCGTGCCCTGGCCCCTGAGCCCGCGCACGCCGAAACCTCGCTTTCGGACGGGTTGGCAACCGCCCGGCGACTGGCCGGGCGGTTGCCCTCGGGCCCGCGCCATCCCACGGCTCGGCCCACGATCTTGCAAGGCGCTCGTTCCGGAACAAGCGCCCCGTGATGCAGAACCGCTACGCGCCGCGCGACACGCTCACGTCGCCGCAAGCACGCGCGACCGGTCGCGCCCCGCGCCGCAACATGCGGCGCGACGACCCGCGCCCGCCGCGCCGGCGTCGTACCCGCTACACCCGCTCGGGAGCAGGAATGCCCTCCCGATCATCGCGCCGACGCAAAAAATGCGAAGCAACTGGTCACGTTGCGACATTTTTCCTAATCTGATTGCAGCGACGCCGTGCTTCGGCGTTCCGGCCGCAACATGCTTTCATCCGGCTTGTCGCACATCGCCGGCAGACGAACCCGCATCACGCCGGCGAGGCCCGACCGTTCGCGCCGTCGCGGCCGGCGCGCGTGCGCGGGTCACACGCGCCCCGCCATGAACGCAGTCAATCGCTGGAGACGAACGATGAGCAAATTGAACCGATTTGCGGTCCTGGCAGCCTTCGTACTGCTTGCCGGCTGCCATCACGCGGCGAAAACCCCCGAGAATGCCGGCATGGCGCAGACGCCGTCGCGCGAAGCCGTCGCAACGGTGATGGCCGACGATCTCGACAATCCGAACAGCCCGCTCGCGAAGCGCAGCATCTACTTCGATTTCGACCAGTACTCCGTCAAGCCCGAATACCAGTCGCTGCTGCAGGCGCATGCCGACTACCTGCGCAGCCATCCGTCGCGGCACGTGCTGATCCAGGGCAACACGGACGAGCGCGGCACGTCCGAATACAACCTCGCGCTCGGCGAGCGCCGTTCGCAGGCGGTGGCGAGTGTGCTTGAAACGCTCGGCGTGCCGGCCGCGCAACTCGAGGCGGTCAGCCTCGGCAAGGAAAAGCCGGTCGGGCTCGGTCACGACGAGGAGTCGTGGGCCCAGAATCGCCGGGCCGATCTCGTCTATCGCTGATCGCGCGCGGCTGTACGCCGGCGGCCCGGGAGGATGAGGCGGCGGCGACTGAAAAGCCGCCGCGCGAGGTCGGGCGGCACATCGCGCGCGAGCGCCGGACACCGGCCGCCTCGCGCGCGCTGCCCGCTCCGGGCGCGACTTAACGCATGGCCTTCACGTCGGCCGGCGTGACGCTCGCGGGCTGGCCGCCCCACGTCGCGCGCAGGTAGTTCGCGAGCTGCGCGAGTTCGTCGTCGCTCAGCGTGTGCGCGAAACCCGGCATCGGCTGCAGGTTTTCGAAGCCCGCAAACTTCTGCTCGCCGATGCCGTCGAGCATCGCGACCAGCAGGTTGCGCGGGTCGCCCTGGCGCACTGTCGAATTGCCGTTCATCGGCACCGCCACGTGCGGCTTGCCTTCGCCGTTGAAGCCGTGACAGCCGGCGCAGACCGCGAGATAGACCGAGCGTCCGGCCGCGAGCTGCGCGGCGTCGGCCGACACCGGCTTCACCGGTTGCGGCGCGGGCGGCGTATCGCCGAGCAGGTACACGGACAGCCCGCGCAGGTCGTCCTTCGTCAGGTACTGCGTGCTCAGGTGCACGACCGGGTACATCTCGCCGAACGCCGAGCCTTGCGGCGCGATGCCGACGCCGAAGAACGTCTGCAGGTCGGTGCCCGTCCAGCCGCGCGCGGCGAGACCGGCCGGCGTGATGTCCGGCGCGGCCACGCGGCCGAGCGCGGCGCCCGCGAACGGCTTCGCGCCGTCGAGCTGGCCCGTGAACGCGCGCGGCGTATGGCATTCCGCGCAGTGCCCGAGCGCGCCCGCCAGGTAGCGGCCGCGCTGCCAGTCGGCGGACTGGCCGGCCGATGCGTCGGGCAGGCTGTCCTTCAGGAACAGCATGTCCCAGAAGACCATCCCGAAGCGCAGGTTGTAGGGGAACTTCAGCTCGTGTTCGCGGTTCTCCTGCGCGACCGGCGTGACGGTCTTCAGGTAGGCGTACATCGCGTCGGAATCGGCGCGTGTGAGCTGCCGGTACGACGTGTACGGCATCGACGGATACAGCCGCTTGCCCGGCGCCTTGCCGTCATGCAGCGCCGCGTAGAAATCGTCCGCGCTCCAGTTGCCGATCCCGTGATCCTTGTCGGGCGTGATGTTCGAGCCGTAGAACGTGCCGAACGGCGATTCGAGCGCCGCGCCGCCGGCGAACGGCGCGCCGTCCTTCGCGGTGTGGCAGGCCGCGCAGTCGGCGGCCTTGACGAGATAGCGGCCGCGCGCGACCGGGTCGGCGCCGGGTGCGCCGGACGCCGCGCTCGAGGCCGGCGCGTCATGGCCGCCGCAGGCGGCGAGCAGCAGCGCGCTGGCGGCCGCGAGCGCGGGCAGGCCCGCGGCCCGCGCGACACGATGGGCGAATGTGCGTTTCATGCGGCGTCCTTCACGAGTCCCGGCGTCGTCAGCACCACATCCTTGACGGCTTCGTAGTAGCGGACATAGCCCGTGCAGCGGCAGATGTGTGCATCGAGCGCCGCGGTGATCGTGCGCTCGACGTCGGCCTTCGCGATCGGCTCGCGCATCAGGCGCTCGATCAGCACGGTCGCCGCGTTGACGAAGCCCGGCGTGCAGTAGCCGCACTGGAAGCTGAAATGCTCGAGGAACTTCTGCTGGATCGGCGACAGCTCGACCACTTCGCCCGCGTCGTTGCGCTTCGCGTGCCCTTCGATCGTGCGGATCGAGCGGCCGTGGAAGAAGTGCGCGCCGGTGATGCAGGTGCGCATTTCCTCGCTCGTGCCGTCCGGCTTGTCGACGATCACGACGCATGCGTGGCAGATGCCCTGCCCGCAGCCGAGCCGCGAGCCGGTGAGGCCCGCATATTCGTGCAGGAACTCGATCATCATCAGCCCCTCGGGCACCTGCATCGGGCCGACGGACTTGCCGTTGATATTGACCGACAGCGGCTTCTGCTGGAAGCGGACGAGCGGACGCTCGACCGCGGCCGGCGCCGGCGCCGGCGCCGATGCCGATGCCGATGCCGATGCCGATGCCGATGCCGGTACGGCGGACGCCGGCATGGCCGGCGCGGATGCCGGAGCGGCCGAAGCCGCGCCCGGCGCGGCGGCGGCGCTCGCCGCCGACGCTGCGGTTTGGGCGGTCGTCATGCGAGCACCTCCTGAATTTTTTGCGGGGTCACCGGCAGATCGGTGAAACGATGGCCGATCGCGTGCGCGATCCCGTTCACGATCGCGCCGACGACGGGAATCATCACCACTTCGGCGACGCCCTTCGGCGGATCGGTCTCGGACAGCGGCGGCAGCACGTCGCCCGTCTGGGTCCAGACGGCGACATCGGACGCGCGCGGCAACTGGTATCGGTTGAAGTTCCACGTGCCGTTGCCGGGGCCGTCCTCGTAGAGCGGCAGGTATTCGTGCAGCGCGTGGCCGATACCCATCGCGAGGCCGCCCTGCAACTGGCCCGACACGAGTTGCGGCGAAATCTGGTTGCCGCATTCCATGATCGAGTGGTGCGTGAGCAGTTCGACCTTGCCGGTCGCTTCGTGCACGGCCAGCTCGACCAGCGTGCCGACCGCCGTGTAGTACGTGACGGCCGCGTTGTTGCGGCTCGTCGGCGGAATGAACACGCGCTTGCGGTCCAGCACGCGATAGCCGTTCGCGGTCTGCGCGAGCGAGCCGCGCATCGCGGTCGCGCCGGCGGGCGCGGCGGTGCCGGGCACCGGGCCGTTGTCGCCCGTCCTCGGTGCGCCGACGCGCAGCGACAGCCCGTCGATCGGCAGGCGTTCGATTGCGCCGCCCACGTCGAACTCGGCGTCGGTCCACTGCCAGCGGTTGAACACGTGCACGACGGCGCCGGTCGGCAGGCCGAGCGCGTGCGCCTGCTTCGCGAGCTGTTCGAACGTCAGCGGCTCGAGGCCGTCGGCGGTCAGCTTGCCGTCGACCCAGCGCGCATCCTCGATACGGATCGTGTACGGCGCAGCCTGGCCGCCGCCGAGGCCGCGCGACCAGATCGACATCGCGGCCGGCCACAGCCCGTAGCGGAACACCGCGCGCGCGGCTTCGCGCGTGCTGTGCGTGAAGTAGTACGCCGAGTTCGTCGCGCTCGACGGCGACGCATAGCCCGGCGACCAGCGCGGGTTCGCGCTCAGGCGATCCTGGTCGGCCTGCGACATGAGGTAAGGGTCGCCGCTCGTCTCGACCGGCAGGTCCGGCCACTCGGTCACGGCGACCTGTACGTCGGTCGCCGGGCGGCCGAGCCATTTCGCGACCGCGACGGCCTGCGACGTCGACATCCCGGTGCCGATCTCGGCCGCGGTGTGCCGCAGCGACACCTTGCCGTTCTCGTCGAACTCGACCTTCGCGAACGACGCTTCCGCGCCCGTGCCGAAATCCTTCTGCACGCACGCGAAGCCGACGCCGTAGCGCCTGCCCGGGTTCGCCGCCTCGAATTCGGCCTTGCGCGCGGCGCGGCGCGTCCACAGCGGATGCTGTTTCGCGCGCTCCAGCACTTCGTCGACGCGCAGCGCGCCGGCGGGAATCGCGCCCTGCGTGTTCTTCATCCCCGAACGCAGCGCATTGCGCAGCCGGAAATCGATCGGGTCGATGTTCAGTTGCGCGGCGATCTCGTCGACCGCCATCTCGGTCGCCGCCATGCTCTGCAGCGTGCCGTAGCCGCGCGCGGAACCGGCGTCGATCGCGCGCGACGCGATCGCGACCGCGGCCAGGTCGCTCTTCGGGAAGTAGTAGATCGACTGCGCGGCCGTCGCGCCGACCATCGCGACCGACGGCGAGAAGTTGCAGCGCCCGCCGCCGTTCGCCTCGAAGTCGCCCTTGAACGACTGCAGCAGGCCCGTGTTGCGGTCGACCGCGATCCGGTAATGCATCTTGAACGCGTGACGCTTCAGCGACGTCTGGAACTGCTCGTAGCGGTCGTTCGCGAAGCGCACCGGACGGCCGTCCGCGTACAGCGCGCAGACGAGGCCGTAGAACGGCACGTTGAAGTGATCCTTGGAGCCGTAGCCGACCGTGTAGCACGGATGCACGAACAGCTTCTTCACCGGGAAGCGGCATTTCGCGACCATCGCGGCCGCGTTCTCCGCCACTTCGAGCGGCGACTGGGTCGGCACGACGAGGTGCAGCGACTGCGTCGCGGCGTCGTACCAGCAGTTCGCGTTGTCGGGTTCGAGCGCGGACGTGTCGACCGACTGCGTGTTGTACTCGCGGTCGAACACCAGCCAGTCGGCCGACGGACGGTCGAGCTCGGCGGCGATCTGCCCCGCGAGGAACATGCCCTGCTCGTCGAGCTTGCCGTGCTCCTTGCCGTCCGGCCACACCGGCAGGTGCTTGCGCATCATGCTCGGGAAGATCGGCGCGTCCTTCAGGCTCGAATAGACGTCGTCGTCGTAGGCCGTCTTGCCGCCCACGCGCACGTAGCGGAACGTGCCCCACGGATCGCGCTCGAGCGGGCCCGTGACCGCGCCGTAGCGGATCACGTCGTCGCGGAACTTGAGCGCGTTCTTCGCGAAGCGGAAGCGCGCGAAGTCGTGGTAGATGAGGATCGCGACCGCCTGGCCCAGATACGCGGGCGTCTTGCCGGCAGGCAGCAGCATGTCGTCGCCGTAGAACGCGGGGAACGCGATGCCGTCGCGCGCGAGATCGTCGGCCGTGACCACGCGGTCCGGCTGCAGGTCGTCGCCGAGCAACGCGAGGTCGAAGCCCGCGTACGCGCGGTCGGCCTGCGTGACGCGCAGGATCAGCGCATGCGACTGCTGCTGCGGCCAGTGCGGCATGTCGGCTGCGCGCACGTCACGGGCGAACACTTTCGAGCCCGTGACCTTCGCGATGCCGTCGATGCGGAATTGAGGGATGCCGGTGACGCTATCCCATTTGACGGGAGTGAGGAGTTTTTCTTCGAAGAGCGCCGCGAATGCGCGGCTGCCCAGGGGCGCGACGTACACTGCAACGCCCGCCAGCACGCTGGCTTTCAGAAACCCCCGCCGTGACAGGCCGTGGTTTTTCATTGGGGGGAACCTCCTGATACGGCTCGGACGGCGATCGGATGTCGCGACGTTCGGAGCGGCGCGCATTCTGGCATTGTTCTCGATATATCGCCTATAGTATTTCTCGCATGAAATACTTATTGGATTACTTATAACGGTGCGCAGCCGGGCTGCGACAGCCGGTCGCGGGGCGGAATTCTTCGACGCGCCTCGGGTTCGCCGCCGTTTCGACGGTGCCGGACACGCACTGCACGCATACCCGCCACGCACTGCGGCGGGTTCCGCCGTCGCCGAAACCCGCGCCGTTCCCGACGATGCCGCGAGCGCGCCGACGCCTGCGCAAGCCGCTCGCGGGCGCGGTTCGCGACGGCGGCCGGCGGCGCTCCCGCTCCGCATTTGTTTCATGGTAATGTCGTGCGCATCCGGCTTGGGCGGGCTTCCGTCATGCGCCATGCGGGCGCCGCCAGCCATCGCGACATCGTGTCGAGGTCAAAAACCATGGCAGTCAGGGCGTCTCTCCTGCACTCCGTTCTCGCCACTCCCCCCTCCGGCAATCACCGCGTGACGGCCGCGCTGCGCCCGTCGATGCTCGTCACCCTGTTCGAGGACGTCCGCCCGATGGCGCTGTCCGGGCTCGCGAGCAATTTCGTCGCGGCCGTCGCGCTGATCCGGCTGCAGCAGCTCTGGTGCCTCGCGTGGCTGATCGCCGACGTCGGCCTGCTCGCCGCGCGGCTCACGATCGCGCGCACCTACGCGGCCCGGCGCGACGCCGGCGACGACCGCCCCGAATACTGGGCGATGCGCTATGCGCCCGTGTCGCTCGTCGCGTGCTTCGTGCTCGGCCTCGGCGTGATGGGCTGTCTGCAGGCCGTCGACGTCGAACTCGGCACGCTGTCGGTGATGGTCGCGGGCGGCGTGTTCGGCGGGATCGCGTCGCGCAATTCGGCGCTGCCCCGGCTCGCGATGACGCAGGTCACGCTCGGCGTGCTGCCGATCGGCGCGGGCGCGCTGCTGGCCCACCGGGCCGGCGCGTGGCTGCTGCTGCCGCCGCTCGCGATCTATCTCGCGGCGCTGCGCACGGTCGTCCAGCGTCACTATCGCGTGCTCGTCGCGCTGATCGCCGCGCGCCAGCGCAATGCCGAACTCGTCGCGCGCTTCGACGCGGCGCTCACCTACATGCCGCACGGCCTGTGCGTGATCGACGGCGAGCACCGCGTGATCGTCGCGAACCGGCGCACCGCGCAACTGTTCGGCTCGCCGCGCGAGATCATGCTCGATACGCCGCTGCCGGAGGTCGTCGCGGCGCTCGGCCCGACCGCCGCGACCGATCCGGGCGCTATCGCCCTCGCCGCGCAGTGCGGGATCTGGCTGGCCTGCGACGAGCCCGTGCCGCTCGAGATCGCGCTTCCGGACGGCCGCCAGCTCGAACTGACCCGCCACCGCGTGCCGGACGGCAACGCGGTGATCATCGTCGAGGACGTCACCGCGCGCCGCCGGACCGAGCAGCACATCCGCCATCTCGCGCGACACGATGCGCTGACCGGCTTGCCGAACCGCCACGAGCTGCACGCCGGGCTCAAGCGGATGCTCGCCCGCCGGCCGCGCATGCCCGGCCCCTCGCTCGCCGTCATGTATCTCGACCTCGACGGCTTCAAGACGATCAACGACCGCTTCGGCCACCAGGCCGGCGACGACGTGCTCACGCAGGTCGCCGAGCGGCTCGGCAAGACGCTGCCGCACGGCGAGCTGGCCGCGCGCATCGGCGGCGACGAATTCGTCGTCGCGATCGACGACACGACGATGCAGGCGTGCTCGATTCTCGCGGCGCGCATCATCCGGCAGATCTCGGCGCCGTACACGCTGTCGGTCGGCGAGCGCGTCAGCCTCGGCATCAGCATCGGCATCGCGCTCGACGACGGTCACGGCTCCCCCGACGAACTGATCCGGCAGGCCGATAGCGCGCTGTACGACGCGAAGTCGGCCGGCAAGGGCATCTACCGCTTCTATTCGAGCGGCAGCCACCCCGTCGCGCCCGTCGCCGCGCGCTGAACCCGCCGCGCAAGCGCCCCGTCGACCGGCGTTGGCCGCCGGCCGCCGCCGCTCACGATGATTCAATTCTGAAACGTCCGGCGCGACCGCGCGCGTGTCACGTGACATGTTCCGTAACATCGCCACGCCAGGTCGACGAAATTGAACGAAGATAGGCGCGGGATCAACGGAATTTCCGGAAATCCTCGACTGGCATCCTTATTGCTCCTTGATGGGGAAAGAACACCTCAGGGAGCCCAACATGAACACCGTCGAAGTCCTCAGCCGTGCCGAAACGATCGATGAGATGGAAGTCATCGACGGCGCATCGCTGATCCGCCGGCTCGTTTCCGAGCGCCGCCTGCCGCCCGCCCGCGAGGCCGCGTGCGTCGACAATCCGCCGCTGACGCTGTACGGCGCGTTTCGCCAGGGCGTCGCCGATCACGGCGCGCGGCGTGCGAATCCGTATCGCGCCGGCAGCCGCTTCTGGGCGCTGTGGGAAGAAGGACGTCTCGAAGCTGAAACATCGGGCCGCTAAGCCGGCGAACAGGCGCCGGCCCTGTCGCGGCAGGACGCCGGCGCGAAACATGGCGCGAACGCGGCCGGCCGGCGCACCGGCCCGCGTTCATGGCTGAAACATCGTGCGAGGCGCCGCGTGCCTTCCGCAACCGCGGCGCATCCGTGCACATCCCGGTTGACGTCGCTCGACGCTGCGCACACCCGGCCCGGCGCGCGGCGGGTGTTTCCCGATAAGATGGCGGCTTCCGTTCAGCGAACGATGCCGCCATGACCGTCTCCTCCTCACACCGAAACCCCATCCACTGCGAGATCGATCTCGACGCGCAAGGCAAGCACGCGGGATACCTGCGGCTGCCGCATTCCGTGCACCGCTCGGCCTACGGCTGGCTGCCGATCCCGATCGCGTCGATCCGCAACGGCGACGGGCCGGTCGCGCTCGTGATGGCCGGCAACCACGGCGACGAATACGAAGGCCAGATCATCGTGTCGCAGCTGATGCGCGAGATCGAGCCCGAGATGGTCAGCGGGCAGTTGATCCTGTTGCCGATGGCGAATTTCCCGGCGGCGGACGCGGGCCTGCGCGTGTCGCCGCTCGACGAAGGCAACCTGAACCGCAGCTTTCCCGGCGATCCGGCGGGCACGCCGACGCAGATGATCGCCCACTACATCGAGCATGTGCTGCTGTCGCGCGCGCAGTATCTGGTCGACCTGCATTCGGGCGGCAGTTCGCTGCTGTACCAGGGCGGCAACATGCTCGCGATCGATCCGCTCGACGCCGACGAAGCCGCGAAGCTCAACGGGCTGCTGGTCGCATTCGGTTTGCCGAATGCGTTGCTGCATGCGCCGAACCCGGTGCATTCGGCGTCGGCCGCGCGCCGGCAAGGCGCGATCTCGATCGTCACCGAACTCGGCGGCGCGGGCATGGCCGATCCGTCGCTGATCCGGCTCGGCCGCCACGGGCTGCTGAACTACCTCGGCCATATCGGCCTGCTGAGCGGCGCGCTCGTGCCGGACGCGCCGCCGACCGTCACGCGCTTCATGCGCGTCGACGGCGACCGTCACTTCGTCTATGCGTACGAGCGCGGGCTGTACGAGCCGCTCGTCGAGCTTGGCGAGCAGGTCAAGGCCGGCCAGCCGGCCGCGTGGGTGCACTTCCCCGATACGCCGCTGCGCGAGCCGATGCTGCACCGGTTCAAGGGCGACGGCGAAGTGGTGTGCAAGCGCGTGCCCGCGCAGGTCAGGCGCGGCGATTGCCTGTTCCAGCTGGCGGAATTGTCGGCGGCGCCGAGCGTCGTCGGGCCGTGAGCCGGAGCGTGCCGTTCGATGCGTCGCGACGTTGAAATGCGCGGCGCGTGGTACGGCACGACTGATCGGCGCGACTGGTGACATTCCTGATACTTTTCAGGATTCGGGATCGATCCGCGGTCGCGCCGGATGTAGAGGGTGACTTCTTCCCGGCCTACGTCGAATCCGTCCCGGATTCACGAACACCATCCGACGCAGCGAAGCTGTCGACCGCTTCGCGCGGTGCATCGGCCCGCCGACGTTACAGGCACGCCTCGTCCGGCCTCTTGAGTCCCGCAACGGGTATTTCAGCGAAACGGTCGACGGGATTCGACGAACAGCGGCGTACCGACCTGGTTCGCTGATTCAAAAGAACAGAACGACCCGATCGCATTCCGCCTATGGCGATCCGCCGGCTGCACGGCGGGCGTCGTATCGGACATCGAATCCGCACCGCAGGCGGCACGCTAATTGCAAGCGACTCTCATTTCCAATAGCATCCGGTCGAGCACCTGAAACCAACATCATCGACACATATTCCATAGGAATGCTTGTCAATGAGAGAGCTGAACGCAAGTGAAATTTCAGCGGTTGCTGGAGCGGGACTTGTCGGTACCGTCGCAGGAAGTATTGCCGGGACTGCCGTGGGCCCCGAAGTCGGCGCTGGAATCGGTGCGGTCGTAGGTTCCGTCGTTCCTGGTATCGGCACAGTCGGTGGAGCCATCGTTGGCGCTGGCATTGGCTCGGTCTACGGATCGATGGTTGGGGGCGCGCCGGGGGCATACGTGCCGAGCAAGATCCAGGATGAAGGTTGGGCCGCTTTTTTCGGACCCTCTTTTCGCCCTCGATTTGAAGGCATGTGGGGACTGTCGGACTGGCTTCGAAGTCATTTCTGACCCATCGCCCCAATCAAGAGCGCGGGCTCGATCCCATTCAGTGATCGAGAAAACACCCGGCCCATCCCCACACTGACGGGATGGGTCAATTTTGCGCTCCCGATTCAAGCGTCTTGAAAAATCGCCCGACTCTCGTTACCCGACAAGATCACGATTTCCAATCGGCATGCCGCCTTGCAGAGCCATACACGCGACCAATCCCGGAGTCATCGAACCGATACGGCCATGAAAGAAAACGCTCCCCGAGAACAATTCCTGATCGCCTACCTCGTCGCCGGAACGGCTCTGGTTGCGCTGACATCGACAATCTTCGCGATCTGCGAACCTGCGTTCCTCAGCGACTATCTGGGCGGATCGGCAATGTGTCTTGCAGCGTGTTTCCTCGCCCGAAAATTCATCCAGTCAACACGCGGACGTTTTATCGACATCAGCAGGTATACGACTTCAGCATCGATGGGGGCCGTCGGCCTTGCCGTCATCATGTCGGCCGCCGGAATTCTATTGAAGCTTGCCAGCGGAACACCGGTGTTTCTGTTTGTCGTGCCGGCCACCCTTGGAGCGGTGATCCACGATATCGGAAGCCTGCGACGATATCCGTGATCGACGGTCATCCGCGATATCGCCGGCAATTTCCGCCCGGCCCGACGAGAGTCCGTCCATGACATCGACAATTCGCGCCTTGAGTACGCTTGGCGTGCGACCCTCGACGCAAGCCCTTTCCGCCCCACCCCACTCCCGCTGCAAGCCTTCTGACGCTCGCCGCGAAATCCTTATCGAAATTGCTTCGTTCGCCTTTGCCGGCCGCGCCGCTAACGTGTTCGAAACGGCGGCGGCCCGCCACCTGCACCGCAGGATGCGCACCCGCCTCCGCCACCACGACAACCGCGCCGCGATAACGGAACAGACCGGACGGGCCGCGTGCCCGCAACCGGCAACGAACGTCCGCATCGCGCGCCCTTCGCGATGCCCATGGCCACGAACGACCGCCTCATCGACACGACGCCGCTCGATCTCCGCGCGCAGCCGCTGATCGACGCGCTGATCGACGAGTATTCGACCCGCTACCACGCATACCGCCCCGACAGCCGCGCGTCCGCGCGCGACGAACTCGCCCGCTATCCGGCCGAACTGTTCGCCCCGCCCGACGGCGCGTTCGTGCTGCTGCTGCGCGACGGCGAAACCGTCGGCGGCGGCGCATTCAAGCGCTACGACGCGCAGACCGCCGAGCTGAAACGCATCTGGACCCGTACGGACCTGCGCCGCCAGGGCCTCGCGCGGCTGATCGTCGACGCGCTCGAACTGCGCGCCGCGCAACAGGGCTATCGCCGCATCTACCTGACCACCGGCTTCCGCCAGCCCGAAGCATGGTCGCTGTACGACCGCACCGGCTACACGCGGTTGTTCGATTCGGCGATCGAGCCCGAAGCGTATTTTCATTTGCCGTTCGGCAAGGACCTCGCCGATCCCGCGCGCACGTCCACGCTCGCCGATCTGTGGGCGCCGTTGCCCGAACCCGTGTCGCCGCGCTGACCGCGCGACCGCGCTGACTTTCCCGGATTCCGCTCTCCACGACAGGACGTTCCCATGCAACGAGCCGTATCGCTCTCTTCCCGCGCCGCACGCACGCTGGCCGCCACGCTGATCGGCCTGACCGCGTTCGCCGCGGCCGCCGCCACGTTCGACCTGAGCCCCGAGCAGCGCGGCCGTCCGCGCGGCATCGCCGATGCGGCCGTCGAACGCGCGGTGCCCGCGTCGTTCAGGTTCGCCGAGCCTGACACGCTGACGATCGGCATCGCGCCGAGCCTGCCGCCGATCAGCTCGTATGCGACCGACGCGCGCACGGTGATCGGCTTCGACGCCGACGTCGGCCAGCTCGTGTCCGACAGCCTCGGCCGCAAGTTGAAGATCGTCCCGCTCGCGTGGGCCGACTGGCCGCTCGCGCTCGAATCGGGGAAGGTCGACGCGGTGATCTCAAACGTGACCGTCACCGAGGAGCGCAAGCAGAAGTTCGACTTCTCGTCGTACCGGCGCGACCTGGTGGGCTTCTACGTGCGCAACGACAGCAAGATCCAGGCGATCCGCGAGCCGAAGGACGTCGCGGGGCTGCGCGTCGTGACCGACGCCGGCACCAACCAGGAAAAGATCCTGCTCGCGTGGGATCGCGAGAACGTCGCGCACGGGCTGAAACCCGTGCAGATCCAGTATTACGACGATCAGGCGATGCGCATCGTCGCCGTGCAGTCGGGCCGCGCCGACGTCGTGTTCAGCGTGAACTCGGTGCTCGCGTACCAGAGCGCGCAGCAAGGCAAGACGCGGCTCGTCGGCGCGATCAGCGGCGGCTGGCCGCGCACGGCCGACATCGCGATCGCGACGCGTCGCGGCAGCGGGCTTGCCGAACCGCTGACCGTCGCGCTGAACGGGCTGATCAGGAACGGCCGCTACCAGCAGGTGCTCGACCGCTGGAACCTCGCGTCGGAAGCGATCGACCAGTCGCGCACGAATCCGCCGGGGCTGCCGAAAAGCTGAGCGCCGCCCCGCCCATCCACGCCATACGCAGGACGCCGCCCACCATGTCTTATTCGCTTTCGTTGCTGGACAAGAGCCCGATCGCCGACGGCGCAAGCGCCGCCGACGCGCTGCGCTTCACGACGACGCTCGCGCAGCGCGCGGAACAGCTCGGCTACGCGCGCTTCTGGGTCGCCGAGCATCACGGCGCGCCGGGCTTCGCAAGCTCGGCGCCGGAAATCGTCGTCGCCCACCTGCTAGCGCATACGTCACGCATCCGGGTCGGCTCCGGCGGCGTGATGCTGCAGCACTACAGCCCGTTCAAGGTCGCCGAGTCGTTCAAGCTGCTGGCCGCGCTCGCGCCGGGCCGCGTCGATCTCGGCGTCGGCAAGGCGCCCGGCGGGCTGCCGCTGACCACGCGCGCGCTGCAGTGGTTCCACGACAAGGCGCGCAAGCCGGGCTTCGAGGGCCAGCTCGCGGAACTCGACGCGTTTCTCGGCTGGGGCGTCGCCGAGGATCATCCGCTTGCCGGCGCGGTGGCGCTGCCCGTGCCGCCGCAAGCGCCCGAGCGCATCCTGCTCGGCGCCTCGCCGGACAGCGGCGCGCTCGCCGCGCGCCACGGCTGGCGGTTCTGCTACGCGGGGCACTTCAACGGCGACGACGCGAATCTCGAACGCTCGCTCGAGGCCTACCGCAACGCAGGCGGCACCCGGTCGCTCGTCGCGCTGTACGCGGTCGCCGCGCCGACGCGCGACGAAGCCGAACGGCTGATCGGTCCGATGAAGATCTTCAAGCTGCAGCTCGCGGGAGGCCCGAGCTTCAACCTCGCCAGCGCGCAGGCGGCCGCCGAATTCGCGCGGCAAAGCGGCGCGTCCGACTACCGGATCGACGAGCTGCGACCCACGGTTCTGGCCGATACGCCCGAGCGCGTGCACCGCGCGCTCGACGCGTTGAGCCGGCGGCTCGACGTCGACGCGTTCGTGATCGACTCGCCGGTGACCGATTACGCGGCGCGGCTCGCGTCGGCCGAATGGCTCGGCGGCGCGCAGTCGGCCACGCCGTTGCAGGCGGCCCTCGCGGCCGACAATTCCCTCAGCCCTGACCAGAACGCGTGACACGCCCATGACCACCCGACGATCGATCCCCTTCGGCCTGATGCTGCAAGGCGCAGGCAGCCACATGAATGCCTGGCGGCACCCGAGCAACCCGCCGGACGCGAGCATCAACCTCGATTTCGCGATCGGCGTCGCGCGCAAGGCGGAAGCCGCCGGCATCGCGTTCGCGTTCGTCGCGGACGGCCTCTACATCAACGAGAAGTCGATCCCGCACTTCCTGAACCGCTTCGAGCCGCTGACCGTGCTGTCGGCGCTCGCGGTCGCGACGAAGAAGATCGGTCTCGCCGGCACGATCTCGACGTCGTACAGCGAACCGTTCACGGTCGCGCGCCAGCTCGCGTCGCTCGACGCGATCAGCGGCGGGCGCGCGGGCTGGAACGTCGTGACGACGCCGCTCGAAGGCACCGCGAAGAATTTCGGCAAGACGCATCCCGATCACGCACTGCGCTACGAGATCGCCGACGAATACCTCGACGTCGTGCAGGGCCTGTGGGACAGCTGGGACGACGATGCCTTCGTGCGCGACCGCGCAACCGGCCGCTTCTTCGATCGCGACAAACTCCACACGCTCGATCACCACGGCCGCTTCTTCCAGGTGGCGGGCCCGCTGAACATCCAGCGCTCGCCGCAGGGGCAGCCGGTGATCTTCCAGGCCGGCTCGTCCGACACCGGCATCGGGCTCGCGGGCAAGTACGCGGATGCGGTGTTCACCCATTCGCCGTCGCTCGACGAGACGGCCGAGTTCACGCGGCGCGTGAAGCAGAGCGCGATCGAGCACGGGCGGCAGGCCGGCGACGTGAAGATCTTCCCCGGCATCGGCCCGATCGTCGGTCGCACGGCCGCCGAGGCCGAGGACAAATACCAGGCGATCCGCGACCTGTTGACGATCGACGAAGCGCTCGCGTATCTCGGCCGCTATTTCGATCATCACGATTTCACGCAGTACGCGCTCGACGCGCCGTTCCCGGAACTCGGCGAAATCGGCCGCAACAGCTTCCGCTCGACCACCGACCGGATCAAGGCCGACGCGAAGCAGCAAGGCCTGTCGCTGCGCGAAACGGCCCTCGCCGTGGCCACGCCGCGCCCGAACTTCATCGGCACGGCCGAGCATGTCGCCGACGAGCTGATCCGCTGGCACGACGCGGGCGCCGGCGACGGCTTCATCCTCGGCTTCGCGGTCCAGGCGCAGGGCGTCGACGATTTCGTCGAGCTCGTGATTCCGGTGCTCGAGGCGCGCGGGCGCTACAGCCGCGACCTCCCCGGCGCGACGCTGCGCGACCACCTCGGGCTGCCGCGCAAGGCCAGCCGCCACGCGACGCCCGGCGCGCCGCACGAAACGGCGGCCGAAGCGCACGCCTGACGCCGCCGCGCCGCCCGTGCGCGACGCGCCCGCCGCCCGACCGACTCGAGGACTTCCACCGACATGAGCGACACGACCCACCTCGGCGGCGCGCTGCCGCCGCTCTCTCCCCCCGGCGCGCATGACGCCGCCACGCGTTTCCGGATCGTCCCCGCGCGCCACCGGTCGCGCACGGCCGGCACCGTGCTCGCCGTCGCGCTGATCGCGATCGTGCTGCACTCGATCCTCGGCAACCCGCAGTGGGGCTGGCCAGTCTTTGCGGAATGGTTCCTGTCGCCGCCGGTGCTGTCGGGGCTGGCGCGCACGCTGGTGCTGACGCTGCTGGGCGCGGCGTTCGGCCTCGTGCTCGGCGCGTTCGTCGCGCTGGCCCGGCTGTCGCGTTCGCGGCTGCTGTCCGCGAGCGCGTGGATCTTCGTGTGGCTGTTCCGCTCGATTCCGCTGATCGTGCTGCTGCTGATCCTGAACAACCTCGGCTACCTGTACGAGCATGTGCGGCTCGGCGTGCCGTTCACCGACATCGTGTGGTTCGACACGCCGACCACCGACCTGATCAGCCCGTTCTTCGCGGCCGTTCTGGGCCTCTCGCTGCATCACGCGGCGTTTTCCGCGGAGGTGATCCGCGGCGGCATTCTCGCGGTCGACCAGGGCCAGCTCGAAGCCGCTGCCGCGCTCGGGCTGCCGCGCGGCCGCCAGACCGCGCGGATCGTGCTGCCGCAGGCGATGCGCGCGATCCTGCCCACCGCGTTCAACGACCTGATCATGCTCGCGAAAGGCACGTCGATGGTGTACGTGCTCGCGATGCCCGAGCTGTTCTACACGGTGCAGGTGATCTATCGCCGCAATCTCGAAGTGATTCCGCTGCTGATGGTGGCCACCGTCTGGTACCTGATCATCCTGACCGTGCTGTCGGCGATCCAGGTGCAGGTCGAGCGCCACTATGCCCGCGGCGCGCTGCGCAATCCGCCGCCGTCCGTGCTCACCTTCGCGCTCGCGCGCATCGGCGCGCTGTGGCGGCGTGTCGCGTCACGCCGCGCGGCGCCCGCCGCGCAGGCCTCCGGCGACGCCGACTCGGTTGCCGCCGCGCCGCGCAGCGGCGGCGAGGTGGGCGTGCATCACGTCTCGAAGCAGTTCGGCATGCAGCGCGTGCTCGACAACGTGTCGTTCGTCGCGCCGCGCGGCAGCGTGACCGTGATCGTCGGGCCGTCGGGCTCGGGCAAGTCGACGCTGCTGCGCACGATCAACCATCTCGAACGCGTCGACGACGGCTTCATCGACATCGACGGCGAACTGATCGGCTATCGCCGCGACGGCGACGTGCTCCACGAGCTGAAGGAGCGCGAGGTCCTGAAGCGCCGCACGGCCGTCGGGATGGTGTTCCAGAATTTCAACCTGTTCCCGCACCTGACGGTGCTCGAGAACCTCATCGAGGCGCCGGTCGTCGTCGGCGGCGTCACGCGCGACGCCGCCGAACGCATCGCCCGCACGCTGCTGGCGCGTGTCGGTCTCGCCGACAAGGCCGACGCGTATCCGCGCCAGCTGTCCGGCGGCCAGCAGCAGCGCGTCGCGATCGCGCGGGCGCTCGCGCTGCGCCCCAAGGTGCTGCTGTTCGACGAGCCCACGTCGGCGCTCGATCCGGAACTCGTCAACGAGGTGCTCGACGTGATCAAGGAGCTTGCGCGCTCGGGCACGACGCTCGTGATCGTCACGCACGAGATCGGCTTCGCGCGCGAAGTCGCGGACAACGTGCTGTTCATGGAGCGCGGGCGCATCGTCGAGGCCGGGCCGCCGGCCGTCGTGCTCGACGCGCCGACGCATCCGCGCACGCGCGCGTTCCTGTCGCGGGTGCTGTGATGCGTGCCGCGCCCGACCTGCGAGGTATCGCACGATGACCGACCGACGACGCTTCATGACCGCCGCGCTGGTCGCGGCAACGGGCCTGCCATGGCGTGCGGCGCATGCGGCCGCCGCCACCGCCGACCTCGATCCGCGCCAGGCCGGCCGCGTGCGCGCCGAACGCGACGACGCGGCGATCCGCGCGGCAGCCGGCTACCGATGGGTGCGCGACGGCGCGTTCACGGTCGCGATTTCACCGCACGCGCCGCCCGTGTCGACCTACGCGACCGACGCGCGCACCGTGGTCGGCGCCGATCCCGACTATGCGCAACTCGTCGCCGACGCGCTCGGCCGCACGCTCGTGCTGTTGCCGATCGCATGGGCCGACTGGCCGCTCGGGCTGACGTCGGGCAAGTACGACGCGGTGATCTCGAACGTCGGCGTGACCGAGAAGCGCAAGGAAAAATACGATTTCACGACCTACCGGCTCGGGCTGCACGGCTTCTACGTGCGCACCGGCAGCCCGATCGCGAAGATCGCCGAGCCGAAGGACATCGCCGGCCTGCGCATCATCACGGGCGCCGGAACCAGCCAGGAGCACATCCTGCTCGAATGGAACCGGCGCAACGTCGCGCAGGGGCTGAAGCCGGCCGAACTGCTCTATTTCGACGACGATGCGGCCTCGCGCGTCGCGCTGCTGTCGGGGCGCGCCGATGCGGAGCTGAACCCGAACGCGACGCTCGCGTACGAGGCCGCGCGCACCGGCAAGATTCGCCGCGTCGGCGTCGTCAACGCGGGCTGGCCGGCCAATGCCGACGTCGCGATCGCGACGCGGCGCGGCAGCGGGCTCGCGCCCGCGCTGACGCAAGCGACGAATGCGCTGATCGGCAGCGGCCGCTACGGACAGGCGCTCGCGCGCTGGGGTTTGCAGAGCGAGGCGATCGCGCGTGCGGAAACCAATCCGCCGGGATTGCCGTCGTTTTGAACGCAGGGGCCGGGGGACGCCGCGACGGGCGCCCGGAAGGCCGGAATGCCGGCGACAGCCCGTGTCAGCGCCGGGCGCAGTCGTGCGAGAACTGCCGGATCAGCGCGGCGAGATCGCGCGGAATCTCGACGATCATCGCATGCGTCGCGTCGACGTACTCGACGCGCGTACCGGCCTGCCCGGCCATCGCGTCCAGTTGCTGACGAAGCCCCTCCGCATAGGCCGCCAGCAACGGCGGCAGCCACTCGATCCCGCGATCCACGGGATTCGGCCGGGTTCCGCGCACGATCAGCAGCGGGCACGACAGCGATCGATAGAGGCCGAGCACGTCGGTCTCGTCCAGGCTTGCCTGGATCTCCCGCTGCGCGGCCTCGCCGGGCCTGAAGCCCACCCGGCCGCCGCCCAGGTCCTGCATGCCGCGCCGCAGGCTTTCCTCCAGCAGCTCGGGCGCCACGCCCATGCGCGCGGCGGCGCCGAGGGCCTGCTGCACCATCGCGTTCGCCTCCGCGTCGGACAGCGTTCTGCCGGCCAGGGCCACCTCGAACGCCCGAAGCTGCTGCAGTCGCTCGAGCACGACGTCCCTGTCGATCCCGATGTAATACTCCGGCCGCCCTTTGCCGAAACCGTCGAGATTGACGACGCCCGCCGTTTCCGGATGCTCGTGCGCGTAACGCGCGGCCACGATGCCGCCCAGCGAGTGGCCGACGATCGTCGCGTGCTCCGCCGCACAGCGGGTCAGCACCGCATGAACGTCGTCCAGCACGGCCGGCCATGTCCACGCGCCCGCGCCGGAGCGGCCATGGCTTCTCAGGTCCATCGCGATCAGCCGGTAGTCGTCCGCGAGCAGCGGGAGGATCTTCGACCAGTCCAGCAACGAGCGCCCGAGCCCGTGCAGGAACAGCAAAGGCGCACCGGCGCCTTGTGTATCCCTCACGGCAATGTCGACGTCGCCGTTGGCGACACGGAATTCCTTCACGTTGCACTCCTCGAGGCCCGCCCGCGATCGACGGGAAGCGGCGACCGGCAGCGGCCGGCCGTTCGCGGATCAGATGAAGCGCTGGCGTCGCGATCTGGTCCGTGCATCGCGCGCGGCGACCGTAACGAAGCGGCCCGCCCACCCGGAACGACCGCACGGCCGCACGCCCGCGCACGATTGCCGGCGCACGCCAGCATCGTCCGCCGGATCGTACGCGATCGAGGCCGCCCGCGTTACTGACAAAACTGACCGGTGCGCCGCGGGCAGGCCGGGCCGGCCCGCGCTACGCCGCCGCGTGATGCCGGTCGAGTTCCGCGACGTGCGCGTGAATCGCCGGAATCAGGTCGCGCCCGTAGGCGAGCGCGTCGTCGAGCGGATCGAACCCGCGAATCAGGAACGTCGACACGCCGAGCCGGTAATACGCGCCGAGCGCACGCGCGACCTGTTCGGGCGTGCCGACCAGCGCGGTCGAATTCCAGCGCGCGCCGGTCAGGTTCGCGACGCCCATCCACAGCCGTTCGTCGAGCACGTCGCCCTGCGCGGCGGCGGCCATCAGCCGCTGCGAGCCCGCATTCTGCGGCGCGTGGCCGGCAACCGGCTGGCCGTTCGCGACGCGTGCCGCGCGCACGCGTTCGCGGATCGCCTCGGCCTTCGCCCATGCGGCCGCCTCGGTATCCGCGACGATCGGCCGGAACGACACGCTGATGCGCGGCGCGCGCCCGAACGGCGCGGCGGCGGCCCGCACGCGTGCGATCTGTTCGCGCACCGACGCGAGCGGCTCGCCCCACGTCATGTAGACGTCGGCGTGCTCGCCCGCGACCGCCAGCGCGGCCGGCGACGATCCGCCGAAATAGATCGGCACGTGCGGCCGCTGCGCGCCCCTCACGAGCGGCGACGCGCCGCGCAGCCGGTAGAACGGGCCGTCGTGGTCGACCGGCGCATCGGCCAGCCAGATCCGCTTCAGCACGTCGAGGTATTCGCCGGTGCGGCGGTAGCGCGCATCGTGCGGCACGAAATCGCCGTCGCGCTGCAGGTCCGTATCGTCGCCGCCGGACACGACGTTCAGCGCGAGCCGGCCGCCGCTGAACACGTCGAGCGTCGCGATCTGCCGCGCGGCCGCCGACGGCACGATCACGCCCGGCCGGTGCGCGAGCAGGATGCGGATGCGTTCGGTCGCGGCGGCCGCGAACGACGCGACGATGAAGCCGTCCGCCGCGTTGCTGAAATGGCCGACCAGGATCTGGTCGAATCCGGCGGCCTCGTGCGCCTGCGCGAAGCGGCGCACGTATTCGGGCTGGACGGCCGCGCCGCCCGGTACGTCGACCTCCGCGCCGGGCGTCGCGGTGATCATGCCGATGATGTCGACGGGCATGTCGGGATGTCCTTGAAGTACGGGATCGGGAATCGGGCTGACGGCCGTGCGGTCACTGCGCGGCGGCCGTCTTTTGCGCGGGCGCCGCGAATGCGCCCGCATACGAGTGGTCGAGCAGTTTCGACGTGTCGTACGCGGCCGGAATCACGCCGGCCTTGTAAAGGAAGTCGGCCGTGTTCTGCGCGTCCTTCGCGGCCGTCGCGTCGACCGGCCCCACGCGCTGCTTCGCGTGGTTGAGCCAGCGGTACGCGACGTCGGGTTCGAGCTTCGCGCGCTTCGCCCACAGGTCCGCGTACTCGCGCGGATGGCTGTCGACCCACTGGCGCGCCGCGACGACGCGCCGCAGGAAATCGGTGATCTCGGCGCGCTTGTCCGATGCGGCCTGCTCGTTCGCGGCGACGAAGCTCAGCGCCGGCATCAGCCCTTGCGCGGTGGCGACGGGCCGCGCGCCCTGCCGCAATGCGAGCGTGCTGACGAACGGCTCCCACAGCGACACCGCGTCGACCGAGCCGTTCGCGAGCGCGTTGGTCGCATCGATCGGCATCAGGTACGCATACTTGACCGAATCCGCGCGCAGGCCGGCGTGTTCGAGCGCGCGCAGCACGAGCTGCTGGCTCCACGCGCCGCGCCACACGGCCACGGTCTTGCCCTGCAGGTCGGCCACGGTGCGCACCGGCGAGTCCTTCGGCACCAGGATCGCGACGCCGTCGAGGCTCTGCCGCGACACCGCGACGACCTTGACCGGCGCACCGCGCGCGGCGAGCGTCAGCAGCGCGGAATCGCCGAGGAAGCCGACGTCGATCGCGTTGCCGTTCAGGCTTTCGGCCACCGGCGCGGCAGCCTGGAAATGTTTCCACTCGATCGTGTAAGGCAGGTCCTTCAGCACGCCGGACGCCTCCATCGACGCCTGGATGTTGAAGTAGTTCTGTTCACCGACGCGCAGCGTGACGGTGTCTTTCGCGATGCCCGGCTGGGCGGCAAGCGCCAGCATGAGCGCCGTGACGATTCGGCTCAGCAACGTGATCTCCCGGAGGGTTGGCGGGCCGCCGCGCAACGGCGGCGGCCCGTTGTCCGCCGTGCGCGACGTCCGGCGGAACGGATGGAACCGGTGACGATACGTCGATCCGCTTCATGAGACAAACGCAATATTCTGCTATGCAAAGATGCAAATATTTTATGAATCGACGGCGTCGGCGGTCGCCGTCGCCCGCCCTTCGCGAAACCGGGTTCGAACGACTCTTCGACATATATTTCGCACGCGAAATAAATTGCGTACTATATTTCGCATACGAAATATCATCCCGGAGCGAGGCCCCCATGACTGCCCAACCGATCGAGTTTTCCGCCGCCGACGGCTACACGCTGCACGGTACGCTGTGGTCGCCGGACACCGAGCCGCGCGCGCTGGTGCTGATCCATCCGGCGACGGCCGTGCCGGAGCGGCTCTATGCGGGGTTCGCCCGCTTCCTGACCGGGCGCGGCTTCGCGGCGCTGACCTACAACTACCGCGGCATCGGCACGTCCCGCCCCGCACGCCTGGCCGCGCTGCGGGCCCGGATGCGCGACTGGATGGAACTCGACGTGGGCGGCGCGACCGCGTGGGCGCGGCAGACGTACGAAGGGCTGCCGCTGCTGGCGGTCGGGCACAGCGTCGGCGGGCATGCGATCGGGCTGTCCGCGAGCACGACGCACCTGCGCGCGGCCGTGCTGGTCGCCGCGCATGCGGGCAGCACGCGACTGATCACGCAGGCGGCCGAGCGCCTGAAGGTGCGGCTGATCCTGCGCGTGGTCGGCCCGCTGATGTCCGCGCTGCTCGGCTACGTGCCCGGCAAGCAGCTCGGGCTCGGCGAGGATCTGCCCGCCGGCGTGTTCCGCGAATGGAGCCGCTGGACGACGCTGCCGCACTATTTCTTCGACGATCCGACGCTCGGCGCGGCCGAGCGCTACGCGAAGCAGCAGTTGCCGATCCTCGCGCTCGGCTTCGACGACGATCCGTGGGCGAACCCGGGCGCGATCGGGCTGCTGGTAAGCTATCTGACCCGCGCGGCGGTCGAACGGCGCCAGATCGATCCGCACGCGGCGGGCAGCGGCCCGGTCGGGCACATGGGCTTCTTCCGCAGCCGCCCCGGCACGGTGCTGTGGCCCGACGTGGCCGACTGGCTCGCGCGGGCGATCGAACCGCCTCGCGGCGCGAGCCGCCCCTCCCTCTCCATTGCAGCCGGGAACCCAGCTTGAGCGAAGACCGACGACTGTTTTTCATGTTGAACATCGGCCAGCGGCGCGTGCAGCGCTGGATCGACCGCAAGGCGGAAACGGAGACGCGCGCAAGCGCCGCACAGGCCGGCGCGCTGTTCTGTCTCGCGAAGCAGGACGGCGCGCTGATCGGCGAGATCGGCGCCGCGCTGCAGCTTGCGCCGTCCGCGATGACGGGGCTCGCCGACCGGATGGCGAAAGGCGGCCTGATCACGCGTCACGCCGATTCGGACGACGGCCGGGCGACCCGCCTGTACCTGACCGACGAAGGCCATGCGGCGCTCAAGCGGGCGCGCGTGCTGCTGCGCGAGCTGAACGGCAAGCTGTGCGACGGCTTCTCGGACGAGGAACTCGATACCGTCGCGCGCTGGCTGCACGCGTTGCAGGACCGGTTTCCGGCGGAACGCTGAACGGCGCCGCCGCGGGGCCGCCGGTTCCTCGACGGCCCCGCGGCGCGTCATTGCATGTCGGTCAGCACGATGCGCCCGTCGACCTTGCCTTCGCGCAACTTCGCGAAGATGTCGTTGATGTTTCCCAGCCGGTCGCGATGGATATGGGCGCGCACCAGCCCGTCGGCGGCGAAATCGAGCGACTCCTGCAGGTCGCGCCGCGTCCCGACGATCGAGCCGCGCACCGTAATGCCGTTCAGCACGGTCGAGAAGATCGGCAACGGGAAATCGCCGGGCGGCAGGCCGTTGAGCGCGACCGTGCCGCCGCGCCGCACCATCCCGAGCGCCTGCGCGAACGCGCCGCGCGAGACGGCCGTGACGAGCACGCCGTGCGCGCCGCCGATCTCCTTCTGGATCACGCTGGCCGGATCGTCGATCGATGCATCGATCGTCAGTTGCGCGCCGAGCTGCCGCGCCAGCGCAAGCTTGTCGGGCGAAATGTCGATCGCCGCGACGTGCAGGCCCATCGCGCGCGCATATTGCACGGCGACGTGCCCGAGCCCGCCGATGCCCGAGATCGCGAGCCACTGGCCCGGACGCGTGTCGGTGACGCGAATGCCCTTGTAGACGGTCACGCCCGCGCACAGGATCGGCGCGATCTCGTCGAACGCAACCTGCGCCGGCAGATGGCCGACGTAGTCGGGATCGGCCAGCACGTATTCGGCGTAGCTGCCGTTCACCGAATAACCGGTGTTCTGCTGGCCGTGGCACAGCGTCTCCCAGCCGGTGTGGCAGTACTCGCAATGGCCGCAGGCCGTATAGAGCCACGGCACGCCCACGCGGTCGCCCTCGCGTACGTGCGTGACGCCCGCGCCGACCGCCGCGACGATGCCGACACCCTCGTGCCCCGGAATGAACGGCAGCGACGGCTTGACCGGCCAGTCGCCGTCGGCCGCATGCAGGTCGGTATGGCAGACGCCGGATGCCTTGATGTTGACGAGAATCTGGCCGGGCCCCGGCGTCGGCACGGGCACCTCCTCGATGCGCAGCGGTTCGCCGAAGGCGTGCACTACGGCCGCTTTCATGGTCTGGGTCATGCGTCGCTCCTGCCTGGTCGATGAGCGATCCAGTATCCGGCTCCGGAATCGGGCGACGTTGATGCGCATCAACGCGCGGGACAATGCGCGGCGGCGGCCCGTGCTTCACGGCGTCGCACCGCGGCGTGCTGCCCGGTCGCCTGGTCGCCTGATCGCCGGATCGGGCCCGCCACCATTTCACTCATCCGACGGAAACCCGACAGATTCCCGTCATCCAGCTTGGAATTTGAAATGATATAACATATCATTTCAACGGCTTGCCCGCCCGGCGCCGTTGCGCCGTGGGGAGGCAAGCCACGTCGAGCCATGTTCCAACGGGTCACTGCGCGCCGATAACGCAACAATATATCGTATCAAGCGGTTGCCCGCATCGCTCGTCATCCGAACTCATTCCAACCGATTCACCGACCATGCGCGACCTCCCTCGTTTACCGCTTCGCCCGCTGTCCCCCCTTTCGCTGATGCTGCTCGCCGCCGTCGTGCACGCGCAGACCGATGCGCCCGCCACGTCCGGCACGCCGTCGTCCGCCCCGCTCGCGCCGATCTTCGTGACTGCGAACCCGCTCGGCGATACCGACCTGATCGCGCCGACCGCCCAGCTTTCCGGCGATGCGCTGACGCGTCGCCAGGCCGATTCGCTCGGCGAGACGCTCAACGGGCTGCCCGGCGTGTCGACCACCACCTACGGGCCGATGGTCGGCCGCCCGATCATCCGCGGGATGGACGGCGACCGGATCCGGCTGCTGCAGAACGGCGTCGCGGCCTACGACGCGTCGTCGCTGTCGTACGACCATGCGGTGCCGCAGGATCCGCTGTCGATCGAACGCGTCGAGATCGTGCGCGGCCCGGCCGCGCTGCTGTACGGCGGCAACGCGGTAGGCGGCGTCGTCAACACGATCGACAACCGGATTCCGCGCGAAGCGATCGAAGGCGTGACGGGCGCGCTCGACGCGCGCTACGGCGGCGCGAACTCGGCGCGCGCGGGCGCCGCGCAGGTCGAAGGCGGCAACGGCCGCTTCGCGTTCCACGTCGACGCGTTCGACCGCGAAACGAGCGCCCTGCGGATTCCCGGCTACGCGCGCAGCAGCGCGCAACGCGCGAGCGACGGCCCCGACACGCCGCAACCGTACGGCAGCGTGCCGAACAGCGACGGCCGCGTGCACGGCGGCGCGGTCGGCGCGTCGTACACGTGGGCGGACGGCTTCGCCGGGCTCTCGTACAGCGGCTACGAATCGAACTACGGCTCCGTCGCGGAAAGCGACGTGCGGCTGCGCATGCGCCAGGAACGCCTCGCGTTCGCGTCCGAGGTGCGCAACCTGAGCGGGCCGTTCACGTCATTGAAATTCGACTTCGCGACCACCGACTACCGGCACAAGGAAGTCGACAACGGCGAGACCGCGACCACCTTCCGCAATCGCGGCTACGAGGCGCGCATCGAGGCGCGGCATCGCCGGATCGGGCCGCTCGAAGGCGCGATCGGCGTGCAGTTCGGCCGGAACACGTTCTCCGCGCTCGGCGACGAAATGCTCGTGCCGTCCACGCGCACGAACAGCGTCGCGCTGTTCGGCCTCGAGGAGTGGCAGGTCGTGCCGGCGCTCAAGCTGAGCTTCGGCGGACGCTTCGAGCATGTGAAGGTCGATCCCGATCCGGCCGGCGTCGAGAAGTTCGCGGGCGCGCAGCCGCGCGAGTTCAACGCGGGCAGCCTCTCGGCGGGCGCCCTGTTCTCGCTGACGCCGGTGTGGTCGGTGGCGGCCAACGTCGCGTACACCGAACGCGCGCCGACCTTCTACGAGCTGTATTCGAACGGTCCGCACGATGCGACCGGCCAGTTCCTGATCGGCAACCCGAACGCGGCGAAGGAGAAGGCCGTCTCGACCGACCTGTCGCTGCGGTATGCGAGCGGCCCGAACCGCGGCAGCGTCGGCGTGTTCTACAACCGCTTCTCGAACTACCTGACCGAGTACAACACGGGCCGCGTCGTCGACGACGACGGCGAGCCCGTCGCGCCCGGCGCCGACGGCGCGCTCAACGAGGCGATCTATCGCGGCGTGCGCGCCGAGTTCTACGGCGTCGAGCTGGACGGCAAGTGGCGCGCGTTCGCGACACGCGGCCACACGGTCGACCTGGAACTGACGGCCGACTACACGCACGCGCGCAACGTCGACACCGGCCAGCCGCTGCCGCGCATCGCGCCGCTGCGCGCGACGCTCGCGGCCGACTACGGCTACGGCCCGTTCGGCGCGCGTGCGCAGGTCACGCACGCGTGGTCGCAGCATCGCGTGCCCGACAACGATTTTTCGACGGACGGCTACACGTCCCTCGGCGTGATGTTGACCTACAAGTTCCGCGTCGGCGCGACGCACTGGCTCGCGTACCTGCGCGGCGACAACCTGACGAACCAGGACATCCGCTACGCGACGTCGGTGGTGCGCGGCTTCGCGCCGGAAGGCGGCCGCAGCGCGATGGCCGGGTTACGCACGACGTTCTGACCCTTGCATGGCCCGCGGCGCCCGCCGCGGGCCGTTTTTCCGGCGGCCCCGCTCCGCCGCGAATTTCCGTTTATCCGCCATTACCGTCATTCGGGCAACGCGCTCCGAAAACCCGTCACGGTTCCCTCCCCGATTTCACCGCAAGTGCATTCCGCGATTCATCCATAAATCCCGGAAAATTCATCAGACGATTATTAACAACAAGACATTTGTGCGCCGCCCAATAAAACCGGTTTCAAATTCCACGTATAAACCTTTAAATCACGGGCGCTCCGGGGTTTATTGATCAAATTCCTGAACGCCCACCTGACAAGGCTTTCAGCGCTAAAAAAACTAATATCAGGGTTTTCGAAGGGTAAAGAATCACCAGACATACCCGTTAAAGCCGGCACGAGCCCGTATCTGGTCGAACAATAATTTCAATTTACCAACTACAGCACAGAGGCACACTGTGAAAATAACCAGAATGAGCATCAAAACCAAGCTCCTGGGCGGCTTCGGCCTGCTCGCCGCGGTTGTCGTGATCGTGTCGGGCATGGCGCTCAAGGCGCTATCCGATACCAATTCCGAGTTTCAGCGCTACACGACCGGGATCAACGCCCGGGCCAACCTGTCCGCGCAGATCCGCACCGCGGTCGACCGGCGCGCGATCGCCGCGCGCAATCTCGTGCTGGTGAGCAAGCCGTCCGACGTCGAAATCGAACTGGCCGAGGTGAACCAGGCGCACAAGGACGTGCAGGAGCGTCTGGCGAAGCTCAAGGACATGATGGCGAACGCGAACGACACCTCCGATCGCGCGCGCGAACTGGTGGCCGACATCGTGCGCATCGAGGGCAACTACGGGCCCGTCGCCCTGCGCATCGTCGGGCTCGCGCAGGCCGGCAAGAAGGACGAGGCGATCGCCGACATCGACGAGAACTGCCGCCCGCTGCTCGCGCAGCTGGTGCGTGCGACCGATGCGTACGCAACCTATACGCATGAACGCGAAATCTTGATCGCGCAGCAATTCGCGGATCGCTACACGACGGAGCGCAACCTGCTGGCCGGCATCTGCCTCGTCGCCGTGGCGATCGCGGCCTGCGGCGGCCTGTGGCTGACGCGCAAGATCACGCTGCCGATCGGCTCGGCCGTGGACGTCGCGCGCACCGTGGCGAACGGCGATCTCGGCAGCCGCATCCAGGTCAGCGGCAACGACGAGACGCGCGACCTGCTCGAAGCGCTGCGGACGATGAACGAACGGCTCATCGGCATCGTCGGCCGCGTGCGGGATTCGTCGAACAGCATCGCGCATGCGGTGAGCGAGATCGCGTCGGGCAACCTCGACCTGAGCCAGCGCACCGAGGAACAGGCCGCATCGCTGCAGGAAACGGCCGCGACGATGGAGGAATTCACGTCGACGGTGCGACTGAACGCGGAGAACGCGCAACAGGCGAGCACGCTCGCCGCGAATGCGTCGGACGTCGCGCAGCGCGGCAGCTCGGTGGTCGGCCGCGTGGTCGACACGATGACGGAGATCGGCCACAGCTCGTCGAAGATCGCCGACATCACCGGCATCATCGAGGGCATCGCGTTCCAGACCAACATCCTCGCGTTGAATGCGGCCGTCGAGGCGGCCCGCGCGGGCGAACAGGGCCGCGGCTTTGCGGTGGTCGCGAGCGAAGTACGCAGTCTCGCGCAGCGCTCGTCGACGGCGGCGAAGGAAATCAAGGAACTGATCTCCGCGTCGGTGCAGACGATCCAGGACGGCTCGGCACTCGCGGGCGAAGCCGGCAAGACGATGTCCGACGTCACGCAGGCCGTCGCGCGCGTGACGGACATCATGGGCGAGATCGCGGCCGCGTCGGCCGAGCAGAGCCGCGGCATCGACCAGGTGAACCTGACGATCACGCAGATGGACGAGACGACGCAGCAGAACGCGGCGCTCGTCGAGCAGGCCGCGGCCGCGTCGAAGTCGCTCGAGGCGCAAGGCCGCGAGCTGTCCGAAACGGTTGCCGCGTTCCGGATGCCGTCCGGCGGACACGCGCCGGCGCCCGGCGCGCACGCGTACGAACCCGTCGCGCCGCACTGGCAGCCGGCCACCGCGTAACGGACGCCGCCGGAAGACGACGATGCGCATGCCGCCGCGCCCTTTCGCCTGCGCGACGCCTGCGCGCGCCGCGCGATGCGCAGCCTTGCGCGGCATGCGGCACGGTCGCGTGTCGTCGTCCGGCGCGTCCCGCACGCACGCGGGACGTCGCGCGTCGCCGATCCGTGCCGCGCGTTCGCGGCACGCGTGCATGTAGCGTATCCGCCGCCGCGACCGTATCGTCGCCAGCCGGCGCGGCGTCGTGCGCGCACCTGGAAATACGCATCGTCACGACCGCTCGCGCGCCGTGCATCCGCCCTTCGTCATCGCCCTTCGTCATCGCCTTGTTCATGACGTGCGGGCAACGCCGCGCCGGCCCGCGCGTTGCGCGTCGCCGCACCG
Source organism: Burkholderia paludis (assembly GCF_000732615.1). Classification (GTDB taxonomy): domain Bacteria; phylum Pseudomonadota; class Gammaproteobacteria; order Burkholderiales; family Burkholderiaceae; genus Burkholderia; species Burkholderia paludis. The sequence goes on from NZ_JPGL01000007.1 coordinate 154,342, forward strand.
ATGGCGTCGAGATCGTGCGGCATCCGCACACGCGGCGCGCGCCGTGCGCGGACTTTTAAAACGGACGAATGGCGAGTATGCTAGAAAAAGCACTCCCCGTTCGGCCGGCGAATCGCGCGCCCTGACTCCCGTCCGATCGTATTGCGGCCCCATCGCATCGATGGCGGCGTCCGCTTCCCGCGCCACGGCCGCACGAACCTTTCCCCCAACAATCGTCAGGAGAGCTGGTGAGCCGTCTCGTCGTCGTATCCAATCGCATTGCAGATCCCCGTAAAGCCGCGGCCGGCGGCCTCGCCGTCGCCGTGAAGGACAGCCTGCAGGAGTCGGGCGGCGTCTGGTTCGGCTGGAGCGGGAGGCTGCGCGGCGGCGACGATCAGCCCACGCACGGCGACGAGGTGCAGATCCAGAACGTCGGCGGCATCCAGCTCGCGACGATCGATCTCGACCCGCAGGATTACGACGCGTACTACCTCGGCTATTCGAACAACGTGCTGTGGCCGGTGTTTCACTACCGGCTCGATCTCGCGCAGTTCGACCGCCGCTTCGCGGACGGCTACCGGCGCGTCAACCAGTTGTTCGCGCGCAAGCTGCGCACGCTGCTGCGGCCCGACGACACCATCTGGGTCCACGATTACCAGCTGATTCCGCTGGCCGCCGAGTTGCGCGCGATGGGCTGCGCGAATCCGATCGGCTTCTTCCTGCACATCCCGATGCCGCCGCCGCCGATCATGGCCGCGATCCCGGAGCACGAGTGGCTGATGCGCTCGCTGTTCGCGTACGACCTGGTCGGCTTCCAGACCGAGTCGGACCTGCTCCACTTCGAGCATTACGTCGAAGCGGAGGCCGGCGCCGCGCGGCTGCCGAACGGCCGCCTGCGCGCGTTCGGCCGCACGCTGTCGGCTGGCGCATTCCCGATCGGCATCAACGTCGACGAATTCGAATCGCTCGCGCACGATCGCGACGGCACCGACATGTTCGAGCGGATGCGCGACGAATACTCGCGCCGCCAGTTGCTCGTCGGCGTCGACCGGCTCGACTACACGAAGGGCTTGCCGCAGCGCGTGCAGGCGTTCCGCCAGTTGCTCGAACAGTATCCGGAGAACCGCAACCGCGCGACGCTGATCCAGATCGCCGCGCCGAGCCGCGAGGATCTCGGCGCCTACGACGACCTGCGGCGCGAGATGGACACCCTGTGCGGCGCGATCAACGGCGATTACGGCGAACTCGAATGGATGCCGATGCGCTACATCCACCGCACCGTTGCACGCAAGCGCCTGCCGGGCCTCTATCGCGCCAGCCGCGTCGCGCTCGTCACGCCGCTGCGCGACGGCATGAATCTCGTCGCGAAGGAGTTCCTCGCCGCGCAGGACGAGGCCGACCCGGGCGTGCTCGTCCTGTCGCGCTTCGCGGGCGCGGCCGAGCAGCTGAAGTCGGCATTGCTGGTCAATCCGTACGACACGCAAGGCACCGCGCAGGCGATCCAGCGCGCGCTCGCGATGCCGCTCGAGGAGCGCCGCCAGCGTCACGCGGCGCTGATGGCGATCGTGCGCAAGACCGACGTGCACTGGTGGCGCACACGCTTTCTCGATGCACTCGCCGAAGCGGCCGAAGTCACGGCCGCAACGGAATCCTGACCCGCGTCACGCAGCCGTTTTGTCGCCGCGCAGTCGCGCGGCGCGCCGCTCACGCCGCACGAGCCGACCGACGCCGGGTTGCCCGCACGCACACGCCCCATCGGTACCCGGTACGCATCGATACGCATCGATACGCGTTGGTCGTCACGTCGGATCGCATTCAGCGATCGGGGTCGCGCGGCGGCTCGTACGCGACGAAATCGCGCTCGACCGTGGACGCCTGCTCCGTTTCGATCGCGCCGCCGCACGCGCCGGCTTCGTCGCCGGGCGCGGCTGCTGCGGGCGCCGCCTCCTCACGCCCGCCGATCAGCGTCAGCAGCGCGTCGCGTTCGAGCACCTCGCATTGCAGCAGCCGCTGCGCGATGCGTTCGAGCGCCGCGCGGCGCTCGCCGAGCGTCGCCGCGACACGCGCATGCGCGTCGGCCAGCAGCGTGCGCACCTCGTCGTCGATCATCCGCGCGGTGTGTTCGCTGCAGCGCCCGTTGCCCGGATGCCACGCGCCGGGAATGCCCTGGTGCGCGTCGCCGTCGTCGAACGTCGCGAGCCCGATCTTCCTGCTCATCCCGTACTGCATGACCATGTGCCGCGCCATTGCGGTCGCGCGTTCGAGATCGTTCTGCGCGCCCGTCGACACGTCGCCGAACACCAGTTCTTCCGCGCCCCGCCCGCCGAGCAGCGCGTCGATCCGGTCGAGCAGCTCGCTCCTGCGCAGTACGTAGCGATCCTCGGTCGGCACCTGCTGCGTATAGCCGAGCGCGGCGACGCCACGCGGAATGATCGACACCTTCTTCACCGGATCGCAATGCGCGCGGCTTTCCGCCACCAGCGCATGGCCGGCTTCGTGATAGGCGATGGTCAGCTTCTCCTGCGCGTTCATCACGCGGCTCTTGCGCTCGAGACCCGTCAGCGCGCGGTCGATCGCCTCGTCGAAGTCGGCCATGGCGATCGCCTGCTTGCCGAGTTCGGCCGCATGCAGCGCCGCTTCGTTGACGACGTTGGCGAGATCCGCGCCGACGAAGCCCGGCGTGCGCTGCGCCAGTTCGCCGAGATCGACGTCGGCGGCAAGCTTCACGCGCTTCACGTGCACGCCGAGGATCTGCCGGCGGCCGTTCACGTCGGGCCGGTCGATCGCGATGTGGCGGTCGAAGCGGCCCGGCCGCAGCAGCGCTGGATCGAGGATCTCGGGCCGGTTCGTCGCGGCCATGATGATCACGCCCGAGCCCGCCTGGAAGCCGTCCATCTCGACGAGCAACTGGTTGAGCGTCTGCTCGCGCTCGTCGTTGCCCGACATCGGGCCAACGCCGCGCACCTTGCCGAGCGCATCGAGCTCGTCGACGAACACGATGCACGGCGCCTTCTGCTGCGCCTGCTCGAACAGGTCGCGCACCCGCGCCGCGCCGACGCCGACGAACATCTCGACGAACGCCGAGCCGCTGATCGAGAAGAACGGCACGGCGGCCTCGCCGGCCACCGCGCGCGCGAGCAGCGTCTTGCCGGTGCCGGGGGCCCCGACGATCAGCACGCCTTTCGGAATCTTGCCGCCGAGCCGCTGGTAGCGGTCGGGGTTGCGCAGGAACGCGACCAGTTGCTGCAGTTCGGCCTTCGCCTCGTCGATGCCCGCGATGTCGTCGAACGTGATGCCGGTTTCCTGCTGCACGTAGACCCGCGCGCGGCTCTTGCCCATTCCGGTGAAGTCCTGCAGCCCGCCGCGCCGGCGCAGCATCATGTTCCAGACGAACACGAACATCACGAGCGGCAGCAGCCACGCCGCCAGCGACGCGATCCAGCCGGTGTCGGACGCGCCGCGATAGCGGATGCCCGCGGCGCTCAGCGTGTCGGTGAGGCGATCGTCGGTCACGCGATTGGTCGTGAAGCGCCACGGCGCGCCGGCCTGCTGCACGACCGCGGCCTCGGACGCCGGCAGCATCGCGCCGGCCTGCGGCATCTTCAGCGTGCCCGAGATCGTCGCGGGGCCCACCTCGAGATTGTCGACCAGCCGCGCGACGACGAGCCGGTGGAAATCGCTGTACGCGATCGATGCCGTTTCCGCACGCAGCATCAGCAACTGCGCGGCGAACAGCACGAAGAAACCCGCCGCGATCAGCCATCCCGGGTAGTCGAATTTCCTGTCCATGGCATCCGGCCGTAGGCGCCGCGCCGCGTGCGCTTACGCCGCCACGCGCGCGCCACCGGCGCGCGGGCCCGGCGGCCATGCGATAGCGGCCTGCATCCGCGCCATCGTCGTCTCGCTGTATCGCCTCGCTTCGTCGCATCGACGACGCCGCGGCGACGCCGTCCGGCGCCGCCCGGCAATCCTCGCCCGGGCGGCGCACCGTAGCGCGCCGCCCCTGAATCCAGTCTAGCTCGCGCGCACGCGTCGCGCATCGCGAGCCGCCTGCGGGCCGAATCGTCCGACAAACGGCTTTCGCCGACGCCGCCCGCCGCGTTATAGTCGCGTTCGTGACAGTTTCATGACAACCGCGCCGCCTGCGCTTTTGCGCAACGCAGGCCGTTGCATTCCGTCCCGCATCGCGGCAGCCTGAGCGGCATCGCCGCGCATCGAACGAAACCGAACGAAATCGCCCACCCGCCCATTCGAGGAGCCCACGACGTGAACGACACCCCCGATCGCCCCGACGATCTTCCCGCCGACCCCGACCGCCGCCGCGTGCTCGGCGGCCTCGCCGCGCTCGGAGCGGGCGTCGCGCTCGCCGGCTGTGAAACGACGGCGGCCACCGCGCCGCGCTCCGCCGCCGACCTGCGCATCGACGAGGCATTGCGCCAGCGCGTGCGCCACATCGTCGTGATCTACGCGGAGAACCGCAGCTTCGCGAACCTGTACGGCGATTTCCCGGGCGTGCGCCATCCGCTGAGCGAGGTGCGCCCCGAACACGCGCTGCAGCTCGATCGCGACGGCAAGACGCCGCTGCCCGTGCTGCCGAAGATCTGGGGCGGCCTCGTGCCGCAGGCGCAGGAAGTGGACGGCAAGCGCTACGCGATCGCCGAGCGCGACATCGACAAGCTGCCGAACGCGCCGTTCCGCGTCGCCGACGCGCAGGGCAAGCCGCTGCCGAACGGCGTGATCACGCGCGACCTGTGGCACCGCTTCTATCAGAACCAGATGCAGATCGCCGCCGGCCGCAACGACCAGTTCGCCGCGTGGGCCGATTCCGGCGGCCTCGTGATGGGGCATTACCGCAATTCGGCCGACACGCTGCGGCTGTGGAACCTCGCGCGCCAGTACACGCTGTGCGACAACTTCTTCATGGCGGCCTTCGGCGGCTCGTGGCTGAACCACATGTACCTGATTTCGGCGCAGCCGCCGCTGTATCCGGACGCGCACAAGCATCCGCATGCGGGCAAGCTGCTGTCGAAGGTCGAGGGCGACGATCCGGCCGGCACGCGGCTGAAGCTCGCCGACGATTCGCCTGCGTCCGCGCTCGACGGCCCGCCGAAGTTCGCGGGCGACGGCCCGCTGACGCCCGACGGCTACGGCGTCAACACGATGGCGCCGCCGTACCAGCCGAGCTACGTGCCGCCGGCCGACCCGGGCAACGCCGCCTATGCGGACCCGGACGATATCCGCGTGATCCCGCCGCAGGGCCATGCGACGATCGGCGACCGCCTGTCCGAGAAGAACGTCGACTGGGCGTGGTACAGCGGCGCGTGGCAGTACGCGCTCGAGCATCGCGACACGGGCACGGTGCCCGATTTCCAGTACCACCACCAGCCGTTCAACTACTTCGTGAACTACGCGCCGGGCACCGATGCGCGCCGCCGGCACCTGCGCGACGCGGGGCTCGGCGACACGCCGTCGACCAACCATCTCATCGCCGACATCGACGCGGGCCGCCTGCCGGCGGTCACGTTCTACAAGCCGCAAGGCAACCTGAACATGCACGCGGGCTACGCGGACATCGAATCGGGCGACCGCCACATCGCGACCGTGATCGACCATATCCGGCGCGGGCCGCAGTGGGAACACACCGTGATCGTCATGACCCACGACGAGAACGGCGGCTGGTGGGATCACGTCGCGCCGCCGGTCGGCGATCGCTGGGGCCCCGGTTCGCGGATTCCCGCACTGGTGATCTCGCCGTTCGCGAAGCAGGGTTTCGTCGATCACACGCTGTACGACACGAACTCGATCCTGCGCTTCATCAGCCGCGTGCACGGGCTCGCGCCGCTCGACGGCGTGGTCGCGCGCAACAACGCGTTCGCCGCGCGCGGCGCGACACCGCCGGGCGACCTGACGAACGCACTCGATCTCGGCTGACGGCCGGTCGGCCGCCTGCCGTCGACGCCCCGGGCAATCCGCAGGATCGCCCGGGGCGTTGTCGTTTCTTGCAGGGCAGTTCCTGCGCGACGAGCCAGTCGTGATGCGCGAGGCGCTCGTTCGCGTAGAGGCGCACCTTCGCCTCGTCGGCATCGCGGCCGCCGGCGAGCATCAGGTAGCGGTACAGATCCTCGGTGGCGTCGTGAAAGCCGGCCTGCCGCTGCGCGGGCGGGCCGCCGCTGCCGCCGAGGTAGATCTCGCCGCCCGACAGCGCGCTCGTGCCGCCGTAGCTCGACGCGCGTTCGACGATCAGCGTGTCCGCGCCGGCATGCGCGCGACACGGGGCGCGGCAACGTCGTGTCGTACGAGCCCGATCCGGCGGATATCGCGCTGGTGCGCTACCGGCGCGGCGACGTGCAGCGCGCGGTCGACGAAGTCGTCGCGCAATGCCTCGCGCAGTAGGCGCAGGCGAACGGCACGCGCGTGCCGCGAATGCAGAACGCCCCGCCGCCGGCGAGCGAGGCCGGCGGCGGGGCGTCAGGGTCGCTGCGATCCGTCAGGCGTCGATGCGCTGCGCGATCTTCTGCATCGTGTCGGTCATTTCGGCCGGCAGGCGCAGCTTCAGCATGTCGAAAAGCGCGGCGTGCAGCTTCAGCTCCTCGCGCCATTCGTCCGCATTCATCGACGTCACCGCGTCGAACTGCTCGCGCGTGAAGTCGAGCCCGTCCCAGTGCAGGTCGTCGTATGCGGGCGACACGCCGAACGCATGCTCGCCGCCGCCGCCCGTGCCTTCGAGGCGGTCGAGCATCCACTTCAGCACGCGCATGTTCTCGCCGAAGCCCGGCCATACGAACTTGCCGTTCGCATCCTTGCGGAACCAGTTCACGCAGTAGATCTTCGGCAACGTCGCGCCCGCGCCTTCGAGCTGCTTGCCGAGCGTCAGCCAGTGCGCGAAATAATCGCTGACGTTGTAGCCGCAGAACGGCAGCATCGCGAACGGATCGCGGCGCACGACGCCCTGCTGGCCGACCGCCGCGGCGGTCGTCTCCGAGCCCATCGTCGCGGCCATGTACACGCCCTCGACCCAGTCGCGCGCCTCGGTCACGAGCGGCACGGTCGTCGAACGGCGGCCACCGAAGATGAACGCGTCGATCGGCACGCCGGCCGGGTTCTCCCATTCGCCGTCGATCGACGGGCACTGCGCGGCCGGCGCGGTGAAGCGCGAGTTCGGATGCGCGGCCTTGCGGCCCGTTTCCTTCGCGATGTCCGGCGTCCACGGGTTGCCCTGCCAGTCGGTCAGCTTCGCGGGCGGCGTGTCGGTCAGCCCTTCCCACCACACGTCGCCGTCTTCCGTCAGCGCGACGTTCGTGAAGATCACGTTCTCCCTGAGCGTCGAGATCGCGTTCGGGTTGGTCTTCTCGCCGGTGCCCGGCGCGACGCCGAAGAAGCCGGCTTCCGGGTTGATCGCATACAGGCGGCCGTCGCGGCCCGGCTTCAGCCACGCGATGTCGTCGCCGATCGTCGTGACCTTCCAGCCGTCGAAGCCCTGCGGCGGAATCAGCATCGCGAAGTTGGTCTTGCCGCAGGCCGACGGGAACGCAGCCGCGACGTGATACTTCTTGCCCGCCGGCGACGTGACGCCGAGGATCAGCATGTGCTCGGCGAGCCAGCCCTGGTCGCGGCCCATCGTCGACGCGATGCGCAGCGCGAAGCACTTCTTGCCGAGCAGCGCGTTGCCGCCGTAGCCCGAGCCGAAGCTCCAGATCTCGCGCGTCTCGGGGAAATGCACGATGTACTTGACCGGGTTGCACGGCCACGGCACGTCCTGCTGGCCGGCTTCGAGCGGATGGCCGACGCTGTGCACGCACGGCACGAATTCGCCGCTCTCGCCGAGCACGTCGTACACGTCGCGACCCATGCGCGTCATGATCCGCATGTTCACCGCGACGTAGGGGCTGTCGGACAGTTCGACGCCGACGTGCGCGATCGGCGAGCCGAGCGGGCCCATCGAGAACGGCACGACGTACAGCGTGCGGCCGCGCATCGCACCGCGGAACAGCCCGTTGAGCGTCTCGCGCATTTCGGCGGGCTCGATCCAGTTGTTGGTCGGGCCGACGTCGTCGCGCGAAGCCGCGCAGATGAACGTGCGATCCTCGACCCGCGCGACGTCCGACGGATCGGATTGCGCCAGATACGAGTTCGGGCGCTTGGTCGGGTTCAGGCGCTTGAGCGTGCCCTGGTCGACCATCGCCTGGCACAGTGCGTCGTTTTCCTCCTGCGAACCGTCGCACCACACGACGCGCTCGGGCTCCGTGAGTGCCGCGATGCGCGACACCCACTCGATCAGCCCGCGATGTTTGACGAAGGACGGTGGAGCGATCAGCGGGCCGTGTGTGGCTTCGGCCAGATTGTTTTGCGACATGAGGATGTCTCCGGATTTATTGGGCTGGGATGGGGATGCGGGGCGAGGCCCGCAAGACGGGGAATGCGATCGGCGCGCAGGTCGCAACGACGCGCAACGCGGAGCACGCGGGCTGTGCGCGTGTCGATGCCGCGATGCGGGCGAGAGGATGTGATGTCTCGTTAGAAGATGCGAACGCGAGTTTCGCCATGCATGCAACCTGCCGTACAACTTCCATGCGGGCCAGCATACCATCGCCGTTATTCGGCCAACGTTGCGTTGCAGCAAGAAACGACGCGATCGGCGCACCGGCGCGCCGGGTGCGCGCGCGTCTTTTTTACAGTGCCGTCGCGCGCGCTTTGGGGACGAAACGGCCAGGACGGCCGTCCGGCAAGGGTTTCGCGAATGCGGAAAATCTGCCCGTTCGCGCCCGCACGCCGCCGGCGCGAACGCGCACGCCGCGAATTCACGTTTTCGCTACTCAGGCAAACCCTGAATTAGGTTGCGCACACAAACATCTGACGTGAACGTGCGACGTACGCCCCTGCTCAAAACGGCGCCCCCGGCAATCCGGGGTAATACGCGCCCGCCGCCATCCCGCCGTCGACGGCCAGCTCGGCGCCGTTGCAGTACGACGCTTCGTCGCTCGCGAGGAACAGCGTCGCGCGTGCAATCTCGTCCGACAGGCCGACGCGCTGCAGCGGCACGTTCGCGTAGTGCCTGTTGATTTCCTCGAGCGGCGCGCCGGTGGGGTTCGACATCGCGGTGTTGACGCCGCCCGGGTGGACCGAATTCACGCGCACGCCCTGGTGGCCCAGTTCGAGCGCCGCGACCTTCGTCAGTCCGCGCACGCCCCATTTGCTCGATACGTACGCGGCCAGCGCGTTCACGCCGCGCAGCCCGTCCACCGACGAGATGTTGACGATCGAGCCGCGCTTGCGCGCGATCATGTGCGGCGCGATCGTGCGGATTCCGAAGAAGGTGCCGACGAGGTTGATCGACACCGCGCGTTCGAAATCGTTTCGACAGCTCCGCGATGCCGCCGAACGTCAGCACGGCCGCGTTTGTTGACCAGCACGTCGATGCGGCCGAAAGCTCGATCGTCGCATCCGTCACGCGCGCCCAGCCCGCTTCGTCCGCGACATCGAGGTGCATGAAGCGCGCCGCGTCGCCGAGTTCGCGCGCGAGCGCTTCGCCCGGCGCGTCGAGCACGTCGCCGATCAAGACGCGCGCGCCCTCCGCGACGAACAGCCTGCATGTCGCCGCGCCCATGCCGCGTGCGCCGCCCGTGACGATTGCCACCTTGCCTTCCAGTCGGCCCATGTCGTCCTCCGTTCGATTCCGGTTTGCCAGCCGCCACGCGTTCGCGTGCGCGCCGGCGTCATGACGGGGCGCGGCCCGCGCCGCACCCCGTCGATTCGCTGCATCAGCGCCGGTGAGCCTGCCCGCCGTCGAGCGACAACGGCGCGCCCGTCACGCGCGCGACCTTGCCGTTCAGCTCGCCCATGCGCACGCTTCAGGCGACGATCGCCGGATGGGCCTGCCGGGCCACATGACGGCCTTCCCGGCAACGACGACCGTTCGCCGTCCGTGTCGCGACCGGCACGCATGCATTCCCGCCATCTTCCTCTATACTGCTGCGCGCGAGATAAACCAGGGCCACATCACGCCGGCGTCTCGCGCCAGACAGTCACCGCATGCGCGACCGACACGCCCGCAACGATCCCGGGCCGGCACGCATTTCTCTCCTGAACGATCCTTCTCTTCCGGGACAAGACGTGTTGATCCTGCTATATCAGCTCCTGATTGTTGCAACCCTGGGCATCGTGAGACTCGTTGCCCCGAAGCGGCTTGCGGCAGCCAGCCTGATCTGGTCGGCGTTGACGGTCTTCAATCTGTTCTGGCCTCCGCTGATCGCCTTGCAGCTGATCGTGATCTGGGTCGCCTATGCGTTCTTCAAATCCGGCGAAGCCTCGCCGCAACAGACCCGCCAACCGTCGCCGGCGCCCGCCGCGCCGACCGCGCCGGTAAGGCCCGCTTCCCCGCCAGCCACGAAACCGGGCGGGCGGGCGTCCGGTCCGGTCGATATTCCCGGAAAGACCCTCTTCTCGCCGGAAACGATCGACCCGGCCATCTCGATTCGCCCGGCCCCCGCGGCACCGCCGGCTGGCATGATCGACCGGCTCGCCGCGTTCGTCGGCATCGAGGCGGCGGCCCAGCAGGCCGCTGCGCCGCTGGTACGGGCATGCGGCATCGAACGGGTCTGTCTCGAGGTTTGCCTCGAAAGCGCGTCGCGCCGCCTGAAACTGGAGCGCGAGCTGGCGTCGCGCGGCGAGGCATTCCGGCAGCAGTACCGGCAAAGCTACGAGCAGCTCATCGGCTTGCTGAAGGAGCACGAGGGCGAGCCGGTGGCGGAGCCGCCGGACCCGCCGGTCGTGTGCGTGAATCTCGCACAACGGCCGATCCATCCGGACGGATCGATCGATGCGGCCATACAACGCAGAGTCGATGCGGCGGTCGACGACTACGCGCAATTCCTGGCCACGCTGTCGCAAAACCTGAAGCAACCCGGCCTGAGGGCAAGCTTCGAACAGGAAATGATCGACGCGGGCCAGACCGACCTGCTGGCGCGCGTTCAACGCTTCGAGGCGGGACTCGACTGGCGCGGCCTCGCGCCTTCCGAAACGATCGACGACACGCCCTCGCATGCACCGCTCGCACCGCACGCCGGCACCGTCGGAACCCGGCTGACGACGCCAGCGCGCCCCGTGCCGGCCAGCGCCGATGCCGGCGATCCGGTTGCGCTGCTGGACAGCGCGCCGGCCGCCGCGGCCACACCCTTCGCCGACGCATCGCGCCGCGCGATCGAGGCGCTGGCAGGCACGCTGCAGATTCCGATGCTCACGCATTTCACGCGCGCATCGAATCTCGATTCGATCCTGCGGCATGGCTTGTGTTCGCGGGTCAAAGCCGCCGAATCGGGCGTCGCGCCCGCCGTCAACGACGGCCTGCGCCTGGACGGCCGCCGCGACGGCGTCTCGCTTTCGATCGCGTTCCCCAATCACCGGATGTTCTTCAAGTACCGCCAAACGAACCCCGACGAACGCTGGGTCGTGCTCGGCATCCATCCCGCCGTCCTCTGGCAAAAGCCCTGCGGCTTTTGCCGGCGCAACGCGGCGGATCATCGGATCAGGACGCTCCCCCGTTCGCAACTGACGGGGATCGACGCCTTTCGCGGCATGTTCGAGCCGCTCGACGATCTTCCGGGCCGCGCCGATCAGAACCTGCTCGCGTTCGATCCGACCGATCCGCAGGCGGAGGTACTGGTGTTCGACGTCATCGAACCGGAATACATCGAAGCCATTGCGTTCGACAGTCACGAAACGATGCAGGCGCTGTCCGCGCTGCTCGACGGCCGCAATGTCACCCTGTTCGAACCCGATTCCGGGCCGTTCTCCTCGCGCGGCTATCAACGTAACGGAGCAAGGTAATTCCATGGCGCAGCGCCCCATTTTCATACCGAACCCCGAAGGGCCGTCGCTCGTTCGAACGGTCGACGTCGAGTTCGAATGGTTCCCCGGCCTGTCCGTCACGCAGAAGCAGCGTTCGATCGACGCGCTCCACGCCGCCGGCCGGCAGGCCGCGGGCGTCGCGGACATCCTGGAAATCTCGAGTAAATCGCGCGCGCAACTGGGCGTGGCCTTGAGCGCTTTCAATCTCGGACTCCGTGCGCCCGGACGCAACGACACGACGAGCGTGGAGTGCGCGTTTCAAGGCAGCAAGGTGTTCGAGAATGGCGGCCCGTATACGGACATGCTCGCCATGTCGTCGCTCGACGCGAAGCGCGACCGACGGCTCAGGGATTCCGGACGCCTCGTCGCTTTCCGGTTCATGAACGAGGACTGGCCGCTGGAGCCCCGTACGGCGTTCTACGACTGGCTCTTCATCACGGCCTTGATGCAGCACCCTGAACGCGCTTCCCGGCTATGCGCCTATTCCGCGTTTACCGACATCGAGTTCAATCCCGCGCGCTCGATCAATTGCCAGGCGTACTCCGCCGCGCTGTTCGTCGCGCTGCATGCGCGCGGGAAGCTCACGGCGTCCGGCCTAGACAGAAACGCGTTTCTCGCCCTACTCGCGGCTCACCCGCCCGTCGATCGCGACGCGGACGCGGGCCAGCCTTCGCTGTTCTGACGCCGCCCGCCGACGATTGCCCATCGCTGCGGAAGCCGGCGAGCACGACGCCGGGCGCGGCCGTGCGGCACGCCTGCGGATGAAGGCCCGCCCGGCGGGCGAACCGGCTTCGACCGGAGCTAGCGCCGGCTCGCCGTCGAGCCGTGCACGAACGTCGCAACGGCCTCCACGACACCGTCCGCCAGCGGCAGGTCCGGGGCCGAATACGCGGCGATGTTGTCGTGCAGATCCGCCGTGCGGACTGTCTTGAGGACGTGATTGGCATCGGCGATCAGCGCCATTTCGGCACGCGGATTGGCGCGCAGCAGAAGCTCGGCGTCCTGCACCGCAACCTGGATGTCCCGCGTCCCCTGCACGACGAGCACCGGCTTCATGCAGCCGGCCATCAGCGCGGCCGGATCGACGGTCAGCCCGCTCATCAGGAAGCGCTGGACCGACGGCCTGAACAGCGGCATGAGTGCCGGGTCGATGCCGGCCGCGTCGACCCGCTTCCCGGCTTCCAGGGAGTCGAGGATCGACATGGCATGGTCCAGGATCGGGGCATTGGCCGGGTTCGCCTGCAGTTGCTGCCTCAATACCTGCCCCAACGGGCGTCCCGGCGTGGCCACCAGGATCAGGCCGGCGATGTCGGCCGCGTGCCGCGCCGCCAGCAACGCCACCAGCCCGCCCTCGCTGTGCCCCAGCAGCCAGACGCCGGAGGCGCCCGTGCGCGCCCGGATCGCGGCAACCCACGCATGGATGTCGGCCGCGTAGTCGTCGAGCGTGACGTCATCGGCATCCGGTACGGCCGAGGCGCTGCCGTACATGCCGCGCTTGTCGATCCGGACCGACGCGATACCCCGGTCGAACAATCCTTCCGCGAGCAACCGGCAGGTCGACGCCTGCAGGCCGTTCGGCCCGTTGCCATGCCTGTCGGTCGGGCCCGAGCCCGGTACGATCAGTACGACCGGCGCGTCGCCGATGTCCGGGGACAAGAACGTGCCCTTCAGCGGGCCCGCGGGCCCCGGTGCTTCGATATCCAGTTGCATGACTTGCAAACGCCCTCCCTGACAAATGTCCATGATTCTGTCACTCCCGTTGCATGCGGGACCGTCGACGCGATTCACGATACCCGTCGCGGGCAGCGCTCGCGACGATGCGACAGGCTCACCCGCGGCGCAGCCGAAGGTCAGCGCGAGTCGCCGTCGAAGCGACGCGGCTGATAAGTGTTCCCGTTCCAGGTGAAACGCGCGGACTTGCCCGACGCAGCCTTGCCCTTCGGGCGCACCAGAAGGTCGTAGTGGCCATTGGTCGTGCGCGGGCTGAACGACAGCACGTAATGAACCTCCGCCGTGTTTTCCGCATCGCATGCATCCTGCCCGGCGTCGCCCCGCGGCTTGCCCTTTCCGGCCGCCTCCTTCATGCACTCCGCGACGCCGTCCTTGTCGTAGGTCGACCAGTCGGTGGTCGCGGTGAAGACGGGCGTCACGCGCGCGTCGGCATAGCGGTACAGGCTCAGGATCCCGGTCGTATCGCTATGCGACGTGGACGTGTAGTTGTTGTTGAAGCGCACGCCGAAAGCGGTTTCCTGCGCGCTGATCCGGTAGGGAATGACATCCATCGTCAGGAATGCATTCCACAGCATCGGGGAGGTATCGACACGCTCGCTTCGATCGCTCGCGAGCAGGCGGAATCCTTGCGCGTCGCGGGTCAGGACGCCCGTCCACAACGCCGCGTCGGCGTCGTCGGCCGGGCGCTGCACCAATGCGGCCACGACCCACAGCGGACCGGACGTCGACGGCCCGTGCGTCCACGTCGACAGCGCGACATCCTGGACACTCTCCGCCGGCGCCGGGTCGTTGCCCATCAGCGCACGCAACGCGGCCTGCTGCTGATCCTTGTCGTTCACGTCGCCCGCTGCGAACGTGCCATGCGCGGCGAGCGCCAGCACGAGCGCCAGCGCCGTTCGCACGCAAAAGCGGCCTGTCTTCCCCGTTGCGTGGCCCGGGCATTGACGCTCCGGGGATGATTCTTCACCGCATTTTTCCAGCGTGCCGATCAGCATTGCCCGTGTACTCCACGTCGAAATGTTTTTCTCAACCGGTTGCAAGGATACCAACGACGTCCTGTATCGGGCCGCCGGACAAGCGCGGCGTTGCTTGTCGTCCGTCTGCGCGTCCTCGGCGCATCAATCGGCGCAGGTCCATCGGGTTTCTTCGACATCGAAGCGGAATCGCAATGGATCGGTCGAGGGAATCGGAAAAGCGGAGGGCACGTGGCCCAGATCCGACCACCCATATCCGGACGTTCGAATATACGAACGCGGCAGGCCGGCGTGCCCGGCCGATGGATAGTCATGGCACGACCACACTCGATACATGCGCCTGTTCTCGAACAGGAAATGCGCCAGTTGTCGTTCCTCGATGTCCCGCAAGGCGACATTGAGATCGCGCCCGGCGCCGCCCGCGTCACCCGATCCGCGCTCCGACCGGACGACCTCGCCATCGACCACACGTATTTCCCAGAAGTTGCCCAGAGCCGCTTGGGCGATCGGGACGGGGCCGAAGGATATCCAGATCATGTTCGCGATGGCGCGCAGCCTTGCGAGATCGCTCGGCGCCAGCACGATGTTCGAGCGATGCGTGATCCCGGACTGCACCTCGCCTCCGCGGGACACAAGCGCGAATTCGATCACGGACAACGTGCCGATGTCGAAGTCGACGAGCGTCGTCGTCGTTCCCCCGAGCCCGCCGCTGGTCCAGATGACCCCATGACGCACCCCCTTGAACGGCCCCTCTTCCGGCGTGGAATACGACGCGCAATTCGCAACGCACGTCTGCCCGGCGGCACGCGATCCGATGGCCGTTGCGGACGCCAACGACACCGTTGCCGGCCGACGCGCGTCGACCGCACGCAAGTAGCGCTCGAACGTATCGGCCTCGGCCGAAAACTGACGCTCGATACGACTCTGCTCGAGAATCCTTCTGCCCGGATCCCCGATGCCCAATGCCATGGCGACGCGACTCGCGGCGTTCCCGGACGCGCTATTGATCTGGTAGCGGCGCTGGGCGAATTCACCATAGGTCAGCTTCCGTTGCGAGAGGCTCGCGGTCAGCCGGCGGATCTTCGCCTCGACAATACCGGCGAACGCCGCGCCCTGCAGCGTCGCCGACTGCGCCATCGGCGTCAGCTCCGGCGACGTCAGGTCGATCTCATGCTCCTGCTTGATGCACGCGTCACGCAGTGCGCTCCATTTCTCGATCAGGGGCACGTCGGCCCGCGTCGGGAAGATGTCGAGCATGGCGTAGGGATACGGCGCGGGTATCGCCGGATCGTGAAAGATCTCGATCTTGTCGCGGATCGGATTCAACTCCGGCGTGGCCAGGGTGGCCGCGCACGCGTTGCGCAATGCGTCGATCCGCGCGTTGATCCGGTTGTATCCGTCGGCAGCCCGCTCGGACGCGCGCGCGGCGGCCGAAACGGGTTGCACCGTCGACGCCTGCCCGGTTCCGGTCGCCGTTGCCGTTGCCGTTGCCGTCGACGGCGTCGCGCAGGCCGAACCGGATACGCAAACGGACAGGGATTGGGTCGATACCGGGTGAAAGGCATGGCAACCACTCAGCAGCGCGGTCACGGCCCATGTCGCGATTCGTCTTCTCATCGTGCGGTCCTTCACGCGGCCCCTCGCGGAAAGCCGGTGTATTTCAAGCGCAATCGGCCGGCACGGGCTCGCCCCGTGTCTGCCAGTCGCCCACGATCTTCGTTATCTACGGCGCTCCGGACGTCTGCGCCAGCCCGACTGCCTCTGGCCGCTCCCCGCGCAATCGCCCCGGGCAACCGGGGACGCTCGTCAGCGCAAAGGCGGCAAGAAGCAATCCGGCCGTGTACAGCGGCCGCCGCGCGGACGAACCCGTTCTTTCGCGAGACGGCTCGACACCGTCGCGATCATGCCGGCACCGATACGGACGACGTTCCGTCCCATCCGGAGCGAACGCCCGTGGCGGCATACGCATGGCAGATGCCGCACGAGACAACAGCAAGCGCGCCCCGTATCCGCACCGTCCTCGTCACGGGTTGACTCGATGGTTCCGGCTATTCGAGCGCTTGCCGAATCGCCGCGGCCAGCCCGGCCGGATTCTCCCACGCCATCGAATGCCCGGCATTTTCCACGATGGCAACGCTCACCCCGTCCATCGGAAGACGCGCGGTATCGACGTCGGGCAACGAGTGCGCGCCGAAGACGACGGTTCTCGGCATCGTCATCGAACGGAGCTGCGCGCGCCAGCCGGGCTCGCTGCCCGCGATGAGCGACACCGCGCTTCGATGCACCGCGTACGGCGCGCTGGCCGACAGCGAAGCGGCCCAGATATCGCTGCCGCCGGCCGCGGATTCGGCGATCAGCGCCGCGTGCCCGGTTTGCACGTACTCCGCCTCGGTCATCGCCGCGATCTTTCTGCTGAAAAATCCGCCGCCGGCATCCAGGTTGGGCTCGCCGAGCACGAGACGACGTACCCGCTCGCCGAGCAGCGCCGCTGCCGAGATGGCCACGGCGCCCCCGATGCTGTGCCCGAACAGGTCCAGCGACGGCAGCGCCAGATGATCGGCCAGCGCCGCGAGCGTGCTTGCGTGTTCCTGCACCGTGTAGGAAAAATCCGCCGGGCGATCGCTGAATCCGAATCCGAGCAAATCGACCAGCACCCGCCGACGCCCCGACAAAGCGGGCATCGCCACGACGTCCGGATAGTCGCAGGAGGACGCGCACCCGATGCCGTGCACGAAGAGCACTGGAACGCCCTGCCCGGGGAGATCGTGATATCGGAGCCCCCACCGGCCGTTCCTGACGGCAAAAGTCTTCATGTTCGATATTCCCCTTGAGTTGCGGCTTCCGCGCGTACCGCGCCGTCTTTGCCGGCGTGCGCGACAGATGCCTGTATCGAATCGGGCATGCGCGTGAGCAGCGCTGACTCTACACTGACGGATCCGCTTCCGCCCAATGGCTCCAGCATGGCCTCGCCCGCTCCCTTCAGTGGTTCGAAAATCGCGCTCTTCAACGATCGCGACCTGCTCGTCTATCGGCGCGACGACAAGCCCGACATACCGTTTCCCGGCCTGTGGGACCTGCCCGGCGGCGGCCGGGAAGGCGACGAGACACCCGTGGCATGCGCCCTCCGCGAGCTGCACGAGGAATTCGGGCTGACGATTCCGGAGAGCCGGATCGGGTGGTCCAGGATGTATCCGTCGAGCCGTCAGGACCGCCTGCCGCACTGGTTTTTCGCCGGCCAGCTGAGCGCTGCGGATATCGCCGCGATCCGTTTCGGCAACGAAGGCCAGGAATGGGCGCTGATGGATGTCGACGCGTATCTGCGCCTCGCCGACGGAATCGTGCACTTGCAGGCGCGCGTGGCCGAATACCTGGGGCGTTGACGGCGTGTACGCCGGCGCGTTGCGGAGGCGTGCGCCCGTCGTTGCCCCGCGACGGCCGTTCGACGATCCGGACCTCGCGACGCAAGCGGCTACGCGGCGGTGCAGCCTGCGGCGCGAGCGCGCCCCGGCGGACGAGTAAACCGCATCAGCGCGCGTCCAGCCACGCCATGAATGCGTCGAGCACCTCCGGCGTCATGTCGAGCAGGGCCTCGGCGAGCTTCGGCTGCCCTTTCGCCGTTGCCACGGCCGCGAGCATGCAGCTCACCAGCGCCTCGTCGCACGCGCGTTCGGACACGGTCGCGACCAGCGACGGCAGCCGCGCGAGCGCCGAGAAATAGGCGGATTCCAGGTCGGCCGGAACGGCGACCGCGTGCCTGATACGGCAAATCTCGACCCACGCCGGAAACTGAAAGTACGCATGGTCGGCGACGTCGGGCGCGGATGCGAGCGCCTGCACGACGTAAGGAACCGCGGCAAACGACGCATCGTAGACGTCGCCCTGATGCGCCAGGGCGCTCCATAGCGTGAACCATGGCTCGGCATCGTGCGCCGAGGCCGGCGCACCGTCGAGCTGCCTCAAGAGGGCGGGAATGTCGGCGGCGTTGCCGTACGCGTGCCTGAGTTGTGCCCAGCGAGGGCTGTCGAGACCGATCATCGCGCGATTCCTTACATGCGTTCGGGATGCCGCTGCGCGGGCACGCTTTCCTGTCGCGGCGTCATGCGGAACCCGAACCATAGCACCCGATGTCGCGGACGAAACGGGCGCGACCTCGCCTCCCGCCCTCCCGCTCCTTTCCCACACTAACGACAAAACGTCTATAATTGGACATTCCATCGACCAGCCCGCCGATTCGCCCGACTCGGCGCCTGCCTCGATGCCCCTGCCACGCCGGCCCGGAGCGACATGAGCGACTACCCCGTTTTCGACACGCTTTGCGATCTGCTGAATACGTCCGGTGCGCGGTTCCGCGTGCTCGAGCATCCGGCCGAAGGCAAATGCGACGCGATCGCCGCGCTGCGCGGCACGCGCCCCGAACAGGGCGCGAAGGCGATGCTCTGCACGTTCAAGGACAGCGGCGACGCCACCGCGCTCGCCGTGATTCCCGGCCACCTGAAGATCGATTTCCGCAAGGTCGCCGCTGCCGTCGGGCGGCGCAAGGCGACGCTCGCGCCGCCCGACCTGGCGGCCGCCGTCACGCGCTGCGTGATGGGCGCCGTGCCGCCGTTCGCGCTCGATGCCGGCATCACGCTCGTCGTCGATCCCGCGCTGGTCGAGCACAACGCCGAGATCGCGTTCAATGCGGGCCGCCTCGACCGCTCGGTCGTGCTCGACGCGACCGACTACCTGCGGATCGCGCGCCCGCTGCTCGCCGACATCACGCGGCCGGAAACGGCTGACGGCCAGGCCCCCGCCGATTGACCGTTTCCCGCAGCCGTCGCATCGCTCCGCAACCCGAACCCGAACCTGAATCCGCCATGACCGCCTCCCGCAAAAAAGCGCCGTCCGAACAGGCGTCGCTGATCGAACAGGTACAGCGCATCGCCGAAGGGCTCGGCGCGATGTTCGCGCCGTTCACGGAGGTCGTGGTCCACGACCTGCGCACGCCGGAGCACGCGATCCTCGCGATCCACAACAACCTGTCCGGACGCGCGGTCGGCGATCCCGCGACCGAGCTCGGCCTCGCCCGCATCGCGGACGACGACTTCCCGCCCGTGCTCGCGAACTACCCGAACCGCTTCGCCGACGGCCGCACCGCGAAAAGCACGTCGATCGGCATCAAGGATTCGAGCGGCCGCTACGTGGCCGCCCTGTGCCTGAATGCCGACGTCACGCTGTTCCGCGGCTTCCAGGGCATGCTGAACCAGTTCTGCCGCACCGACGGCGAAGCCGTCGCCGACACGCTCGACCCGGCCGGCGCGGATGCGATCCGGCAGCGCATCGACGCATTCGCGATGCGCCTCGCGACGACGCCGCGCGAACTGAAGACCGAGCAGCGCCGCGAGCTGATGCAGACGCTGAAAACCGACGGCTTCCTCGAGGTGCGGCGCGCAATGGAGATCGTGTCGCAACATCTCGGCGTGTCGCGCGCGACGGTCTACAACGACGCGAAATGATGCCCGCGCCGCGTGCGCGCGGCGCGCCCGTTCACTTGACCTTTCCGACCCTCGAACGATCATGAACTCTCCGACCCTCCCCACTTACGACGATGTCGCCGCCGCCGCGGCCCGGCTCGAAGGCCATGCGCACCGCACGCCGGTCATGACGTCGCGGACGATCGACGAAGCGCTCGGCGCGCAGGTGTTCTTCAAATGCGAGAACCTGCAGCGCATGGGCGCCTTCAAGTTCCGCGGCGCCTTCAACGCGCTGTCGCGCTTCGACGCGACGCAGCGGCGCCACGGCGTCGTCGCGTTCTCGTCCGGCAACCATGCGCAGGCCGTCGCGCTGTCGGCGCGCATCCTCGGCATCCCCGCGACGATCGTGATGCCGCAGGACGCGCCGGCCGCGAAGATGGCGGCGACGCGCGGCTACGGCGGCAACGTCGTGACCTACGACCGCTACACCGAGGATCGCGAGCAGATCGGGCGCGATCTCGCCGAACGGCACGGGTTCACGCTGATCCCGCCCTACGATCACGCGGACGTGATCGCCGGCCAGGGCACCGCCGCCAAGGAATTGATCGACGAAGTCGGCCCGCTCGACGCGGTGTTCACGCCGCTCGGCGGCGGCGGGCTGCTGTCGGGCACCGCGCTCGCCACGCGGGCGCTGTCGCCGCAGGCAACGCTGTACGGCGTCGAGCCGGAGGCGGGCAACGACGGCCAGCAATCGTTCCGCTCCGGGGCGATCGTGCATATCGACACGCCGCGCACGATCGCCGACGGCGCGCAGACGCAGCACCTCGGTCAACTGACGTTCGCGATCATCCGCCGCGACGTCGACGACATCCTGACCGCGACGGACGCTGAACTGGTCGACTGCATGCGCTTCTTCGCGACGCGCATGAAGATCGTGGTCGAACCGACCGGCTGCCTGTCGTTCGCGGCCGTGCGCCGGATGAAGGACGCGCTGCGGGGCAAGCGCGTCGGCATCGTGATCAGCGGCGGCAACGTCGATCTCGAGAACTTCTGCAGCCTGGTGTCGGCCCCGGCCTGAGCGCAGCGGCGCGCGGAAAGATGCCGTCATCCGCGCGCCGTCGCGACTTGCCGTCGCGTTAAGTTTGGCGCCCTAGACTGAATAGGTTGTCCCGCAGTCAGTCGTGAAGGAGCCACCATGAATACGCACGCGATCGTCGCCGCCGCCCTGGCGGCCGCCTCTCTTACGGCGTTCGCTCAACCGGGCGCGACGTTCACCGGTTTTCCCTCGACATCGCCGCACGACCCCGCCGCGCAGGCCGCGCACCGTTCGCCCGGCGCGTTGCCGCGCGCCGGCATCGTGCTCGCGAAGATCGATCAGAACAATACGCCGCCCGATCGCGGCGACGACC
This sequence comes from Burkholderia paludis, assembly GCF_000732615.1. GTDB lineage: Bacteria > Pseudomonadota > Gammaproteobacteria > Burkholderiales > Burkholderiaceae > Burkholderia > Burkholderia paludis. Next base: position 175,732 of record NZ_JPGL01000007.1, read on the forward strand.
CGGGCGGCCGCACGCACGCCGGCTCGCACATGTGACGGCGCGCGCCGGGCGCCGCTGCCGCGCCCGGCCGTCAGAACGACGGCAGCGACGGATCGCGGGCGGCGAGGATCGCGTCGGTGCGCCGCTGCAGCGCGCCGTCGATCGTCTCCGGTTGCGGGATCAGCCAGTAGCGCTCCTCCCGGATGCCGTCGAACACGCGCTCGGCGAATGCGTCGGGCGTGAGGCCGTGCGCGTTCAGCATCGCGCGCATCGTGTCGACGAAGCCGCGCACCTCGGGCCGGTCGTGCGCGGCGCCGAACGGATCGTCGAAGATGCCCGAGTGCACGAGGCCCGGCGCGAGCAGCGACACGCCGACCGGCGCGCCGAGCATCTTCAGTTCGCCGTACAGCGATTCGGTCAGCGCGACCACCGCGAATTTCGTCGCCGAATACGGCGCCATCAACGGGCTCGGCAGGAATCCGCCCACCGATGCAGTGTTCACGACCCGCGCGGGCAGGTTGCGCTCGAGCATGCGCGGCACGAAGCTGCGGATCCCGTTCAGCACGCCGCGCACGTTGATCGCGAAGCTGCGCTCGAAGCGTTCCGGCGTGATTTCCCAGCTGAAGCCGGTGGCCATCACGCCCGCGTTGTTGAACAGCAGGTCCACGCCGCCGAAGCGCTGCCAGGCCGCGGCCGCCAGCGCGTCGACGGCTTCCGGGCAACTGACGTCGGTCGGCACGCACAAGGTGTCGGTGTCGGTGTCGGTGTCGGTGTCGGTGTCGGTGTCGGTGTCGGTGTCGGTGTCGGTGTCAAGCGTCGCGGCGAATGCGTCGAGCTTCGCCGCGTCGAGATCGGCCAGCACGACGCGCATGCCGAGGGCGGCCGCGCGGCGTGCGAGCCCGCTGCCGATGCCGCTGGCCGCGCCGGTGATCACGGCGGTGCCGCCGTCGAAGCGAATCGTTTTCGTCATGTCGGTCGGAGTCCTGTCGGGTCGATGAAGGAAGCCGTGCGCGCGGGCCGTTCGGCCCGCGATATCCGCAGCAACATGCAACACCCGCCTCGTGTCCGCCTCGCCTGTTTGAACGAGATCGGGCGCCCGCGCCGCCAGCGCGACCCGGGCCAGCCGGTCGCACGGATCGCCGCGCACCCCGGGTTCGGCGGCGAGAAGGCGTTCCGCCGCGCGTTCGTCCGGTGGACGGGCGTCGCGCCGAGCCGGTTCCGGTGCGACCGCACGGCGGCGAACCGCCCCGTTTCGTCAGACATGAAAGGCGGCGTCGATGCACGATGAACAGGATTCCAACCGTTTTTTCCGGCAATGACGTTTTTTCGCACCCCTGCGCAACCGGACAATTGACGCGCCGGCGCGCCCGCCATTACCCTTGCGCGCTGATGGTTCCCGGAAACGGGATCAAATGGGAACGCAGGAGAGGCGGCGCCTCGAATCTGCGGCTGCCCCCGCAACTGTGAGCGGCGAATCCGTGCCACCGCATGCCACTGGGAAACCGGGAAGGCCGGCACGCATCACGACCCGCGAGCCAGGAGACCTGCCATCGACCCGAGGTCCAAGCAGCCGCACCGGGCGGGGTGTCCCGATGCGCCAGGCGCCGCCGCTGGCGGTCGCCCGTTGCATGGACGGCCCGACCTCAGGATCTGCCCGATGTCCTCCGTTACCGCATCCGCTTGCGCGCCGCAAGCGTCGCACCGGCCCGCCGCCGGCGCGCACGCCCCGCCCGCGCGCCGTGTCATGTCGATCGCGTCCGCCGGCCCGCGCCGCGCCGACGCCCGCGACAGCAGCCTGACCGGCCCGGTCGCGCGATAACCCGCCCGATCACCGATAACAAAACCGGCGCTGCCCGCCGCCCGTTCCCGGTCGCCCACGCGCAGCCCGACAACAACGACAGCCTCATGAAGATTCGACACCTCCTTGCCACGTCCGCCGCGACCGCCCTGCTCTCGCCCGCCGCGCACGCCGCCGGCGACCTCGCGGCCTCGCCGACGGCCCCCGCCGCCGACGCCACCGACCTGCCGGCGATCACCGTGACCGACACGCGGCGGCTGCCCGAGTCGTTCGACCAGCGCTATGCGACGACCCAGGTGCTCACGCGCACCGATCTCGACCGGCTGTCGCCGAGCGACCCGAGCATCACCGAGGCGCTCGCGACGCTGCCCGGCGTGACCGTGTCGCAGAACGGCGGCCCGGGTTCGTCCGCGTCGGTCAGCATCCGCGGCTCGTCGGCAAGCCAGGTCGCCGTGTTCATCGACGGCATCCGGATCGGCTCGTCGACCACCGGCATCGCGCCGTGGTCGGATCTGCCGACCGAAGCGTTCGAACGCGTCGAGGTGATCTCGGGGCCGGCCGCCGCGTCGTTCGGCGCCAATGCGATGGGCGGCGTCGTGCAGCTCTTCACGCGCCGCGCCTCCAACCAGCCGAACCAGACGACCGTCTCGTTCGGCGGCGGGTCGAACAAGACCTTCGACACGCAGCTGCGCACCTCGGGCACGGTGCCGTCGACCGGGCCGCTCGCCGCGCTCGGCGGGCTCACCTACTCGCTGGGCCTGCACTCGTACAACACGGCCGGCATCGATGCGACGCAGCCCGTGCTGCCGTACCACGAGGCCGGCCGCAACCCGTACCACGCGCAGGATCTCGATGCGCGGCTCGGCTATGCGCGCGACAACTGGTCGATCTCGACGTTCGCGCTGTATCACCGGTCCGATCTGTCCTTCGACAACATCGGCTACGCAGACCGCCAGCTCGATCATCAGCTGACGACCGGTATCGCGTTCCACCTCGACATCACGCCCGACACGCAGTTCGACCAGTCGTTCGGTTATTCGAACGATCGCCAGTTCCTCTACGCAAGCAATCCGGCCGTCCCGACCGACCAGATCAATTCGCAGCGCATCAGCACATCGACATCGCTGACCCATCAGGAACGCGGCTTCCACCTGTTCGGCCTGCCGCTGTCGGGCGAGACCAAGCTGGCCTACGATTTCACGCGCGAGCAGGCGTTCCTGCCGATCGACATTCCAACCGGCGTGCCCACGCGCAACGATTCCGCGTTTTCGCTGCATCAGTCGGCAACGCTCGGCCCCGTGACCCTGTTCCTCGCGGGCCGTCACGAGATCATCGCCGGGCAGTCGGTGAACACCGGCAACGCCGCGCTGTCGTGGGCGATCACGCCGGTCTACACGGCGCGCGTGTCGTACGGCAACGGGTTCCGCCTGCCGACGTTCAACGACCTGTACTACCCCGGCTACGGCAATCCGAACCTCAGTCCGGAACGCAATACGTCGGTCGAGGCCGCGATCGACGCGAACACGTCGTACGGCACGTTCACGGCCGCGATCTACGACACGCGAATCACCAACCTGATCGCGTACAACCCGCTGACCTATTCGCCGATCAACATCGGCCGTGCGCATGTCAGCGGGCTCGACCTGTCGTACAAGGGGACGATCGGCAACTCGACGCCGGTGAGCCTCGCGGTCGGGCTCCTGAATCCGCAGGACGAGACCAACGACTCCTGGCTGAACCGCCGGCCGCGCCAGACGGTCAGCCTGAGCATCGACCACACGTGGGATGAGCTGCACCTGCACGCGCTGAGCACGGGCGCGTCGCTGCTCTACGGCGGCACGACGTTCGACGATCCGGCGAACATGACCTATCTGCCGTCGTATCTGACGGTGGGCCTGCGCGCGTCGTACCGGATCAATTCGCACCTGACGGTGTCGGCCACGCTGTCGAACCTGTTCGATCGCCAGTACGTGACCGCGTACGGTTACAACACGCTGGGGCGTACCGCGTTCGGGAAGATCAGCTATACGTTCTGACGCGTCGATGGAGAAGCCTTGGCGCGGCGCGGCAAGGCTTCGAACGGACAGCGGCCGCGCTGTCCGCCGCACGCACCGGCCCGGCCAGGGTTTCGCCGCGGAAAACCGGAAGAACGCAAGCCTGGCCCATCCTGCTCCCGCTCCCGCTCGACGACGTCGACAGGCGAAATGCCGAACTCGGCACGCCGACGAGCGTCGAACCCACCATCATCGTCGAAACACGTTGCGACGCCGTCCGGGGCGACCGGCCTGAACGCCCCGAACGCTCGGTCCCGACACAACGCACGCACTGCCGGGCCGTCGAGGCCGGCGAACCCTGCTGGACATTTGCTCCGTCAGGCCGTACGGTGGGCGGCACGCGCCGAAAATAAGCGCCCGACGCGCGGTGATCGGCCCTCGAGCCATCGATCGCGAATCTCACGCCGCCGTCTTGCGATGGATGGCGCCGCACGCCCGACGACCCGGTTCGCCGCCCGCGCCTGCCGGCACGAACCGTGACGTGACGACGATCGATTGTTCAAGCCAATCCCGCCTGGAGATTCAATTGGAGCAGATCGGATATTCGTGGCCCACCTTCGATCAACTGACACGCTACCTGATCAGGCTGATCGATCCGGGAAAAATACTGGACATCGGCGCCGGCGGCGGGAAATACGGACGCATGCTCCGGGATGTCGTGCCGGATTGCCGCTTCACCGCACTGGAATGCGACGAGGCAACCCATCCGCTGCTGATCGACAACGGCTACGACGACATCATCGCCGGCCTCAGCGACACGCTCTACGATCGACCCGGCGACGCATACGACACGATCATCCTGGGCGATGTCATTGAACACATGCGCCACTCTCATGGCCGCGATCTCCTGGAATTCCTGAACTACCGGGCGCGCTACATCATCATCTCGACGCCCGAATGCATGCCGATGAGCGGGACCTCCTATTTCGAGAGCCACAATTCCGTGTGGCGGCCCGATTCCTTCATGTGGCATGACTTCTGGGCGCATCAGCAATGCGGCATCATGCATTTCTATCTGCTCCGGGGGCATCTCGACTGGAATGCGAAGGGCCTGGATTTCCTCGTGAATTCGGCGAACGCCTCGCATCTGTTCAATACGCGCGCCAGCAGCGAGACGGAGGCCGCCGACGAGAAATCGCTCCAGCCCGTCAGCCTGACGCTCCACGACTACCGGTACATGGAAAAACTCGACGGCGACCAGTACGCCGTCTTTCGCCCCATCTGATCGCATCCGGAATCGATACGCGCGGCGGGTTTTGCGCCCCGGAAAGGTCAACGCGGCGACCTCCCGGAAGGCAACACCCCGCTAGACGAAGCCCTTCACGCCCGCGACCACCTGAACCGCGCCGAACACCGCGATCACGGCGGCCGATACACGCGACAACGCGTGCACGAATGCGAACGACATCTTCGTGCGCAGCGCGGCGGTCGCGCTGCTCAGGCACAACCACCAGGCCGCGGACCCGGCGAACACGCCGCCGACCATCAGCGCGACGGCCGGCCACGCCGCCACATCCCTCGCCCCCGACAGCGGCCCCAGCGCCGCGAAAATCCCGACGAACGACAGGATCGTCATCGGGTTCGACAGCGTCAGGCCGAACGTCGTCAGGAAATCGCGCACGACGGTCGTACGGCGCGACACGTCGCGCTGCGGCGTCGATGCGGCCGGCGCCTGTCGCGCGACGGTCCACGCCAGCCACACGAGGAACGCGCCGCCGCCGATCTTCAGGCCGACGGCAAGCATCGGAAACGCGGTGACGACACCGGCGACGCCGAGCGCGCCGAGCAGGCCGTAGATCGCGTCGGCGCACGCGGCGCCGACGCCTGTCGCGAACCCCGCGTGAAAGCCGCGGCTCAGGCTGCGCTGTATGCACAGCATGCCGATCGGGCCGACCGGCACCGCGATCGACAGCCCGATCACGACGGATTGGATGAACAACATTGCCTGCTCCTTGCGACATGCAACGGGACGAACAGGCATCGTAGGGAAAGTCCCGTCATCGCTGAATGCGGTTTTTAAGGAAAAATAGCCGCTCCACCTTAAAAAAAGCCGCAATGGACGATCTGGACTGGAAGGTACTGACGCTGTTGCAGGCCAACGGCCGCATCAGCTATACGGAGCTGGCGCGCCAGGTGCACCTGTCGGTGCCGGCGGTGACGGAGCGCGTGAAGCGCCTCGAGGCGGCCGGCGTCGTCGCGGGCTACACGGCCCGGATCAATCCTGCCGCGGCCGGCTATCCGGTCAGCGCGCTGATCGGCATCACGGTGCCGCAGCCGGCCAAGGCGAAATTCCTCAAGCTGCTGGAGACGATCCCCGAAGTCGTCGAATGCCATCACGTGACGGGGGCCGACTCGTACGTCATGCGCTTCGTCGCGACCAGCATGGCCCATCTCGAACAACTGATCGAACGCATCAACCTGTACGGCGAAACACGCACGTCGATCGTGATGTCGACGCCGCTGCCGGCGCGCGGGATGGCGCGACCGCCGTCGCCGCGCGACGTCGTCCGCGAATGACGCATCGCGCGACCGGGCCCCGACGCCGGCACGCGGCCGCGCGTCGAGCGCTCGCGGTCGGCGGCAACCTGCCGCCGACATCCGCCGGGCCGGTTGCCGCCGGACGAGGCGACCGCGCGACTACTTGCCCGTCACGCCGCCGAGCAGGCCGCCCAGCAGCCCCGTAACGGGTGCGAGCGGATTGGCGAGACCGCCCAGCGGCGAACCGCCGTTTCCGCCCGTGCCGGTTGCGGAACCGCCGTGCACGGTCGCCGGGATGCCGCCGACCACGCTCGTCACCAGGCCCGCGACGGGCACCGCGCCGTTCGCGCCGCTTGCGTTCACGAGACCGCCCACATTGGTCACCGTGTTGCCGACCGCGCGGACGAGTTCGCCGACGCCGCCGACCAGCGGCTGCGGCGACGTGGACGTCACCTTCCACCCCGCCGACGTAATCGCACCGCCGACCTGCCCGAGCAGGCCCGCGACCGGCTGCCCGAGGCCGGTTGCCGCGCCGACCTGCTGCGTGACCTGGCCGACCGTCGTCACGAGCGGCGTAATCGCCGTGCTGATCGCTTGCGTGGTCTGCTGGACCGGGCCCGACGACAGCGCCGAGCCGAGCATGGTGCCGCCCGTCTTCAGGCCGCCGGCCACCGTATCGAGCAGGCCGCCGACGGGTGTCGTGAGGGGCGCCAGCGGCGACAGCGGGCCGGTGCCGAGCGCCTTCACCGTTTCGCCGAGGCCGGCGACCGGATTGCCGGTCGAGCCGACGATGGTGCCGAGGCCGGCCACTGTCGTCCCGACGGGATTCGCCGTGAAGCCGATCTGGCCGATGCCGTTGCTGATGGCGTTGGTCGTATCGCGGACGATCGTGCCCGCGCCCGTGACCGTGTTGCCGAGGCCGGTCGTCACGCCCTTGGTCGCCCCGGGCGGGCTGACGCCGGAAATCGTGGCGCCGGCGTCCATGACGACCGCGCCGACGGAGCTGATGATGCCGTTCGTGCCGGGGGTACCGCTTGTGCCGCTTGTGCCGCTTGTGCCGCTTGTGCCGCTTGTGCCGCTTGTGCCGCTCGTGCCGCTCGTGCCGCTCGTGCCGCTCGTGCCGCTCGTGCCGCTCGTGCCGCTCGTGCCGCTCGTGCCGCTCGTGCCGCTCGTGCCGCTGGTTCCGCTGGTTCCGCTTGTGCCACTGGTTCCGCTCGTGCCACTGGTTCCGCTCGTGCCACTGGTTCCGCTCGTGCCACTGGTTCCGCTCGTCCCACTGGTTCCGCTCGTCCCACTGGTTCCGCTCGTCCCACTGGTTCCGCTCGTGCCGCTGGTCCCACTCGTGCCGCTGGTCCCGCTCGTGCCACTGGTCCCACTTGTGCCACTGGTTCCGCTTGTGCCGCCGGTCCCACTCGTGCCGCTGGTTCCGCTCGTGCCGCTGCTCCCGCTCGTGCCACTGGTTCCGCTCGTCCCACTGCTCCCGCTCGTGCCACTGGTTCCACTCGTCCCACTGCTCCCGCTCGTCCCGCTCGTACTCGTCGTTCCGATGGTGCCACCGCCCGGCGTCGGTGCCGTAACGTCGCTGCCGCCACAGGCAGCCAGTGCGCACGCAGCGGCAATGGCGGCGAGCGCCACGTTCGTCCTGACGAAATGATTTTGCATGAAAGCCCCCTTCGCTTTTCAGCTCGACCATCCCGACAAGCATCGATCGTGCCATCCCGATCGACGCCCACGACGGATCGGCACGCATGCCTGCGCGCGCATTGCCGGTGGCCGTCCGCGGCTATCGCACCCGGCATCCGTCGCCGATCGCCCCGGTGCGATCAGGCCTTGCCGTCACCGGTAACACGCGCGTAACGCGGGCTCCGCGTTACGTAGCATCAAACGACGAAGGGGCGGGTCCCGCCCCGTATTGCCGTCACGCCCACGCCGGCTCGTCCGTCATGGCCGCTTCACGAGCCTCACGATCGTGAGCGTGCCGTTGACGCTCTCGACGCGCACCCTGACCTTGTCGCCCACGTGCAGCGACCGGATCATTGCCGCGTCCGCCACGTTGAACGCCATCGTCATCGCCGGCATCCCGATGTTGTCGAGCGCGCCGTGCTCCAGCGTCACCAGCCCGCGCCCGGCATCGATCTCCTTGACCTCGGCATCCGTCAGCGCCGCATCCGGCGCGGACATCGTGGTGTCCGCCCCGTTCATGTCGGGCATCTCGCTGCCCGCGAACGCCGGCGTCGCCACGACCACCATCGCGCACCATACGGCGGCTGCCTGAACGCAGGGAAAGCAGATCTTCATCGCAACGCTCCTGTCGAACCGCGCCCGTTCGTTCGGGTCGTGCGCCGCGCGCCGCGCACGACCACGTCCGCCACCGCCGGCGGCCGCGGCTCTCACACGAACAGCGACGCGACGATCGCCCACCACACCGCACTCGCGCCGCACAGAAACACGCGCCGCGCGACCAGCATCCGCGACTCGTCGCCGGGGGTCTTCATCGGCGACGTCGCCAGAAACGGCACGCTGGCGAGGCACGCGAAGCCCGCCAGCCCGGGCACGATCACGACATAGTCGCCGAACCGCCACGGCAGCGGCTCGTGGAACCCCCAGTAGCCGAGAAACAGCATGCCCATCGAAAACATCGTCGCGGCGGCCGAGCTGAGCGCGACCACCGACCCCGTGGGAAATTGCATGGGAGCCTCCCTTCGCGCAGCATGCGCGACGCCGGATCATTATCCCGGCGCGGAAGGCAAAAGCACAACGACCGGCGGCCTTGGCCGGCGTTTCCGGCAACCGGCGTAGCGAGATGCAAAGAGGGGCCAAGCCCGTCGGCCCGTTGTCCCTTCGGCGCGCGAGCGCTGCGGCGCGGCGTGCCCCGTCGCCGCCCCGCCAATCGCCGTCACGCATCGACAGCGACCGGGTTCGCGGCGCACACCGATCGTCAGCCCGGCTTCTTCGCGGCCTGCGCGACCGCAATCCACCCCACCACCGCCGCGGCGACCCAGCAACAGGTAATCATCAGGTCAAGATCCATCCACCCTTCGAAATTCGCACTGTTCTCGAAACTGCAGCGCTGATGGCCCCTGACCCACACGCAACCGCTGACGAGCTGCTGGATGTGCATGTAAACGCTGTAGACGGCAAAAGCCGACGCAATGACGGTGAACCGCAAACGTATGCTTTTTTTCATGTGACGCGGATGCCGATGGGAGAGTCCTGTGCCGATCTTACGGCAACGGCAACCAGCCCGGCAATCCGGCGCATCCTGGCCGGCCCGGACGCGCGTTCCCCCGTCGAGCCGCCGGATCGTCAGCAGGCAATCCGCCGCCAGTTGCTGATAAATCCGCGTGCCCTTCGCCTTCGCGTCGAACCGGGGTGCACCGAATTCGCGCGGATGTTCTTCGCCGCATACAGCATCGCGTCGACCTTCGCCATCATCCGCACCGCGGCTTTCGACGCGTGATAGGCCGGCACGTCGGCCCCGCCGACGATCCCGTACATCGACGACAGGTTCACGATCGAGCCGCCACCGGCCGCTTCGAGCAGCGGGATAGCCGCACGCGTGCACAGGAACACGCCGTTGACGTTCACGTCCTGCACACGCTGCCACTGCGCGAGCGTGAGTTCGTGCGTCGGCACGTTGTGGCCTTCGATGCCCGCGTTGTTCACGAGTACGTCGAGACGCCCGAAGCGCGCGACTATCTCGCCGAACACGCGCGCCACGTCGGCCTCGTGCGTCACGTCGAGCAGCCATAACGCGGCCTGGCCGCCCTGCGCGCGGATCTCGTCGACCAGCGCTTCGGCCGGTTGCGACAGCACGTCGAGAATCGCGACGCGCGCGCCGGCGGCGGCCAGCGTGCGCGCCGTCTCCGCGCCGATGCCGCGCGCGCCGCCGGTGATCGCGGCCACCTTGCCGTGCAGGTCGAACAGGTCTTCGGTGCGTTTCATCATGTCTCCGTGGTAACCGCGCGCTGAACCGCGCCGGGCGGGCGTTGCGAACGCGATTGGTTGGCTGTCCTAGGGAAGTCATCTAGTTCATTTCGACGATTCCCTGCTACCGCGATCTCCCTACCCTGCCTCTCATGACAACACACGGTCGACCGCCGTCGATCCCCCAAAGAGGAGACACCATGCATCAACGGATTTCGCGCCGTACCGACAGGCGGGCGACCGCCACGCTGTCGACGCTGGCCGCCGCGCTGCTGACGTGCACCGCCGTTTCCGACGCACACGCGGGCAGCACGATCGCGCTCGGCGCCGGCGCGGGCAACACGCCGATGGAAGTGTTCGTCGCGGTGTGCGACCGGATGCGGATCGACGCGGGCGTCGACGTGTTCGCGATCTCGGACGTCGCCGAGGATCTCGTGGCGCCGATCATGGACGCCCCGATCCGCCTCGACCGCGACGCGCTGACGCTCGGCTATGCGGGCGTCTATTCGTCGTTCCTGCTGTTCGCGAAGCGCGCGGAAGCGAAGTACGGGATACCGGCGCGCGACATCCTCGTCGAACTGGGCCGACAGCGGCTCGTCGGCGGGCAGGAGGACATGATCGAGGACGCGGCGCTGACGATGGCGCGGGCGGTCGCGGCGTAACCGGTTGGCCCTCGCCCGCGCCCCGGCCGTTGACTTTCGCCGGACGGCCCGATACGATCGATGCACTTTCAAGACGCCCTCCCGGTCCGCCGGGAGGGCGTTTCGTTTTGGTTCTCCCAACCAGAAGGAAACCCTTGAAATGAATCGTATCGACACCCTCGCCCCCCGCCCGGCAAACGGCCACGACGGCCTCGGCTACCTGCAGTACGGCACGGGCCCCGCCTGCGTGATGGTCCTGCACGACTGGCTCGGCGACCGGACGAACTACGCGGCGCTGCTGCCGTATCTCGACGACGCGGCGTTTACCTATGTCTTCGTCGATCTGCGCGGTTACGGCGAATCCGCCCACCTGACCGGTGCGTATACCGTCGACGAAATCTCGGCCGACTGCCTGGCGCTCGCGAATCGGCTGGGCTGGCAGCGCTTTCACGTGATCGGCCATTCGATGACCGGCATGGCGACGCAGCGACTCGCCGCCGACGCGCCCGAGCGCATCCTGAGCGCGATCGCCGTATGCCCGGTGTCGGCGGTCGGCAACCGCCTGAACGACGACGCGCGCGCATTCTTCGCGAGCACGACCGTCGACGACGATGCATTGCGACGGCTCGCGCGCTACGTGACGGGGGGATTGTCGGCGCGCTGGGCCGACGTGAAGCTGCGGCAGAACCGCGAGCGCACGGCGCCGGGCTGCCGGCTCGCGTATCTCGACATGCTGACGGGAACGGATTTCGTCGACGACGTGCGCGGGCTCGACACGCGCTTCCTGGTGATCGTCGGCGACAAGGACCCGGGGCTCGACGCCGCGACGATGCAGGCGACGTTCCTCGCGTGGCATCCGCATGCGCGGCTGGCGACGATCCCGAATTGCGGGCATTACCCGATGCAGGAATGTCCGCCGTATTTCGCGACGATCGTCGAGGATTTCCTGCGGGACGCGGCGGCCTGAGCGTAGTGCACGCGCGGCGGCCGGTGAAGGCGATGCGGCCGCCGCGGCGCGATGCCGCCGGCCGCCGGCGAACGGCGCGAACCGCGCCGCCCGTCGGGGTTGCCCGGCTCATGGCCGGACAGATTGCGATCGGGGCGCGTCGCGCGCCCGATCCCGGCCGCTTAGCGGCGCGGCTGCCCGGTTCGCGGCGGACGCGGCGAATTCGCGTCCTTGTGCCGGAAGTTGATGCGGCCCTTGGTGAGGTCGTACACCGACAGTTCCAGTGTCACGCGGTCGCCCGCGAGAATGCGGATGTGGTTCTTGCGCATGCGGCCCGACGCGTAGGCGCCCACCACGACGCCGTTTTCCAGCGTGACACGGTATTTGCTGTCCGGCAGCACTTCGTCGACGATTCCGTCCAGTTCCAGCAGTTCTTCTTTTGCCAAACCAATTCCTCCAGACAAGGTGATTGACCGCGGCCGCGGCGATCTGCCCGGTGCGCTGTCCCGCAACGGGACAGCGGCCGGCAGGCTGCCGGGGATCGGTTCGTTCAGACGGGCCAGGGGCCTGTCTTGCGATCGGAGCCCGGCGCGTTGCGGCGTTCGGGCGGTCGGTGGCGGCGGCGCGATGAGCGCCGCGCAGGTCGGGACCGCGCCGGCCAAGGCATGGCGGCGGTCTGCTCGGGTTGATGCGTTGAAGCGGTGATGCGCTGGCGAAGCGACGGGCGCTTCGCGAGGGCGTTGCGTCGCACGCCGTTCGGGCATGCGATGAGGGAGGCGTCACGACCGATGCATCGCGAATGCCGCGATGCATCGGTCGTGCGCATCGGATCGCGCGGACTGCCGGTCAAACGGCGTCCCGCGCGAGAATCCGGCCGGCGACGGCCGCGTGGCGGCCGCTGCCGATGCGGCTTACTGCGGCGTGATGTTCGACGCTTGCAGACCCTTCGGGCCGCGCTTCACTTCGAAGCTGACCTTCTGGCCTTCGGCCAGGGTCTTGAAACCCGTGCCGCGAATTTCCGAGAAATGGGCGAACAGATCGTCGCCGCCGTTGTCCGGGGAAATGAAACCAAAGCCCTTGGTTTCGTTGAACCACTTGACGGTACCGGTATCCACAAATACTTCCTTAATGCAATTTACAAAAGATTGAACATGCGCCCGTGACGGGCACAGAAAGATCAAAAGAGGGAGAGACCAACGACTGCCGCATGGTATGCGGCGAATGATGAGCAATCGAACTTCTTGACGACTTCGGTCTCGGACACTACGCCGAAATCGCCACCTCGTCAAGTCCTTTCGGTGCAGTGCATCCGCGCGGCTGCCGTGCGCGCCTTGTGCGACGGGCGTTGCCGGCCGACAGCGCCCGTTTCGATGCGCCCCTGATTTTTGGCCGGCACACCCGCCCTCAGCGCGGCTCGAACACGTGATGCAGCGCGGGCGGCCGCATCGCCGGTCTGGCTCGCGACGGCGGCCGTCAGCGAGCCGCCCGGCAACAGCGGTTCGAGCGTCGCCATCTTTGCCAGCGACGCGTCGGGGCGCGGCGTCTCGTCGTGCAGCACGCCTTCGAACTTGCGCCGGACGCGCTCGATTACGTCACGAACGGCCGGCACGAAGACCTCGATTCCGGGCAAATTTCCGATATCGCGAGGCTGAAGGCGTTCGTCAGGCAACACGGCAAGGACCATATCTGGGAATTCTCGACGTTCTAGACCTGGCCACGGAAGCAGTCGCGACAACGTGCATTCGAGGGCGGCGAGCGCACCGTCGGGAAACCGCTCCCGTGATTGCGGACGTTCGGACGGCATGAAGTTTCCTTGGCCGTCAGTTCATGTCTCACACACAAAGATTCGGGTAGGCTCGGCTTGCGTCCGCCGCGGCCTGCCTGAACGAAGAAGGCCCGCACACCGCAATGGGTTCGCGAGCCTTTCCTGATTTCGTTGATGACGTTCGTGTTAGCAAACAGGCATGGCGATCCGACGTATTTCTTTCCATTTCAATTAGCCCGGTGCGTATTTTGGCAAAAAAACGCATGCCGGAGCGTGCATCTTGCCGCCATAAAAACCAGGCACTTGCCTGTGCGCCATGAACAGTCTCTTGCCGAAGCCTGTCTTTTCCAATCGAGGCCAAAGAAAGGCAGCCAAGTACATGGCACCGACGGTACTTCCCGCTCTATTGCTCGACGATTACCAGCACAAAGTCAGTCGTACTTATCGTACTGACGACCTTGTAACCGGCGTTAAAAGCATCAGGCAACGACTGCTGAGGGACGCCAACCGGGCTCATCGGCCAGCTTTGAACCTGTCCATCCGCTTGCTTCGCTACAACGTACGCGACTTGCGCCATCATTTTCTCCCGACTGAAGAAGTGAAGCTTCGGAACTTCGCTGCGACCATACAACAAAGCCACTTTGCTGCCCATACGCCCAATCCCTGCCGCGAAGCGGCAAGCACACTCGAACCCCACCTTCATTCCACCATGTGCAAAGCTCATTTTGGCGCAATGCTGTGTCACCCGCTTCGGCACATCAGCATCTCGCGCTTCCTGGACTTTCGACGTCGCTTGCCAGCCGTCAGCCGGGTTTGAAGGCCGATGCCACTGTACGCCAGATCAGTTGACCGACAGACAACCCGCAAAGCGATGTGGACTTGGTCGTTCGTCAATGCTGTCCGCCCTGACGACTTGCGAATCCATAACCGGCGCCATTTCCTTGATGAACCGTGCATGTCCGCGGAAACGCGGGATCGCAAACAGCGGCCTTCCACACTGAAGCACTGTGCCCAGAGCAATCACATGCCGCCCGGGTCATTCACTGACAGTCGGGCAGCGCCCTCCCGTCACGGTTGGCAGCGGCCAAGCCTGATCCGTCGTGCTTGTCTCCCGACGACGGCCGCTCCACGCGCCGACCTCTCTGCGTTACCCTTGCCGGCCGGCATTTACGCTTGACGCCATTCACACAATCTGAACAAAACGGTAATCGACATGAACGGCAACGGAATTCACAAGTGCGTGCTGCTTGTACTTGCACTGACGATCGGGCGCGCGGATGCAGCACCTGATGCGGAGGCGAACATTCAAGGCGAGGAGATCCACAACCCCTTCCCCGAATCCACGCCAATCCATGCGAGCTACGCGAAATACGTCATGCGAGTGACCTCCGATCCGGACTTTCAGGCATTCGCAGCCCGGACGACGCGCGAGAATGCAACAAGCCGCGGCACCCGCCTGGCATTGAATGGCATGACGCGGCTCGACGATGCAACGCTCGAGACCAGGATGCGAATCGTGTCCAGGATATTCGACGAGGCGAGCGAATCCGAGTGCGTGGCGCTCCTGCAGGGCCCCTCGTCAACGCCTGGGCCGAGCGCAATGGACCAAGCCCTAGTCAAGCTAAACGAGGCCGACGCCGATTTCTGGTTTTCATCCGGGGCCGACGCCGTACTGGCCGCATTGCGACAGGATCCTATTCCGACACTCAAGCAGGAGGATGTCAACGAAGCCATGTCCAGAATAAAAGCCACACTATCTCCGCAGGAAGCGCAGAAATTCATTTCGGTGCTGCAAAACCCGGGAACGGTCTCTCCCCACGACGCATGCTGGGCGACCAGGATTCTCTATCGAGAAGGAGCCGCGTTAGCCGAGCCTTACCGCGCGGCGATTGCCAGGGCAACCGTCTCGCAATGAAGTCCGCTTGGCGTTTCCATCGGCCAGAGGGCAGGAATTTCCGGGCATGACATTGGCAATCCCGGTGAAACTGATGACGTCACGTCGCGGTCGGTAGAGGTGGACTCGTATCTAGGGGTTGCCGTCCCGGATTGCGAACGTCCCTTGAGGTTCTGCAAGCAACATCCCTGGAAATCCACGAAGAATCATGTCTATGCCGGAATCGATGCATGGCTGCACGTGCTTGCTCGCGCCGACTGGCCCAGCGATCGACCTGTCCGGATCAGCCCGTTCCCGGCCCCCCCTTTCTCCACGGCAGGCAAAGAAACCGGGCTCGATGACGGGCGACATCTGTGGCCCGTGTGGTACTGGATCATCAGCGAATGCCGCCCTCGAGCAGGCGCAAGCAGTGCTTCCGTTCCTTGCATCGACCGGGTACACGCCGACACGGAAGCGCTGGACAACGTCTTCAGGTGTGTCCCGTTCCTGTCTGCAAAGGGCGGCGCGACGCACATAATCGAACGTGAAAGAAACACTGGAATCGAGGTAGCAGTTCTGGCGTACCTGGTCAGGCTGTCACGAATCCGCTGACGGCCACCCGGCCGGTGAATATCCGTACCGGGAAATCCTGCGGGAAGCACCGAGCCCAGCGGGATTGGCGCGATAATTCTCGAGCAAAAATTGCGCATCCCGATCGCACTACGGCAGCGCATTGGCAATCAACAATAAATCAAGACTGAATGCGGCAAGCTCAAGCAGACGCTTGCCGCACAATGGACATCAGTCGATTACGCCTTGCGGGTCACCACCTCTTCCTTCAACTCCATCGGCACGATCGTGCTGTAATACGGCCAGATGTAAGGGCCGCCGGCCCCTTGATTCAAGTCCTGCTGAATCGCGGTATAACCTTCGATTGCGGGCGGCGAGGAGCTGCTAACCACAAGCAGCGTGATGGCGGTGATGGGCTTTTTGTTCGGCTCTCCGTTCTTCCAGACCATGTAGATGTATTTCCCGCCCGCACCCGCCTTCAGATCCTGCGGGTTCCAGTTCCAGCCCGACGGCGGATTGGATTGCGCGTGATCATAAGCAACGAAATTGAGTGACGTCACCGGGCTGCCATCACCGCATTGATAACCGATGTAGATATATTCACCACCCACACCGGTGTTTGTGTCAACGGTAACGAAATCCCAGGGCGGTTGGTACTGCGGCCCGGGAGTGCTTCCTGCTTGCGTCGTAAGAGCATTAATCGGACTTGTCATTTCTCAACCCCTCTTTAGGTTTGGGAGGAAAATTCAGTATATTCAAAACACCCGAATGCGCAACCATAAATCCACAATTCCGCAAAAAATATATTTATTTCATTTTTCTGAATTATCCATTTATTTGGCATTTGATTTTAAATCGATTAAATAAATTCACACAACGCCAATCCACCTTGCACATTCTTTGCACGCCTCATACGCCCGCATTGGATTGGAAATTTGTCGGCAAATGCACGGACCGTTGCAGCAATGAATGCAGCCGTTTCTGGAAATTGATTTTTATCAATAATCGCAATTTCAATCCCGAGAATGAATTGCCCCACACACAACACGGCTTCGTACTTTTCAGCGACCGGACAGCGAGCCCCATTATTCAAAGACATCAACAATCAAGCACCATAAACTCGACGCACTGATTCATGGAGCGATCAACGACATCCCGAACAGATTCGCATTTGTAAATACTGGAGCAGTCCGAACCGAGCGCAAACGGATCGCGCGCGAAGAAAGCGTCGCACGAACCCGGAGCAACGTCGTTGGGCAGCGTATTGTCAATCAACACCTGCACGCGCCAGGACCGAAAAGACTCGCTCGACGCCGACACGATGGACGCATCACGAAGACAAGTCTTCACGGCGCCGCCCGGATGCATTCGATCGGCGACTCCTTCACCGTGTGGGTGGCTTCTCCCCAAGCCATACCGGGCGTCTTAATCGGGGGGCGCGAAAGACACTAGACTTCGACACACCGGCTGAGCGATTTCATCAATTCGTTGCATCGACGGGTTGAATCCGCAGCCCATTTCGGACATAGCTCGTACTCGGCATGACGACGGAAAAAACACGCCACTTGCCTGTATCCGTGGTCACGCCCGTATCCGCGATACCGACGATTCCCCGGCACGCGCTCTCCCACCCCGACCGCTCAGAACCGGTACGAAACCCCGATCTGCAACACCGGGTACCACCGATAGCGCGACATCACCTGCCGCAGCGCATCCAGCCCGCTCTCCGCCAGGATCTGGCTCTTCGCCGGCCCCGCCGCGGCCGCCAGTGCCGGCGAGAGCGTGTACGTGCATTCCGGTAAAATGCGCGACGCCCTGCGGCGACACGAAGCGGCGGAAGTCGCAGCGCGCGCCCCAGTACAGCTCGTGGCGGTTGCCGGACGGGTCGGTGCACCACGCCATCGCCTGCACGCGGCGCAGCGCGGCTTCGCCGGGCGTCGCGCGGACCGGCTCGATACCCGCACGTTGCAGCGCCGCCAGCGCGGCGTCGAACGCGGCGCCGTCGGGCAGCTCCCAGCCCGACGCGGCATAACGGTCGGCCGCGCCGGGGACGATCACGTAGCGGAAGTCGCGCTCGTCCATCTTCAGGTACAGCGCGCCGCCGGGCGCGTCGAGCGCCTGCATGCCCAGCACGTCTTCCGCGTAGCGGCGCCACGCATCGACGCGCGTCGCCTCGACGACGACGTAGCCCAGCGCACGGACATCGATCATGTCGGCCTCCTCCTGGTTCAGAATCCGTTGTTCGTGAAAGGATTCCGGCCGGTCGGGGGTGGCGTTACATCGTCTGTTGGGACGAGAAGCGGCGGGGAACGGGAGCGTTCGGACGCCCGGCGCAGCGGGTCAGACGCGCGGGGAAGGCGGCGAACGCGCGTCGGCTGCCGCGTCAGGCAACCCGGCTCAGTCGAACGGGTTCAGCAACCGCACGCCGGTGCGGGAGAAATCCGCGACGTTGCGCGTGACCACGGTGAGATCGTTGATCAGCGCAGTGGCTGCGATGAGCTTGTCGAGTGCGTGCGCCGGGTCGGGCACGCGCAAATGCCCCCACATCTGGCTGACCTCGATGTCCACCGGCAGGATGTTCGGCGCATAGCCGGACAGGACCGTCGCGAGCCACGCCTCCAGCGCCGACGCCTGGCTGTGATCGCCGCGATGACGGATCAGATCGACGCCGCGTCGAAGTTCAGCAACCGTCACAACGGAAAGGTACAGCGGGCTCGCGTCCGCCTCGGCCTGCCTGAAGAAGGCCCGCACGCCGCGGTTGGTTCGCTTGCCCTTCCTGATTTCGCTGATGACGTTCGTATCAATCAAAAACACGCCTGACCTCGCCGGAATCCTGAACACGTTGAAAATCCGCGTCTTCGCCAACATCGGGCATGCTTGTCAGCACTTCCGCAAATGTCCTTCGCTTGGGCCGACCGAGTGCATCGGCCAGAATGGCCCGATGTTCGGCCTCGGCACTCCTGCCGTTTGCCGCAGCCTGCTCACGCAGGCTCTGAACGATCCTGTCATCCACGTTACGCACCAGAAGATTTGCCATGGTTCCCTCCATCCAGATATCGCTATCAATGATAGCGCGACGATCCTGGATTGCAATCATTGCTATCATCCAGAACCACTGAAGGAGGACGGTGGTTGGCGTCAGCGAACGGCAAACCGGCCGCATGAATCCGGCCAACTCGCGCAGTTCGCTCGACACGTCGAACTGCGTGCAAGGTAAGCCGGATCAGCGCGACGGAAAAGACGGCCGATCGGCCATGCCCCTCTGTACGACCGGCACGCGCTCTCCCACCCCGACCGCTCAGAACCGGTACGAAACCCCGATCTGCAACACCGGGTACCACCGATAGCGCGACATCACCTGCCGCAGCGCATCCAGCCCGCTCTCGGCCAGGATCTGGCTCTTCGCCGGCCCCGCCGCGGCCGCCAGTGCCGGTGAGAGCGTGTACGTGCATTCCGGTATCCCGTACGCAACTCCGAGGTCGGCGACGAATCCCAGCCCTTTCGACGCGGGCCGGTGCCCGTAGCCGATCCCGGCATACGGCATCACGGTCGGATAACGCGCTTGCGCGACCGCATACATCCCCGGCAACGCCGGATAGCGCTTGCCGCCGAACACGTAGGCCCCGTCGGTCGGCGCCGATACGCCGCGCAGCTCGTCGTCGTTGAAGCGCATCCCGAGCGTCGCCCGGAAGCCGCTGCCTCGCCATGGAAAGATATCCGCGTACAGGCCGCCCTGGCGCAGCTTCAGGTCGTCCTGGTAGCGATTGCCGGCGACCGAGAAATCATGCGAAAGATCGATCGCGTTGAAATCCGCATGCGCGCCCAGCATCGAATTGAAGCTCACGGCCGCACCGATGCCCGCGCCCTGCGTACCGCCCTGCAGGTAGATCTCCTGCGCGTGCGCGCTTGCGGCGCACATCGCCGCGACCGCAACCCATTGGTTCATTGTCGTTTTCACGGGCGCCTCCCCGACATGTGCCGGGCGAGCCGCGCCGGCGCATGCGGCCTGCGTCGCCATGCGCGATGCGAACCCCGGCACGACACCTTGCAAGCACGCTTGCTGTTCCACGGATCGGGAGCGCATCGCGCCCCGCGCATGACCGATACGACATGCGCGGCGCCCGCTCCCGATCCGATTCCCCGTTTGGTTCGATGTCGTTGCATGCCGCCGATGCGATCGTCGCTCTGGCCGGTTTCGTCCGCACCCGCGGCATCGGGGCAACCGCAAGGCGCGTGCCATGACGCGCAAACCTGCGCGGGACAAGCATCACCGTCGAACTCGAACGGTCACGCGAGAGGTAATCGGAAGAAATGTTTCAGAAACGCATCCCGTTCCGGCATGCGAGGCCGGCACGCGCGACGGGCCGGATCGCGCGTGGATGCCGCCGGGCAGGCGGGACAAGGCCGGGCGGCCTTCGGTGCGGACGTGAGTTCGTCGCCGTCAAGCGCGATTGACGCAACGCTTCCCGAAAGTGTTGCAAAGGTGTGACCTCGTGGCGGTCGCGACTGCGGCGGATGCGGAATCTTGCGCGACGACTCAGGGGGAATACCGATACCGGCACATGCTTATCATTCGATATGCAACCACGATGTATCAATTTATTGACTTTCCAGGTCCCCATCCAGACGAAGCACCTTGGTACAATCCACCGACCGAGACCAAGCCGACCTATCAAACCAATTCGGCTGCCGGACTATTAAAGGCGAGGCATCTCACCTTGAATATCCGCGCCAGCCATCGGCAATCCAAAAGGCCAATCGACCAGCGGGGAAACTGTGAAACGTATCGCACTTCTTCTTTTGTTGGCTTCAACCATCGTAGCGGGTTGTAATTCGAAGCAATCGGACAACAGCGCTCAGTCGTCAGCAACGAACCCCGGCTCCGCGCCACTGCCATCGCCTCCTGCGGTAGCCTCTGCGCCGCCTCCCCCGTCGCACAACTACGCAATGAGCCAGGATGGCACATATGGTTACGAGCCTGCATTGAGTGAAGATGACGTGAGAGCAGGAAAAGCCACGAAGGCACTCGTAATGATGCGTTTCGTCGGCCTCAGGGACGGCAACTACATTCTGCTCCTGGTCGATGAAGACAATCCGAATGTTTCCAATCGCATTACTTGTTCGGCGCCATGTGATTTTGCCAAATCTCAAACAATGGCCGGCGACATGATTCTAAAAACAGAAACTCTCCGCGTTGTACCCAATTCCCTGATCGGCGAGATGATTGAAGACGCGATGTCAGGGCAGCTGGTCCCCTATGGTCAGCACACGGAAACACTCAATCAACCTCAACAATCACAGAACAAGGCAGTTTCGACACCATCGAACGTGCCTGCGGATCAGCCGGTGGCAAACCAACCGGCCAGTGACGCAACGAACGCGCCACTGCAACAAACAAGCTTCGATTGCACTAAGGCAAAGTCGATTCCGGAGTTCCTGATCTGCCACGATCCGGATCTTGCAGCGTCCGACCGGGATCTTGCCGCGACCTATCAGCAAGCAAAAGACGCCGTCATCGACAAAACGGCGTTTGCCGAACGAACACGCAAGCAGTGGAACTTTCGAGAGAAAAATTGTCGAGATAAGGAATGCCTGACATCGTGGTACGCATACCAGAAGCGCGTACTGGCGAAGATTGCACAAACCGGCGATGTCAATGTTCAAGACAACTGACCCTCGCAATCGTCTCCGGCGGGCGGCGAAGGCGGCGGCGGCGGCGGCGCGGCAAACCCACCGTCGGCCGCACCGCCCGGCGCCAGCAAGGCAGCGCTGCCGTCGACATGCGCGCGATCAGTTTCATTCAGCCCCCCTGTGCAAGAGTCGACACGCAACTGAAACATTGCCCGAACGGCGGCCGTCGGGCCCGGCCCGCGTTGCGGGCCGCCTGGCCGTCGGCCATCACGACCGCCGGGCACAGCGCCGCGAGATGCCGGGTCGGGCGGAAGCCGACCTGGTCTTCCGGCTTGCGGTTTGCCCACGCTTCGCGGTACACCGCGTTCTTCTTCGCGACTTCGTCGGGGCCGCCGAAGCCGAGCACGAGCGCGCCCATCCCGCGCTGGCCGGCGCGCAGCAGCGCGTCGGTGTTGGTGCACGCGAGGTACATCGGCGGATGCGGATCCTGGAACGGCTTCGGGTGGATCGGTCGCTTCGGAATCCTGATGTAAGTGCCGTCGTGCTCGATCTCGTCCTGCACGAACATCTTCGGCACGAGGTACATCGACTCGTCGATCATCGGCTGCAGTTCGTTCAGGTCGTAGCCGAACGCGCCGGCCTCCTGCTGGCTGCCGCCCTTGCCGACGCCGAAGTGCACGCGGCCGCCCGACAGGATGTCGAGCAGCGCGACGCGCTCGGCGACCTTGATCGGATGGTTCATCGCCGGCGGCAGGCACACGACGCCGTGGCCGTGGCCGTGGCCGAGGCCGATGCGCGTCGTGCGTCCGGCCAGGTACGCCAGGAAGGTTTCCGGCGCGCTCATGTGCGCGTAGTGGGTCAGCGATGTGGCTCCACGCACCAGATCGTGTCGAAGCCCACCTGCTCGGCGAGCAGCGCCTGCTCCACCGTCTCCCTGAATACCCGGCGGTCGCCCTCGCGCGATGCGTCGGTGGTCTGGGCTTCGTAGATGAGGGAAAACTTCATTGCATGCGTCTCCATGAACGTTGGACGAGTCGGAGTCGTGCAGGCCGCCCGCACGATACGGACGAAGCGCGACGGTCCACGAACGGGAGTGTCGGCGCACGCACGGGCGCGGGCATCGTCTGTTTGGAGTAACGGCATGCACGCAGCGATAGAAGGGTTTCACGGTCATCCGATCGGACTGCGTGTCGCCGGGAACGGCGCGCTAGCATCGAACGGCGGCGCATTGCACGCCGCCCGAATCACGACATCGGAGAACCGGGATGAAGATATCGATGCTGCTGTATCCCGTCGACGACATCGACACGGCGCTGCCGCTGTTCGTCGACGGACTGGGCATGAACGTGAAGTTCCGCGACGGCGAGCGCTACTGCGCGCTCGACGGCGGCCCGCTGACGATCGCGCTGGTGGCCGGCGACGAGCGGATCGTCGAGCGCGCGGCGCTCACGCTGCGCGTCGACGGGAATGATGACCTCTACGCGGCGATGGCGCGCGTCGTGAAGGCCGGCGCAACGGTGCGCGTGCCGGTGCAGGCCGGGCCGCACGAATACCGCGCGGTGCTGGAGGACCGGAACGGCGCGCTGCTCGTGATTTCGCAGAAACGGGCGGCGTGACGGCGCGCGAAGCCGGTGTCGGTGTCGGTGTCGGTGTCGGTGTCGGTGTCGGTGTCGGTGTCGGTGTCGGTGTCGGTGTCGGTGTCGGTGCCGGTGCCAATGCCAATGCCGGTTACAGGTGCGTCACCCGTCGCAGCGACGTCACACCTCCGCGCCCGGTGCGCGCAGGTCGCTCGCTTCCAGCAATTCGAGCAACGTGCGGGCCGGCGGGCTGAGCCGCTTCGCGGCCAGCGCGATGAATTCGATCTCCGGCAGCACGGGCAGCGCATCTCCGTTGCCCAGCGGCGCGAGCCCACCCGTCGACAGGTAATGCGACGTCGCGGTCAGCCCGAGCCCCGCGCGCGCGGCCGCGATGCAACCCGGCTGGCTGCTGCTCGAACAGACGACTTCCCAGCCGATGCCCTTTTCCGCGAGCGCATTCAGCACGATCGCGCGCGTCACGCTCGGCTCCGCGACCAGCACGAGGGGCAGCGGCCGCTCCGGATCCACGACGGTGCCCGGCCGCGCGACCCATTCGAGCCGCGCGCGCAGCAACGGCGTGCCGCGCCGCTCGCCGAGCCGCCGCTTGCCGATCATCAGGTCGAGCGCGCCCGCGTCCAGCGCTTCGCAGAGCCGGCTCGTCATGCCGGTGGTGATTTCCAGCGCGACGTCGGGATGCGCGGCGCGAAACCCGGCCAGCACGTCCGGCAACGCGACGAGCGCGAGATCGTCGGGCGCGCCGAGCCGTACGCGCCCCTGCAGCCGCGGCTTGCGGAACTGCGATTCCGCGCGGTTCAGCGCCTGCAGGATCACGTTCGCATGCACGAGCAGCGCCTCGCCGTCGGCCGTCATCGCGATCGAATGCGTGTCGCGCACGAACAGCCGCCGGCCGACGCTCTCCTCGAGGCGACGGACGTGTTCGCTGACGCTCGACTGGTTGAGCCCGAGCTGCCGCCCCGCTTCGGTGAAGCTGCGGCAGTTCGTGACGGTCGCGAACGTCTTGAGCCAGACAGGATTGAGCATGCCGGCATTATCATCGGCATTGCCGATGACAGTCAACGTCTTCAGGCGACTTCCCGATGGCCGTCGGAATCGGTACCATCGAACGCCTGAAGACCGGCCGGCGCCGCGCGGCCACGCGGCGGCGCAACCCGCGCCGGGCCTGTTGCACCACCGATTTCGTCATGTCCCGGGAATCCCCACACTCCGCCCTGCTCTGGATCGTCGCCGCTGCATTCTTCATGCAGTCGCTCGACACGACGATCGTCAACACCGCGCTCCCGTCGATCGCCCAAAGCCTGCACGCGTCGCCGCTCGCGATGCAGCCCGTCGTGGTCGCCTACACGCTGATGATGGCGATGCTCACGCCGGCGTCCGGCTGGCTCGCCGACCGGTTCGGCACGCGCCGCGTGTTCTCGGTCGCGATTCTCGTCTTCGTGCTCGCGTCGATCGGCTGCGCGGCATCCCATACGCTCGGCCAGCTCGTCGTCGCGCGCGCCGTGCAGGGCATCGGCGGCTCGATGCTGCTGCCGATCGGGCGGCTCGCGGTGCTGCGGCGCGTGCCGGGCGAACACTACGTCGCGGCGATCGCGTTCGTGTCGATCGCCGGCCAGCTCGGGCCGATCGTCGGGCCGACGCTCGGCGGCTGGCTCACGCAGGCGATTTCCTGGCACTGGGTGTTCATCGTCAACGTGCCGGTCGGGGCGGTCGGCTTCGTCGCCGTGCAGCGCTACCTGCCGCACGACCAGGCGCAGCAGCCGGCACCGTTCGACTTCGTCGGCTGTGCGCTGCTGTCGGCCGCGATGATCGCGCTGTCGCTCGCGATCGATCCGCCGATGCCCGCGCACCGCGCCGCGTGGGCCGCCGGGCTCGCCGTGCTCGGGCTGGCGAGCGCGCTTGCGTACCTGCCGCACGCACGGCGGCGCGCACAGCCGCTGTTCCGGCTCGGGCTGTTCCGCGAGCCGAACTTCGGGTCGGGGCTGCTCGGCAACCTGCTGTGCCGGATCGGCACCAGCGCGGTGCCGTTCATGCTGCCGCTGCTGATGCAGGTGCAGCTCGGCTATACGCCGCTGCAATCGGGGCTGATGATGCTGCCCGCCGCGATCGCGGGCGTCATCGCGAAACGCTGGATCGCGCCGCTCGTGAAGCGCTTCGGCTACGCGGCATTTCTCGTCGTGAATACGGGGATCGTCGGTTGCGCGATCGCCGGCTTCGCGCTGGTGTCGGCGCGGCCGGCGCCGCTGCTGGAAGGCCTGCTGCTGATCGTGTTCGGCGCCGCGAATTCGATGCAGTTCGCGGCCATGAACGGCGTGACGCTCAAGGGGCTGTCGCACGCCGACGCCGGCAGCGGCAACAGCTTGTTCACGATGATGCAGATGCTGGCGATGGGGCTCGGCGTGTCGATCGGCGGCGGGCTGGTCAACCTGTTCGCCGCCCGCTGGGGTTCGATGGCGCACGGGTTCATGCTGGCGTTCGCGTGCATGGGCGCGGTCACGCTGCTGTCGTCCGTCGTGTTCCGGCGCATCGATACGGCCGCGCCGCCGGCCGGCGCGGCGGCGCGCTCGTCGGCATGAGTGCGGCCGTCAGTTCGCCGGGCGACGCTCGACGACGCGCTTGAGCACCCAGCGGATCGACGAGCCGTCGGCCGGCGGCTGCGCGACGCGGTATTCGTCGATCTCGAGCGTGTACAGGTAGCCGGGCTGGTACGCGAAGCCTTCGATGCCGGCATACCACAGGCTCCACGCGTCGCCCGGGCTGCTGCGCACCTGCAGGCATTCCATCGGCGCGACGCCCGTGCAGCGCGCGGATTGCGGCGCGACGTAGACGGTCCGGGTCACCGGCTTGCCGTCGGCCGGGCGCGCCGCGTTCGGCGCCGTGGCGACCGCATCGGTCTGGCATCCGGCGAGGAGCGTGCTGCCGGCAATGACGGCCGCGCCGAGCAGCGTTCTGGATTGGCGAATCATCTGATGTTCCTCTGAAAGCATTGGAGGGCCGATTAGAGAGATAGCGTGACGGGAAAGTTCACAAATACCTTACAAAAAAATCCCGCTCATTCACGGAGTCTCGCGCACGACGCGCCGAGTTACCGGGTTCCCGATCCGTCACGCATATCGCCACCGGCGAATCGCACGTGCCGCTGCGCCCCGGATCGTCGGCATCGCGCGGCAGGCGCCGCTTGCGGGGACACGACCGGACAACGCGCCGTCTCGCGGGCGGCGTGCTCGATGCCGCCGTCGCGACGGCGGGTTCGCCGCGCGATGATCGTGTACCATCGGCGCTTCCCGATCCGCTTCGTCGCGCTGCGTTGATCCGCGCGGCCACGCACCGTCCTTCTCCCTTCGCATGACCTCACCCGTTCCATCCGACGCCGCGCTCCGCCCGTTGCCGATCGACGTGCTGACCGTGCCGGCCGCGCTCGACGGACGCGCGGGCGCCAACCGCGCGAACGGCGCGCGTCCGCAGATCGCCGCGACCAACGACCTCGACGCGGTGCGCGCCTGGCTCGCGCGCTTCGTCGATACGTCCACCACCTTCCAGAACTACCGCAAGGAAGCCGAACGATTGCTGCTGTGGGCCGTGATCGCGTGCGGCAAGCCGCTGTCGTCGCTCACACACGAGGATCTCGTCGTCTACCGGCAGTTCCTGCTCGCACCGGCGCCCGCCGAGCTGTGGTGCGCGAACGGCGGCCGCAAGCATCCGCGCGACGATCCGCGCTGGCGGCCGTTCTACGGGCCGCTGTCGGCGGCCAGCCAGCGGCAGGCGCTGGTGATCCTGAACGTGATGTTCTCGTGGCTCGTGCAGGCCGGCTACCTGGCCGGCAATCCGCTCGCGTTGTCGCGCCAGCGCCAGCGCCGGCCCGCGCCGCGCGTCACGCGCCATCTCGGGCAGCCGCTGTGGCAGTCGGTCAAGGACGCGATCGCCGCGATGCCGCGCGACGACGCACGCGCGTGTTTCCACGCGGATCGCGCACGCTGGCTGTTCACGCTGCTGTACCTCGGCGGGCTGCGCATCACCGAAGCGGCCGACACGACGATGGGCCGGTTCTTCTGCCGGCGCGACGCGGACGGGCTCGAGCGCTGGTGGCTCGACGTGACAGGCAAAGGCGGCCGGCAACGGCTCGTGCCGGCCACCGACGAGATGATGGCCGAGCTGTCGCGCTACCGGCGCGCGCACGGGCTGCCTGCGCTACCCGCCGACGGCGAGCCGACTCCGCTCGTGCTGCCGGTCGGCCGGGCGCGCAAGCCGCTGACGCGCGCGGCGCTGCACCGGATCGTGAAGCAGGTGTTCGGGCACGCGGCCGACCGGCTGCGCGCGAACGGCGAAGCCGGCGCGCAGCAGGCGCGCGTGCTCGAACAGGCGTCCGCGCACTGGCTGCGCCACAGCGCGGGCTCGCACATGGCCGACGGCCAGGTCGACCTGCGGCTCGTGCGCGACAACCTCGGCCATGTATCGCTCACGACGACCAGCCAGTACCTGCACGCGGACGACGACTGGCGGCATCGCGAGACGCAGGAGAAACACCGGATCGGGTGGTAGGCGCGCGGCGGCGGATGGCGATCCCCGCCCGCGCGTCGCGGCCAGGCTCAGCGAGCCAGGCGGAGCCCGCCCAGGCCGCCGTTGCCGCGGCATGTCGCGCGGTCGCTTTCCGCCGGCACGTCGATCTGGCCGCACAGCACGTCGATGCGCTTGCGGTAGCTGTCGAACAGGCACTGCGTCGTGGTGCAGCGATTACGCGCCTTCAGCCATGCCTTCTGCGTGGCGATGAACTGGTGATACTCGGGTGGATCCTCGACCGGGTAGTTGCCGAAATCGTCCACGACGTGCCGGTAATCCGCGTCGAGCGCATCGTCGAGACGCGACAGCGCCGGATTGCCGCAGATTTCGCGTTCCACGAACGTGGACGCCTTCGCGCAGTTGAACGACGCGGCGTGCGCGCCGGTCATGCCGGCGGCGACGGCCAGCGCAACGAGCCATGCTTTCATGTAGGTGCCATCGGGAAGAAAACGGCGGCCGCGGATCGGCCCGCCGTGACGGCGAACGGGCATGCCCGCCGCCGGAAGCCCGAAGCTTAGGGCAACGCGCATCGCGGTTCAAGACGCCGCGCCGCGCGCGGCACGTGCTGCCCGATCAGTACACGCCTACCCAGTGCCCGGGCACCCACGCCCAGTGATTGCCGGCCCACCGGTAATGGCCCTTCTCCCAGCGATAGCCCGGCGCGGGCATCGGCGGCGGCACCTCGACGACGGGCGCCGGCTGCGGCGGCCGCACGGGTTCGACCACGCAGGCGGACATCAGCGCCGCACTGCCCGTCACCAGCACGGCGAGCGAAACGGATCGGATCTTCGTCATCTTGCATTCTCCCTGTTGTGTCATGGATGGATTGATCGGCGCCGCTGCGGCAGCGCCGTGCGTCACGCGGTTCCGCGCAACAGTCCGCTCATCGGCCGCATCGCGCCGCTTTCCGCGAACAGCGCGGACGCGGTGCGGCGCGGATCGAGCCGCAGGCTTTCGGCGGCGGCGCCCGCGATCAGCGCGTCGAGCGACGCCGTCGGTTTCAGGTCGCGCCCTTCGTACAGGTCCCCCGGCCGCAAGCCCGGCCAGTCGGCGATCACGCGGCCGCCCGCGACGGCGCCGCCCGCGAGCATCGCGACCGACGCCTGCCCGTGATCGGTGCCGCCCGTGCCGTTCGCGGCGGCCGTGCGGCCGAACTCGGTCGCGACCAGCACCGTGGTCTGCTGCCACGCGGGCCCGAGGCCGTCGCGCAATGCAGCGAGCATCGTGTCGAGCGCCTTCAGCTGATTCGCGAGCCGCGCGTTCTGCGCGCTGTGCGTGTCCCAGCCGCCGGTTTCGATCATCGCGATGCGCGGACCGTCGTCGCGCGCCAGGAACGTCGCGGCGAGCTTGCCGACGCCCGCCGGGTCCTGCCGCGCATGCGCGTCGCCGGCGAGGCCGCGCGCGTCCATCGCCGACTGCCACAGCGGGCCGAGCTGCGCATCGGCCTCGTAGAGCGCCGACACCCGCGCAAGCAGGTCGTCGGGCGCGGCCGGCAAACCGGATGCCGCGTACGACGCGGCCTGCACGCTGCCGCGCAGCGCGAGCGGCACGGTCGGGGCGAACGCGATCGCGCTTTCGCGCGTCGCGGGCAGCAGCGCGGCGAGCCGGTTCAGCCAGCCGTCCTTCACCTGGTACGGCGTGCGGCCGCCCGTCTCGAGCACGTTCTGACCGTCGAAATGCGAGCGGTCGCGATACGGCGACGCGATCGCGTGGACGAACAGCGCCTGCCCGTCGCGGTACAGCTGCGCGGTCCGCACGAGCGACGGATGCAGCGCGAACGTGCCGTCGAGCCGCGTCGCGGCGGCCGTGTCGATCGCGAGCGGGCCGCGCAGCGACGCATACGCGGGCTCGGCATACGGCACGACGGTGTTCAGGCCGTCGGCCGCGCCGCGCTGGATCACGAACACGAAGCGCCGGTCGGTCTCGACGTTCGCGAACACGATCCGCGGCGCGACGAGGATCGCGCCCGCACCGGCGGCGGCAACGCTCAGGAATTGGCGGCGGGACAGTGCCATGGTCATCTCCGTTGAAAGTCGGGCGATACGAGCAGCAGCGCGAGCGACGTGGTCGCGCTTTCGGCGCGCGACAGCGCGGTCGCGGTCGGCGCGCTCAACGAGCCGGCGAGCAGCGTGTTGCCGAGCGTGCGCGGGTCGAGCCGGTCGCCCGTGCGCGCGGCCAGCCGCTGTGCGAGTTCGACGCGACGCACGAGCGCGTCGGGCGCGGCCCAGCTCGCGGCGACGTCGTCGTAGCCGGCCGGCGAGCCGGGCCGCCACACGGGCTGGCCGAGCTGCGTGAGCAGCGGCGCGGCCTTCAGGTTGCCCAGGTCGTCGGTCGTGCGCCAGCCAAGCCCGCGCAGCGACGACACGGCCCATTCCCACGGCGTCTTGAACTTGCGGTTGACCGGCGCCCACGCGTCGGGCGCCTCGACGAGCGCGCGATAGACGGTCGGCAGGTCGCCGCCGCTCGCGTCGAACGCGCGGGCCAGCCGGTCGGTCAGCGCGGGCGGCGGATTGTCGGCGACGAAGTGACGGGCGAGCTGGAACGCGATGTGCCGCCCGGTCGCCTCCGAACGCGCGAGGTCGTGCAGGATCGCGCGCGCCTGCGCCTCGCCGGGCTGGTCGTAGCTGCGCCCCATCACGGTACGCACGCCGGGCTCGTGCAGGTTCGGGCGGAACACGAAGGCGCCGGGCGCCGCATCGCCCGGCTGCGGCCCGCGGCCGCCGGCAATGCTCCAGCCGGTCAGCGCACGCGCGAATTCCGTCACGTCGGCTTGCGTGTAGCCGGTGCGCACGCCGAGCGTATGCAGTTCCATGATTTCTCGCGCGAGATTCTCGTTGAGCCCGCGCCGGGCCGAAGGATTGCGTGCCTCGGCGCGCAGCGCGGCCATGCTGTCGGGGCCCACCGAGCGCGCCTGGTCGAGGAACAGCTGCATCGCGGGATGCTGCTCGACGGCGACCAGCATGTCCTCGAAGCGGCCGAGCACGTGCGGGCGGATCGCGTCGCGTTCGAACGCGCCCGCGTAGGCGGCCACCTGCCCCTTGTCGACCGATACCGCGAAGTGATTCGCCCAGAAATGGACGAGGCGCTCGACGAAGGGCGCAGGCGTGTCGAGCGCGCTGTTCAGCCGCGCGGCGACCGCGCTGCGGTACGTCTCGTTGCCGTCGCGCCGGATCGACTGCTCGGTCGAGCGTTTCGTCGCCGGATCGTCGCCCGTCATCGCGTTGCGCGCGTTCGCGAAGCGCGTCGCGAGCGTCACCGCGTCGGGCTCGCCGGCCCACGCGGCCGGCCGCGCGTCGTAACGGTCGAACTGGGCGACGAGCGCCGCCTTCGGGTCGGCCGGCGGCGTGTCGTCGGCCCGCGCGCCGAGACCGAAGCGGTTCAGCGCGATGGCGGCCGGGGTGATGTCGTTCGGGTGATCCATGGCGAAGGCTCTCAGGATGCGTACCCGTGTTTAACGTCGGCCGGGCGAAAATCCGTCGCTGGCATCACGAATATTTCGGCGTCCGTCGTACACCGCGAGAAGGATGGCGGCACGCATTGCCCGGAAATTGCCCGGGGTCCGGCACGGATTCGCCGACACCGCAACGCGCGTCAGCGCCGATAGCCGATAGCCGGCCCGACGGGCATGTCAGGCGGGACGTCGCGCGGCGATCCTTGCGAAGCATCTGCCTGTCGCGACTTCAATGGACCCGAATATGGCGTGCGCGACGCGATCTCCGCCCGGATGCCCGCACGCCGGGCGTGCCGGTTGCGTCGCGGATGGCTGCTGCGTTGCGACGCTTCGATGAAGCGAGCCGGCAACGATCGACGGCCGGCGCGGCGTTGCCCGCACGCGCCGCCGGCTCGAACGATACGCAGGCGCCACGCGCACGCAATCGCGCGGCGTCCGCGCGGCGCTCGCCTACTGGCTGCCCGCCTCGCCCGGCTTCTTCTGCGCCTTCGGCGGCAGCCGCCAGTTGCCGCTGCGCCGCAACCCGTCGACGAACTTCGCGCGTTCGTCCGGCGTCAGCGTCACCGCGAAATCCACGACACCGCGCTCGACCTGCGCCCGCAGCGCGGTATCGGCCGCGCGCGTGCGGTCGAGCGCGGCGTCGATCGCCGTGCGATCGAGCTGCGACGCGGCGAGCAGGTCCAGCACGGTGATCCGTCCGTCGCGCGCTTCCCGCGCGAAATCGCGGCCGTCCTTGCGCGCCGCCTTCAGCGCGGCGGCGAATTCCTGCTGACGCGCGTCGGGCAATTCGTCCGCGGCGAAACGCAATGCGGTGCGCGACGCCGGCGCGCCCGCCACCCGCGAATCGCGATGCGTCGAAAACCACTGATAGGCGCCGCCGCCGATCGCGCCGAGCATGAATACGTTCAGCACGACCGAGCCGACGAGGATGAATTTCCAGCCGCGTTCGCTCATTCGTTGTCGCTCCAGTCCACGCTCGGACCGCCGAACGTCGTTGTCAGATAGCCCGGCTCGTGCTGCGACGACGGCACGCTGCCGAGCATCAGCATCGACACGGCCACCGCGCCCGCGAGCGCGCCGGCCAGGCCCACCCCCGCGAACGCCGCGCCCGACCACCACACCGCGCCCCGCCGCCGCGCACGGCGCGGTGCGGGCGCGCTCGCGACGATGCGCTCGACGAGGGCCGGCGCGGGCGGCGCGACCGTATCGTTGGCGAGCCACGCATCGAGTTCGGCCGCTTCGTCCAGCGCGGCCAGCGCTTCGCCGGGGTGCGCGCGCGCCCATCCCTCGGCGGCCGTGCGCTCGTCGTCCGGCCAGCGCCGCGCATCCGAGCCGTACGCGGCGACGATGGTGCGAAATCGTTCGGGTGTCATCGGATGTCCTCGCTAGGTGAGTCGCCGGCCAGTTGCGCACGCAGGTTTCGCCGCGCGCGCGCGAGCAGGCTTTCCAGCGCGTCGACGGTGATCCCCATCAGGTTGGCCGCCTCCACGTTCGACAGGTCCTGATAATACTGGAGCACGAGTGCTTCCCGCTGTCGCGCCGGCAACGCCGCGAGCGCCTGCCGCACCCGCGCGTCGCGCGAGCGGTGCTCCGCGCGCGCGGCCGGCTCCGGTTGCGGATCGGGCACGTCGGGCAACACGTCGACCGGCTCCTCGCGGCGGCCGCGCAAGCGGTCGTAGCAAAGATTCAGCACGACGCGATGCAGCCACGTGTCGAACCGCGCCTCGCCCTCGCGCCAGCCCGGCGCCTGTTTCCAGATTCGCAAGAACGTCTCCTGTGCGACGTCCTCGGCTTCCGTGCGGTCGCCGAGCATGCGCGTCGCGAGCGCGAGCAGCCGCGGCAGCTTGCGCGCGACGAGCAGCCGCACGGCCGACGCGTCGCGCGCGCCGACCCGCGCCACCAGCGCCGCGTCCGGATCGCCTTCGCTCAACGCGGGGCGCGCCATCGCGTCGCGCGTCTGTGCCGAGGCGCGATCGCTGACGCGCCCGCCGGCAGACTGAAGCTCATCGTCACGCTCTCCTTGCATGCGTCGCGCCATCACCCGACCCTGCCGTACCGGCGGTTCGGGATCGCAGCACGCATCGCGCACGGCTTCGGCAAGATCCGTTTCATCGGCATCCGTTTCAGGTCGCATATCGATCGTGCACCGGCCCCCCGGTCGCGCAAGCGGCGGCCGGCGCGCTCAATATACGACGACCGGCGCGGGCCGGTAATAGGCCGGACGCGCCGGCACCACGACGCAGCCGGTCAGCACGACGGCTGCGGCGCCCCGTATCGCGACGATTCGAAATGGCATGGCTGCGACTCATGACGTTGCGGGAAGAACCCGCCGCACGGGCACTGCGTGCCGTGCGGCGGCATACACGTCAGGCCCAGTGGCCCGGCACCCAGCGCCACGTCGGCCCGCGCGCGTCCCAATGTCCGGGCACCCAGTGATGGCCGACGCGAACCAGTTGCCAGTGCCCCGGTATCCAGACGTAGCGGCCGTGCCGCCAGTGCCAGTGGCCCGGGTCCCATTCGTAGCCCGCGCGCGGGGCCGGCATCACTTCGACGCGCGGTGGCGGCGGCGCGTAAGGCGCGACGATGACGGCCTGCGCGAAAGCGGCCGACGCCGCCAGCGCGGCCACGCATGCCGCGGCAAACCGCAATGGAGCAGAAAGCTTCATGAAAGACTCCAGAGTCACGGATATCGGCCGGAAGCGGCCGTTCATGCGTTAAACGTCGCGGCCGATCGAAATCCGTCGCGGCGCCCGCAAAAAAATTCGACCGGACCCGATGTGCCGCGCCACGGACCGGATGCCGCGACGCGCCGGCGCGCGCAGGTGCCGCCGCTCGCACCGGGTTGCCGTGCTGTCACAACTTGGCAAAACTGCCTGCGGACAATGCGTGCCACCGGGATCCCGCTCGTTTCCGGCTCACGCCCCGGCCGCGCGCCTATGGCCGGGCGGTTCCACATCTCGCGTCTCCACTAACGAAAACACCGACCATGTCGAACCAGGACAACAATCACAACCCGAACCCGACGAACGAGCCTGCCGCGTCCGTCTCCCGCCGCGGCTTTCTGAAACTCGCCGGCGTATCCGGCCTCGCGACCGCCGCCGGCGGCCTGGCGGCCGCGCGGGCCGCCGCGTCGAACCCGGACGGCACGCCCGAACAGGTCCATCTCACGTGGGGCAACGACCCGACGTCGGAAGTCGTGATTTCATGGGCCTCGCTCGCTTCCGCCGTCAATCCGCGCGCACGCATCGTCGCCGACGGCGAGCCGGCGCGCACCGTGCACGGCGTCCAGCGCCTGTACACCGACGGCCTGAACGGCGAGACCGTGTTCGCGTACCACGCGCGCGTGCACGGGCTCAAGCCGAACACGCGCTACCGCTACGAGATCACGGCCGACAACGACAGCAACGCCGCACAGCCGTTCTCCGCGAATTTCTCGACCGCGCCGCGCGGCCGCGCGCCGTTCCGTTTCACGAGCTACGGTGACCTCGCGACGCCGAACGGCGCATGGGTGCTGTCGTCGCCGCAGAGCCGCTTCGCGGTGCAGGCCGTCGAACAGTTCCAGCCGCTGTTCCACCTGCTGAACGGCGACCTCTGCTACGCGAACCTGAACCCCGCGCACCAGCCCGAGGTGTGGCGCGATTTCGGCAACAACAACCAGACGTCGGCCGCGAACCGTCCGTGGATGCCGTGCCCCGGCAATCACGAGATCGAATTCAACAACGGCCCGCAGGGGCTCGACTCGTATCTCGCGCGCTATACGCTGCCGGAGAACGGCACGCGCTTCCCGGGCCGCTGGTACAGCTTCCGCGTGAGCTCGGTGCTGTTCGTGTCGCTCGACGCCGACGACGTCGTGTACCAGGACGCGGCCGCCTTCGTCGGCGGCCCCGCGCCGCTGGTGCCGGCCGCGAGCACGGGCCGCCCGCCGATCGAGCCCGGCACGTCGTTCTACGTGCGCGGCTACAGCAACGGCGAGCAGACGCGCTGGCTCGAACACACGCTGCGCCATGCCGCGCATGACGACGACATCGACTGGATCATCGTGCAGATGCACCAGGACGCGCTCAGTTCGTCGAAGACGGGCAACGGTTCCGACAAGGGCATTCGCGAGGCGTGGCTGCCGCTGTTCGACCGCTACGGCGTCGACCTCGTGCTGTGCGGCCACGATCACGACTACGAGCGCAGCTACCCGGTGCGCGGCTGCAATCACCGCGCGGGCGTCGACGCGTCGACCGGGGAAGTCGTCGAGACGCTGCAGCCGCGCCCGGTCGGCACGACCGATCCGGACCGCACGAAGTTCGACACGAGCCACGGCACGATCCACCTGATTCTCGGCGGCGGCGGCACCAGCGCGCCGCTCGACGTGTACGGCGAGAATCCGGCGACCGGCTTTGCGCAGGCGAAGGTGTTCACGAAGCCGAACCGGCCGGTGCCCGGCACGGCGCCGAACACGTTCGTGCGTCAGCCGGCCGATGCGCTCGAGGATGCGATCTGGTCCGCGCGCCGCGATACGGGCACCGGCTACGGGATCGCCGTGTTCGACCACGACCCGGGCAAGCCGGGCGGGAACACGACGATCACGATGCGCTACTACCACGCGCCGGGCGCCGACCAGCAGCCGACCGCCGACTATGAACTGTTCGAGACGATCGAGCTGAGCAAGAAGCGGTCGGAACGCTGATCGGGCGGACGCCCGTTGCTTCGGCCGCACCGCGCGCGGGACGCGCGGCGTGCCGGGGCGGTCGGAATGACACGGTGCGCGCAATGGCGGACGACGGTCGGACGTGCGCCGCGCCGCAACGCGGCGCCGGCTGACGGCGCAGCCTTCGCTGCCTGCCCTTGAAAACGCGATACGCGCCGGCTTGCTACCTCAACGAGAAGTTGGCCACCAGCTTCATGCGAATCGGCTGCGCCCCCTCGTCCGCGACACAGTGGATAGTCTTGAATGCGGCGGTGACCGCGTCGTCGAGTACCGCGTGCCCGCTGCTCTTCAGCACCGTCACGTCCGACAGCGTGCCGTCCGGCAGCACGACGCCGCCGACCGTCACCTCCCCGCCCTGGCCCGCGCGACGCGCTTCGGCGGGATACGCGAGGTTGCGCAAGTCGAGCCGCGTGCAGCGGGCGACCTCCCGCGCATCGACATAAGGTGCATCGGCGCGCGCGGCGCCGGCAAGCATCGTCAAGACGGCGGCTGACACCATCAGCATCGGGCGATTCACCCTGGCTCCTCCGGATCGTTGTGGTTCGTGTCGCGCGACTGGATGCGCGACATGTCAATGCAGCTGCGTGACTATACCGCGACGCGCCGTTCGACGACTCGCGCCCGACTGCGGCCTCGCACGCCCGTTCGCCGCCTCCGTCGCGGCCCGGTCGCCGTCGCCCCGTTAAACTATGCGTTTCCGCAGGCACCTGCCGTATCGCATCGCGATCGCGGCGCCGCGCGGCGGCACCGAACCATCCGGGATCGGACCGGCACTTGAAACAGGCAGGACGCATGAATCGCAGGAATAAGGCAACGCTCACCGGGCTCGGCGCCGTGTTGTTGTGGGCATCGGTGGTCGCGCTCGTTCGCGGCGTCAGCGAAAGCCTCGGTGCAACCGGCGGCGCGGCGATGATCTATACGGTGGCCTCCGCGCTTCTGCTGCTGACCGTCGGCTTCCCCGACCTGAGCAGGTTTCCGAAGCCCTATCTGATCTGGGGCGGGCTGCTGTTCGTCGCGTACGAACTGTGCCTGTCCCTCGCCATCGGCTATGCGCACACCGGCCAGCAGGCGATCGAAGTCTCGATGGTCAACTATCTGTGGCCGAGTTTCACGCTCGTCGCGGCAATCGTGTTCAACCGGCAGCGCGCCAGCCTGCTGGTCGTGCCGGGCGTCCTGCTGTCGATGCTCGGCATCTGCCGGGTGCTCGGCGGCGAGCGGGGCCTCGATCCGGCCGGCATGCTGCACAACGTCGCGGACAATCCGCTGAGCTACGGCCTCGCGTTCTTCGGCGCGCTGCTCTGGGCCGGCTATTGCACGATCACCGCGCGCCTTGCCGACGGCAAGAACGGCGTCACGCCGTTCTTCATGCTGGTGGCGCTGGCGCTCTGGATCAAGTTCGCGGTCGAAGGCGGCGGCGGCATGACGTTCAGCGTGCATGCGGTCGTCTGCATCGTGCTGGCGGCATCGGCGCTCGGGTTCGGCTATGCGGCCTGGAATACCGGCATCATGCACGGCAACGTGACGGTGATCGTCGGCGCGTCGTACTTCACTCCGGTGCTCGCCGCCCTGCTCGCCGCCACGCTGCTGCGTGCGCCGCTGTCGATCGAATTCTGGCAAGGCGCGTCGATGGTGTGCGGCGGCTCGATCCTGTGCTGGCTCTCGACGCGCAGCCGGCGCCGCGAGAAAGCCGCGCCCGTTCAGGTCGCCGGGCGCGCGCAGGGCAACTGCCCCGAGTAAGGCGGCCGGGCGCCGTCGACGGAACACAGGTCGACAGCAACGCCCGCGCCCGCGCTAGCTGCGCGATTCCAGCGCGATACGCGCCGCGAGCCCGGCCAGCACCGTCCCCATCAACCAGCGCTGGACCAGCGCCCATGCCGGCCGGCCCGCGAGGAAACCCGCGACGGCGCCGGCCATGCACGCAATCAGCGCGTTCACGCTGACGCTCACCGCGATCTGCACGCAGCCGAGCGCCAGCGATTGCGCGAGCACGCTGCCGTGCCCCGGCGCAATGAACTGCGGCAGCAGCGACAGGTACATCACGGCGATCTTCGGATTCGCGAGGTTCGTGACGAACCCCATCGCGAAAAGCTTCGCGCGGCTGTCGGGCGGCAGTTGCCGGACCTGGAACGCCGAGCGGCCGCCCGGCTTCAGCGCCTGCCACGCGAGGTACGACAGGTACAGCGCACCGGCGAAGCGCAGGACATCGTATGCATACGGCACGGTCAGCAGCAACGCGGTGATGCCCAGCGCCGCGCACACCATGTAGAACACGAACCCCAGCGCGACGCCGCCGAGCGACACCAGCCCGGCGCGGCGGCCCTGACAGATCGAGCGCGAGACCAGGTAGATCATGTTCGGCCCCGGCGTCAGCACCATGCCGAGCGATACAAGCCCGAACGCAAGCAAGGCGGATAGTGTCGGCACGGGAATCTCCTTCGGGGCAACGCAGTCAACGGGGCGAGGTGCGAACAATATATTGCATCCCGACCGTCATCATCATGAATAAACTGCAAGCCCCGCATGCATGCCGTTCATCGCGGCGGCCGTGCGTTACCGGCTCTTTTTCGCGCGTGTCCGGAGCGCCTTCGCCGCGTTCGCGCGCTGCAGCTCGACGAGCCGGACGAACGCGTCGGTCACCGCGTTGCCGGCGGCATTCCACGACAGCCGCACGGAGCGCTGCAGCCTTGGCGACAGCTCCAGTACATGGCCGCCGAACGGCGTGTACGTGAGCGTGATGCGCGGCACGATCGACACGCCCATGCCGGCCTCCGCCATCGACAGGATGGTGCGCATCTCGACCACGTTGAACACGGCCCGCAGCGGCGCGCCGCCGCGCGCGAAGTAATCCGCGATCACCGGCCCGCAGCCCGCCTTCGAAAAAATGAACGGCGCCGCGGACAACTGCTTCGCCGATACGCGCTTGCGACCGGCGAACAGGCCGTCGGCCGCCACCGCGA
This sequence comes from Burkholderia paludis, assembly GCF_000732615.1. Classification (GTDB taxonomy): domain Bacteria; phylum Pseudomonadota; class Gammaproteobacteria; order Burkholderiales; family Burkholderiaceae; genus Burkholderia; species Burkholderia paludis. Next base: position 214,650 of record NZ_JPGL01000007.1, read on the forward strand.
CGAAATCCTCGTCGAGCAGCGGCAGATCGTGCGCGAACGTCTTCGTGCCGGCCACCACGCCGATGTCGGCCGTACCGTCCTCGATCCACCCTTCGACTTCGCTGTCCGTGCCTTCGAGCAGCACCGCCGACACGCCCTGGTGCATCTCCTTCAGCGCCTCGAGCGCAGGCACGACGAACGCCAGCGACACGCTCGGCAGCGACGCGACCACCAGCTTTCCCTCGAGCTTGCCGCGCGACAGGCTGAACTGCTGGCGCAGCGTCTGCGCCTCCCGCACCACGCTCTGGACGTACGGCCACAGGCGTTCGCCCGCCGCCGTCAGGACGACCGGCTGCCGGTCGCGCCAGAGCAGCTTGACCTGCGTGAGCTCCTCCAGCTCGGTCAGCGCATGGCTGATCGCGGATTGACTGCGGCTGAGCCGCTCGGCCGCGGCCGTGAGCGACCCGAGTTCGACCACGGCCGCCAGTGCCTGCAACTGGGCAAGCGTCATTGCATCTCCTTGTCTGATGGCATCTACATCGTGCATGAACCGGCTGATCGTCATGAATTATATTGAACCGGTGCGACGATCGTTCGGACGACCTTCACCGCGCTCGGCAGCCGGATCGAACGACGCCGCGACGCTCAGGTAAGATGCGTCCTCGAACCGCCGCGTCGACGGCATGCGCGCCCGGCCGCACGACGGGCCGCGCCATGCGACCGGATGATCGGCCCGAGCCGGACCACAACGAATGCGTGCGTCACGCACGCGAGCGCAACGGGCGCCGTCGAGCGCGCCCGGCGCCGGATATGCCGCGACAAGCCATGATTCATTTCAATCTGACTGAAGGGGTGCTGGTCTCCAGCCTGCAGGGTCTCACGGCGCTCGACCTGGCCGGTATCGCCGTCGCGCTGTTGCTGGGCGGCATGGCGAAGGGCATCACGGGCATCGGCGTGCCGCTGATCGCGATGCCGATACTCAGCCAGTTCCTGCCGATCCGGCATGCGGTGCTGCTGCTGTCGATGCCGATCATCCTGGGCAACATCCCGCAGGCGCTGGAAGGCGGCCAGGTGCTGGCGACGGCGCGCAAGATCGCCGCGCCGATCGCGGGCACGGTGATCGGCAACATCGCCGGCGTGGCGATCCTGCTCTCGCTCGATCCCGGTCACGCGCAAGCGGCATCCGGCGCGCTGCTGATCCTGGCGGCGGCGCTGATGCTCGCCGCACCGAAGCTGAGCCTGCCGGATGCATGGCGCAAGCCGGTCGGCTTCGTACTCGGCTTCGGCGCGGCGCTGATGGAAAGCATCGCGTCGGTTCCCGGGCCGCTGCTCGCCACCTACCTGATCTCGTCCGGTGCGACCGGGCGGGCGTTCACGAAGCAGATCGCGATCATCCTGGTGGTGTCGATCGTCACGCTGATCACGACGTTCAGCGGCGCCATGCATGCGAGCGGCGCCGACCTCGCGATCTCGGCGGCCGCCAGCCTGCCGGCCATCGCGGGCATGTGGCTCGTTCGCCCGCTGCGGGACAGGATGTCGCCGCGCCTCTTCAGGAGGGTCGTCCTGCTGTTCGTGCTCATCGCGGCATCGCAGATGATCTGGAAGTCGGGCGTGTTCCGGCACGGCGGATCGCACGCGCTCCAAGCGGGCAGCGCGCACACCGGATAACCGCCCGCTGTCCCGCATGCGTTCTGAAAGCTGCAAAGCGTAGTATTCGCGAACCCGGCGTATCGCCCCGCCCGACGGCGCGACGATACGCGAACGACTTTGCTGCTCGCACGCGGCGCCTCATCGGCGCCGCCACGTTTTCAGAGGCACGAAATGGAAACCTATGTGTTGCTCGGCTGCGGCTTCGGCCTTGGCCTGTTGATCGCGATCTGGGGCATCTGGCAGCTCAGGTAACGCTTGCCGGCGCCGTCCACGCGCAAGGCGTCCGTATGCAGACGGACAGGAAAGCGCAGGCAGCATGAGCGACTTTAGCCGAATCGCTTCGCACTCCGATTAAACTCCCCTGCCGCACAGGCTACCCGCGCAGCCTGCGGTCCACATGCAGCCGCGATCGGGCTTCGTCGAAACGCGCGCACGCGTCCTTCAGCCACGCCGAAAAGGCCGCGGTGCGCGGATCGTCGGGATTGCGCGACAGCAGCATGTAGCGCGCCGGCGCACGCACGTGCGTACCGAACACATCCACCAAGCGTCCGCTCGCAATCTCGTCGTGCACCAGCGCGGCGCGCCCCATCGCGACGCCCTGATGATTCAGCGCGGCCGTGATCGCCAGGCTGGAGAAATTGAATTGCGGGCCGTCAAGATGCGCAAGCCATGCGGGGCGAACAGCCGCCAGCCACGTGCGCCACTCCACGAACTCGGGTGCGCCGCCCCACGGCGCGGCGTCGTGCAGCAGGACGACGCCGTCCGGCGAGGTCCCGTCCGCAAAGGACGGATGCCGCGCCAGATACGCGGGCGTGGCGACCGGGAACAGGGTTTCGTCGAGGATGGCCTCGGCATGCAGCCGGTCGTATTGCCCCGGGTCGTAGCGCACCGCCACGTTGATGTCGCCGGTCTCCATCGACTGACGATCCAGCACCTGGAACTCGGCCTGCATGCGAACCGGCACGTTCGGCTGTCGCAGATGGAATTCGGACAGGCGCGGCATCAGCCATTGCAGCGCGAACGACGGCAGGCAACTGACCTGCAGCGGCGCATCCGGCGTGTCGAGCGTCTGCAGCGTGCGATGGATGTCGACGAACGCGCTCGACATCGTCGCGAGCAGGATCGCGCCCTTCCCGGTCAATTTCAGCCCGCGCGCCTGGCGCACGAACAGCGGATAACCCAGCCGGTCCTCCAGATGCCGGATCTGCTGGCTCACGGCGCTTTGCGTCAGGTTGAACGCCTGCGCCGTCTTCGTGAAGCTCAGCAGCCGGCCAGCCGTTTCAAAGCAGAGCAACGCCCCCAGGATCGAACCGTCGAGTCGCATGAATATAAGTCCGGCTAATACATGGATTAGAAATCGGCGCTGTCGCGCAAGCAGCGGAAATCGTAGCATTCCAGCCAGTTATCCGGACTTTCCGACGCAAATTCGATCCATGACCTTCACGCTCCAACCCGCCGGCTTATTAGCCGACCTTCAATCGCACCGCCCGCTTCTGTGGCTGAATCCTCATGCCGGCAGCCCGTTGCCGCCGGACGCGCCGGCGCTCGCCGCCATTGCGACGGCCGAGGCGCGGCTGGCGCGCTGCGAGCCGCTGCTGGCCGAACTGTTTCCCGAACTCGCCGCGAGCGGCGGAAAAATCGAATCGCCGCTGATGCCGGCGGACGCCCTGCAGCGCAACCTGTCGCACCCGGCGGATCCGCACGGCGCCTGGTTCATCAAGCGCGACGACGCGTTGCCGGTCGCCGGTTCGATCAAGGCGCGCGGCGGCTTTCATGAAGTGCTCGCACTCGCGGAGTCGCTCGCGATCGGGCACGGGCTGCTCGAACCGGACGGCGACCGCCGCGTTCTCGCGTCCACGGCCGCACGCGACCTGTTTGCCGCGCACACCGTCATCGTGGGCAGCACCGGCAATCTCGGCCTGAGCATCGGCGTGATGGCCGCCGCGCTGGGCTTCGAGTCGATCGTTCACATGTCGACCGACGCGAAGCCTTGGAAGAAGGCGCGCCTGAGAACGCGCGGCGTCCGCGTGATAGAGCACGACGGCGACTACGCACAGGCCGTCGCGGCCGGACGAGCGCAGGCGCTCGACGGGCCGCGCAGCCATTTCGTCGACGACGAGGGTTCGCCGCTGCTGTTCCTCGGCTACGCGGCCGGCGCCCGGCATCTCGCGGCGCAGCTCGCCGCGGCCGGCCGCCGCGTGGACGCGGCGCATCCGCTCTTCGTCCATCTCCCGTGCGGCGTCGGCGGCGCGCCCGGCGGTATCGCGTACGGCCTCAAGGCGCTGTTCGGCGAGCACGTCCACTGCTTTTTCGCCGAACCCGTCGCGTCGCCCTGCATGCTGGTCCAGCTGGCCGCCGGCCCCGGGCGGCCCGTGTCCGTCTACGACGCCGGGCTCGACAACCGGACCGAAGCCGACGGCCTCGCCGTCGCCCAGGCGTCGCACCTCGTCAGTCCGCTGATGGCGTCCCTGCTGTCGGGCGTGTTCACCGTCAGCGATGCGCAGCTCTACGCGCAGTTGCTCGCGGTTCGGCACGCGACGGGCGTGGAACTGGAACCGTCGGCCGCCGCGGCCGTCGCCGGGCCCGGCTGGCTGACCCGGTCGCAGGCCGGCCGCGACTACGTGCGCCGCCACGCGCTCGACCTCAGCCGGTCGACCCACGTCATCTGGGCGACGGGCGGCTCGCTCGTGCCGCCGGAGGAACACCGCCGTTTCCACGCGCATGCGACGGCGCTCGCCAACGCCGCGCCCGGCGCGTGACGGCGTTCAGCGGCGCGCCTGCCCCGTTCCCGAAGACGGGTTAGACTCTCCGGATGGAACCATGCCGTTATTGCCTGAGAATCCGCGATGAATGGGATTGCCACGGGGACGAATGCCGCCGCGCCATCGCCAAGGCACTGCGCCGGCAGCGCGCGGGCCTGCCGATGGTGCCCGACCGCATCCGCAACGAACTGCCGTCCGGCGCGCCGACCCAGCAGGTGATCGCCGTGCTGTCGCGGCAGCGCCTGCGCGCACGCCGCGGCAACGAGGAACGCCGGGAACGCAAGGAAATCGACGACGACGGCGTCTGATCCCGCACCGCCTCCCGCAACTTGCCCCTTCGCCCGCGCCCTCGACGCCGGGCACCCGCCCGTACCCCATCCCCCCGCTCCGAGCACACGCTCCGCGTCGAACGCACCGGCCGCCGCGCCCTTGCAAATCCGGCAACACATGATGGGATCAGCATCGATTCATCTCGATATTATTGCCTCTCCTGCAACGATCTTTCGCTGAAACTCACGTTTACCCTAGGTCGGCCGGCGCCTACGATGTAATCAACCGCTTACGACAAGGTGTCGAACGCGGAAAGCCAACAAACACCGGAGGTCATCATGAAATCGCTCGTTTCCGCAGTCGTCGCCGCCGTCGCCCTGTCCGCCTCGTTCGGCGCATTCGCCCAAAGCACCGTCACCCGCGCACAGGTGCGCGGCGAGCTGGCCCAGCTCGAAAGCGCCGGCTACAAGCCGGGCCAGTCGAGCCCGTACTACCCGGCCGACATCCAGGCCGCGCAAGCCCGCGTGCAAGCCGCCGACAACAGCGGCTACGGTGCGCAACCGGCCGCGACCGTCCAGGGCGGCGCACCGGTCGCGAAGGTGCAAAACCCGCGCGACTCGATCTACTTCGGCCACTAAGCCGGCCTCCGCGCGCCCCCTGCGCGCGGTTCGCGCCTGCAACGAGCCCGTCCCGCGACGGGCTCGTTGCACGTCTATGGCAGGGCCCGCGGGGCGCCGTCAGCGGCTGCCGCCCGACGCAACCCGGCCCGCCGCCCCATCCGCACCGGCCGCGCCGCCGACCAGTTCCTGATAGCGCACGCACACGCTCTGCGCGGACGCCTTCGCCGCGTACATCGCCGCATCGGCCTTGACGAGCAGTTCCTCGGCCGACGCGCCGTCGGCCGGAAACTCGCTGACGCCGATGCTCGCACCGACGGCCACGCGCCGGTCGCCGAACTCCAGTTCCTCGGCCATCACGTGCTGGATGCGCGCGGCGACGTCGCCGATCACGGCCGGCGAGCGCACGTCCGCGATCAGCACGATGAATTCGTCGCCGCCGAGCCGCGCCACCATGTCGCCGCTGCGCAGCACGTGACTCAGCCGTTTCGCGACCGCAACGAGCGCGCGGTCGCCGGCCGAGTGCCCGTGCTGGTCGTTGATCTGCTTGAAGCGGTCGAGATCGACGAACATCACGGCCAGCCCTTCGCTCAGCGCCGCCGCCCGCCGGATCGCGGCGTCGAGATGCTCCATGAACAGCAGGCGATTCGGCAGCGTGGTCAGCGCATCGTGGCCGGCCAGGTGCGTGAGCTCCTGTTGCTTCGCGTGCAGCATCGCGACCTGCGTGCGGATCTCGACGCGCATGCTGTCGAAGCAGCGCGCGAGCACGCCGATCTCGTCGGCGCGACCGACCGGCAGGCGCTCGGCGGCCTGATCGTCGAACACGTGCGTCGCGGCGCGCGCGAGTACCTGCAGCGGCTGCGTGATCGCACGGGCGAACAGGATCGCGAGGATCACCGCCAGCACGCTCGACACGAGCACCATCCGGACGATCCGCTCGCCGAGCATGCCCGCCGGCGCCAGCACGTCCGCAAGCGGACGCGCCATGCCGAGCACGACGAAGCGGTTGCCTTCGTCCTGACCGAACGGCGTGCGCGCGAATGCGAGCATCTGCCCCGGCGCCTCGGCGGGATCGGCGAGACCGTCGAGGGTAACGTTTGCGCGCGCGCCGTCGAACAACGCGCGCGTGGCGCCGAAGTGCTCCTGCATCAGCACGCGCCGGCCGCGATCGAAGCCGAACGCCTGCGACGGATCGGGATGCACGAGGAAATCGCCCCACTCGTTCGCGAGATAGACCGCGTAGTCGTGCGGCAAGTCGCGCTCGAGCCGCGCGAACACGCGCGACAGCTCGACGTCGACGACGAGCGCGCCGGCGGTGCGGCCCGACGCGTCGACGACCGGCGTGCCCACGCGCAGGATCGGCTGGCCCTCGGCCGCGTGCGTGCCCGTCTCGTGGTTGATCACGATCGGCGACAGGTAGATATGGCCGGGCGCCGTGGCGAGCGTATCGAATACGTAGGAAAACTGTCCTTTCTCCTGGAACGCGCTTTCGGGCAGCACGACGACGCCGTGCGCATCGCGATCGACGCGAATGCGTTCCAGCCCGAAGTGCCCGCGCGCGATCAGGCGAATCTGCAGGTACTCCGGGTGATTGCTCATGAAGCTGTAAAACACCTGCTCGAGCCGCGCGCGCGGCGCGTCGTCCGGCTTGTCGGCGCCCGCGACGAGCGCCGACGACGGCAACTGCGCGAGCACGAGCGCATCGTCCGCGACGTCGGACAGCGCGCTCGTGAAGCGCTGCCCGAGCAGCTGCGTCGACATCAGCAGGCTGTGCTGGGCTTCCTGCACGAGCATCGCGCGGTTCGCGCGATAGGTGTAATAGCCGGTCGTGCCGGATGCGATCACGCCGATGCACGCGAACAGCACCGACAGCTTCGACGTGAGCCCGAGCCGGATCATTTTCCGAACCGCTCCGGCCGGTCGCCCGACACGATGCGACGCCACAGCGATTCGCGGCGTCCGATATCCTCGACCGGCTGGAGCCAGACGAGATGCTCGCGGCCGGCGTCGAGGCTCGGCGCCGGTTCGAGCGTGTTCGCGAGCCCCTGGCGCTCGGTCAGCCGCGCGCCGACCGCCGGTTCGAGCATGTAGTTGATCCACGCGAACGCCAGCTCGGGATGGGGCGCGGCGCGCGTGACGGCCCAGCAGTCCAGCCACGCGAGCGCGCCTTCGTCCGGGATCACGTAGCCGACGTCCGCGCCCGCGCGCCGCAGCAGTTCGACCTGCTGCGTGCCGTAGTTGCCGAACATCAGCGCCGCGCGATGCCGGACGAACAGCGCGGTCGCCTCTTCGGGAAGCGTGTAGTACGTGAGCAGGTTGCGGCGCAGGTCGATCAGCTTGTGCGCGACGGCGAGCGTCTGCGCGGGCGACAGCCGAAACGGATCGGCATAGCCGAGCGCCAGCGCCGCGAACGAGAAGTTGTGCTCGGCGCTGTTGAAGTCGAGCACCTTGCCGCGGTAGCGCGGATTCCACAGCTCGCGCATCGAACGCGGCGCGACCGGAACCTGCTTGCGGTCGTAAATGAGCCCCATCGACGAATACGTGAATGGAATCGCATACGCGGCGCCGTCCTCCACGAGCCCGTCGATCGTCGCGAGCTGCCGGAAGTTCGGCAACTGCCGCCGCCGGTTCGGGATGCGCGACAGGTCGATCGGCGCGAGCAGCCGCTCGTGCGCGTAGCGCTGGATCTCGGCCGTGTTCGCGGCCAGCACGTCGTAGGGCGGCGGCGCGGCGCTGTGCATCCGCGCCCACAACGCTTCGTCCGAGTCGACGAACGTCACCTCGACGCGCACGTGAAACCCGGCCTCGAACGCGTGGACGACATCGCCGTCCGCGTAGCCCGGCCATGCCAGCACGCGCAGCACGTTGTCGTCGAGGGTGTCGGGGGATGCGGAGAAAGCCGAAGGCGCGGGCGTCAGTAAACCCGCTGTCAATATGATAAGCAGCCTGCGCACGGCGATGCGTGCGCGCGTACGTGCGCCGACACCCCTGTTCCAGCGGCCCCCGTCTGATTCGCCCGGCTGCATTCGACTGTCCTTTTTCGAGTCGATGCGATATCCCGCAACGACACCATAAAACGTACGGTCGCGCAATCGGAAGAAGCCGTACACGGCGCGCGCATCCGCCGGCAGCGGTGCGCGCCGCACGGTTGCGCCGGGCCGTTGCCGGCGGCCGGAACGAACCTCAGCGCCAGGCTTGCGAGAACTCCGCTATCACGCGCGACAGGTGCGCGCGCATCGCCTCGCGCGCCACGGCCGCATCGCGCGCCATGATCGCCGCGAAGATCCGCTGGTGATCCTCCTGCGAGGCCTCGCGCAGCGCGGTCGAGTGGAAGTGCTCCTCGATCTTGTCCCACAGCGGATCGCTGCGCGCGCAGTCCCACATCGCGGTGACCATGTGCAGCAGCACCGTGTTGCCGGTCGACTCCGCGATGCGCAGGTGGAACTGGCGATCGGCCGCGTCGTACGCGACCTTGTCGTCCATCCGTTCGCGCATCGTCGTCAGCGAGACAAACAGCCGGTCGAGATCGGCATCCTTGCGCTCGGTCGCCGCGAGCGCCGCCACTTCCGCCTCGATCAGCCCGCGCGCGCGCAGCGTCTCGATCGGGCCCGGGCCGCGCGGCACCTCGAACGTCACCGGCCGCGCGGCATCGGCCGCCGATACGTAGATGCCCGAACCGATCCGCACCTCGACGATCCCCTGCACCTCGAGCGCGATGATCGCCTCGCGCACCTGCGTACGGCTCACGCCGAACTGGTCGGCCAGGCTGCGCTCCGACGGCAGCCGCGCGCCGGCCTCGAACGCGCCGGCGGCCACCATCGCGTGAATCTGCCGCGCAAGGCCGATATAGGAGCGGTCTGCGGCATCGGTATCGCGCCCGGCTGGCAGGCTGGAAAGATCGGTCATCGAAAAGGCTCGCAACGGGCTGGCCGGCGCCGTCGCGGCGCCGGATCGTCAAAATGGTACACCAATTTCGGGAGATATCCGGTGCGCAGCATCAGACGAAGCCGCCAAGCATCTCGGAAAGCCCGAGTCCGGCCCGAACAACTGGTAAACCACTATCCCGTCAAACTGGCATACCACTCATAATCCGCACACCGTCGACGGGCCGGCATGCCGCCGCCCGCTCGCCCGCTGCATGAACCGCCAGCCAGGAGCCGCTCCAGTGAAGATGTCATTCCGTTGGTACGGCGAGTCCGATCCGGTCTCGCTGCAATACATCCGCCAGATCCCGGGCGTCACGCACATCGTGTCCGCGATCTACGACGAACCGGTGGGCGAAGTCTGGCCCGCGCACAAGATCGACGCGCTGAAGGCGACGATCGAACGCGCCGGCCTGCGGTTCGAAGTCGTCGAATCGGTGCCGGTGCACGAGGACATCAAGCTCGGCAAGCCGGGCCGCGACCGCCTGATCGACAACTACCGGCAGACGATCCGCCATCTCGGCGCGGCCGGCGTTCGCGTCATCTGCTACAACTTCATGCCCGTGTTCGACTGGACGCGCACCGAGCTGTCGAAGACGCTCGACGACGGTTCGACCTGCCTCGCGTTCAGCACCGAAGAAGTCGACCGGATCGATCCGAACGACGGCATCGCACTGCCCGGCTGGGATTCGAGCTACCGGCCCGAGCAGCTGCAGGCACTGCTCGCCGACTATCGCGACGTCGACGAGGCCGCGCTGTGGGCGAACCTCGAATACTTCCTGAAGGCGATCATTCCCGTTGCCGAGGAAGCCGGCGTGAAGATGGCGATCCACCCCGACGATCCGCCGCGCCCGATCTTCGGGTTGCCGCGCATCGTGAAGAACCGCGACGATCTCGCGCGCATCGTGCGGATCGTCGATACGCCCGCGAACGGTCTGACGCTGTGCTCGGGCTCGCTCGGCGCGGGCCCGCAGAACGACGTCGAGGCGCTCGTGCGCGAGTTCGGCGCGATGGGCCGCATCCACTTCGCGCACATCCGCAACGTGAAGGTCGACGCGAACGGCGATTTCGAGGAAACCGCGCATCTGTCGAGCTGCGGTTCGCTCGACATCGCGGCGATCGTGAAGGCATACCACGACACCGGCTTCTCCGGCTACGTGCGCCCCGACCACGGCCGCATGATCTGGGGCGAGACGGGCAAGCCCGGCTACGGCCTGTACGACCGCGCGCTCGGCGCGGTCTACCTGAACGGCCTGTGGGAAGCGCTCGCGAAGTTCGACCGCGCAGCGCAAACGTCCGAAGCCGCACGATAAGCACCCATCGAGACGGCCGGCGCAGCGGATCGCCGGTCGTCCGCCACGACATTCCGCGCGGAGACACTGCATGCCACGCATCCGATGGGCCATGATCCTGATGTGCTTCCTGGCCAACGTCATCAACTTCATCGACCGCGCCAACCTCGCGATCGCCGCCCCCAGCATTCGCGCCGACCTCGGCCTCGACGCGGTCGGCATGGGGCTCGTGCTGAGCGCGTTCTTCTGGACCTATGCGTTCCTGCAACTGCCGGCCGGCTGGTTCATCGACAAGGTCGGCGTGCGCGTGAGCCTCGCGCTCGCCGTGGGCTGGTGGTCGGTGTTCACCGTCGCGACGGGCGCCGCGCGCGGCCTCGGGCAACTGGTCGGCGTGCGGCTGATGCTCGGCGTCGGCGAGGCGGCCGCGATCCCGTCGTTCGCGAAGGTCGCGTTCAACTGGTTCCCGCGCAGCGAACGCGGGCTCGCGAGCAGCATCTTCGACAGCGGCTCGCGCGTCGGCTCCGCACTGTCGCTGCCGCTCGTCGCGTGGCTGATCTCGATCGTCGGCTGGCGCGGGTCGTTCGTGATCACGGGCGGCATCGGCATCGTGTGGGCGCTCGCGTGGTGGTTCCTCTATCGCGACCCGGAACGCTATCGCGCGATCGCGCCGGACGCCGTCGACGCGCTGCTCGCCCAGCGCGCCGCACCGGTCGTTGCGGGCGCAACCGATATGCCGAAGGTGTCGTGGCTCGACCTGTTCCGCTACCGCACCGTGTGGGGCATGATGATCGGCCTGTTCTGCCTGAACTTCGCGATCTACTTCTTCATCACGTGGTTCCCGAGCTATCTGCTGCAGTCGCGCGGCTTCTCGCTCGCGTCGCTCGGCACCTGGGGCATGCTGCCCGCGCTGCTCGCGATCCCCGGCGGCTGGCTCGGCGGCTACGTGTCGGACAGCCTGTTCCGTCGCGGCTGGAGCGCAACCGCCGCGCGCAAGACCTGCCTCGTGCTCGGGATGCTGCTGTCGTCGTCGATCGCGCTGTCCGCGTTCGTCGAGAACACGTGGGCCTGCCTCGGCCTGTTCGCCCTCGCCTACGCGAGCCTGTCGTTCGCGGGCGCCAACGTGTGGACGCTCGTCGGCGAGGTCGCGCCGACGCCCGCGCACGTCGCGTCGCTCGGCGGCATCCAGAACTTCGCGGGCAATCTCGCGGGCATCTTCATCACGACGTTCACCGGCGTGATGCTGTCGATCACGAAAGGCTCGTTCGTCGTGCCGCTCGCGGTGGCCGGCGCGTTGTGCGTGGTCGGTGCGCTGTCGTACCTGTTCGTCGTCGGCAAGGTCGAGCCGCTGCCGCCGCTGCGCAGCGGCGCGAACGGGCGGAACGCGGAGCCGAACGCGGCGTGATGCATCGGTGCCGCGTGCGGGGCGCCGGCCATGCGTGCCGGTGCCCCGTTCGCGTGAACGGCTTTCGTTCTAGTTCGGCAGCGCGAACGCGTCTTCGGGCGGGCTGCCCAGATTCGTTGCAGCGGCGTCGATGCGCAGCGATCCGACGATGCGGGACGCATCGCGTTCGACGGCATCCCTGAGCGTCATCGGGCCCGTTACACGCACCCACAGGATGTCGGCGCCGACCAGCACGATACGCTCCACCGCGAACTACGATTTCTTCGGGTCGACAACCCGGCCGTCGATCGACGGATAGCCGAGAAACGTGCCGCGCACCGCACGCGCGTCGAGCGTGCGGTAGTCCGCTTCCAGCGACTCGAAGCAGCGCGTGGCGATTTCCGGCGCACCGTATTGCAGCCGGCTGGCGACCAGCAACGTGTCGATCCCGCCGTGGGCCAGCAGCGTCTCCGCCGATCTCGGCGCTTGCGGGCCGGGATGGGCGAACCAGAGTGTCCTGTCGCTGAACCGGCCCGGCACGCTGAGCATGAAATGGCCGTCCGTCGAGCGCGCGACGGTCCATCCGTCGGCATCCAGCTGGCCGACTCCCTTTTGCCGGAAGATGCCGCGCGTGACGTCGTCGCGCTTCGGCGACGGTGCCGGCGCGATGACGATTTCCGGCAGCGCGGCCGGCGCGCTGGCCGCCGCGGAAGCGGACGCGCCGCCGGGATGGAACGTCAGGTTCACCCAGCGCACGCGATGCTCGGGCGGCGGCGGAAACGGCAGGCTCTTGCGCACCGCCGCGATCATCGCGGCGTCGAAAATCTCCGATCCGCTCGACTGCCGGACGCTGGCTTCGACGATCTTCCCGTGCGCGTCGACCAGCAACGCCAGCCTGGCTTCGGCCGATTCAGGCAGGCTCGCCGGGCTCGTGAAAACCAGGTTGGCTCGAATCAGCGCGCCGAGCGTTGCCGCATAGGCCGTGTCGTCCGTGGGCCGGGTCGGCATGCCGGTCGCGGCCGCCCCCGGTTCCGTCAATGCAGCGACGTCGACAGGCCATGCTGCGTAGAGCGCGAGCATCGGGATGCAGACAACCCGCCAGTTCGGTTTCGACAACGGCATCAGCGTGTGGTTTTGATCGTTTTGATATCGGGACGAGCGGCGCACCGGACGGGCGTGCATGGCGCTCCCCGCGCATGCCCATCGAAAGCACTGTCCGGTCGCAAGAACCCCGCCAGCCTAATGACTGGCCGCCGCGAATGCAACTGCCTTCCGCGCACGCGCGTGTCGTTCGCCCGGCAGGGAGACGAAGGCAGGCCGACGCTGAATCCCCGCCCCATCCGATCGAGGCGACGCTATCGGCCAAGCGCTGGCCCATCGGTATCGCGCACAACGTTTGCGCGCCGCTACCGCCGCGTTCCGGATGACCGCCCGCACGGGCGCCGGCTTTCCTTTTACCCGCGTCCATCGGACAATGAGCCGCCGCGCGCCACGCGCCCCGCCCACGCCGATGAAACGCTACGAAACCCTCGCCCACACGATCGCCGAAGAAATCCGCAACGGCAACCTCGCCGTCGGCACGCGCCTGCCGTCGCTGCGGCAGCTCATCGCGCAACATGGCGTGAGCCAGTCGACGGTGTTTCGCGCGTACTACCTGCTCGAACAGTGGGGGCTGATCCGCGCGCGCGAACGCTCGGGCTACTACGTCGCGCCGGGCGCGGAGCCGGAGGCGGGCCCGGCCGCGAAACGCCGCGCGAGCCGCGCGGGCGCCAAGCGCAAGGTCGACATCAGCAGCCTCGTGTTCTCCGTGCTCGACGCGGCCACGCAACCGGGCATCGTGCCGCTCGGCTCCGCGTTCCCGTCGCCGCACCTGTTTCCGCTGCCGCGTCTCGCGAAGTCGCTCGCACAGGCCACGCGGCTCGTCAGCCCGTGGAGCACGGTCGTCGACCTGCCGCCCGGCAACGAGGCGCTGCGCCAGCAGATCGCGCGGCGCTATCTCGCGACGGGCATCTCGCAGCCGATCGACGAGATCGTCGTCACGAACGGCGCGCTCGAGGCACTGAACCTGTGCCTGATGGCCGTCACGCGGCCCGGCGACGTCGTGGCCGTCGAAGCGCCCGGCTTCTACGCGGCGCTGCAGGCGATCGAGCGGCTCGACCTGCGCGCGGTCGAGATTCCCGTCGATCCGCGCACGGGCCTCGATCTCGATGCGCTCGCGCAAGCGCTCGACCGGCACGACATTCGCGCGTGCTGGTTCATGACCAATTTCCAGAATCCGACCGGCGTGACGCTGTCCGCCGGGAAGAAGCGCGCGCTCGTCGAGATGCTCGCCGCGCGCGACGTGCCGCTGATCGAGGACGACGTCTACGGCGAACTGCATTTCGGCCCCGACTACCCGCTGCCCGCGCGCGCGTTCGACCGGCACGGCCTCGTGATGCACTGCAGCTCGTTCTCGAAGACGCTCGCGCCCGGCTACCGGATCGGCTGGGCCGCCGCCGGCCGGTACGCCGAGAAGGTGCAGCGGCTCAAGCTGATGACGACGCTGTCGGCCAGCATTCCCGCGCAGGCCGGCGTCGCAAACTATCTCGAACACGGCGGCTACGACCGGCACCTGCGCAAGTTGCGCGGCGCGTTGCAGACGCAGCTCGACCGGATGGACGACGCGCTGCGCCGCTGGCTGCCGGCCGGCGTCGAATGGGTGCGGCCCGAGGGCGGCTACTTCCTGTGGCTCGCGTTCCCCGACGCGATCGACGCAATGGAACTGCACCGCCAGGCGATCGCGCGCGGGATCAGCTTCGCGCCGGGGCCGCTGTTTTCCGCCACGCACGGTTTCGAACGCTGCGTGCGCGTGAACTTCGGCCATCCGTGGAGCCGCGACATCGAACGCGCGATCCGCGTGCTGGGCGAGCTGGTCGCGCAGCCGTCGGTCCGCAAGGGCGGTTGAAGCGCGCACGGTACACGGCGCCTGCCGCCCGCACCGCGGCCGTGCATGCGATGCGCGCGCGGGTTACAGTGCTGATCCCGCCGCTCCGCCACGATTGCCCATGAGCCCACTGCCCTACCTCGATCACGACGCGCTGTTGACACTGACCGCCGAAGCCGCGCACGTCACGCAGCCGTGCACGTGCACGAAAACGCCGCTCGCCGGATGGACGACGCTGCCGCTGTCGCTGCAGGACGCGCAACTGACCGAAGTGGCCACGCTCGCGCCGCCGGACGATCCCGAGCCGACCTACGCCGAACATCACCCGGCCGGCACGCACTACGCGTCGGACGATGCGCCGATCGCCCTGCGCCATTTCCCGTACAACCGCTGCACCGTCAGCCGCTGCCGCACGTGCGGCCGCCTGTTCCTGCGCTATCAGGAAGGCGGCGGCTACTTCATCGACCAGCGCATCCGCGCGCTCGATCCGGCGCTCGTCGTCGACGCCGACGCCTGAACCCGCCGCGCGCATGCGCGCGTGCCCGTCCCCGCGCCGGCTTCGCGCCGGCCGTCTGCTGCGCCCTTTTCGTCCCGATCTGCTGCTTGTCCCGCCGCCCGGCGTTCCCTACGCTGTCTCCGGTTGCCCGACACCCGTCGCAACGTCTCTCCCGAGCCGCACGCTTCGCGCCGCGGCGCCTCTTGCGTATCACGTCATGTATCGATATACCGTTTTCGACCGGGCGCTCGTGCACAGCCGCGCCGCCCAGTTTCGCGACCAGCTCGAACGCTGGCAGCACGGCACGCTGAGCGAGGACGCGTTCCGGCCGCTGCGCCTGCAGAACGGCTGGTACGTGCAGCGCCACGCGCCGATGCTGCGCGTCGCCGTGCCGTACGGCGAGCTGTCGAGCGCGCAGTTGCGCGTGCTCGCACGCATCGCGCGCGACTACGACGTGCCCGACGACGCCACCTACCGCGCCGCGTGCGACGCGCAGGCCGCGCTCGGCACGCTGCGCCTGCCGACCCGCAGCGCGCACTTCACGACGCGCACCAACGTGCAGTTCAACTGGATTCCGCTCGCGAAGGCAGCCGACGTGATGGACCTGCTCGCGACCGTCGACATGCACGGCATCCAGACCAGCGGCAACTGCATCCGCAACATCTCGTGCGACGAGCGCGCCGGCGTCGCGCCGGACGAGATCGCCGACCCGCGCCCGTTCGCCGAAGTGATGCGCCAGTGGACGACGCTGCATCCCGAGTTCGCGTTCCTGCCGCGCAAGTTCAAGATCGCGATCACCGGCGCGACGGAAGACCGCGCGGCCACCGACTGGCACGACGTCGGGCTGAAGCTCGTGCGCGACGCGGCCGGCGAGCTCGGCTTTCGCGTCAGCGTCGGCGGCGGGATGGGCCGCACGCCGACGATCGCGACGCTGCTGCGCGCATTCCTGCCGTGGCGCCACGTGATGAACTACATCGAGGCGATCGTCCGCGTGTACAACCGCTACGGACGCCGCGACAACAAGTACAAGGCGCGGATCAAGATCCTCGTGAAGACCGAGGGGCAGCGCTACATCGACGACGTCGAGGAGGAGTTCCGCCAGATCGTCGAACACGACGGCGGGCCGCATACGATTCCGCAGGTCGAGTTCGACCGCGTCGCCGCATCGTTCGTCCCGCCGCGCGTCGCGCCGCGCACGTCCGGCCTGCGCGACGCAAGCGCGCGCGCGTCGGCGCACGCGGCCCGCCATCCGGCGTTCGCACGCTGGCTCGCACGCAACGTCGCGGAGCACCGCGACCCGGCGCTGCGCATCGTCACGCTGTCGTTCAAGCGCCGCCTGCAGGCGCCGGGCGATGCGACGCCGGACCAGCTCGACGCGCTCGCCGATCTCGCCGAGCGCTTCTCGGCCGGCGAGGCGCGCGTCACGCACACGCAGAACGTCGTGCTGCCGTGGGTGCATGTGGACGACCTGTTCCCGCTGTGGGAAAACGCGCGCGAGATCGGGCTTGCCAGCGCGAACGTGGGACTGCTGACGGACATGATCGCGTGCCCGGGCGGCGACTTCTGCGCGCTGGCGAACGCGCGCTCGATCCCGATCGCCGATGCGATCGCCGAGCGCTTCCAGGATCTCGACATGCTGCACGACGTCGGCGACATCGACCTGCACATCAGCGGCTGCATCAACTCGTGCGGCCATCACCACAGCGGCCACCTCGGCATCCTCGGCGTCGACAAGGACGGCGCGGAGTGGTACCAGGTCACGCTCGGCGGCTCGGACGGCTCCAGCGCGAGCGGCCCCGCACGTCCCGGCAAGGTGATCGGCCCGTCGTTTTCGGCGGACGAAATCGTCGACGTCGTCGATGCGATCGTCCACACCTATCTCGACGCGCGGATCGATGCAGACGGCCGCAGCGAACCCTTCATCGACACGGTGCGCCGCATCGGCCCCGAACCCTTCAAGGCCGCCGCGAACGACGCGCGCCATCAGGTGGAGCACGCATGACGCAAACCACGGACAACGACATCGACAACGCCGGCACGCGCGCACGCATCCGGCTGCTGACGCCGGCCGAGCACGACGGCGACCCGCGGCGGCACGCCGACGCGACGCTGACGATCGGCAACGACGCGGAACTGCCGCCGCTCGCCTCGCAAATCGCGCAGGCATCGCGCATCGACCTGCAGTTTCCGTCGTTCACCGACGGCCGCGCGTACAGCCAGGCGTACCTGCTGCGCAAGCGCTACGGCTTCGCCGGCGACCTGCGCGCGACCGGCGACGTGCTGATCGACCAGTTGCTGTTGATGGAGCGCACGGGGTTTTCGAGCGCGGTGCTCGGCGACGGTACGGACCTCGCGGCCGCGCGCCGGCAGCTCGACCGGTTTCCGGGCTTCTATCAGCGCGATGCGCGCACGGAAACGCCGCTTCAGGACGCCCCGACGCAGCCCGGAAAATGAAACGGGCGGCACACTGGCCGCCCGCACGGGAAATCGCAAGCCCTCCGGCCGGCGCCCGCCGCGAAGCGGACGCCGGCGTTCAGCGCGCCGCCACCGGCTTGCCGAACCCTTCGAGAATCTTCTTCTCGAGCGCGAGGTAATCGCGGCCGAAGTGGTGATCGCCCTGCGTCTTGATCACGTCGGCGCCGGTGTTCGCGAGCGCCGGGCACATCGTGTCCTTCTCTTCCGCGCCATAGAAGCACTGCACGAGCTGCGGCGGCACCTTCGCGATTTCCGGCGCGACCTTCAGCGCCTTGTCGCTCGCGGGCATGCCGAGCCAGCCCGTCACGCGGATCTGGAAATCGGCGGCGGGCGCGAAGCCGAGCAGCGACATCACCGCGACCTTGTCGCGCAGGTCGCCCGGCAGCCGGTTGTAGGCGAACGGCATCACGTCGGCGCCGAACGAGTAGCCGACCAGCGCCACGCGGTTCGCATGCCAGCGCGCCATGTAGGTGCGCATCACGCGCGCGAGATCCCGGCTCACCTGCGCCGGCGGCTTCTCGCTCCAGAAATAGCGCAGGCTGTCGATGCCGACCACCGACACGCCGTCGCGCTGCAGCGCCTCGCCGATCGTCTTGTCGAGATCGCGCCAGCCGCCGTCGCCCGAGATCACGATCGCGAGCTGGCCGCTGCCGCCCTTGGCCGGCAGCTCGACGAGCGGCAGGTCCGACACGTCGAGCTCGTCGCCGCTGCCGCTGTCGCGCAGGTGCGACGTGACGAGCGACACGAGTTTCGCGGTGTCGCCCGAGGCGGCCGTCTCGACGAAGCCCGGCATCGCGCGGCGCACGATCGTCGGATCGGGCGCGCACGGCTTGAAGCGCGGATCGAGCTTCGCGGCAGGATCGACCGATACCGCGCCGGCGATCGTGTTCTCCGGCGCCATCGACAGGATCTGCTTCGCGATCGCACCGCCCTGGCCCACGCCCGCGACGATCGGCGTGAAATAGCGCGACGATTGCACGAGGCGTTCAAGCTGGTGGCTGACCGCCTCGGCGTCGCCGTCGAGGTGGTGGCAGGCCTCCTGCTTCTGCGCGAGATTCATCGCGTAGCGCTCCGAATCGACGCCGACCGTCATCGCGCCAGCCTTGGCGAGCGCATCGGCGGCCTGCTGGTCGGCCGCGTTCCAGCCGGCCTCGCGGGAGAACAGCACGACGAAACCGCGCAGCGGCCCGTTCGGACGCGTCACGGTCACGGGCCCGTAGCGGCCGCCCGACACGGTTTCGGCCTTCACTGCAACCGGCTGCGTGGCGCACGCGGCGCCGGCCAGCATCATTCCCGCGCAGGCGGCTGCCGCCCGCGCGATTCCCTTCTTCAACATCATGAACGCCGACCTCCAGCCAGCAATGACAGATCCGCCAGCGTGACGAACACGCCGACCGTGCCCGAGGCCGCGAGGTAACGCGGCTCCCAGTGCGGTTCGAACTTGCTCTTGAATGCGCGCAAGCCGCGGAAGTTGTAGAAGCGGCCGCCGAAGCGCCAGACCATCAGGCCGAGCCGGTGCCACGGCGACGGCATCTTGGCCGCCCCCATCCCCGAGAACGGCGCGATGCCCAGGCTCAGCTTGCGGAAGCCCGCCTCCTTCAGATGCAGCGCGAGCTGCGTGAACAGATACTCCATCGCGTACGGCGATGCGTCCGGCAGATGGCGCATCA
Source organism: Burkholderia paludis (assembly GCF_000732615.1). GTDB lineage: Bacteria > Pseudomonadota > Gammaproteobacteria > Burkholderiales > Burkholderiaceae > Burkholderia > Burkholderia paludis. The sequence goes on from NZ_JPGL01000007.1 coordinate 234,088, forward strand.
CGCCGACCGTCGCCTCGGTGTTGAGGTCGGTCGTCATGAACGTGACGAACGCGATCGGCTTGTCGGCCTGCCGCACCAGCATCACCGACTGCGTCGCGAGATAGCCGTCGTGGAATGCGGCGACCGAGAAACTCTTCTCGCGCGCGTCGCGGCTGTCGAGCCAGCCGTCCGAGATGTCGCGCAGCCCCGGCAGCGCGGCCGGCACGTCACACGGCGCGATCACCTCGACCGTCAGCGCATCCTTGTCGCCGCGGCGCAGCGCATAGCGCAGGTGCGACCGGTTCGATCCCTTCAGGTCGAACTGGTCGAGCGCGATATGCGCTTCCTCGCCCAGCTTCATCAGCGTGAGCCCGGCGTCGAGATACAGCGGCAGCGCGTTCGCGCGCACCTGGTAGAACGCCGCGCGGCCGCTGTGCGCGTGCGCGAGCGCGATGAACTTGCCGATCAGCGCCGGCCACTCCTCGCGCGGCCCGACCGGGTCGTGCAGCGCGGCCCACGTGCGGCCGTACTTCGCGTACATCAGGAAGGCCTGGCGCGATTCCGAGAACAGGAACGACTTGTCGCCCATCAGCGCGAGGCCCGCATCGCTGCATTCCTGCGCGCGAATGATCCGCTCGGCGTCGGACAGGTCCTGCGGCGCGGGCTTCACGAAGCGGCCGGGCGCCGGGCGCAGCAGTTGCCACAGCGCGAACAGCGCGACGAACACGCCGGACGCGAGCGTCGCGCGCAGCGCACGCGGCGCGCGCGCGTCGAACGAGAAATGCGACCACAGCTCGCGCGTGTACGGCACGTCGCGGAACGCGAAGAACAGCACCCACACGGCCAGGATCAGCACCATCGTCACCGACACGAACCAGCTCACCGTGAAGCGCTCGGCGAGCAGCGACGAATGACGGTTGAAGCGGCGGCGGCTCACGATCAGCAGCACCAGCAGCGTGCCGAGCACGCCGGCCTCGACGAACGCGAGGCCCTTTGCCAGCGACAGCGCGAGGCTCGCCAGCGTCAGCGCGAAGGTCATCCACCACGCGCCGTCGAGCCGGCGCAGCAGCCCGCGCGCGACGAACAGCAACGCGACGCCGAGCACGCTGCAGATCACCTGCGAGCCTTCGAGCACCCACAGCGGCACGATATGACGCAGGATCGCGATCCGGTGCCAGAACGCGGGCGTCGCGCTCGAGATCACCAGCATCCCGCCGACCGCGAACGTCACGAGGCTCAGGAACACCGGCGCGAGCTGCGACACGCGCACGGCCTGCCGCGTCACCAGCCGGCGCCGCAGCGCGCGGCCCTCGAAACCGGCCAGCAGGCCGGCCGACAGCACGAGCGGCACGCCGAAATAGATCGCGCGATACGCGATCAGCGCGGCCACCATCACGTGCGCGGGCACTTCGCGGCCGAGCGTGAAGACCATCGCGGCCTCGAACACGCCGATCCCGCCCGGCGTATGGCCGATCATCCCGAGCAGCAACGCCGCCGCGTAAACGGTGATGAAGGTCGGGAAACCGACCGGCGCGGCCGGCAGCAGCACCCACAGCGTCAGGCCCGCCGCGACGACGTCCAGCACCGCGTAGACGACCTGCGCGACGAGATCGCGCCGCGCCGGCACGTCGAACGACAGCCACTTGAAGCGGGTGACGACCGGACGCGCGGTGTTGCCGCACATCGCGACCAGCGCGGCCATTGCGACGAGCAGCGCGGCGCCGGTCCACGTCAGCACGCCCGGCACGACGTGCAGCATCTCGGCCAGGGCCTCCGGCACGCAAACCATGCCGACGGCGGTCATCAGCACCATCGCGAGCGCCAGCGTGCCGCTCGTAAACACCGTCATCCGGCCGATCTGCGCGGGCGTGACGCCCGACACGCCGTACACGCGCGCGCGGACCGCGCCGCCCGTCAGCGCACCGAAGCCGGTCGCGTTGCCGAGCGCGGACCCGGCGATCGCGCCGATCCACAGCGCGGCGCGCGGCACTTTCGCGGCAACGTAGCGCAGGCCGACGGCATCGCGGGCGACGAGCGCGAGATAGCTGAGCGCGGTCGCGGCCAGCGACGCACTCCACTCGCCGGCGGACATGTGACGCAGCTGGCGGATCACCGACCGGTAGTCGACCGATTCCGACAGATGCTGGAAAACCACGATCAGCAGCAGGCCGATGCCGAGCGCGAGCAGCGGCGACAGCACGCGTTCGTTGCGGATCAACGCCCGGGCACGGGCGATCACCGCCGCGGCGCGGCCGGGCGAACCAGAGTGGCGGGAAGACATAGATTATTCAGTGGCGATGCATAGCGTGTCGCGGCGCAAGCGGCCCAGGCGGCGACGAATCTGGTTGTTCTGCGTGGGCGGTCGGCCGGAAGAAAAGGCAGGGAACGCCTGAATCAGAACTTACAAGTATACGGGCTTTATATTACAAAATCTTTCCGATTCGCATTGTGCGGTTTTGTGGCTTCCCGGGCACGTAAACATCGCATCAAAATCGTGCGGCCGAAAACGCAAGGTGCGCATGATACAGGGAACCGGGGCGGGTTTTTCGTCGGACGAATGACGAGCCCTGCATTTAGGGGAAATTCTTCCGGCCGCGCCGAACAGGCGAGCACGAATTCGCGGGAGCGCGGTATTGGAGGCAATGGGGACAGGCGGGATGATGTGGCGCCCATTTCCGGCAGAACAGAAAAATCGACACTGCCGGGGCGCCCCGGACGGGGTCCTCCCCTGTATTGGCGCCCTTCCGGATTACGCCACCCGCGTAACCATCCAGACGCCGATCAGGATGACGAGCGCGCCAACGGCCTGCATGGGCCGCAACAGATGTTCGTGCACCGCCGTGAACGACAGCACGACGAGCATCGAAACCGCCACCATCGTCGGGTAGGCAATGCCGAGCGACGTCTTGCGCAGCGCGACCGCGTAAAGCACGAACCCGACGCCGTAAGCGCCAATGGCCGCGCCACGTACAATCCACGGCAAGACGCTCGATTCGCCGAGCGCGATTCCCTTGAGCGCAGCCACCCTGAGCAACACGCTGGCAAGCCCGCCGAACACACCACTCGCAATCACGATCAGCCAGTTCATTACGCGGCCTCCTTCGCCGTTGCAGCGTCGAATCGACGACCGGACGGGACACGAGCCCCATCCGGCACATCCGCGCCGCCGCCAAAAATCGCATTGAAGCGGTTCGCACCGTGCAGTGCGACCAATACGATCGCGGGAAAGGCGACCGAGAAGTTTCGCGCTTCGTCCCGGTAGCCGAAAAAGGAGAACAGCACCAGCACCGGCATGAACGCCGCGACGAAGTAGGCACGGTACCGGGTTGGCGTCGCCTGCCACGCCGCCCTGAAGAACACCGCAAGCGGCACGAGCATCAACGGGTTCTCGAGGCTCGGGGTATAGATGCCTTTACCGATGAGGTTGTAGAACGACAGATAGGACGCCGGATTCAGCCAGAACCGCAGGTTGTCCCACACGTGATATTCGACGAATCCGCCGGCATTGGCACCATACCCGCTCATGATGAACTGGCGGGTCGCCACGCAGATACCCAGTTGCAGCACGAGCCACATCACGCGCTTGCGCATTGCAGTGTCGCGGTCGTGCAGGAAGAACAACGCGAGCGGAACCAGGAAGAACGTCTCCTTGTTCAGGGAAAAGACGGCGATCGTCACCGTGCACGCCAGCAGCCGCTTCGTCAGCAGGAAATAGCACGCACCGAGCACGCCGAGCAGTTCGAAGAAATCGTAGTAGTAGCCGCCCTGCTGAAACGTGAGCGGATAGACGAAGCTGAATGCCGCCAGAAAGCCGACCGAATGCCCGAAGCTCAGGCCGTGCAGCCTCGCCAGCTTGTAGACCAGCAACAGCGAAAACAGCATCGACAGCACGATCGCGATGTAGGTCAGGTGATAGACGATCGCCACGACCGGCGTCCAGTATTCGCCCGGCACGCTCGTGAAATAGGTATTGCGCAGCGAATCATGCCGAGTGATCGATTTGAACAGCTTGTCCCGCGTCGCCCCGTCGAGGCGCTCGGCCATCGCTTTCGCGGCCTTCGGAAACGACGAGCGGTAGACGAACGGCTTCGGCGCGTCGCCGTTCATCATCCCGACGAGGCTGTAGGTCGTGGGGAAACTGGCCTTCTGGTCGTCACGGAACCCCCACTTCAACAGCACGCTGTTGGTGATGTTTCCTGCGCACACGAACAGCAGCACGTAGACGATGGCGAAGCGGCAGAATGCCCGCACGCGGTTTCGGTTCTTTTCCGTCATGGGATTTGTGCCGCTTACAGCGCAGGCATGAAGTGAGCGGCCAGCACCAGCGCCACCATCACGCAAAGCATGCCGAAGCTACCGCGATTTTCGAGAATATGGACGATCGGATCGTCGTGCATCGTGCCGCGGACCGTTGCGATCCACAGCCGGCCGAACAGGTAGATCAGGCCAACCTGCACGAGCCATAACAAATGCGGGACGGTGTAGCGCGCGGCCGTTTCGGGAGCATTGATGAAGAGGCCGAACACGACCACTGCGGCCAGCGACGCGCCGATCCCGAACGGCCAGAGCACCTCGAGATCCCCCACGCGGTAATCCCGGCCCGCCGATACACGCTTGTCGTTCTGGCGCAGGAACACGAGCTCGGAGCAGCGCTTCACGAGCGCAAGACTCAGGAAGGCCAGCACGGAAAATGCGAGAAGCCAGCGGCTGACCGCGATGTCCGCCGCAATGGCGCCCGCAACGATCCGGTGCGTGTACAGCAGCGACAACACGACGACATCGAGCAGCACGACCGATTTCAGGCGCCAGCTGTATGCGGTCGTCAGCAACAGATAGAGCGCGAACATGCCGGCAAACTCGACCGACACCGCGAATGCCAGCGCAAACGCCGCCGCGAGCAGCAGCGCGGCGGCGCCCAGCCCCCGGGCAATCGACAGCGTCCCGTTCGCGAACGCGCGATTGCGCTTGCGAGGATGGCGCCGGTCGTTGTCCAGATCCCAGAGATCGTTGCCGATGTAGGTTGCCGACGCGCCCAGCGACATCGCCAGAAACGCGAGCACGAGCGTCGTGACCTTGTCGGCGTCGAAGAACGCAAAAGCCGTCAGCAGCGGCACGAACAACAGCAGGTTTTTCAACCATTGATGAACGCGCAGCGCCTTGCACCAGGTCGAGAAGCAGGCACGCTCGTTCGAAAACTCCCGCTCGACGGGAATGCTGCTCCGGATGTCGGCAGCAATACCGGGCGGGACGCCGGCCAGAATGGCGCCCTTCGCACCGGCCCAGATCGGCATGTCGGCCTTGCTGTCGCCGGCATAGACGAAATCGTCGCCGACCTGCTCGCGAATGCCGGCGAGTTTGGTTTCGCTTTTCAGGTTGGTGTCGCCGCTGGTCGCGATGACGAGATCGAACAGGCCAAGATGGGCGTCTACCCGCTCGGCGATCGAGCGATGGGCGGCCGTCGCCAGCACGATCTTGCGGCCGCCTTTGCGTTCGTGAGCCAGGTAATCGACAAGCGACTCTCGGTAAGGAATCGTCTCCGCCCGGAAATCGGCCTGCTCGGCGACCTTGCCCTTGAATGCGGCGCGACCGCCGGCGAGCCAGAAAGGCAGTCGCAACAGATTCGCGGGTTGATGCTTGACGACACTTATCACGGACTCCATCAAGGTATCCGACGTCGTCAGCGTGCCGTCGAGATCGACGACAAGCGGAAGTTTTCTGGTCTCTCGCATTATTCGTGAGTCGTTTCCGTTTGACATTGACGTCAAACTGGTCAATCCATTACATGCACTACTGCTGCCGTCGCGAGGGCGACAGCAGCGTTAATTCGACGACATTCGCCCCCGACCACCGTGCGCGCTTCGCCCGATGCGCGCGGATACTACCAGAAAAACATGCCAATGAAGGCAACTATTGATCAAAATGTAGCGAGCCGGATGCGATATCACACAGGAAAAGAACCATTCCCTCAAGATGTGGCGCAAGATTTTTCGGAGGCGAAAACAAGGCAAACGTTTGTCGTTTAAAATTTCCTATTGAAATAATTTAAATTAATAGGATGACAAATTTCCGACTAATATCAGTCGATATTTATTTTTAATTTCCCCCCCATTCACTTTCCGGTCGAATTGCTGGCATTCCCGGCACCAGCCAACATTGAGAAAAACGTCCCGGTCAAAGCATGTTGAGTCCCGCGCCCTGTCAGGTCACCTGACCGATGACGGCATTATTACAAGTCAGAAACGCCGGGACTCAAGCTTCACTTCGCCCGCTCATGCTCCCCCAACCCGATCGCCTTGTAGTCGTAAGTCGGATAAAACTCCGTCCGATACGCGCCCCACGCCGTATCCTCGAGCACCCGATTGACTTCACGCAGCCGCGACGCCGGCAACCGCAGCACGACGATCTGCCCGATCCCCATCGTCACGGTCCAGCTCACCACTTCGACGCCCGGCGGCGGAAACGCCTTGTAGAAGCCCTGCTTCGCCAATTGCGCATTCAGCTCGGCAAGCGGGCGCGACTGGTCGTGCCTGAGGAAAACGGTCAGCAGTACCGCGTTGTCGGCCGTCGCCTCGGCCGAACCTGCGGGTACGGTCGACGTCTGGCCGACAGCCGGTGCGCTGCAGAGCCCAGCGGCAGCCAGCGTGGCGGCGATCATCAAGGTACGAACCGGGAAACGGGGAAATGCCGTCATGACGCGACTCCATGGTTTCGTGGATGGAGCCGCCATCATGCGCCGCCGGACAGATCGCCGCCGCCGGCCGGCGAAAGGATTACGCCACACCTGCCCCGTCGCGCTCGCGCAGCACGTCGATGAACGCGCGCAGCTTGGCCGGCACGTGCTTGCGATTCACGTAATACAGCCACATCGGCGGCAGCGTCCGGCACGCGCCCGGCAACACCTCGACGAGCGCGCCGTCGCGCAGGTCCTGCTCGATCCGTTCGCGCATGAACGCAAACGCGATCCCGACCCCGGCGCGCGCCGCGTCGATCACCGCATCGGCGTCGTTCGTCACGAATACGCCTTCCGGATCGAGATCGACGTCGCGGCGCCCGTCGTGCAGCAGCCATTTGTGCAGCCGCCCGCTCTCCGAAAACCGGAAGCGGATACACGCGTGCCCCCCGAGCGCCGCGATCGACGCAGGCGTGCCGTACCGCGCCAGATAACCGGGCGACGCGACCAGCGCACACGAGAGCGCCGGCGCGATCCGCACGCCGATGGTCCCCGGCTGCAGCCGGTCGGCAAGGCGGATCCCCGCATCGAACCCGTCCTTCGCGATATCGACCAGTTCGTTCTCATAGCGAATCTCCAGCCGCACGTCCGGATAGCGCTCACGGAATACGGCGAGCACCGGCGCGATCACGAGCGAGCGCGCCAGCGGCAGCGCGGTCACGCGCAACACGCCGCTCGGCGCGCTGCGCCCGTCCTTCAGCTCGTCGCGGGCCTGCACGACCTGCCGGTATGCCGGCTCCGTCTGCCGCCAGTAGCGCTGCCCGGCTTCCGTCAGGCTCACGCCGCGCGTGCTGCGGTTGAACAACTTCACGTTCAGTTCGCCCTCGAACTGCCCGATCGAGAGACTGACGGCGGCCGGCGTCAGGCCCAGCGCGGCGGCCGCCCGCGTGAAGTTGCCGGTCGCCGCGACCGTCATGAACACGTGCAGCCCGGCCATCGGATCGCGTCGGCTCATCATTATAAAAACTTGAAACTCTTTCGAGCGGAATGCGGATTCTCCCATATACCGCCACCGCCTACACTGGCCCTGTCGCATCACCGGAACGTCGCATGAACCCGTCCCTCCCCGCGCTGCCGCTCGCGGCCGCCCGCCGCACGATCGACGCCATACTCTCGCATGCCGCATCGTTGCAGGTCGCGGGCGTCGCCGTCGCGATCGTCGATGGTGGCGCGAACCTGCTCGCGTTCGTTCGCACCGACGACTGTTTTCTGGGGGCGATCGACCTCGCGCAGCGCAAGGCGTTGACGGCGATCCGCTTCCGCACGTCGACCGGCACGCTCGGCGCGCTGTCGGGCGACGGTCCGTTGCGCGGGATCGAGCACAGCCACGGCGGGCTCGTCACGTTCGGCGGCGGCGAACCGCTCGTCGACGGCAGCGGGCGCTGCGTGGGCGCGATCGGCGTGTCGGGCGGCAGCGTCGACGAAGACACCGCGATCGCCCGGCATGGTCGCGACCGCTTGCAGGCCATCCTCCACACCACCAGGTAAGCATATGACCCGAAAACGCATCCTCATCACCGGCGCAGGCACCGGCTTCGGCCGCGAAGTCGCGCTGCGCCTCGCCGCCGGCGGCCACGACGTGACGGCCGGCGTACGCGTCGCCGCCGAGATCGACGCACTGACGGCCGCCGCCGCGCAACGCGGCACCGCGCTGCGCGCCATCGAGCTCGACGTCACGTCGGCCCACGATCGCGCCCGCGCGGCCGAACTCGCCCCCGACGTGCTCGTGAACAACGCGGGCGTCGGCGAAGCCGGCGCGCTCGTCGACCTGCCGGTCGGGATCGTCCGCGCGCTGTTCGACGTCAACGTGTTCGGGCCGCTCGAACTCACGCAGCAAATCGCGCGCGGCATGCTTGCGCGCGGACACGGCAAGATCGTGTTCGTGTCGTCGATCGCGGGCCTGATCACGGGGCCGTTTACCGGCGCCTATTGCGCATCGAAACATGCGGTCGAATCGATCGCCGAAGCGATGCACGCGGAGCTGGCGCCGCACGGGATCCGCGTCGCGGTCGTGAACCCCGGCCCGTACAGCACGGGCTTCAACGACCGGATGATGGAAACGACGCGGCGCTGGCGCGATCCGGCCATCCACACCGTGACGCCCGAGCAGCTGACGTTCCCGCTCGAACAGCACGATCCGGAAGAGATGATCGCGAAAATGGTCGACGTGATCGAAAGCGACGGCGGCGCGTTCCGCAACCTGCTGCCGAAATCGTCGGAAGCCTTCGTCCGTGCCGAGCAGGCAAGCGCGTGGGACCGCCAGCAGTGATGCAAACCGGCGGCGGCCGGCGGTTCACGCAGGAACGCCATGCCCGCCGCCCGGACTGTCATGCGCGGCGTTCGCCGTCGACGGCCCTCCCGACGGCCCGGGCCGTCGCAGGCCCGCTCGTCGCCGAAGCCGGGCCCGCATGCCGGCGGGCCGCATCGAGCCGCGCCGCCCGCGTTCAGTACACGTCACGCATATAGCGGCGCGCCTTCGCGAGCCGCGCGACGTAGTCGTTCGCGTCGTCGTCCGACATGCGGCCATGCTCGGCGACCACGGCCTTCAGCGCCGCATCGACATCCTTCGCCATCCGCGCGGCGTCGCCGCACACGTAGAAGTGCGCGCCGTCCTCCAGCCACGCGAACAGCTCGGCGCCCTGCTCGCGCATCCGGTCCTGCACGTAGATCTTGTCGGCCTGGTCGCGCGAGAACGCGAGATCGAGCCGCGTCAGGAAGCCGCTGTCGCGCATCGCGCCCAGCTCGTCGCCGTAGTAGAAATCGGTCTGCGCGTGCTGCTCCCCGAAAAACAACCAGTTGCGCCCGCGCGCGCCGCGCGCCTGCCGCTCGTGCAGGAAGCCGCGGAACGGCGCGACGCCGGTGCCGGGGCCGACCATCACGATCGGCACGTCGCCGTTCACCGGCGGCCGAAAATGCGCGGACTTCTGCACGAACACGGGCACGCGGCCGTCGTCCGCGCGATCGGCCAGAAAGGTCGACGCGACGCCTTTGCGCGCGCGCCGGCCGTTGTGATAGCGCACCGCCGACACGGTCAGGTGGATCTCGCCCCGGTGCGCGCTGGGGCTCGACGCAATCGAATACAGGCGCGGCTGCATCCGCTTCAGCATCCCGACCAGTTCCGCGCCCGACAGCTCGACCGGAAACTCGTGCAGCACGTCGGCGAGCTGCTGCCCCCACAGCCATTGCTTCAGGTCGCCCTTGCGGTCGTCGCCGAGCAGCGACTTCAGCGCGCCGTTCGCGCTGCGCGACGCGATCAACGCGAGCGTGTCCGGATGCGGGCGGGTGATGTCGAAGTGGCGCGCGAGCGCATCGCCAAGACGCATGTCGCCGGCGCCCGCCACCGTCACCGGCGCATCGGCCTTCAGCGCGGTGACGGACAGCAGTTCGTCGACCAGCTCCGGGCAGTTGGTCGGCCACACGCCGAGCGCATCGCCGGCTTCGTATTCGAGGTTCGCGCCTTCGGTCGACAGCGACACGCAGCGCGTGTCCTTGGCCGCGCCCGGACGGTTGAGCCGCAGGTTCGCGACGAGCTTCGACGGCGCCGGATGCGCCTTCGACGGCAGCAGCCCCGCCGGGCCCGGGCCGTCTGACGGCACCGCGTGCAGCGCGGCGTCGGCCTCCTTGATCCGCGCGACGACGCGTTCGAGCCACTGGTCGGCGTCGTGCTGGAATTCGACGTCGCAATCGACGCGCGCGCAAAGACGCGCCGCGCCGAGTTCCGCGAGCCGCGCGTCGAGCCGGCGGCCGTGGCCGCAGAACCGGTCGTAGTTGCGATCGCCGAACGCAAGCACCGCGAAGTGCACGCCGTCGAGGCGCGCGGCGCTGCCGGCCTGCAGCGCTTCCCAGAATTCGCTGCCGTTGTCGGGGGCGTCGCCGTCGCCGAACGTGCTCGTCATCAGCAGCACGTATTGCGCGCCCGCGAGCGACGCCGCCGGATAGTCGGACATGCACGCGGTGCGGATCTCGAAGCCCGCGTTCATCAACTGCGTCGCGTAATCCTCGGTCAGCGATTCGATGTTGCCGGTCTGCGATGCCCACAGCAGCACGACCTTCGGGCGCGCACGCACGATCCGCACGCCGCCGGGCGCGCCGGCATCGGCCGGCGGCGCCGGCGCCGCGGCGCCCTGCGTGCCGGCGGGCAACGCGCGGCTGAACAGGCCCGCGAGCATCCCGTCGAGCCAGAACCGCACCGGCGGCGTGAGCGGCGCGCCGGCCGGCAGCACCGGCACGCCGCCGTCGCGCCGGCCGGCGCTTGCCTTCAGCCCGCTCACGAGCCCGGCCACGTACAGCCGTTCGGTGTCCGTCAGCGGCGGCGGCGCGAGGTCGGCAACGCCGAGCGCGGCCGCGAAAGTGTCGAGGTCTGCCATGTCGGATTCCTGTGAAGCAGTCGCCTGCGCCATCGCCGGCACGGGCCGCGCGTCGTCGGCGCGTGCATCGGGTTGCGCCGTCTCGTCGCCGGCGGACGCGAACGCATCCGTCTCGACGCGCCGCAGCGCGACCGCGCAGTATTTCAGTTCGGGTTGCTGCGATTCGGGATCGATCGCGTCGTTCGTCACCGCGTTGATGCACAGGTCGTCGCCGTACACGTCGTTCCAGTGCATCGGCGCGAAGCAGTTGCCGCGCAGCACGCGCTCGGTCACGACCGCCGGCAGCACCGCGCGGCCGCGCGCCGAGCGAATCTCGACGCTGTCTTTCGCGGCGATGCCGAGCGCGCGCGCGTCGTCCGGGTGCAGTTCGACGAACGGGCGCGGGTTGAGCTTGTTCAGCATCGCGACCTTGCCCGTCTTCGTCATCGTGTGCCATTGATGCTGCAGCCGTCCGGTGTTCAGCACGACCGGGAACGCGTCGTCGGGCCGCTCGGCCGGATCGGCATGCGGACGCGCGAGGAAGCGCGCCTTGCCCGACGGCGTCGGGAACGCGATGCGCGGCGCGGCGCGCCCGTCGGCCGCCGGACGCGGCGTCTGGCTCACGCCGTCGTTCAGGTAGCGGATCGGGTGCCGCTCGCGCGCGGCGCCGGGTGCGACGGGCCACTGCACCGGCCCGTCGCGCAGCGTCGCATGGCTCGCGCCGCGCAGGTCGTAACCGGTCGCCGGATTCGAGAACCGGACGATCTCGTCGAACACGTCGGCGGCCGACGCGTAATCGAATGCCTCGCCGAAGCCCATCGCGCGGGCGACTTCCGCGACGATGCGCCAGTCGGGCAGCGCGTCGCCCGGCGGCGCGACCGCCGCGCGCATCAGCGTCATGTTGCGCTCGGAGTTGACCATCACGCCGTCGCCCTCGGCCCACAGCGCGCCCGGCAGCAGGATGTCCGCGTAGCGGTTGGTCTCGGTGTCGAGGAACGCATCCTGCGCGATCACCAGCTCCGCGGCCTGCAGCCCGGCGATCACGTTCCGCCGGTTCGGCACGGTCGCGACCGGGTTCGTGCAGACGATCCAGCACGCCTTGACGTCGCCGGCCGCCATCCGCGCGAACAGGTCGACCGTGCCTTGCCCCGTCTCCTTGCGCAGCGTGCCGGCGGGCACGCGCCACAGCTGCTCGACGAAGCGCCGGTCGTCGTCGGACAGCACCGAGCGCTGGCCAGGCAGCCCCACCCCCATGTAGCCCATCTCGCGCCCGCCCATCGCGTTCGGCTGGCCGGTCAGCGAGAACGGCCCGCTGCCGGGCCGGCAGATCCGCCCGGTCGCGAGGTGCAGGTTGCAGATCGCATTGGTGTTCCACACGCCGTGCGTGCTCTGGTTGAGGCCCATCGTCCAGCAGCTCATCCATTCCGGTGCATCGCCGATCCATTGCGCGGCGGTGCGCAGGTCGGCTTCCGCGAGCCCCGTGATCGCCGCGACGCGCTCGGGCGTGTACTCGGCGAGGAACGCGGGCATCGCGTCCCAGCCTTCGGTGTACGCATCGATGAACGCGGCGTCGGTGCGGCCGTTCGCATGCAGCAGGTGCAGCAGCCCGTTCGTCAGCGCGAGGTCGGTGCCCGGCCGGATCTGCAGGAACAGGTCGGCCTTGTCGGCCGTGCCGGTACGGCGCGGATCGACGACGATCAGCTTCGCGCCGGCCTTCACGCGATCCATCATCCGCAGGAACAGGATCGGATGGCAGTCGGCCATGTTCGCGCCGATCACGAAGAACAGGTTCGCGCGATCGAAGTCCTGGTACGACCCGGGCGGGCCGTCCGCGCCGAGCGACTGCTTGTAGCCGGTGCTTGCGCTCGCCATGCAGAGGCGCGAGTTCGACTCGATGTTGTTGGTGCCGACGAAGCCCTTCGCGAGCTTGTTGACGAGGTATTGCGCCTCGATCGACATCTGCCCCGACACGTAGAACGACAGCGCGTCGGGCCCGTGCGCATCGAGCACCGCGCGCAGGCGGCGCGCGGTTTCGGCGATCGCGTCGCGCGCCGGCAGCGGCACCAGGTCGTCCTCCCGCGCGCGGCGCGCGAACGCGCGGTCGAGCCGCCCCGAGCGGCGCAGCGCGACGTGCGCCGATGCGCCCTTCGTGCACAGCCGCCCGAAGTTGGTCGGATGGTCGGCGTCGCCGGACACCTTGACGACTTCGCCGTCCTCGACGTGCAGCACCATTCCGCAGCCGACGCCGCAGTACGGGCACACGCTCTTGACGGGGGTGGCGGTCATGCGCGCTCCGGGGCGATCAGGCCGCGACCCACACGACGCCGTCCTCGACCCGCGACGGATACGCGCTCACCGACTGCCCGGGCGCCTCCAGGCATTCGCCGGTGCGCAGGTCGAAATGCTGCTTGTACAGCGGCGACGCGACGACGACGCGCTCGCCGAGGCTGCCGATCAGCCCGCGCGACAGCACGGCGGCCTGCGATACGGGATCGACGTTGCCGATCGCGAACACGCCGCCGTCTTCGGCATGCGAGACGTGAAAGACGGCGACCTGCTCGCCGTTGACGAGTGCACACACGCCGGTGTTCGGCACGATGTCGTCGAGCTGGCACACGCGGGTCCAGGACAGAGGAAGACGATCGTTCATGAGGGGCTCCTTGGAAAAGACGCTGGTGTCGGCCGGGGTCAGGCGGTGGCGGGTTCGGTCAGGACCTGCGTCGCGCCCCCGGCGGCGGCGAGCGTCGACACGGGCTTGCCGTCCGTCCGTTCGCCGGGCGTCGCGGGCCGGATCTGGCCGCGCGTCTCGACGAATTCAATGGTCGTGTCCGGCGCGTCGCTGTTCACGAAGTGGCGGAAGCGCTTGCGCGTGTCGGGATCGGTGACGGCCTTCTTCCACTCGCATTCGTAGGTGTCGACCACGTGCTGCATGTCGGCCTCGAGCTCGGCGCCGATCCCGAGCCGGTCGTGCACGACCACGTCGATCAGGTAGTCGAGCCCGCCTTCGAGGTTGTCGCGCCACACGCTCGTGCGCTGCAGCCGGTCGGCGGTGCGCACGTAGAACATCAGGAAACGGTCGACATAGCGGACCAGCGTCGCGCGATCGAGATCGGACGCGAGCAGTTCCGCGTGGCGCGGCTTCATCCCGCCGTTGCCGCACACATACAGGTTCCAGCCCTTCTCGGTCGCGATGATGCCGACGTCCTTGCCCTGCGCTTCCGCGCACTCGCGCGTGCAGCCCGACACGCCGAACTTGATCTTGTGCGGCGCACGCAGCCCCTTGTAGCGGTTCTCCAGATCGATCGCGAGGCCGACCGAATCGCCGACGCCATAACGGCACCACGTCGAGCCGACGCACGACTTCACGGTGCGCAGCGCCTTGCCGTACGCATGGCCCGATTCGAAACCGGCCGCGATCAGCTCCTCCCAGATCGACGGCAATTGCTCGACGCGCGCGCCGAACAGGTCGACGCGCTGGCCGCCGGTGATCTTCGTGTAGAGCCCGTACTTCCGCGCGACCTGGCCCACCGCGATCAGCCCTTCGGGCGTGACCTCGCCGCCCGGCATGCGCGGCACCACCGAATACGTGCCGTCGCGCTGGATGTTCGCGAGGTAGTAGTCGTTCGAATCCTGCAGCCCCGCGTGCTCCTTCTTCAGCACGAACTCGTTGAAGCACGACGCGAGAATGCCCGCGACGGCCGGCTTGCACACGTCGCAGCCGAGGCCATGGCCATGCTTCGCGAGCAGTGCGTCGAAGGTCGTGATGCGCTCGACGCGAATCAGGTGGAACAGCGCCTGGCGCGAATGCGGAAAGTGCTCGCAGATATGGTTGTCGACCGCGAGGCCCTGCTTCTTCATCTCGGCCTTCATGATCTGCGTGACGAGCGGCACGCAGCCGCCGCACGACGTGCCGGCGCCCGTGCACGACTTCAGCGCGCCGAGGCTCGTCGCGCCGTCGGAAACTGCCGCGCAGATCTGCGACTTCGACACGTTGTTGCACGAGCAGATCTGCGCAGCCGCCGGCAGCGCGTCGACGCCGATCGCCGGTTTCGCCGCCCCGTCCGACGACGGCAGGATCAGGAATTCGGGCGATTCGGGCAGCTCGATGCGGTTCAGCATCATCTGCAGCAGCGTGCCGTACTCGGCCGCGTCGCCGACCATCACCGCGCCGTGCAGGAACTTGCCGCAGTCGGACACCACGAGCTTCTTGTAGACCTGGCGGCGCTCGTCCGCGTACTGGTAGGTGCGGCTGCCGGCCGTCGCGCCGTGCGCGTCGCCGATGCTCGCGACGTCGACGCCCATCAGCTTCAGCTTGGTGCTCATGTCGGCGCCCGCGAACACGGCCGCCGCGCGGGCCGCGCCGCCCGGATCGCCGCCAAGCTGCTTCGCGACCACCCGCGCCATGTCGTAGCCGGGGGCGACGAGGCCGTACACCATGCCGTTCCAAGCCGCGCATTCGCCGATCGCGTAGATGTCGGCATCGCTCGTGCGGCAGGCGTCGTCGATCGCGACGCCGCCGCGCGGGCCGATCTCGAGCCCGCAGGCGCGGGCCAGTTCGTCGCGCGCGCGGATGCCGGCGGAAAACACGATCAGGTCGGCGTCGAGATGCGTGCCGTCGGCGAACGTCATCCGGTGCGCACCGTCTTCGCCGTCGACGATCCCGAGCGTGTTCTTGCCCGTATGCACGGTCACGCCGAGCGCCTCGATCCTCGTGCGCAGCATCTTGCCGCCGCCGTCGTCGACCTGCACGGCCATCAGCCGAGGCGCGAATTCGACGACGTGCGTGTCGAGCCCCATGTCGCGCAACGCCTTCGCGCATTCGAGGCCGAGCAGCCCGCCGCCGACCACGACGCCGCGCTTCGCGTGCGCGCCGCATGCCTGCATCGCCTCGAGATCCTCGATCGTCCGGTACACGAAGCAGCCCGCGCGATCGTGGCCCGGCATCGGCGGCACGAACGGGCGCGAGCCGGTCGCGAGCACCAGCTTGTCGTAGCCGAGCGTTTCACCCGACGCAAGCGTGACCGCATGCGCGACGCGATCGATCGACGCGACGCGCGCATTCAGGCGCAGGTCGAACCGCGGATGACGCGCGAAGAAGCCGGGTTCGACGAGCGACAGGTCGTCCGCCGACTTGCCGGCGAAGAATTCGGACAGGTGCACGCGATCGTAGGCCGGGCGCGGTTCCTCGCCGAGCACGGTCACCTGCGGCGCGCCCGCCTCGCCGGCTTCCGCCGCGACGCATTCGAGGAACTTGTGGCCGACCATGCCGTGGCCGATGACGATGAGTTTCATGATGACGATTCCTTCGCTCGATCAGTTGGCGGCGTTCGCGGCGGCGGCCAGTGCGCGGTCGCGCAGCTCGGCTTCGCGCGCCTTGTGTTCGTCGCTGAAGCGCACGGCCATCGCGCACAGCGCGGTCGCGGTGACGGCGAGGCCGAGCAGGCTCAGCGTGTACTGCACGTCGCCGACGCCCTTCAGCAGGAAGCTCGCGACGACCGCGCCGACGTTGCCGCCCGCGCCGACGATTCCCGCCACGCCGCCGAGCGCCTTGCGGTCGATGAAGGGCACCAGCGCGTAGGTCGCGCCGCAAGCCATGTGCGTGAACAGGCCGAACGCGAGCATCGCGACGAGCGCCGCGCCGACGCTTTGCGCATGCGAGAACCAGAGCAGCCCGAGCCCTTCGCCGACGATCAGCGCGCACAGCAGCGTCGCGCGCACGTCGAGGCTGCGGCGCGCGGCGATCCGGTCGGACAGCCAGCCGCCGAACGCGCGGGCGAACAGCGCGAGCAGCCCGAACATGCCGACCGCGAAACCCGCGTCCTTCAGCGACAGGCTGAAGTGATCGACGTAGTACAGCGCCGCGATGTTGTGGATGAACACCTCGACGCCGAAGCACGCGCCGTAGGTGACGAACAGCATCCACACGCGATAGTTGCCGCAGGCCGCGACGAAGCTCGCCCAGCCGCCCTTCTTGCCGCTGTCGACCGTCACCCCCTGCTTGCGCAGCGCGACGAAGTCGCCTTGCGGGCAATCCTGCGTGAAGCGCCAGTACGCCCAGGCCATCGCGAGCATCGCGACGCCCGGCACGACCAGCGCGACACGCCACGACGCATCGTCGCCGAAGCCGAGCATCAGGCCGGCCGCGACGAGCAGCGGCATCAGCGCCTGCGTCGCTCCCGCGCCGGCATTGCCCCAGCCGGCCGTCGTCGCGTTCGCGGTGCCGACCACGTTCGGCGCGAACATCACCGACGTGTGGTACTGCGTGATCACGAAGCCCGCGCCGATCGCGCCGATGCCGAGCCGGCAGATCAGGAACGACTGGTAGTCGTGCGTGAACGACACCGCGAACACGGGGATCGCGCCGAGCAGCAGCAGGCCGACGTACACGCGGCGCGGGCCGAAGCGGTCGCACAGCGGGCCGACCAGCAGCCGCACGGCGATCGTCGCGGCCACCGCCGCGATGTTGATGTTGGCGACCTGCGCCGCCGTCAGGTGAAATTCGCGTGCGATCAGCGGCATCAGCGGCGCGCATGCGAACCATGCGAAGAAGCACACGAAGAACGCCATCCACGTCAGGTGGAACGCGCGCATCGGCGCGGTGCGGAGGCTGAAGAGATCGATACGGGTAGCTTTGTCGGTCATGTCATCCGCCAAACGAAAAACGGCGTCCTGCGCACCCGGTCTCGTCGAGACCCGATGCGTAGGACGCCGTTGCCCATGAAGCCCGTTGCCGGGCGCGTCGGTAATCGGTACTGCGGACGAATCGCCGTTGATCCGTCCGAACCGGCTGACGCAAGCGCCGTGCCATGTCGGCCCGGACCGGCCCGCCAGCCGCGCCGCGCAAGGCTCGCCGGGCCGCGCGCGACGCACGGCGGCCCGTACCGCGCGATGCGTCGTGATGCAGCGAGGCACAGAGGTGGTGCACTGCAGCACCGCCGCCGTGCGACATCGCGGTGCGCGCCGGCGGGGCACGATGCATGCCGACGCGGCGCGGCGGCGGCCCGTCCGTCTCGGCCGCCTGCGCGCGGGGCGACGGGCGACGCGCCGCTCCGCACACGTCGTGCCGGCTGGCCCGGATATTGCTGAATCCGTTGCATCACACCGGCAACGGCGCCGGTGAGCAGTCCCCGCAAACCCTGCCCGCCGGCCACGGCGGGCCGATCCGGACAACGGCGTCCCCACCGTGCGCGGCACGGCCCGGCGGCAGTTGCGCTTCGAGCGCCCGCCGCCGCGCAGGCCGCGCGCTATCGACCGCCGCCACCTCGCGGGCGACACTGGAACACGACATGACGACTGGTAAAGTCACGCTGCTGGGCGCCGGGCCCGGCGACCCCGATCTCCTGACGCTGAAGGCCGCGAAGGTGCTGGCCGCCGCCGACGTGCTGCTGCTCGACGATCTCGTCGCGCCCGGCCTCGCCGAACTCGCACCGCGCGCGCGCGTGATCCGCGTCGGCAAGCGCGGCGGCTGCCGCTCCACGCCGCAGGCGTTCATCGAGAAACTGATGCGCCGCTACGCGCTGCGCGGCGCGCACGTCGTGCGCGTGAAAGGCGGCGACGCGCTGCTGTTCGGCCGCGCCGGCGAAGAACTCGCCGCCCTGCGCGCCGCCGCGATTCCGGTCGAGATCGTCAACGGCATCTCGTCGGGATTCGCGGCCGCCGCGAGCCTCGGCATTTCGCTGACGCACCGCGCGCACTGCCACGGCGTCACGTTCGTCACCGCGCACCGGCAGGATCACGGCGAACCCGACTGGGCGCGTCTCGCGGCCGCCGGCACCACGCTCGCGATCTACATGGGGATGAGCCGCGTCGACAGCCTGGCGGCCGGCCTGCTCGCCGCGCTGCCGCCGTCGACGCCGGCGGCGGCCGTGCAATGGGCCGGCACGCCGGACGAACGCCGCTGGACCGGCACGCTCGGCCTGCTTGCCCGCGGCGTCGCCGCGGCAGGGCTCGGCAGCCCGGCCGTGATCCTCGTCGGCGGCGCGATCGGCGAAGCGGCCGTGCGGCACGCGGAGACCGTGCCCGCGGCGGCGCTGTCGCGCGCGGCCTGACATGCGCGACGGCGCGCGGCGTCGGCCGCCTCTCCTTCCCGTCGCTGCCGGCCGCCCCCGCGGCCGGCTGCCCTCGTTCGCACGCAGCCTCGACGTGCCGCTGCCCCCGTTGCCCGCCTCATGAGTTCGCCCGCCCTGTCCGCCCGCCTGCGCGTGCTGCTCGTCACCGATACCGACAAGCCGATCGGCGATCTCGGCGACGCGCTCGCGCGCCTCGGCTACGAGATGCTGAACGACGTCGCGACGCCCGCGCGCCTGCCGGCGGCCGTCGAGGAGCAGCGCCCCGACGTCGTGATCATCGATACCGATTCGCCGTCGCGCGACACGCTCGAGCAACTCGCGGTGATGCACGCCACCGCGCCGCGCCCCGTGCTGATGTTCAGCCACGACGCCGACCAGACGCTGATCCGCGCGGCGGTCGGCGCGGGCGTCAGCGCGTATCTCGTCGAGGGGTTGTCGGCCGAGCGCCTCGCGCCGATCCTCGAAGTCGCGCTCGCGCGCTTCTCGCACGACGACGCGTTGCGCCGCCGCCTCGCCGACGTCGAGCGCGAGCTCGCCGAGCGCAAGCTGATCGACCGCGCGAAGCGCATGCTGATGGACCAGCGCCGGCTGTCCGAGCACGACGCGTATGCGGCGCTGCGCAAGCGCGCGATGGATCAGGGCCTGCGCATCGTCGACGTCGCGCGGCAACTGCTCGACGCGTCACCCCAGCCATGACCGCCATGAACACTCTCCCGCCCGCCGCGCCGGAACGCGCGCATCTTCGCCTCGGGTTCGTCGCGCTGAGCGACGCGGCCCCGCTGATCGTCGCGCAGCGCCTGAACCTCGGCGCGCCGCACGGCCTCACGCTCGAACTCAGCCGCCAGCCGTCGTGGGCCGCCGTGCGCGACAAGCTGCTGAGCGGCGAGCTCGACGCCGCGCATGCGCTGTACGGGCTCGTCTGCGGACTGCAGCTCGGGATCGGCGGCCCGCAGGCCGACATGGCCGCGCTGATGGTGCTGAACCGCAACGGCCAGGCGATCTCGTTGTCGCGCGGCCTCGCCGACGCGTATCGCGACAGCGGCAGCGTGCGCACGGCCCTCGCGACGCTCGGCCGCAAGCCGCTCCTCGCGCAGACCTTCCCGACCGGCACGCATGCGATGTGGCTGAACCACTGGCTCGCGTCCCACGGCGTCGATCCGCTGCGCGACGTGCGCAGCGTCGTGATCCCGCCGCCCGAGATGGTCGCCGCGCTCGCCGGCGGCGAACTGGACGGCTTCTGCGCCGGCGAGCCGTGGCACGCGGTGGCCGAGGCCTGCGGCGCGGGCCGGACCGTCGCCGTCACCAGCGAGATCTGGCCCGATCATCCGGAGAAGGTGCTCGCGGCGCGGCGCGACTTCGTCGCGCTGTATCCGGCCGCCGCGCGCGCGCTGATCCGCACGCTCGTCGATGCCTGCGCGTGGCTCGACGGCGCCGCGCACCGCCGCGAGGCGGCCGACTGGCTCGCGTCGCCCGACGCGCTCGGCGTGCCGGCCCGGCTGATCGCGCCGCGCCTGCTCGGCGACTACGGCGCGGGGCCGTTCGCCGCGCCGCCGCTGCCGATCCGTTTCCACGACGGCGGCGCGGTGAACCGGCCCGATCCGCATGAAGCCCGGTGGTTCCTGTCCCAATACCGGCGCTGGGGCATGCTCGACGGATCGCACGACGACGCGGGAATTGCCACGGCAATTGCACAGACCGCGTTGTATGATGCTGCCGTCGCCGAAGGCGGCGCGCCGGCCCCGTCACGGGCATGATGCGCGCCGCGTGACGACCGGCGGTGCGCCCCCGCGCCACGCCTGTCCGGGCCGCCAGCCGGCGGCCGGCACGCCTCACCCGGGCGGCGCCGCGCGCCCCATCCGTCCCCGATACGAATCGATGCAGAAACGAACGCACGCGCCGCTCGACGCGCTGCTCACCGAAATCCGCGCATGCCGTGCCTGCGAGGCCGCGTTGCCGCTCGGCCCGCGCCCGGTCGTGCGCGCCCGTCGCGACGCGCGGATCCTGGTCGTCGGCCAGGCGCCGGGCGCACGCGTCCACGCGAGCGGCATTCCGTGGGACGACGCGAGCGGCAAGCGCCTGCGCGGCTGGCTCGGCGTCGACGCCGACGCCTTCTACGACGAGACGCGTTTCGCGATCGTGCCGATGGGCTTCTGCTACCCGGGGCGCGGCGCGAGCGGCGACAACCCGCCGCGCCCCGAATGCGCGCCGCTGTGGCTCGACCGGCTGCTCGCCGAATTGCCGTCGATCCGGCTGACGCTGCTGATCGGCCAGTATGCCCAGCGGCATTTCCTGCGCGACACGCGCAAGGCCACGCTGACCGACACCGTGCACGCATGGCGCGACTACGGCCCCGCCGTGCTGCCGCTGCCGCATCCGTCGCCGCGCAACCAGGCGTGGTTCAAGCGCCATCCCTGGTTCGACGCGGACGTCGTGCCGGAGCTGCGCCGTCGCGTGGCACGGCTGGCCGCCGGCTGAACGGGCTGAACGAAACCGCAGGCGGCGGCGCGACGCTTCACGCCACACCCGCCATCCCCATCGACCCAGAATGAACGACACCCCTACCGAACTCGATTTTTCCTGCAATGGCTGCGGCGGATGCTGCCGCGACCTGCGCATTCCGCTGACGATCGACGAAGCGATCGCGTGGCTGCGGCGCGGCGGCCACGTGGAACTGCTGTGCGATGCGATGCCCTGGCTCGAGGAGCCCGCGCCCGACAACGCGTTCGCCGCGTACAAGCGCGCACGCTCGAGCGCCGCGCTCAGCGGCTCGCTGCCCGTCCGCGTCACCGTCATGCTCACCGCGGCCCACGCCGGGCCGTGCCCGAACCTGCAGGACGACCTGCGCTGCGCGATCTACGACGAGCGCCCGCTCGTGTGCCGGATCTATCCGGCCGAAGTGAACCCGTTCGTGCCGCTGGCGCCGGGCGGCAAGCAATGCTCGCCCGACGTGTGGCAGCAGGCGCCGTTCGTCCGTGGCGGCACGATCGTCGATGCGGCCACCCGCGACAGCATCGCGCGCTCGCGCGCGGCGAGCGAGGCGGAAACGCCGCTGCGCGCGCGACTGTGCGCGATGCTGGGGATCGACGCCGCGGCCGTCGCCAACGAAGGATTCGCGATTCATGCGCCGCCGGCCGCCACGCTGCTCGCCGCGCTGACGGCCCTGCGCGAGCCGGAGGCGGCCGGCTGCAGCGACACCGCGACGTGGACGCTGCTGACCAACCGGAGCGCGACGGCCGATGCGCTCGCCTCGGTCAGCGCGTCGCCCCGACTCACGACAAGCGATGGCGGCGATGCGCCCCAGCGCTACCTCGGCTTCCATCCCGACGCATAGGCGGCATCCGCCTGCACCGGGGGCGGCACGGGCGGCGCACCGGTTCGTGGCCGCTGCCGCCCGCCGCCGAGCGTGCCGGTTCGCGATCGCCCGTTCGCTGCCCGCCCCGTGCCGGATCGCCCGGCGATGGCCCCGCGCATTCCGGTGACGGCCGGTTCGCTGTACCATCGCGACTCGACAGCGTCACGAACAGCAGAATCCTTCATGCCCTCCACCGCCCCGCCGCGCCTGTACGGGATGCCCGAACGCAGCGACCGGCTCGATTTCTACATCCGCGACCAGGCGTCGCGTCAGGCGATCACCGAGCCGCACCGGCACGCGTATTTCCAGATCCAGTTCAACCTCGGCGGCGACACCGAGCAGCGGATCGGCGGCGTCACGCGGCCGTTTCCGCGCGGCGCGCTCGCGTTCGTGCTGCCGCACCGCGAGCACCTGATCCCGCACCCGGAAGGCGCGCACTTCATCGTGATCAACTTCAGCCAGGCGTTCCTGCGCGCCGATCTCGACGTCGATCCGCTCGATCTCGAGGACGTGCCCGCGCACCGCTTTCCCGAGCTGACGCCGTTCCGCTTCCAGGAGCACCTCGACTTCATCCTGACCGGCGACACCTACGACGAGGCGCGTCGCCTCGCGCTGTGCATGCTCGACACCGATCGCGTGCGCACCTTCGGCTCCACGACGCTGCTGCGCGGCTACCTGCTGCAGCTGATCGGGCTGGTCTGCACGCAGTACGCGGGCGCGCTCGACAAGCTCGCGCAGCGCGGCGCCCAGCGTGCGGGCCGGCGCGACGCGCTGGCGCGCGTGCTGCGGCACGTGCGGGCGAACCTGACCCGCGAGGACCTCACGCTCGCCGCGACCGCCGAGGCCGCGTTCCTGTCGCCCAACTACCTGGCGCACCTGGTGCGCAAGGAAACCGGCAGCACCTTCACCGATCTCGTGACCGAGCGCCGGATCGCGCTCGCGCAGTCGCTGCTGGCGCACACGAGCCGGCGCATCGCGGACATCGCGCGTTCGGTCGGCTTCCGCGACGAAGGGTATTTCGCGCGGCGCTTCCGCGCGCGGGTCGGCGTGTCGCCGAAGGCGTACCGCGACGCGAACGCCGCGCTGCCGGACGGCGACGATCCCCCGGCGGCGGCCGACGCGTAGTTTTGTCCCGGTAAAACGCACTTGCGTCGCATCCCGCCGGCCGCGCGTCGGGTATCGTTGCATGCATGCTGGCCCGTGCGTCGCCCGGGCGCCGGCATCCGTCTTCCCACCGAACGAGGCCATCCGATGTCCGCTTATGTCATCGACGCTGCCGAGCGTCCTTCCGTCGAGGTCGAACAGTCGTCCGCGCGCTTTCCGCTGCGCCGCGTCTTCTGCGTCGGCCGCAACTACGCCGACCACGCCCGTGAAATGGGCGCCGATCCCGACCGCGAACCGCCGTTCTTCTTCACGAAGCCGGCCGACGCGATCGTCCCCGCCGCCGGCACCGTCCCCTATCCGCCGCTGACCGGCGATCTTCATCACGAAATCGAGCTGGTCGTCGCGATCGGCAAGGACGGCCGGTCGATCGACCCGGCCGACGCGCTGTCCCACGTGTGGGGCTACGCCGTCGGCGTCGACCTCACGCGCCGCGACCTGCAGGCCGAAGCGAAGAAGCTGAGCCGTCCGTGGGACTGGGCCAAGAGCTTCGACGCGTCCGGTCCCGTGACCGCGCTGCGCGCGGCCGCCGCCACCGGCCATCCGGCCAGCGGCCGCATCTGGCTCGCGGTCAACGGCGAGACGCGCCAGCAAGGCGACCTCGCCGACATGATCTGGCCCGTGCCCGACGTCATCGCCTACGTGTCGCGCTCGGTCGAGCTGAAGGCCGGCGACCTGATCTTCACGGGCACGCCGGCCGGCGTCGGCGCGCTGCAGCCCGGCGACCGCGTCACGGGCGGCGTCGACGGCGTCGCGACCTTCGAGTTCGTCGTCGGCCCGAAGCCGTAACGGCATTCGCAAGGCGGTGGCGCGTCCGCGGCCGCCTTGCGATTTCCCGATACCGGTCGGATCGTGGCGGCGCCGGCATGCGCCGCAGTCAGGGCGGTTTCAACGCGTTCGTCGATGCGTTTTCACGTGCTTCGACCCGCGTTGCAGCCGTCCCCCGACACGATCCGCATGACGGTCCGCCCGGGCCGAACCGGCCGTCGCGACCAGGCACTCGAAACGCGTCGATCGCGCCGCGCTCGGTAGCCGCGAAGATTCCGCGAATCCCGGCATCGGAAGCGGCGGATTCGGCCTCCCGTCGCCCCCCTTTCCGCCGATCGCACCAAACGGAAATTCCTCGCACCGGCCTTCACGCCGCGGCCTCCCGCGCGTCGAACATCCGCACGCAGAGGGCCGCCGCCAGCGCGAGCGCGGCCGACAGCAACATCATCGCGAGCGGCGCATAGCCCGCGTTGCCGGCGGTCAGCACCGCCCCCGTCAACGACGACAACGCGGCGCCGCCGGCGATCGTCATCGCGCCGGCCAGCCCCGACGCGCTGCCCGCCAGCGCCGGGCGCACCGATACGGCACCGGCATGCGCGCCGGGATTCGTCAGCCCGTTGCCGATGCCGACCAGCACGCATGGCCCGAACCACGCGACCGGATGCGTCGCCCCGCCGATCGCGAACGCGAGGCCGATCGCCGGCCCCGCGCATGCGACCACGCGTCCGCACAGAATCGTCGTGGCCAGCGCGTAGCGGCGTGCGCAACGCGCGGCCAGGAAGCTGCCGCACACGAAACCGGCCGTGACGCTCCCCATGTAGATGCCGATCTCCGCCGGCGGGATGTCGAATACCGTTCGCGCGGCCAGCGGCGCACCGGCCAGGAACGCATAGAACGCACCGGTCGAAAACGCCATGCAGAGCGCATAGGCCCAGAACCGGCGCGCCCGGAGCAGCGCCGGGTACGCGCGAAGCTGCTGCACGAGGCTCGACGACCGGTTCGCATGGGTTTCGACGAGATCGACCGCGCACCAGGCGAACAGCGCGACGCCGACCGTGCCGAGCAACCAGAAGCTCGCACGCCAGCCGGCCGTCTGCGCGAGTACGCCGCCGAGCGTCGGGCCGGCCATCGGCGCGAATGCGGCCGCCATCGCCGCATAGCCGATCCGGCTCGCCGCGCCCGCACCGCCGCCGGTGTCCCGGATCGTCGCCATCGACACCGGATAGACCGACGTGATCGCCGCCTGCATCAGCCGGCCCGCCAGAAACACGCGAACGTCGGTCGCCGTCGCGCAGACGAGCGAGCCGAGCGTGAACACGGCGACGCTCGCAAGCACGATCGGCCGCCGCCCGAACCGGTCCGACAGCGGCCCCATCGCGCACTCGAGCGATGCAGCCACCGCTGCGTATCCGCCGAGCGACAGCGCGACGAGCGCATAGTCGGCGTGCAGGTCGCGTGCGATCTCCGGCAGCGACGGCAGGAACAGGCCCAGCGGCAGCACCGAGCACGCGCACAGCAGGATCAGCGTCGCCAGTCGCGGCGCCGCCGGTTCGGAAGCGGTCTGCAGGTTCGGTCGCAAGCGGATGCCCTCCGCGCACGTGCCGCACGGCCGTGCGCAATGCAAAAAAAAGCCCCCGAACCAGTCGGGGGCGCATGGGTGCCGGCGCGGTGCCGCTACCGGACCCTGCGCCTGCGTACTACTACGATGAAGCGGGCTGCTTTCATGCCGAATGGCTCCTGAACGCCGGGCTGACGGATTTCGGGCCGGCTGGGGCGATGGTAGACAGGCGGCGCCGGGCGCGTCAACACTCTAATGCGCCCGCACCGACACGAACTTGCGCGCGTTGTTGCGCTGGATCAGCACCGCGATCACGCTGCCGCTGTTCGCTTCGAGCGACTGTACGTCGTCCGGCGTCTCGAGCAGCGTGTCGTTGAGTTCCAGCACGACGTCGCCCGGCTGGATGCCCGCGTTGGCGGCCGGGCCGCGCACCGCGTCCACCATCATCCCGACCGCGAGCCCCGTCGAACGACGCTCGTCGTCGCTCAGCGCGTGCATCGTCAGCCCCAGGCGATCGCTGCCGTCGCCGGCCTCCGGCCCCGATCGTGCCGCTGCCTTCGGCGCGGCCGGGCCGGCGGCGGCCGGGCCCGGGCCGCCGGCCGCCTCGTCGGCGCCCGTGATCGTCAGCATCACCGGCGCGCGGTTGCGGATCAGCCGCAGCGGCGCCTTCTGCCCGGGCGGCAGCGCGGCGGCCAGGTCGTTCAACTCGGCCGAGCGGCCGATCGTCTTGTCGCCCAGCTTCACGATCACGTCGCCGGGCTTGACGCCGGCCGCCGCGGCCGGCGAGCCGGGCGCGACGCCGTTGACGAGCGCGCCTGCCGGGCGCGGCAGCCCGAATGCCGCGGCCAGCCCCATGCCGACATCCTGCACGTCGACACCGATCGCGTTGCCGGACGACGCGCCCGGCGCCTGGGCCTGCTGCGCCTGCATCTGCGTCTGCAGTTGCGCGCGCACCTTGGTGGCGAACGCGATCGGGATCGCGAACGTCGTGCTCGCGTAGCGATCGGCGCCCGTGTAGACCTGCACCGCGATGCCGATCACGTCGCCCGCGCGGTTGAACACCGGGCCGCCCGAGTTGTCGGGATTGGGCGCGATGTCGGTTTCGAAGAACGGAAACGCGCTGCCGTCCGGCAGCCGGTGCGACGTCGCGCTGACGATGCCGGCCGTGACCGTGTTGCCCGATCCGTCCGGCGCGCCGATCGTCATCACGGGCTCGCCCGCCCGCACCTTCGACGAATCGCCGACCCGCACGAACGGCAGCTTCGTCGCGCTGACGCGCAGCACGGCGACGTCGCTTTGCGGATCGACGGCCAGCACGGTCGCCTTGAATTCGCGGCGGTCGGTGAGCCGCACCGTCACGTCGGTCGCATCGTCGACCACGTGCGCGGATGTCAGGATCAGGCCGTCCGCGCTGACGATGAAACCCGAGCCGCTGCCCGACACCGCGCGCGGCGACGTGTCGGGCGCCGGCGGCTGCGGGCCCTGCGCGGGCGGCGGCGCGCCGTGCCGGAAGAACGCGGCGAGCGGATCGTCGGGATCGAGGATCGTGAAGGACGGGCCGCCGGCCTGCTGGTCGGGCGCGGCGGTCATGATGGTCACGACCGCCGGGCCGTAACGGTCGACGATCGCCGGAAAATCGACCGGCATCGCATACGGCATGGCGCCCGGCCGCTGCTTCATCGCGGGCGGCGTGACGGGCGGCGAGAGGGTTCCGGCAACGGCGGCCGGCGGCGGCAAGCAAGCGGCAAACACGCCCCCGATCAACGCGGTGCGAAGCACGGCGCGAGCAAGCGTATGGCGAACCACGGTGCACCTCCCCCGGGCGTCGAGGCGACGACATGCGCGAGACGCGCAGCCGCCCGACAAGCACCGGCACACGCCTCCATTTATAGTCCAAGCGGCCTGTTGGAACATACGAATCGAAACCCGCATAGCGGGCAGCGCGACGGGCGCGGAGCCGCGACGGCGGTCGTTCCGAACAAAGTGCGCGATTCGTCAATCCGAATATTCAATACCCCGAAATGCCCGAGCCCGGCCGGGGTGCAACGTGCTCGCTGCCAGCCGTTGCCGTCCAACGCACCGGTTTGTGCCACGCTCGGCACATCGCGACCTGTCGCTGCCGCCGACACTCCGGCAATCCGCAACCGCTCGCGGCAAGCGCGCTTCACCCGCCCTTCGCCGGGGCGCGCGTCAGCCCTCGCCGCCGCCCACGCGCTCCGCGATCGCCGACAGCATCCGCAACATCGGCTCGAACGCATCGGCCGACGTATTGCCGAACCCGAGCACGAGCCCGTTGCCCGCCGACGCCGCGTCGATCGAGAAGCCCGACAGCGGGAACGGCCCGATCCCGTGCGCGCGGGCCGCGTCGACGATCGCACGATCGCGGTAGCGCGCGGGCAGCCGCAGCGCGACATGGAGCCCGCACGGCCCGCCCTCGATCTGATGCGGCACGCTCAGGCCGCCGTCGAGCGCGGCGAGCAGCAAGCGCCGCCGGTCGCGGTACAGCCGGCGCATCCGCCCGAGATGGCGCCCGTATTCCCCCGTCTCGATGAAATCGGCCAGCGCGAGCTGCACGTGACGCGTCCCGCCGCGCAGCATCTCGGGCAGCACCGGTCGCACTGCCGCCAGCAGCGCCTCGGGCAGCACCAGAAAACCGATGCGCAGCGCCGGAAACATCGTCTTGCTGAACGAGCCGAGATAGACGACCGGCGAATCGGGCGCGAGCCCGTGCATCGCGCCGATCGGCTCGCCGGTGTGACGGAATTCGCTGTCGTAGTCGTCCTCGATGATCCACGCGCGATGCCGGCGCGCGGCGTCGATCAGCGCCAGGCGGCGCGAGATCGACAGCACCGCGCCGGTCGGAAACTGGTTCGACGGCGTCGTATAGACGAGGCGCGGCGTCCGCATGCGCCAGTCGTCCGCGTCCGCGCGCAGCCCTTCCGCGTCGACCGGCATCGGCACGACATCGAGGTCGGCCGCTTGCATCGCGGTGCGCGCGCCGCGATAGCCGGGCTCCTCGACCCACACCGTGTCGCCCGGATTCGTCAGCAACTGCGCGCATAGCGAGATCGCGCCCTGCGCGCCTTCCGTGATCACGATCTGCTCGGGATCGCAGCGCACGCCGCGCGTCACGGCCAGGTGCCGCGCGATCGATTCACGCAGCGCCGGCTCGCCGAGCGGATCGCCGTAGCCGAGCAGGTCGCGGCCGGCGCGGCGCAGCGCGCGGTCGATCGCATGGCGCCACGCGTCCACCGGGAACTGCGACAACGCGGGCACGCCCGGCCGAAACGCCTCGGATTCGCCGCTGCCGATGCGGCTCGGACGAATCCGGCCGAGCCGCTGCGCGACGGCCGGCGGCGCGGCACGCCGGCGCGGCGGCGCCGGCCGCGACAGCCCGACGACGCGCGTGCCGCGGCGGTCGGACTGCAGGAAGCCTTCGGCGACGAGCTGCTCGTAGACGGCGGCCGTCGTGTTGCGCGACACGCCGAGGGTCTCGGCCAGCGCGCGCGTGCCGGGCAGCCGGGCGCCGGCCGGCATCGCGCCGCCGAGAATCGCGTCGCGCACCCGGCGCAGCAACTGGCGCTGCAGCGAAGGTGCGCCCGGCGTGCGCGCCAGCGGCGCGTCGAGCGGCAGCAACGGCGCGTCGCCGGAAGGAAAGGCAGTCGTCATCGGATCGTCGCAGCGTGAAAGTGTCGTAATGTAGCGCGCGAGCGGCAGCGCGTGGCACCATAAATTTACCGTACTCTGGCGCTTCTCGTGGTACCTCGTCGCGACTACGATCGTCTGCATGCCGGCATGTCGCCGGCCGCCAACCGCAGCGAGATCCGCCTTGTCCACGCTTACCAACGCTTTCCAGCAACCCATCGGCCACCCCGTTCCCGACTGGTCCGCGCGCCAGCGCCCCGCGCGCATCGTGCTCGAAGGCCGCTACTGCCGGCTCGAACCGCTCGACGCCGAGCGCCATGCGGCCGACCTCTTCGCCGCCTATTCACAGGCGCCGGACGGCAGCGACTGGACCTATCTCGCGCACGGCCCGTACACCGACGAATCGAGCTACCGCGACTACGCGCGCGGCGCGCAGGCAAGCGCCGATCCGCTGCACTACACGGTGATCGATCTCGCCAGCGGCCGCGCGGTCGGCACGCTCGCGCTGATGCGCATCGATCCGGCCAACGGCGTGATCGAAGTCGGCTCGGTCACGTTCTCGCCGCTGCTCAAGCGCACGCCCGTATCGACCGAAGCGCAGCTCCTGCTGATGAAGTACGCGTTCGACACGCTCGGCTACCGGCGCTACGAATGGAAATGCGACGACCTGAACGCGCCGTCGCGCAAGGCCGCCGCCCGGCTCGGCTTCCGCTACGAAGGCACGTTCCGGCAGGCGATCATGTACCGGGGCCGCAATCGCGACACCGCGTGGTACTCGATCATCGACGGCGAATGGCCGGACGTTCGCGCCGCGCTCGACGCGTGGCTTGCACCGGAGAACTTCGACGCGCACGGCGCGCAGCGCCAGTCGCTCACCGCGATCCGCCATGCGCAGGCGCGCGCCCGCGATGCGGCCGGCCGCGCGCACGATGCGACGCGGGTCACGGTGCGCCCGCTCGTCGCGGCCGACGAAGCCGCGTGGCGCCCGCTGTGGCAGGGCTACCAGACGTTCTACGACACCGCGCTGAGCGACGCGGTGTTCACGACGACGTGGGCCCGCCTGATGGACCCGGCCGAGCCGATGTTCGTGCTCGGCGCGTTCGACGCATCGGGCGCGCTGGTCGGGATCGTGCATTCGATCTATCACCGCTCGTGCTGGACCGAGGGGCCCTACTGCTACCTGCAGGACCTGTACACCGCGCCCGACGCGCGCGGGCAAGGCGCGGGCGGCGCGCTGATCGAGGCCGTGTACGACCACGCCCGCGAAGCCGGCGCGAGCCGCGTGTACTGGCTGACGCACGAAACCAACACGACCGCGCGCGCGCTGTACGACAAGCTCGCGAACCACGCCGGGTTCATCCAGTACCGGCACGACCTAAAGCGCTGACACGGCGCCGCGGCCGGCCGGCGGTCATCCGGGAAGGTCGGCCGGCACGCGCCCGTCGTCGTCCCGCGGCGCGGCGTCACGCGCTGCGCCGCAGGCGCCCGGCACCGACGCCGGGCGAATCATCTCGTCGCCGTTGGCCGGCACCGGCCGCCGCACAGGCCGGAACACCGGCTCGCCCGGCTCGATCGGCCGCCCCGAAATCGCGCAGCGGCCCGGCTGCAGCGCGACGCGCAAGCGCCAGCGCTGTTCGCCGTAATGGCATCGGCCACTCTCGACCCACCGGACCAGCAATGCATCGTCGCCGGCTTCCAGCACCGTGACGAACAGCTGCGGGCGCAACGGCGACGCCAGCGCCGCCGCACACGCCGGAACCGGCGCGCGGCCGATCGTGACGAGCGGATGCGCGACGCCGCCACGCGGCGGCATCGCATCGCGTGCGCTCCACGCCGGCGCATCGCACGGCGCGTACTCTTCGAAGATCAGGCTTTCCATGGTGTCGGGCATGCTTGACGGGTTTCCGTGCAGGGTGAACGGCGCCGCGCCCGGCGCCCGCTCATCGATTCGCGCGGCAGGAACTCGCCGATCGCGGCGACGGCGAACGCAACGGCGATCGCAAGCATCGCCCCGACGCCGCTCGCCCCGCGCGACGCGGCGACGCTCGAACGCGCGGCCCGCTCGCTGCGCAGCGGCAGCATCGCGGCATCGGCCGCGACAGGCGTTCCGGCCATCTCCCACCTCCGTTGAAGCGGCCGCGTGCGACGGGACGTATACGCGGCCGCGATCGGACCGACGCACATCATACAAATTGAAGTTAACTTCAAGTAAAGAGGTAAATTGCGCGACGATCCGCTCCGGCGATCGCGGCAACGACAAGACATGAGTGCACGCGGCATCCTGTTCCAGTCTGTCGGCCTCGTCCCGACAACGTTGCGCACGCCGCATGCCTCTCCCGCTCACGACGCCCCGCTGCGGCTCGACGCGGCCCGGTCGACCTTCCCCCGCCGCAAGGCCGCCGCGCACACCGTCATCGCCGGGTACTGCGCCGCAAGCGACCGTCGCGCACGCACGTCAACGCGGCGTCCAGCGCGTGTGGCTCGTGTCGCCCGAAGCCGGCCTGCCACCCCGGCCGCGCGGCCGGTATCACGCCGCTCGCACCGGTGACGGTGGACGAAGCCGTCGCCTGAGTGCCCGTCGAGCCCGACCGTGCCGCGCCGCTCGTCTCGCGATCCGTCTCACCGTGGTGAGACGAATGTCCCGACGTCTCACCCGGCGCGCGGATGCGCTGCCGCAGCAATCTCCGCCCGCGCCCCCCCGCCGCATCGCGGCCTGTCAACGGACAGGAACCATGCCGCATCGCACACGTCCCGCCCGCCGGCGCGCCGTTCCAGACGCCGATTCACGCTGGCCCCGTTCCTGCATGCCGGTCGAGCGCGCACTCGCGCGACGGACGCACCGGCAACCCTGCCTCGCGCCCGACGACAACCTGACGGAGACAGCAACGTGAGTACACCGGCATCGAGCACCGCCCCCAGCATGAAGGCCGCCGTCTGGCACGGCCGCCACGACATCCGCGTCGAACAGGTTCCCGTACCGGAGCGCCCGCCGGCGGGCTGGGTCACGATTCGCGTGCACTGGTGCGGGATCTGCGGCTCCGACCTGCACGAATATGTCGCGGGGCCCGTCTTCATCCCGGTCGACGCACCGCACCCGCTGACCGGCCTGAAGGGCCAGTGCATCCTCGGCCACGAGTTCAGCGGCGAGATCGCCGAACTCGGCGCGGGCGTGACGGGCTTCGCGCCCGGCGATCGCGTGACGGCCGACGCATGCCAGCATTGCGGCACCTGCTGGTATTGCCGGCACGGGCTGTACAACATCTGCGAGAACCTCGCATTCACCGGGCTGATGAACAACGGCGCGTTCGCCGAATACGTGAACGTGCCGGCCGAACTGCTGTACAAGCTGCCCGACGACTTCCCCACCGAGGCCGGCGCGCTCATCGAGCCGCTCGCGGTCGGGCTGCATGCGGTCAAGAAGGCCGGCAACATCGTCGGGCAGACCGTCGTCGTGGTCGGCGCGGGCACGATCGGCCTGTGTACCATCATGTGCGCGAAGGCCGCGGGCGCCGGGCGCGTGATCGCGCTGGAAATGTCGGCCGCCCGCAAGCAGAAGGCGCTGGAAGTCGGGGCGAGCGTCGTCGTCGATCCGAAAACGGCCGACGCGATCGCGGAAGTCAAGGCGCTGACCGGCGGCTACGGCGCCGACGTGTCGTTCGAGTGCATCGGGCACACCACCACCGCGAAGCTCGCGATCGACGTGATCCGCAAGGCCGGCAAGTCGGTGATGGTCGGCATCTTCGAGGAGCCCGCCCCCTTCAATTTCTTCGACATCGTATCGACGGAGAAGGAAGTGATCGGCTCGCTCGCATACAACGGCGAATTCGCGGACGTGATCCGCTTCATCGCGGACGGCCGCATCGACGTGCAACCGCTCATCACCGGGCGCATCGCGCTCGGCGACATCGTCTCGCACGGCTTCGAGGAACTGGTCAACCACAAGGACCGGAACGTGAAGATCATCGTGCAGCCCGCCGTTTCCTGATCGCGCGCACGGCCGCGGCGGCAATACACGCCGCCGCACGCCTGCCGTCGCGCCCCTGAAGCGTCGCCCGCACACGGGCGACGCGCCTGCCCGCCACGCCCGTCCCGCGCAGCCTGCCCCGCCTCGTTGCCGTCGTCCGGTGCGGACCCGACGCCGCGCACCGGGTCGGATACGATCGCCCACCACCATTCGCAATCCGAATCATTTGTCGCCTTGCGCCGCCTGCCCGACCGGCGCTCAGGGTTTCTCCGGATCGGGCACGATCCGCCCGGTATCGACAGGCGCTTGACGCAAGGCGATCCTGTGCGAAGCGCGATCCGGCTTCCCGGTCGGGATCGCGCCCCCGTGAATGCGGCGCCGTCCCTCATGAAACCTTGCTGCGTCACGGCGCCGACAGGCCGAGAATACGGACCCGCCCGGGATAGCTTGCAAACATGGTGTGTCATGAATCGATCATTCTCGTTCAACCGGGAACACGCAGTTAACGTTCGATCGTTGACGATCCAGCAGAAGACGCATATCGGCTTCGCACTCGTCACGACGCTGCTGGCCTTGCTGTGCGGCACGATCATCTGGGGAAGTTTCCGGCAATACCGGCAGGAGAACGCCGACCTGCAGAGCTTCGAATTCGTCCGCGGCGCGATGGTCGCCGCCAACGTGATCTCGGCCGAGCGCGGCCCGACGAACGACCTGCTGGTGCGCCTGCAGGACGACGGTGCCGCCGAGGTGCGCGACCTGGTCGCCGCCCGCACCCGTTCCGACGAGGCGCTCGCCCGCTTTCGAACCTGCATCGCCCAGGCGGCCATGCTCGACGATCGCGAACGCGGCAACCTGCTGCAGGCACTCGACTCGACCCGGACGATGCTCGCCGATGCGCGTGCGGAAGTCGATGCGCTCGACGCGCGGCCGCTTTCCGCGCGCACCGTTCACGATATCCAGCACGCGCAGGCCCGCCTGTTCCGCATCGTCGATACGCTGTCGCTGCTGATCGACGGCGCGATGACCGACACGGCGATGCGCGATTCGCACACGTCGGGCGCGATCCTGCTGGCACGGCTGCTCGGCGATCTCCGCGAATACGCGGGCCGCACGGGCTC
Organism: Burkholderia paludis; assembly: GCF_000732615.1. Lineage (GTDB taxonomy): Bacteria > Pseudomonadota > Gammaproteobacteria > Burkholderiales > Burkholderiaceae > Burkholderia > Burkholderia paludis. The sequence goes on from NZ_JPGL01000007.1 coordinate 268,778, forward strand.
GCTGCTCATCGCGCCGATGTTCGCGCGGCAGGCGCTCGACCGGGCGCAATACGCGGACATCATGCGGCTGCGCGGCCGCATCGAGCAGTTGCGCACGCTGATCGACGGCGAGATCGGCCCGCAGCTCGACGATCCGGAGGTGGCGCGCGAATACGCGCAGCTCGACGCCGCCTTCGACGAACACATCCTGCCGCTCGTCGACGCGACCGTCGCCGGCGGCGGCCGGACCGGCGCCTACGCGATGGGCGCGGCCGACTTTTCGCGTACGATCGTGCCGCACTTCCGGCCGGCCGAACGGCTGCGCGACCGCGTGCTCGATCTCGCCCGGCGTCGCGCCGGCGGCGACCGGCACGCTGCCCGGATGAAGGTCGTGCTGTCGGCATGCGCCGCCGTGCTGTGCGTCGCGATCCTGGTGTCGCTGGCGCGCGGCACGCAGCGGCTGCTGTCGAAGCCGCTCGATGCACTCGGCCGGCGGATCGTCGCGCTCAGCGACGGCGATACGACGCAGGTCCCGATGCCGCGCGGCATCGGGCCCGAGATCGCCCGCATCCATGAAGCGCTCGAGACGCTGCGCAACGCGTATGTACGCCGCGACATGCTGGAGCGCCAGCGCAACGACATGCTGACGCTGTTCTCGCACGACATGCGCGCCCCGCTGACCTCGCTGATCATCCTGATCGACGCGCAGTCGCAACGCGCGGACGACGAGCAGACGAAGCGGCAGCTCGCGAGGATCGCCAAGCTCGCGCGGCACACGCTCGCCATGGCCGACGGCTTCGCGCAGCTCTCGCGGGCCGAGGCCAGCGAATACGAACGCGTGCCGGTCAACCTCGCCGACCTGATGAACGAGGCGCGCGACGCGGTGTGGCCGCTCGCGCACCGGAAAGCCATGTCGATCGACGACGTGCCGCGCCGCGACGACGCGATCGTGCAGGGCGACCCGGCGCTGCTGTCGCGCGCGCTGATCAACCTGCTGGACAACGCCATCAAGTACAGCGCGCCGTCGACGCGCGTCGAATGCAGGGTCGAGCCGGGCGGCGACGGACGGACCGTGCGCTGCACGATCCGCGACAGCGGCCGCGGCATCAGCGGCGCGGACCAGACGCGGCTGTTCGAGCGCTACCGGCGCTTTCGCACCGCCGGACAGCCGGAAACCAGCGGCGTCGGCCTCGGCATGGCGTTCGTCAAGGCCGTGGTCGAACGGCACGAAGGCCACATCCACGTGCACAGCGTCGTGCAGCGGGGCACCACGGTCACGATCACGCTGCCGGCGGCGGAGCACGGGTGACGGCGAGGGCGCGGCCCCGCGCGATTCTTCGATATACTGGACCGAACCCTTTTCGGGGCAACCCGGGGCAACCACGCCCTTCGCGCGTTCGCCCCAACCTGCTTGGAATGGCGCACCGTGAAACCGCGAGCCGGCCTGATACTCGAACTCTTCGTCAACCTGGTTCTGCCCTGGGTCGCCTACCGGGCCGCGCATCCGTCCTTCGGCGAAACCGGCGCGCTGTACGCGTCGGCCGTTCCGCCGATCGTCTGGTCGATCGTCGAATTCATCCGCTCGCGCCGCGTCGACGCGGTGGCCGCCATCGTGCTGCTCGGCATCGCGCTGTCGATCGTCGGCATGGCGCTCGGCGGCAGCCCGCGCACGCTGCTGATGCGCGAATCCCTCGCGTCGGGCTCGATCGGCGTCGTGTTCCTGCTGTCGCTGTTCCGCGCACGTCCGATGATCTTCTATCTCGCCCGCGCCACCGTGGCGCGCGAGATGGACGGCGGCGCCGCCCATTTCGAGGCGGTCTGGGCCGCCCAGCCGGGCGTGCGGCAGATGCTGCGGCGCATGACCTTCGTCTGGGGCGCCTTCATGACGCTGGAAATGCTGCTGCGCTGCTGGATGGTCGTGACCTGGCCGGTCGAGCGCGTGCTGGTCGTGTCGCCGATCGTCGGCTACACCGTGTTCGGCGGCCTGCTGCTGTGGACCTTCTGGTACCGGCGGCGCATGCGCGTGCGCAACCGCGCCCACATCCCGGGCCGCGACGGCATGACCGAAACCGCCGGCCGCTGATCGCCGTCCCGGCAGCCGGCCAGACCGGCTACGGTATGATGCGCGGCGTATCGTCAGACGTATGCCGCTCCTGTCATGTCCCTTTCGCTCCTTCCCTGCGCCACGATCTGGATCGCCCTGTTCGGGGCCGCCGCGTTCGCGTGGCATCGCCCGCTGCACAGCCTGAGCATCGGCCTCGCCGCGCTCGGCTATGCGGGCGCGCTGGCGTTCGGCCAGCTCGCGCCGGTCGCGCTGGCGCCGCTCGCACTGCTGGCCGCGGCCGCCTGGGGCGCGCTGCCCGGGCGCCCGTGCGCGGTGCGCGTCGCCGCCCACGTCGTCTTCGTCGCGGTCGCGATCGGCCTGAGCCTGCACCTGATCCCCGGCTTCCACAATCCGCGCGTGATCGGGCCGACCCGTTTCACGCCGGACGCCGTACCGTTCACGATGTACCTGAATTTCGACAAGCCGCTCGTCGGCCTGTGGCTGGCATGGGTGCTGCCGTGGGTCGCGCCGGACGTCCCGCCGGCGCGCGCGCTGCGCACGGGCGTGGCGGCGGCCGCGGCCACGGCCGCTGTGTGCCTGGCCGGCGCGCTCGCGCTCGGGATGGCCGGCTGGGCGCCCAAGTGGCCGCCGTCCGGCTGGCTGTGGCTCGCGAACAACCTGCTGCTCGTGACGTTTGCCGAGGAAGCGTTGTTTCGCGGCTACGTGCAGGGCGGCCTGACGCGCGCGCTCCGCGCCTTCGCATGGGGGCCGTGGGCCGCGCTCGCGATCGGCGCGGTGCTGTTCGGCGCCGCGCATGCGGCCGGCGGCTGGCCATGGATCGTGCTCGGCACGGTGGCCGGCGCCGGCTACGGCCTCGCGTGGCGGCGCGGCGGGCTGCTCGCGGCCGCGCTCGCGCACGCGGGGCTGAACGTCGTCCACTTCGGCCTGTTCACCTACCCGATGCTCGCCGCCGCGCACTGAATCCGGCACGGCGGCGCCCCTGTGCGGCCGCTCAGTTGAAGCCGGCCACCGCGTGCGGCACGTACGGGCGTTCGAGCGCGGCGATCTCGTCGTCGGTCAGTTTCAGGTCGAGCGCGGCAAGCGCGTCGTCCAGCTGGTGCGGCTTCGAAATGCCGACGATCGGCGCGGTGACGCCGCGCTTCTGCGCGACCCAGGCCAGGGCGACCTGCGCACGCGGCACGTCGCGGGCCGCCGCGATCGCGGCGACCGCCTCGACGACCGCCTTGTCCGCTTCCGCCGTCGCGTCGTAAAGCCGCTGGCCGACCGCGTCGCTCTGCTGCCGCTCGGTCGACTCGTCCCAGTTGCGCGTCAGGCGGCCACGCGCGAGCGGGCTCCACGGAATGACCGCGATCCCCTCGGCCTCGCACAGCGGCAGCATCTCCCGCTCCTCCTCGCGATAGAGCAGGTTCAGGTGGTTCTGCATGCTGGCGAAACGCGTCCAGCCGTTCAGCTTCGACGTGTACAACGCCTTCGCGAACTGCCACGCGTGCATCGACGACGCGCCGATGTAGCGCGCCTTGCCGGCCTTCACGACGTCGTGCAGCGCCTCGAGCGTTTCCTCGAGCGGCGTGCCGTAGTCCCAGCGGTGAATCTGGTAGAGATCGACGTAATCGGTACCGAGCCGCTTCAGGCTCTGGTCGATGTCGGTCATGATCGCCTTGCGCGACAGGCCGGCGCCGTTCGGCCCCGGCCGCATCCGGTAGAACACCTTGGTCGCGATCACGATCTCGTCGCGTTTCGCGAAATCGCGCAGCGCGCGGCCGACGATCTCCTCCGACGTGCCGTCCGAATACATGTTCGCGGTATCGAAGAAGTTGACGCCGGCCTCGACCGCCCGCTGGATGATCGGGCGGCTCTCCGCTTCCGGCAGCGTCCACGGATGCGAGCCGCGCGACGGCTCGCCGAACGTCATGCAACCCAGCACCAGATTCGACACCTCGAGCCCGGTCGACCCGAATTTCACATATTCCATTGCACGCCTCGCCATTGAAGTTGAGCTGACGGCAGGATGCGCACCGCGCCTCCGCCGGACCGTCGCATGTTATCCCGGGCAGCGGAATTGCGTGCGGCGCGGGCCTGCGCGAAAGGGGCGAAGGGGGCGATCGTCGGTGCGGGGTTGCGTACGGCGGGAGACGCGCCGCCGGCCGCTTACTTGGCCTGGTCGGCGATCGGTTGCAGGAACGCGGAAAAGCCGGTCAGCATGATCTGCACGCCGATGCACAGCAGCAGGAACGCCGACACGCGCTTCGCGACCTTCGTGCCTTCGCTGCCCAGGTAGCGCGACAGCAGCGCGGCGCGGCTGTAGGTCAGCCAGATCACGACCGCGACCAGCGCGGAAACGGCGACCGACACGATGCTCGACAGCATGAATTCCGACAGCTTGTGCGTGCGGTTCGCGTTCAGCGCGATCGCGGTGGCGATCGAGCCGGGGCCGACCGTCAGCGGCACGGTCAGCGGGAAGAACGCGCGCGTCATGATCGCGTTCGCGTCGATCGGCTTGACCGGCGTATCGCCGCCGCCCGGCCCGTCGGGCTCGTTCAGCATCTGCCACCCGGCCACGGCCACCGCGAACCCGCCGCCGATCCGCAGCGCTTCCATCGAGATCCCGAAGAAATGCAGCACCGGCGTGCCGGCGAAGAACGCGACCAGCAGCACGATGAACGCGTTGAACGCGACCTTCTTCGCGAGCAGGTTCCGCTCGTGCTCGGTCAGCGCCTCGGTACGTTCGAGAAACAGGAATGCGATGCCGATCGGATTGATGATGCCGATCAGGCCGGTGAAGCCGAACAGGATCTCGGAAATAAGGCGGTTGACGATCATCGGAGGGCGAATCGGTCGGAGCTGGGCCGGCGGCACGCCGGAGGTCACGCATTGTAGAGCAAGCGCCCGCCCGCGCCGCAAAATGCGCCCCGCCCGGTTCACCGGCGAGCGCCGCCGGCGGCCCTCATTCCGCGCCCGCCTCCCATGCCGGCGGCCGCTTCGCGAAGAACGCGGCGAAGCCTTCCTTCGCTTCCGGCGTCGCGCGCACGCGGGAGATGGTCTGCGCGGTGAATGCCGCGCGCTCGTCCGACGGCGGATACTCGCCGATCGCGTCGAAGAAGCGCTTGATTTCCGTCAGCGCATTCGGGCCGTTGCGGCCGAGTTCGGCGAGCGTCCTGTCGAGCGCCTCGTCCAGCGCGTCGAGCGGCACGGCCTGGTGGATCAGGCCGATCGCGACGGCCTCGGCGGCGGCGAGCTGCGTCGCGGTCAGCGCAAGCCGGCGCGCCTGGCGCTGGCCGACCGCCTCGACCAGGTACGGGCCGATCACGGCCGGCAGGATCCCGAAGCGCGCCTCGCTGACCGAGAAGCGCGCGTGATCGCTCGCGATCACGATATCGCACGCCGCGCACAGGCCGACGCCGCCGCCGAACGCGTGGCCCTGCACGCGCGCCACCGTCGGCTTCGGGCATTGCCGGATCGCGCGCATCATCGCGGCGAACCGCTCGGCGTCGCGCAGGTTCGCGGCCGCGTCGTTCGCGCTCGCGCGCTGCATCCACTGCAGGTCGGCGCCCGCGCAGAACGCGCGGCCGTCCGAGCGCAGCACGATCGCGCGCACGTCCTCGCGCCGGCCGAGCGCCGTGAACGCGTCGGTCAGCTCGGCGATCATCGTCTCGTCGAACGCGTTGAGCACGTCGCCGCGCTGCAGCGCGACGGTCGCGATGCCGCGCGCATCGACCGCGACGGCCAGGGTCTTCAATCCATCCATCGAACAGGTTCCTCGGGTAATACAAACGGCAAACGGGAGAATCAGGCGACCTGGCGGCGGTCGATCACGCGGCGGGCCTTGCCGGTCGCGGTCGCGGGAATGCCGCCGGCCGCGAGCACCGTCACGCCGGACGACACGCCGACCATCGTCTTGATCCGGTGCTGCAGCTCGCGCGCGAGCGCCGCACGGTCGCTTTCGGTGACGGTCGCGGCCACCTCGGAGCGCAGTTCGACCGCGAGGTCGAGCCGGTCCATGTGGCCGTCGCGCGTCAGCGTGATCTGGAACTGGCCCGACAACTGCGGCAACGCGACGACGATTTCCTCGATCTGGCTCGGGAACACGTTCACGCCGCGCACGATCAGCATGTCGTCGGAGCGGCCCGTGATCTTCGCGAGGCGCCGCATCGCGCGCGCGGTCGGCGGCAGCAGCGCGGTGAGGTCGCGCGTGCGGTAGCGGATCACCGGCATCGCCTCCTTCGTCAGCGACGTGAACACGAGCTCGCCCTGGCTGCCGTCGGGCAGCACCTCGCCCGTGACCGGATCGATGATCTCCGGATAGAAATGGTCCTCCCAGATCACCGGGCCGTCCTTCGTCTCGACGCATTCGCACGCGACGCCCGGGCCCATCACTTCCGACAGCCCGTAGATGTCGAGCGCGTCGATGCCCACGCGCGTCTCCACTTCCTCGCGCAGCGCCTGCGTCCACGGCTCCGCGCCGAAGATGCCGATCTTCAGCGACGACTCGGCCGGGTCCATCCCCTGCCGCACCATCTCGTCGATCAGGTTCAGCATGTACGACGGCGTGACGAGGATGATCTTCGGCTCGAAATCGCGGATCAGCTGCACCTGCTTCTCGGTCTGCCCGCCCGACATCGGCACGACCATGCAGCCGAGGCGTTCCGCGCCGTAGTGGATCCCGAGGCCGCCGGTGAAGAGCCCGTAGCCGAACGCGTTGTGCAGCGTGTCGCCCGGACGGCCGCCGGCCGCGCGGATCGAGCGCGCGGTGACGTTCGCCCACGTGTCGATGTCGCGCGCGGTGTAGCCGACCACCGTCGGCTTGCCGGTCGTGCCGCTCGACGCGTGCACGCGCACCACCTGCTCGCGCGGCACCGCGAACAGGCCGAACGGGTAGTTGTCGCGCAGGTCGTGCTTCGTCGAGAACGGGAATTTCGCGAGGTCGGCGAGCGACTTCAGGTCGTCCGGATGCACGCCGGCCGCATCGAACGTGCGGCGATAGTGCGCAACGTTGTCGTACGCGTGGCGCAGCGACCACTTGAGGCGCTCGAGCTGCAGCGCCTGCAGTTCGTCGCGGCTGGCGGTCTCGATCGGCTCGAGGGCGGCGGCGGGATGGGTCGTGTCC